>CAZQGQ010000047.1:0-1003 GCA_964593365.1 uncultured Candidatus Saccharibacteria bacterium | reverse complement strand
TCGCCGCTCCGGTCTGGCTGGTGGTGTTCGGCGCACTGTGGCACGCGCAGCTTCGGCCAGACGTGCGCGTGCCACAGTGCGCCGAACACCACCAGCCAGACCGGAGCGGCGAGCACGTGCAGGTGCAGCGTCGTGCCCTGCCACGGGTGGTTCGCAAGGTCCATCGGGTCGGCCGGCGAGAGGCAGTACGCCATCCACGCGTAGACGAGCCCGGTCACCGCGACCGCAGCGGTTGCACTCCACGTCAGCAACCGCAGCGCCGGCGTCATTTCGCTCCGAGCTGAGCGTGGATCGCGAGCACCGTGCGCACCGCATCGGTCGTCGCGCGCACGCTGAGCGTCGCGCCCGCGACGGGCTGGATGCCGCGCCGCGGTTGCAGCCCGTCCGCCAGGCCAAGGCCCGTGAACTGCGCGTAGAACGGCCCGCGCGGCCGGTACTGACGCGGTTCGTCGAAGGCGAGCACTTCGACGCGCACCACCTTGCCGTCGGGGCCGACGGCGATCAGCAGCTTCTGGGCGTGCGTGCGCACGAGCCGGCGGTCGACGTAGACGTGTCCGACCACCAGGCCATCGCGGCTCGCGACATGGCGCACGACACTCGGCGGCACGGTCGCGACCTTGGCAGCTTCCTTGGCCCTGCGCTGCTGCTCGGCGTCGAGCAGCAGCGTCTCGAGCTTCATCACGCAACCGGAGAACGCCAGCGCCGCGGCCTCGGCCTCGGTCGGCGCCGTGACCTTCACCGGTGCGGGCGTCTGGGCTTGCAGCGCGGTGGCGAGCAGCATGCTGGCCAGCAGCAACGCGCGCGCGGTGAGCCGATCAGAACACATAGCCCATCGCGATGTTGAAGCGGTCGAAGCTGTCGTCCCAGTCCTCGAAGTCGACCTTGAAGACGATGCGCTCGTTCGGCTTCCAGTTCACGCCGACGGTCAGGATCGTGCTGTCCTGGGCGCGGTCGGCGGCAAACCCCTCGGGCATCTTCGCCTGCGTGTCGATGTGTTCGTAAC
>CAZQGQ010000046.1:0-1003 GCA_964593365.1 uncultured Candidatus Saccharibacteria bacterium | reverse complement strand
TACTCGCGCGCTCATCGATGAGGCGGTAGAGGACCTTGCTCGTCATGTCGGCGTCGGCGGTGTGGCCCGCTCGGCGGCGTATTTCGACCTGGTACACCAGTTCGCGGGCGAGGTTGGCGGTGCCGTCCTCAAGGGTGACAATGCCACGACCGGGGATGTATACGGGGTTCATGCTCTGGTCTCCTTCTCGGGCCGCGTCTCTCGCGGCCCTGGTGGAGCGGGTTGGCGCTCCGTCGTTCTTGCTTCACCTACACCTTACGGCAGTCGCATTAACGATTGGAAGGGGTATTGTGACAACATTCACAAGATTGATGATCGCTATGCATCCACAGTCTGGGGCTGTAACACGGCTGTCACGCAAGCCAAACACCCAGGGCCGAAAGAGCCGCTTGGCCATTCCTGTGCTGTTCGGGAGCGTTGCGACGACCCATCACCTGGACTTGGGTTCATGTTGAACGGGCGGATCGTTCAGCTTCGCAAGCTCATCGCGGACGACGTGGACGCGGTGCTGGCGGTCATGCAAGACCCGGCTGTCGAACGGTGGTGGGGGGACTAGTCCGGGGGCACACGCCAACCATCGCCGATGTTGTTCGACCATCGCCAGTCTTCCACGCCGCCCGGGGCGTGCGTTCGTCGCCGCCCGTACGCCGTAGTCACGGACCGCCGTGTCCGGGGGCACACGTCAACCATCGCCGACGTTTGTTTGGACCATCGCGAGTCTCCCACGCCGCCGCGAGAACCCCCTTTTCGTGTACGCTACCGCCCATGGAACTTGACCTTGGATCGGTGGAATCGCTGCGGGACCCGGCGGGGTACTTCGCGAAGGCACGCGCGGCGGGCGGGGACGTGCAGTGGAGCGAGGCGCAGCGTGGCTGGGCGCTGCTTTCGCATGCGGAGGTGGAAGCGGGCTTTCGCGACAACGAGCACGTCTCGTCCGACCGCCGGAGCACGTTCCAACGCGCTGCCCAGAGCCATTCGCCCGCCTTCCAGAAGGTAGTGGAAC
>CAZQGQ010000045.1:0-1013 GCA_964593365.1 uncultured Candidatus Saccharibacteria bacterium | reverse complement strand
ATGTTGAGGAAGCCCTCGGGCACCTGCAGCCACAGCGACGTCGCGTCGAGCATGCCGCGGCTCGCGAGGCCCTTGATATCGACGTCCTTGATCGAGCGCGCGCGAGCGGCGGTGGGCGGCACGACGACTTCGTTCCAGACCATGGCGGCCAGGCTCATCGCGATGCTGGTGACCAGCAGCGGCCGGCCGAGACGCGCAATGCCGATGCCGCAGGCTGGCATCGCAACCACTTCATTGCTGCGAACCAGCGAGCCGATGCCGAGCAGCACCGCGAGAAGCGAAGCCGCGGGATAGATCTCGACAAGCCATTTCGGTGTCTTGAGCGCGAAGTAGGCGGCGACCAGCGAGGGGCTCGAATCGTACGAAGCGAAATCGCCAATGCGGCCGAAGAACTCGACCACCAGCAGCAGCGCGAGCCCGCCCGCCAGGCACATTGCGAACGTGCGCAGGTAGAGGCCGACCAGGTGTCGCGTGAGCAGGCTCATGCGCTCGCCCGCCGCCGCGGCAATGCGAAGAGCGGCTTCTCGGCCGCCACGCGACGGAACAGCACCACCGCCAGCGAAGCCAGCAACACGTTGGGCAGCCACATTGCGACGGCCGCCGGCATCACCTGTTCACGTGCGACGGTCACGGACGCCGTGAGCAGGAGGTAGTACACCAGCACGACGATGGTGCTGAGCAGCAGCCCGCGCGACTTGACGCCGCGCCGGCCGACGGCGCCGAGCGGCACGCCCACGAACGGAAGCAGCAGTGCGGCCGCCGGCAGCACGAGCTTGCGGTGCAACTCGATGGTTTCCTCGATCGCGCTTTCGCCGCGGGCAATGCGGTCTCGCCGCACGGCGAGCAGGCGCGAGATGCTCATGGCCGATGGCCCGCCGTTGTCCATGAGGTCGAGGCCGCGCTCCTCGGCCATGTCGAGGTTGAGTTCGAGCAAATCGAAATCGGTCTTGTCGTGGTACTTGCCCGACAGGTGGTAGGTCAGCAGGCTGCCGTTGCGAAGCTGCAGGTAGGCG
>CAZQGQ010000044.1:0-1016 GCA_964593365.1 uncultured Candidatus Saccharibacteria bacterium | reverse complement strand
CTGCTGATGGCGAAGAGCGGGGTGGACGGCGTTTACGATGCGGACCCGCGCAAGGTGCCAACAGCCAAGCGCTTCGACCACCTCACCTATATCGACGCGATTCAGCGTCGCCTCGAAGTGATGGACACGACCGCCTTGAGCCTTTGCATGGAAAATCACCTGCCAATCGTCGTGTTCGATGTCAAACATCCCGACGGGATCTACCATGCCCTGAAGGGCGACCATATGGGCACGATCGTTTCGGCCCATCCCGAAGCCGAGCCTGTGAAAGCGTTCTAGCACAGAACACCCGGAGGAACAGCGATGGTTGATGCGGAAGATGTCATGCTTGGAGCGGACGAGCGCATGGATGGCGCCGTGGACGCATTGCGGCGCGAACTCAACGGTGTACGCACGGGCCGCGCACATCCCAGCCTGATCGAGACGATGTCTGTCGATTACTACGGCGCGACGACTCCGTTGAAGCAGCTCGGCACGATCAACGCGCCCGAGGCACGATTGTTGACGATCCAGGTCTGGGATCGGGGTGCTGTCCGCGCGATCGAAAAGGCAATCCAGTCGTCCGACCTCGGGATCAACCCCGCCATCGATGGCCAGACGATCCGCCTCCCGTTTCCGCCCCTCACGGAACAGCGGCGCAAAGAGCTCGTGAAGATGGTCCACAACAAGGCCGAGGAAGCCCGCGTCGCGGTGCGAAACGTTCGACGGCACACGCACGACGAATTGCGGAAGGCCGAGAAGGATGGCGGCCTTTCCCAGGACGAGCTCAAACGCCAGGAAGATGAGCTTCAAAAGATCACCGATGGCCACATCGCAGTCGTGGACCGCGAAGCGAAGAAGAAGGAAGGCGAGCTCCTTGAAGTCTGAGTCCGCCGTGGAATCCGGGACGGAGGCCGCGGACCACCTTGGTGACGTGATTTCGCCGATTTCCGGCGGGCGGGTGCCCCGGCACGTGGCGATCATCATGGATGGCAACGGGCGCTGGGCCTCCGCGCGAGGACTCTCCCGCGCCGCCG
>CAZQGQ010000043.1:0-1018 GCA_964593365.1 uncultured Candidatus Saccharibacteria bacterium | reverse complement strand
GTGTTGAAGATCTCGGTCTGCTTCTCGAGCACGCGACGCCGCGAGCGCGGCAGGCCGACTTCCGACACGAAGTCGATGTTGTCGAGTCCGTAGGTAAACTCGCCGAGGTTGCGCGAGTAGAAACGGCCTTCGTCGCGAAGCACCTGGGCGATGTCGCGGAACAGGTCGCCGAAGGTGGTGAGCGCCTGCAGCACCAGCGGCCGCATGCGAAGCTGGCTGCGCAGCCACATCTTGTCGAGGTGCTGGTCCTGCATGTAGGCCGTTACCCACAGGTTGAAGTACGACGCGATGTCGAGATCCCACTTCATGCGCGTGAGCTCGTAGCTTCCAAATGTCGGGTACTGGCCGCGGTAGAGGTTGAGCGTGGCCTCCTGGCGGAACTGCATGAACTCGTTGTAGAGGCGCGTGCGCTCGGCCAGTTCGCCGGCTGCTTCGCCGCCCATGTCGCGCGCGATGAGGTCGGCGAGCATGTCGTTCTCGAGCGCGATGAAATCGGTGCCGGGGCTGTAGAGCGGATCGGCCGAAGTGGCCGCTTCGCCGATCAGACCCCAGCGGTTCTCGCTGAAGAAGCGCCGCGTGTTGTACGCAATCTGCGAGAAGCTACCGACGTCGACGGCGGTCGATCCCGCCAGCAGGTCGCGCACGGCAGCGTGGCTGTCGAGGAAGGCGCGAAAGCCTTCCGCGCTGCGAATGCCGGGAACCTGCGTGGCCGGAAGGCCCACCACGCCGACGCTGGTGATGCCGTTGCGAAGTGGAATGAACCAGATCCAGTAGCCCGGATACCAGAAGTGTACCGTCGAAAGGCCGCGCACCGAGTGCCGCACGCGCGCGTGGAACTCGGGCGGCCCGACGCTGTCGATGTCCACGACGTTCTCGAAGCGGCCCCACACCGAACCGATGCGATGCTCGTCCTCGCGTACGCGAAGACCCTTGGCGCGCGCGAGCACGTCGGCACGCCCGGCCGCGTCCACCACCCAGCGTGCACTGTGGCGCTCGTTGCCGGACGGACCTTCGATCG
>CAZQGQ010000042.1:0-1019 GCA_964593365.1 uncultured Candidatus Saccharibacteria bacterium | reverse complement strand
GCGTTATAGCGTTGTGCGACGGCGATCTGGGCGAGTTGTTCAGGGCGGACGCTGTATTCGTACATGTAGCGCTGGGCGATCATCGCGTAACCCATATTCGCGCCTACCGCGCCATAGGGCTCTTCAAATTCGGAATACGGCGTGCGGTCAGTCCTGCGGCCCGCCCAGCCTGTAGCGGCGCTTCGCTTTGGGCCAGGGGTCGTAGACTGTTCACGTCGCGCGGCGGTCACGCAGACGACTGTTTCGCAGAAGCCCGCGGCGATCGCCGCCGCCGCGCGCGAGACCATCCCCGCACCCGTCGCGCCGCCAAGATCGACGACCTCCGCGAAGGCTGCCTTCATGCCCAGGTATTCGACGACGGTGGAGGGCGCCATGAAGGGCGCCGCCGCGAAACCCTCGGTGATCAGTCCATCGACTTCGGACATCTCCAGTCCAGCGTCGGCGATGGCGTCCCGCGCGACCTGCGCGAGCATGCCGAGCGTCGTCGCGCCCTGGGTGTAGCGGGACGGCTTGAATTCCCCGATGCCGACTATCGCGGCCTTGCCTCGCACTGTCATACGCCCTCCAGAAGGCCGAATGGTACCGGAAAAGGGCCGGTATTGTCCCTGCCGTATCTTCCAGTTGGGGTATGCTCTTCCCATGTCGAGCATCGACGATCTCGTCAGCCGCTGGATCACCGCAAGCGTCATCGATGAACAAGTGGCGATGCGCATCCGCGCCTTCGAGTCGGTCGAGGCCGAGCGCAATCGAAACGTACACGACAATCGGCCGGGCCTGTTGGAGGCGATCGCCTATCTCGGCATCGCCGTCGTCGCGGTGGGCGTCCTCATCATGGTGACAGTGTCGTGGGAGGACCTCCGCGACTGGGCGCGCGTACTCGTGACCGCAGTGCCGGGAGTGCTGGCGCTAGTCCTTGGCCAGGCATTACGGCAGACGGGCCGACCAGGGCTGGTTCGCGGCGGGCATATGGCCTGGCTCGCCGCCGTGGCCCTCCTCGGGGGTTCCGTCGCCATCACCGG
>CAZQGQ010000041.1:0-1035 GCA_964593365.1 uncultured Candidatus Saccharibacteria bacterium | reverse complement strand
AGAAGAGAAAATATCTGATTCCGGCGCGAAGATCGGCGACACGATCGAGGCCAAGGAAGCCGACGACGGTATTGCCTTGATGTCGCGCCGGGATCAGCGTGTTGACTTCGCCAGAGAAGTCGTCGCTGAACTGGCGGCGAACGATGCGTTGTTCCGTTACCCGATCAGCGGGAAGAGCACGCTGCAATCAGTCTTTGCGGACATTCTTCCGGCGATCAAGTATTTCGGGGATCACCCCCGCATTGATGAACGAAGCGAAACCGGAGCCGACCATAGGCACGTCTTCACAAATCCAGCAGGGAAGCGATTCAACGTTTACGAGCGCGATGACGGCAAGGTCTGGATTGATGTCAGCGAATTCGACCAGGGCGGATTCGGTCAAGCGGTGTATCACGCCGTTGCCAATTACGCCCACAACACACGCAAGAAATTCGTTGGCGACCCCAAAGGTTTGCTTGAAGACGCCGTCGTCCGTCGCACGGTGGCGATGCTGTCCTCGTCCTTGCGCTTTGGCACGCTGCAGCATTTCGAGGCCGCGCCGGAGCAGATCAAAGGGGTGCCGGATAATGGCATCCCGCCTCTGGACTGGACCGGTGATGACGTTGCAAAAACCAATGCCTTGATCCATACTTTCCTGACTCATTTCGAAGGCAAGGTTCCGCAGGTCAGGGACTACCGCTATGACTTCAACAGCCACCGCTTTACCGATCGATCCGGACGACCCCTTGGGCCTACTTGGGCCGAGGACACCGCAGCAACTGGCGTGGGCAGAACGGCAAGAGCGGGTGAAGCGAGCCTGCGCCGAGGCGTACTTATCCAGTCCCTTGTATCGGGCGAAGGCGGAGCGAATCGGGATGGACAAATACTTCGAGACGTTCTCACCCGGGGGCGTGCGCTGGCCGGGGATCCCGGATCCGGACTGACCGGACTTTTCCGGAGAGACGAAGACCAAAGCCCCTCAGTCGAGGGGCTTTCAGTTTCAGCCGTGCAGAGCCACATCGACGACATCACGGCGCAATGGAAGAACCCGCCGCT
>CAZQGQ010000040.1:0-1051 GCA_964593365.1 uncultured Candidatus Saccharibacteria bacterium | reverse complement strand
ATCTTTACCTTCTTTTTTATCGTCTTTGCCGGAATCTTGGGCAGCATCTTTAGCCCCATCCTTGTCGGAATCTTTCTTTTCTTTGCCCTCTCCCTTGCCTTTAGATGGTTGGCCATTATCTTTTGGCGGCTGTTGTTTTTGATTTTTCTGATCTTTTTGATCCTTTGGCGCTGGCTCTTCACGGTCAACATCAGTGGGTGATGATTGGCTGTCAGGAGTGTTATTTTTAGGGGTCATATCAAAGGGAACCCAGTGTTTCCCATCATGGACTTCTACCCAAGCATGTGCTGGATCTGCTGATTTGACGACATGCAATGTTTCTTGATTTACCATTTTGGTTCCGGCGGAAGTTCGACCGCCCGCAATGCGAACAGGAATATTTAAGACATCCCTTAGAAGAAGAGCCCCTATCCAGGCCGCTCCGTCGCAATTAAAAGCTCCCACCTGGGCCATTGCCATAGGTTTTGGCATCTGCGTGAGCAACTGATTAAACCTTTGATCAATTTTTGTGAGATCACCTTCACTGATTTTATCGCCTTTGGAATAATATAAAAATCCACCCTCTTCTGAAATATATTTTTCTAAACGCGTGGCGGCCTCAAGGGGAGGCAGACCTTTTAAACTCTGAGCAAAGAGAAGCAAATGCTGTGGCCAGAAATTTAGTTCTTGATGATTAATCGGTTTTGGCTGTGTTGGGAGATGGGGTTCATTGGTAATACGAGCAAGACCCAGGGTCACAGGATTTTTTGACGATACCTGAACTTTAAACTCACCTGGTCCAACTTCAGCAATTTTGTGATCTGCATACTTACCGGGGATTAGGGTGTAACCATAGGGCACAGGAACATCAACCACCGTTTCCCCTAAAGGATTGATGATTAGTTTTTTTGTAAATTGATTCGTGTATTGAGTTTGTTCCCGCTGGACTGGTACTGATGACCAGTCTTTTAAATTGAATTGATCATAAATTTTTTGCCGAAGCAAACGCTTGTAAACATTAACGTCAGTCAAAACGATATCTACATTTTTTTTCTTTTTACCCTTACTATCG
>CAZQGQ010000039.1:0-1053 GCA_964593365.1 uncultured Candidatus Saccharibacteria bacterium | reverse complement strand
TCTCTGACCGCGAAGTCCGCGTGCGGGTCCGCCACAATCCTAATGCTTGATCCTCGTGTCGCCTCACCACCAATCACAAGCACACACATCCCGTCCGTCCGCTGACTCATGTTCAACATTCCCCTTGCCGCCGCGGCCACGATCATTTCAGAGAATCGCAGTCCACGTTCTTCAAACAAGCCGAAAGGCGTGGCGGTCCACCCCATCATCACCATCAGGAAGGGAAAGCCATCATGGCGTCCGGGCGTCACAGTAGCATGCGGCCACGGTTTCGGGGCGCCTCGCGTCCCGAGGGCTGTCATGTGTTTTACGGAGACCCTGCCGTCGTACGTCAGCGTGTAGTGCTCCTCAATGTAGGAGTCCCCGTCAGAACGAACTACTTCGGGCATCGCCTGCACGACAAGCGGCCCCAGCGGATGCCCAGAATGCCACAACTCCAGCTGACTCTCGTATTGTCTTTGCGCAGCCCCGGGGGCTGGACAAATCGTGACTTCGCAAGCCGCTCTGACATGCCAACGCCGAGGTGCCGCGCCAAGGCTCCTAAGTTCCTCGGGAACGGACTCAAGGGTGGACTGGCAACAACCCGGCCTAATGAGCACCGCCAATGCCACACTTACCGCTGGCCAGAACCAATGCACAATCATCCTCTGACCAATAGGCCTTGGGGGTTCACTACCAATTGAATGACTCCATCTCGCGTAACAAGCCGAGGTGGTTTCCTGGTGAGCAGAAGCACTGGGTCTCCCGGACCCACTTCTGTTCGTTGCCCGAGGACCACTCCCAAGGTCGACGGTGTTGTCATTTTCCACGGCGCGGCCTCCGACAGCAAATCTACTCGTGTATTAAGCCCCAACTCGTCATATAATAAGTGGCCCCGGGGGCCGGCTTGGTCAATCTTGGCGGACAAAGCCCGCTCAGCGGCAAACTCGCTTAAGCGACTAACCGTCTGCGGAACACACCCAGGAGCCAGCACTAGCCACGGCCCTGCACTGATTAACGAAACCGCAGCTTCCGCAGTATTGAATGCCCCGCCGTGAGACGTATCGCCTACAC
>CAZQGQ010000038.1:0-1068 GCA_964593365.1 uncultured Candidatus Saccharibacteria bacterium | reverse complement strand
AAAAATCCGGCCGTGTGGTTGGCCGTTCCCACGGTCACGGGAATGGCGAAACTCGGGTGGATTGAGGGGACCAGGTAGCTGACATCGCCCATATCGGTCGCCCCGCCGGCTGGCTCCCGGCGCGCGCGTTCGGCAGGGACCGTCTTGCCACCGAGCGCGGCGAAATTCTCCATATACGCGAGCGCCATCGGTTCGTTGGCGCGCATGTCGGCATAGCCGATGGTCGAAGTGAGTTCGAGCCGACAGCCGGTGGCGAGGGCGGCGGCCTCGAAGCAGTTCGTCACCTTCTCCTGGAGAGCCTCCAGTTCGGACTGGCGGCGGACACGAATGCCGTAGAGCGCCGACGCATAATCCGGGATGATGTTCACGGCCTGGCCGCCGTTGGTAATCATCCCGGTAACACGGTCGGTCGGGCGCAGTTGCTGACGCAGCAGTCCAATGGCCGAATGGGCCATCACGATCGCGTCCATCGCATTCACACCTTCCCATGGCATGCCCCCTGCGTGAGCGTTCTTGCCATGAAAAGCGACTTCGAACGTCATGGTGGCGGTGGAATTGAACCATGCGGAATCAACGGGTGCCGGATGCAGCATCATCGCCGCATCGATGTTGGCGAAGGCGCCACGCTCGGCAAGGCGGATCTTGCCGCCGCCGCCCTCTTCCGCCGGGCTTCCGAGCACCACGATGGTGCCGTTGCCATCGCCCAGCGCCTGTTTCAGTGCGATGCCAACGGCGATGCCGGAAATAGCGATGAGGTTGTGTCCGCAAGCATGGCCGATGCCGGGAAGGGCGTCGTACTCACACATCACGGCGATCGTTGGCCCGCCGCTGCCCGCCACGGCTTCGAAAGCGGTCGGCATGTCGTACGCGCCCCGATTGACGTGGAAACCGTTGGCCTCCAGGTAGTCCGTCAGTGCCCGGTGGGCATGGTGTTCTTCGAAGCGCAGTTCAGGTTTCCCGTGAATGCTCAAACTGATGCTCCGAAGGTCCTCGGAGACTGAATCGATCATCTGCTGGACTGTCTGCTTCATCGTGTCGAGGTCGGGCATGGATACCTCCGGGGTGTGA
>CAZQGQ010000037.1:0-1086 GCA_964593365.1 uncultured Candidatus Saccharibacteria bacterium | reverse complement strand
CCGCCTGTGGACGCCGGTGGCCAAGGCCGTGCAGGCGCTGCGCGGTCGCGGTCGCGTCCGACCGACACGGCCGTCGTGAGCGGTCCAGCGGGCGGGCAGGACCTCCGGCCCGTGGGCGACGTGGCCGACGAGGCGCTATCGTCGGCGCCCATGGAGGAAGAGCGCGTTCCCGACGCCGAGCAGATGTCCCTGGCCCGGCGCCTGCGCCAGCCACGGACGATCATCTCGATCGCCATCCCGTTGGTCATCATCGGGTTCTTCGTCGCGCTCAACGGCGAGGCGCTGGCCAAGGTGCCGGGACTCATCCTGGCCGCCAACCCGTGGCTCATCCTGGCGGCCTTCGCCGTGTTCTATGCCGGCTTCCCGTTGCGCGGCCTGCGCTGGGCCGTGCTCCTGCGCGGCACGGGGCTGCGCATCGGCGTCAAGGACTCGACCGAGATCATCCTGCTGTCGTGGTTGGTCAACTGCGTGGTCCCGGCCAAGCTCGGCGACGTGTATCGCGCCTACCTGCTCAAGATCAACTCCGTGGCGTCCCTGTCCCGCACCTTCGGGACGGTCTTCATCGAGCGCGTGCTTGACCTCTTCGGCATCGCGATCCTTGGTATCGCGGCCGGGTATTGGTCGTTCCGAGACGGGTTGCCGCCGGCCATCCAGGTCGTGTTCGGCATCGGCGTGGTGGTCGTCGTGGTCCTGGCCGTCGGGCTGCTGACGATGCGCAACTTCGGGCGGCGGATCATCGTCGCCCTGTCGTTCCTGCCGCACGGCGTGCTGGAGCTGTACGACCGCTTCGAGCAGGGCGTGTTCGGGGCCCTCAAGGCGCGCCAGCTCCCCGTCCTGGGCGCCCTGACCGGGACGATCTGGATGACCGAGTCGCTGCGCCTGTACCTCGTGGTCCAGGCCCTCGGCTTCGAGGACGTCACGCTGGGCCTGTCCGGCGCCGTGTTCGTGGCCCTCATCGCGTCGCTCCTCACCGCCGTGCCGCTGAGTCCGGCCGGTCTGGGCATCGTCGAGGCGGGCGTCGTCGGCGTGCTCACCGTGGCGTACGGCGTGCCCCTCCCCGAGGCCACCGCCATCGCCCTCCTGGAC
>CAZQGQ010000036.1:0-1088 GCA_964593365.1 uncultured Candidatus Saccharibacteria bacterium | reverse complement strand
AGAACCGGGCGCTCGAAGAACGGGTGATCGCGCGCACCGCTGAACTTGAACAGGCAAAGAGAGAGGTGCGGGAACTCCGTATCGAGATTGACGGCGCCCGCCAGGCGCAACAAGTCGCCGACATTGTCGGCACGGAATACTTCCAGTCACTTCGCAGCCAGGCGCGTGACCTTCGGAAGATCGTTGCGAACCGCTGAACGGCCGCACGGAGGCACGGCCTATCTCAGCCGCGTAAACGGCCGATGCGCGGCTTCAACTCCAGCACCGCCACCGTGCCGGCGATAAAGAGCAGGATGAAGCCCACGAGAGCAGCCCACCGCGTCGATTCACTGCCCTCGAAGGCGTGGTCGAAGGGTGTTTTCGTCCGCACGAGCGCCCAGTCTTGGCTGGAGCCGGGGACTCTCACCAGCACTTCCGTCTGCTTGGCAAGCCGACTCTCTATGCCGGTCGTGCTGCCCAGCAGCTCCAATGACCACTTGCTCACCGTTGTGTCGGAGATCGATTTCGCCGCGGGCTGCATCACTTCACGGGGAACGGTGGAGCCCCCGAAGATGAGCTGCGGAATGATCACGAGTACGGCGATGATGACGGCACGGTCCGCGTTTGGGCTTAGCGACGAGACAAACAGTCCCAGCGCCATCCCCGCCAGCGACGTCAGGCTGAGCGCCAGGAAAACGCGCAGCATGACTCCTTCGGGAAAATCGATGCCCATCCAGAGCACGAGGAGGATAAGCCCCGCCTGGAGGACGGCGAACTTCGACGCCACGTATGCGACCGGCGAAAGGTTGACGAGCTGTTCCCGGCGAAAGATCGCGTTCTCCCGCGTAATCGCCACGGAGGAGGTGATTGCGCTGAGGAAGAGGTTGATGACGGCCATCAAATAGAGAAGCGTGATGCTTTCGCGGGCGTTCCCACCCGAGACGGTGAACAGGGCGAAGATGTCGCGGTCGAACGTGATCACCATCGAAACGCCGAGCGCCGGAGGTCCCAGGAGACGCAGCGCGAGGTTCACCCGGTCCCGCATCGCTATCCTGGCGTCGCGCTGTATCAGCGGCGCGAGCTGGCGCAGGATCCGCACGCTCCGCCGT
>CAZQGQ010000035.1:0-1091 GCA_964593365.1 uncultured Candidatus Saccharibacteria bacterium | reverse complement strand
GGTTGTTCCTGTTGCGGTACGCACAGCGGGCGTTCCTAGCTTCGTTGTTGAAGGACCCGCCCCGCAACACGCGGCTGGTAAGAACTCACCCCCGCATCCTAACCGTGGCCGGTTTGTGAACCGCGCCACATGATGCCTGTTTCAAGCCGCCCCGGTCACCTTGCGCCAGCCGCCCAGCAAACGGCCGATTTCACTGACCATCAGCGCCACATGCTGGTACTGTCCTTTGCTCAGCCAGTCCCATTTGGCCGCCAGGCGCAAATACACCCGCACCTTATCGAGCGACTCGTCGGCCAGCTTGAGCTGCGCGAGCCGGTCGCGGCCAGCACGATGTTGGGCTGCTTCGAGTTGTTCACGCAGGTCGAAGGCAGCCCCAAGCAGGCGTTGGGTGAAAGTGTGGCGATGGGCGCGCGGGAAGTTGTTGGTGGCTGGCAGCAGCCAGGTGAGAAAATCGAATGTGCGCGTGAAGATAGGCATTTCTTCATAGGCCATATGGATTCCTCTCGCTCATCACCGCACAACCAGACTGCGCGGTTCTGAATGAATCGTCGCGGTTCGACATGGCAGCCTCCCAGGCTGCGAGTTCAAAAACGGATTCCAGAGACACCAGAGTCCAGAGTTTCCAGAGCTCAGAGTTGGAACGGGACAGCCACCACCCGAAAACCGTCGTAGTCGAACCAGTGGTTCGGGTAGCTCCTGAAGCGGGCCGCACAGCGGGCGACCCAAGCAGCGTGGTTGAAGGACCCGCCCCGCAACACGCGGCTCACATTGTCCGGCGCTTTCAGGTCTTCACGCCCATCATTGGCGACGTACGGATAGGCCTTGTAGTGACTCCGCGTCCATTCCCACACATTACCGGTCAAATCGTGCACCCCTTCCGGGGTGGCACCTCTCGCAAAACAGCCCACCGGGCTGGTATCGCCCAGGCGAGTATCGGCCACATTGGCTTTGTCGGGGTCGTAATCGTCGCCCCAGGCAAACTGGCGAGCGGTGGGGCCACGCGCCGCCTTCTCCCATTCGGCCTCGCTCGGCAGGGTGAGGCACCAACCGCTGTTGAGTAAACCCTTCAGCGGCTCAGGGGTGTGTGGCGT
>CAZQGQ010000034.1:0-1096 GCA_964593365.1 uncultured Candidatus Saccharibacteria bacterium | reverse complement strand
CTAAGGGTCTTGGAGCATCGGGGCCCTCGATGGAAGCTCCTAGAGACGATCGACGAGCGACGGTTGCTTCCCCTGCCGGCCTCTGCGAATGAGCGGGAAGATCCCGGACGCGCGTGGACCGTCTTACCAGGACTCTCAAAGCTTGAAAGCGTGACCTATTTCGATTCCAGTGCACCGCGCATCGCGCGTGGCGTCGATCAATGGACCGAAGAGGATCTCGAGAAAGTCCTCTCCGAAATAGCGATCGATTCCTTGAAGAGCTCCACTGCGCTGAGTTATCTGCAATATTTCCTGGAGCAATCTGGCCGTCACTACCGCGGCTCTGGACGCTTGCAAAACGTCATGATTGACGTTATTCGGCGCACTTTTCTGAGAATCGGTCTTTCTGGTCTTCGTACCAGCCGCAGCGAAGTCCGGAAGTTGATCGGCTTTGTATTGCCAACCCGAAGAATGTTCGTCGGCCCTTCGACTTCCGAGGATATGCTGAAGCGGCTGTGGGAGTGCGCTACTGAAACGCTGATTGTTCCAGGTGATTTGGATTGGGAAGTCGAAAGAGGAATCGCCAGAACCTCCATCGAGGAGGTCACCATTTGGCTTGTGTCGCTAGTGGCGGCGGAATTTGAATCGCCACGAACTGGCGATCTACTGGATTTGGTCGGATTCCTGCGCAAATCGCTGCAGGATGAAGAGTGGGCAACTCTACTGCGGCGCAATCGCGGACTCAAAGTGATCGGAGCCCATGATCCGCGCCAAGCCTCGAAAAGCGCCTATTCCTTTGAAGATCTGGAACGCGTCCGTGGCCGTGGGCACTTATTCGGCTATTCCCAAGGAAGGACTGAGGAGGAACGTCTTGGAAGAACCAAATTGCTTGCAGCCGTTCTGCCTGAAGAGCAAACCAAGCTAATTGACAGCGATACGTGGAGAGCCCTATTCGCCGAGGAGCATGGTCCGCTTCCAAGCAGCGCGGATGGAGCTGCGATTCTCAATTCGCTTGGATTGGTGTGCAAAGCACTTACTCCAACTCTACAAACAAGAGGACTGATTCTACAGGATGTCAATGATCCAGGGCACCACGCAGTTGCGCGCAGAGGCTTGC
>CAZQGQ010000033.1:0-1133 GCA_964593365.1 uncultured Candidatus Saccharibacteria bacterium | reverse complement strand
GTATTGCGGCAATGCCTCGCCGGATCTGCCCAGCGACTCCAGGCACGTGGCCACGCTGTTGATGCTCGCCGCGACGTCCGGGTGGTCGCGGTCACCGTACAGGCGCTGGCGCATTGCCAGTGCGGCTTCGGACTGCGGCAACGCCTCGCCGGATCGCCCCAGCGACCGCAGGCAATCGGCCAGGTTGTCGAGGGTCATCGCCACGTCCGGGTGGTCGCGATCGGCGTAGATGCGCCTGTACATCGCCAGCGCATCCGTGAACCCGGCCAACGCTGCGCCCGATCGACCCAACTCATGCACGCAGGAGGCGAGGTTGTTGATGCTCTGCGCCACGTCCGAGTGGTTGGCTTCGCCGTAGAGGCGCTTCTCCATCGCCAGGCAGGATTCGAACAGCGGCAACGCCGTGTCGGAACGGCCGAGCGACTTCAGGCAATGGGCCACGTTGCTCCTCGCGCGCGCCACTTCAGGATGGTCGCGGCCTTCGTTGAGGCGTGTGTGCATCGCCAGGGCCGCTTCGTACTGCCGCAGCGCTTCGTCGAACCGACCCAGCATGTGCAAACAAGCGGCCACGTTGTTCATGCCCGTCGCCACGACCGGATGGTCGCCATCGCCGTAGAGGCGCTTGTGCATCGCCAGGGACTCCTCGAGCTGCGGCAGCGCGTCGTCGAGCCGACCCAGCGTCTGCATTCATTGGGCCAGGTTGTTCAGGGTCGCCGCCACCAGCGGGTCGTCGTCGTCTTCGTGAAGACGCTTGCTCATCGCGAGTGCTGCCTCGTACTGCCGCAGCGCTTCGTTGGACCGGCCCAGCGCCTGCAGACAAGTGCCGACATTGTTCAGACCCAGGACGAGCGTCGGGTGGTCGTCCTCGCCGTAGCATTGGCGGTACATGGCCAGCGACGCCTCGAACTGCGGTAGCGCCTCGTTGTCGCGTCCGACCAACTGAAGACTCCGCGCCAACGCGTTCAAACTCCGCGCCACGTCCGGGTGGTCGTCGTTGCCGTGGGTGAGCCTGCGTATTGCCAGCGCGGCTTCATGGGCGCGCAGGGAGAACCCGAACGCCGCAACGTCCCGCGCGGCATAACCGACATCGCTGAGCTTCTTCGCGAGCTGCTGCAGTTCGTTCTCCCCCTTGG
>CAZQGQ010000032.1:0-1179 GCA_964593365.1 uncultured Candidatus Saccharibacteria bacterium | reverse complement strand
TTCCTGGAGCGATACCCGACGGGCTTCGCGCAATGGTTGGTGGCCGCGTCCGTCGCGACCTCGGACGTGCTGGAGGTGGCCATAGTCGGCGACCCGGCCGCGCCCGCGACCCAGGCGTTGCTCGACGTCGTGGGCGACGGCTGGCGCCCGGACCTGGTCGTGGCCCTGGCCGCGGACGACGCGACGGCGGCAGCCTCGGCCATCGCGTTGCTCCATGACCGGGTGGCGATCGGCGGCGCACCGACGGCCTACGTCTGCCGCGGGTTCGTGTGCGACCTGCCGGTCACGGACCCCGAGGCCCTGCGGGCGCGGCTCGCGATGCCGTGACCCCGATCCCGGCGGCGACCGTGGTGCTGACCCGGCCCGCGGCAGGTGGCTCCGGGCTCGAGGTGCTGCTCACCCGACGGCCGGCATCGATGGCCTTCGCCCCGGACATGCACGTCTTCCCGGGTGGTCGGATCGATGCCGCGGACGGGGATCCGCGGCTGCTCGCTCGTTGTGTGGCCGCGTCCCCATCGCGTGCCGGTACCCCGGACGTAGCCGCGATCGCCGCGATCCGCGAAGCGTTCGAGGAGGTCGGCCTGTTGCTCGCCGACGTCGGGGTGGGGAGTGACGCGGGGAGTGACGCGGACGGCGGCGCGAGTACGGCCGGGGAGCTGGCACGGGCCCGAGCCCTGATGCTGGCTGTCGAGCTGTCCTTCGTCGACATCGTCGAGCGCTTCGACCTGCGGCTGCGCACCGACCAGCTCGTGCCGCTCTCCCGGTGGGTGACCCCGCCGATCATGCCGCGGCGGTTCGACGTGCGCTTCTTCGTGGCGGCGACACCGGGCGGGATGGAGGCCACGCTCGTCGGGGAGGAGGTGGCGGGCCATGCCTGGCATACGCCACGTGGCGCCCTCGACGCCATGGCGGCCGGTGGCTTCGGGATGTGGATCCCGACCTCGGGCACGCTCCAACAGTTGGAGCACGTGCGCTCGATCGATGACGTGCGAGCGCGGCTGGCGCCCGGGGAGTCGGGCGCGATCGAGGTCGATGCCGTGGCCGCCGACATCGTGCGCGTCAGCATGCCGGCCGGTGGCGGCGTCGACGGTCAGCCCGTCTTCGCGTACCTCATCGGCCGGCGGCGCTTCGTACTGGTGGATCCCGGCGATCCGAGCGGTCCGGCCCTGGATCGTGCCC
>CAZQGQ010000031.1:0-1210 GCA_964593365.1 uncultured Candidatus Saccharibacteria bacterium | reverse complement strand
GAGTTAAAAGATCATCAACAGTTTGAGTTTCGAAGCTCATTTGTTTTTGCAAACTCGTATTTTGAAGCCTATGTCATCAACCTGGATGGCTTAGTCGGCCGGGTGGCGCACAAACGCTTACTCATACCTAGCAAGGATAAGGGGGACACTGCGTTAGAATTAATGTTTAAGAGTCTTGGAAGCTCGGTCGCTTTGGAACTGGGCTCCGTGGAACATGACACACTACGTTACATTCGATTGCGGCGTAACGAAATTGTCCACCGTGACGAGGAAATTACTGACGGGCTGAGGAGAATACTAGGGCGTGGCAGATCAATTATGGATTATTGGGAAAAGCACGAATTAAATCTTAGCAACCTTGATCTCACTGTATCAGTAATGGATCGATTCGCGGAACTAGACTTGGTCGGCCTCTTTCGACTTCTACGATACCTGTCTGCAAAAATTGACGAGCGCATACTAGAGCTATTGGGTCGCCAAGCGCTAATTGATTTTGCTTGGCAAGAATTTAAGACTGTAAAAAAGAAAGAGGTAAACAATCTACCTCAAGCCTTTGGGAAAGTTCGCGGTAGCTTTGCACATGAACTAATGATAAACTTCCAAATCAACATGACCGAGGCTGATACGGCTATTCTGAATACTTAACGGAGTAGTAGCTCAATGGTAGAGCACCCCCCTTAGACAGTGCTTGAGTGATCACTCAAGCACTGTCTAAGGGGGCAATGCTGGTTCGAATCCAGCCTACTCCACTATATCGGATCGGCGCTCGGCCTCGCTGCGCCTGGCGACGCTGTTAGTTCGTGATTTGTCCGTGGGGAGATTTCTCGCGCGCCAAGTAGCGTGTCAGGTCTGTAGTCCCCTCCCCGCGCTCGAAATGACATAGATGACGGTGAAGGGCATGGTAGCGCTGCCGAGATGACCGGGCAGCGGCATTGTCTCGTCGTTGCTTCGTCGTTGCCCATCCCTGCAAATCTATGCCATTTCGAGTGCCCACAACCACCGCGCCCTAACCGTACGCCTGCGGGCGCGAGAAATCCCGCCTTGGCCGCGAGCCCGCGCGCGGCGGCCCAGTTCGCCACCTGCGCGCGATCGAAGAGCAGCCGCCCGCGGTCGGGCGTGTGCGGCAGGCCTTCGTTGCGGATCCAATCCTCGACCACCTTTTCTGAAACCCCGAAGGACTCGGCAATCTGGATGAGGTTGAGATACATGA
>CAZQGQ010000030.1:0-1255 GCA_964593365.1 uncultured Candidatus Saccharibacteria bacterium | reverse complement strand
GCCAATGGCCTGTTCATCCTGGCCGTCGTCATCGGTGGCGTGGTCGTCCCGACCACCGCCCTACCGGCGCCGCTGGCAACGATCGCCGACCTGCTGCCGTTCGCCGCCCTGTCGGCAGCGCTGCGGATGGCCCTCGGCACGGCCGCCATCGACGTGGCCCCGTTCGCGGTCCTCGCGGCGTGGGCCGCGCTCGCCACCATCCTCGCGAGTCGCGCCTTCCGCTGGGATTGAACGTCCGGGCGTCCGGCATACACGACGACGGGACCGCCCAGCCCGGGCGGCGAACCACAGGGAGCGAAGACGCACTGCAGGGTCGGTCCGCTCCGGCGCCGTGTACCGGAAGAACCGTTCCGGCCACGCCGACGCCATACCCTGTGAGCGCGACCATCATGGTCGCGCCGCACCCAGAGGCGTACACCGACCGTGGACCAGCGACGACTCGTGGAACGGGCGAGGCAGGGCGATCATGACGCCTTCGCCGAGCTCGCCCGCGCGGCCGTCGTGCGGCTGGACCACGCGGCTCGGCTCATCCTTCGGGACCCGGAGCTCGCACGCGACGCAGTCCAGGAAGGCCTCATCCGGGCATGGCGGGATCTCCCGAAGTTACGCGACCCGGACCGCTTTGATGCCTGGCTGCATCGACTGACCGTCAACTCCTGCATCGACGTCACGCGTCGTCGGCGACGACGACCGATCGAGGTCGAGCTCACGCCCCTGCACGTCCCAACGACCCCGGACATGGCCGGTCGTCTGGCCGACCGCGATCTCGATCGACGGTCCATCGCGGATCCTGATCGGCGGTCCCGAGACGGATTTCGGGGTGGCGTTCTCGCCACGTGGGACGCAGCTCCTCGTGGCACGCGAGTCGGGGTCGGAGATCGATCTGCTGGTCGCCCGGGCCGACGGATCTGCGTTGACGCGGATCGGTGGTCCGTACCAGGCGCTTGGTCGCATGGAGTGGTCACCGGATGAGTCGACGATCGCCGTACGAAAATCCGACGAACAACTCGTCGAGATCCAGCGACTTCGCGCCGAACTCGCCGCCCGGCTCGAACTGGCGAACCGACAAGGCCGCGACCGATTGCGGTCGGCCCTGACGAAGCTCCGCAAGCAGCAAATGCGACTGGCCGAGGCCGACTTGCAGCGGAAGCTCGTCGTGGAAGAACGTCGCCAGATCGACGCCGAGCGGAGCCGAACCGAGGCCCTCGACGCCGACGTGCGGGCCCGTGCGGCCGCCACCTGTTCGGCTTGGGCC
>CAZQGQ010000029.1:426-1261 GCA_964593365.1 uncultured Candidatus Saccharibacteria bacterium | reverse complement strand
CTCGGAGTCGGCGTGCGAGGCGATGGAGGCGTCCATTTCCTTTTGCATTCTTGTGCGGGCTACGTGGAAGGTGTCGAAGGGCTTGCGCATGGAGGCTGCCCAATCCTCTGGAAAATCGAACGGCACCTCCCATTCCTGAAGGGCTGCACCTTTGGATAAATTCAGCTTCTCGCCCTTGCGGTTGCCCTCCGTCACTTGCAGTGCTTCGGCGGGTGGATGCTTCTTGAGTGCCGCATTCAAATCCTTCAATGCGCTTTCGATGGCCGGGTGCAAGCGGGCGTAGTTTTCGTCGATTTCGGGGTTGTTGGCGATTGACTTGAGCATCACGTGCGGGACGGTCTTGTAGATGAAGCCGCCCTTTAGTCCCTCATGCGGATAGCGCAGTTCGTAGTAGTCGAAGCTCGCGGTCATCAATCGTTGCTTGGCGAGCGTTATCGCAACGCGCGATGTATCGCAGGTGATCCAGCGGCGGCCCCATTTTTCGGCGACAAATGCTGAGGTACCTGATCCGCACGTGGGATCAAGAACCAGATCGCCCGGATCTGTGGTCATGAGAAGGCAGCGCTCGACTATGCTCTGACTTGATTGAACTACATAGATCTTGTCCGAAGCACCGGCGACATCATCCCAAACAGCTGTAATTGGGTAGGCTGGAAAATCGTCGATATATCGTACATACGCCAAGGTCGATGAACGTTCCGAAATCCGGTGCACTCGAGCAAGACGCTCCATACCAGAAAGATGAGTCTTCCAGTTAGAGTTATCTCCGGGGAAAAATTTCCGCGTTCTAAAAGAAAAGTCGACCGTCGTAAGCTCACGAAAGCCAGCGGAAATA
>CAZQGQ010000029.1:0-416 GCA_964593365.1 uncultured Candidatus Saccharibacteria bacterium | reverse complement strand
GAAATAAGGCTTGTAAGCTGGTATGGTCTCGCGCCTGCGGGGACCGACTTGGTATTTTCTCTTTCGGGCTTGGTCATTGCCCTTCGCGAACCGTCGCCTTCTTCAACTTGATCGTATCGCGCACCCGAACCCTCACCGATACCCACTTCCTTCGTCTGAAACATTTGCCGATACTTCACTTGCTTCGCCAACTTGGCATACCACACTAAATAGTCGGCAACCCGAGGTAATAGCTCACTCGTCTGGCCGCCTGTTTTCTTAACCGTAATTAGTGAGCAGAAGTTATCCGCTCCGAACACGTCGTCCAGTATTTCCCGCACGTGGTGCAAGTTCTCATCAGAAATTTGTACAAACACGCTCCCACTCTCGTGCAACAGCTCTTTCGCTAACAGCAGCCGATCGCGCAGATAAGTTAG
>CAZQGQ010000028.1:0-1262 GCA_964593365.1 uncultured Candidatus Saccharibacteria bacterium | reverse complement strand
GCCAGCTGCTGCGCAAGGCCCCGCGCGATCTTCATCGCGCCCGGGCCGGCGCCATCGTCTTCGTCCAACGCTGCGATTCGGCTTTGCGACTCGACGTACACTTCCACGCGCTGTTCGCCGACGGGGTGTTTGCCTGCGGCCTGCCCCAACCGCGGGCGACGTTCCATCCGCTCGCCGAACTGAGGCGCGGCTCTAGGGAGCCATCGGCTCAAGTACGCTTGCCTCCGCCACCAAGGGCAGACTCTGATGTCCAGGTCGAACAGCACTGTAGCGACAAAAACTTTGGCAACAGTGGGTATGGAATCAGAATCACGCTGACATGGACGACCGGTTAATTTGCCGAGTGTTCAAGGACTCTCTGGAAGTTCCCGACTTTGACAACGAAGTCCTTGGTATTCCCGCCCGCGCCGCCCGAATAGGTTATCGGTTCATCCCCCAAGCCATACCAATCGTTCAGATTAACGTTACCGGTAAAGGTTTTGGCAAACACGACCTCGCCGGACGGCATGAAGTCGAGATATCCTAGTCCGTATCCGTACACACCCTGACCGAGCCGCTGACCATCTGGCGACAACGCGAGCAAATACTCGCAATTTGATGCCGTCCCGTTGGGACAGGTCTTAGTCACGCTTTGGCCCGAGGTGTCGAACTTGATCATCCCTCGGAAGGCTCCAGTATAAACGAGGTCACCGGACGGCCTTTCGATAAGGCGCCCGCTCAAAGCAGTGTAATCGGAAGAGATCGTGAACGTCCAGCCGTAACTAAAATCTGCATTGTACTTCGTGATATAATAGGAAACCGCCATTTCGGCGGTTTTTGTGTCCGGTGTTCCGCCCGAGGTGTTGAAATTGACCGTGCCTTGGAACAGACCACTAATATACAGGTTTCCAGCCCGATCACTACCAATATGGTCGACCGTTTCATTTCCAGGACCGCCGAAGGTCCGGGCGCTGACATAACTGGCGTCGACGCCGCTGACCCGAAGGATCGCGAAATCGGTGCCGCCGGCGCTCATACGGTTGTCAGTTCCGGCGCCGTAGTCGGCGTCGATCGTGCCGCTGAATGTACTCAAGACAACCAAATCACCGTTCGAAAGCGTGGCAATTCGCCGATTCATGTGACTGACCCATGGAGTTGCCGCGAAACTCGGCTGGGCGGTGAATTCCCATAACTGAGTCATTGCCATGTCGTTTTTTCGTATACGACCGTCGCCTCCGTTAGTCCAATACACGGCACCGCCATCTGCGGCGCTGTAGGTCACA
>CAZQGQ010000027.1:613-1262 GCA_964593365.1 uncultured Candidatus Saccharibacteria bacterium | reverse complement strand
CGGCGCAGGTCGGGCAGGGCTTGGTGACCATGAACTTCTCGATCTCGGCCTTGATGTAGTCCGACTCGGATTCGCGGTAGCGCCGCTCGAGGTTGCTGACGATGCCCTCGAAGTTGGCCTTGTAGCTGTTCTCGCCGCGCTCGTGGCGGTAGCGCACGACGACCTTCTCCTGGTCCTTCTTGGCGTACAGCAGGTACTGCTTCGCCTCGTCAGGCAGGTCCTTCCACGGCTTCGCGACGTCCCAGCCGTGGGCCTTGCCGACGGCCTCGATGATCTTCATCCGCCATGACGCATCGGTCGACAACATGCCGCCGAGGGCCAGGCCGCCCTTCGACAGGCTCTTGCCGGGGTCCGGGATCAGGAGGTCCGGGTCGATCTCCAGTTTGGTGCCCAGGCCGGCACAGGTCGGACACGCCCCGTGGGGCGAGTTGAACGAGAACGAGCGGGGCTCGAGCTCGTCGACCGTGAAGCCGTCATACGGGCAGCTGTAGCGCTCGCTGTAGCGGCGTTCCTCGAAATCAGGCGCCTCGCCATCGCGTGGGGCCGGGGCGATGAGCACAGCGCCCTCCCCCAGCCGCAACGCGGTCTCGATGGAGTCGGCCAGGCGCGACGCATCCGATAGAATCGCAAGCAACGTCAGACCGACTAC
>CAZQGQ010000027.1:0-603 GCA_964593365.1 uncultured Candidatus Saccharibacteria bacterium | reverse complement strand
CGGGATCGATCGGCCGGCCGTCCGCCGCGCGCGCCGCTCCGTCCGGTGCCTCGGCGTGGCGGACCACGTAGCGGTCGACGACGACCTCGATCGAGTGGCGCTTGTACTTGTCCAGCTTGGGCGGCGCCTCGCCGATGTCGTACTGCTCCCCGTCGACCCGGACACGCACGAAGCCCTGGCGACGGGCGCCGTCGATGATCCGGTCGCCCTCCGTCTTGCGGTCCTTGATGAGCGGGCCCAGGACGAGCAGGCGCGTGCCCTCCGGCAGAGCCAGCACCTGGTCGACGATCTGCTGGACGCTCTGGCGCTCGATGGGATGCCCGGCCGGACAGTGTGGTTGGCCGATGCGCGCAAACAGCAGGCGCAGGTGGTCGTAGATCTCGGTGACCGTGCCGACCGTGGAGCGCGGGTTGCGCGAGGCGCCCTTCTGGTCGATGGAGATGGCCGGTGACAGGCCGTCGATCTGGTCGACATCGGGCTTCTCCATCTGGCCCAGGAACTGCCGAGCGTAGGCGCTCAGGCTCTCCACGTAGCGGCGCTGGCCCTCGGCGTAGATGGTGTCGAAGGCGAGGCTTGACTTGCCAGAGCCGGACAACCCCGTGA
>CAZQGQ010000026.1:0-1287 GCA_964593365.1 uncultured Candidatus Saccharibacteria bacterium | reverse complement strand
CCTCGCCCCGGTTCCGGCGGCGCCGATCCCGTGCCGCCGCCGGAACCGGGGCGAGGGGCGGGTACAATCACGGGTGGCGGGGGGGGTGGCGGCGTCACTGTGGCGCCCGGGAGCAGCAGGTAGTCGCCCGGCTTCAGGCTTCCACCGGTCGAAAGGCCATTCGGGCGATAATCGACCGCCGTATCGCTCGTGATGTTGTCGAACTGCTTGACGATGCTGGCAACGGTGTCTCCACTGTTTACTTTATAAAGGATACCGTCTTTGCGCGGGACGACGAGTGTCAGGTCCTTCTGGATCAGCTCCCGATTGCTCACGGTGGGGTTGTTGTCGAGCAATGTGGTCATGGAGATACCGTACTTTGCCGCGATCAGGCTGACACTGTCCCCGGCTTGCGTCTGGTAAAGGACAAACGGCTTACTCGGATCGACGATCTCTGCCAAGGGTTTCGTGCCCGCGCCGACTTCGCCCGAACTCGCGCTGGCCGCGCTGAAGCCGGCGGAGAAGGAGGCCACGGGTGAAACCGCGCCGGCGGAACGGACGCTCGCGACATCGGTCGCGCTCCCCAGAAGAGCGACGGAATCGCGCGTCTGGAGGCTCGTCCCCGGCTTGAAATAGACGCTCGTCATGCCCTGTCCGCCACCGGCCACGCCGGAAAGGGAGTAGCTGGGGATGATATCGAGCTGGTTGGCGTTGGAATTTTCCGGGTATCGGGCGGCGAGGGCGACGGCGGCGACCGCCAGCGAGACCACCAGGAGGTGGACTGTGATACGCCCGTGGCGTCTGCCGTGCGCGTGCGACCGTGCGCGTGTTCCCTTTGTACCCATAAGCGTTCGTGACCGGGCGCGTATTGGCGACGATGCGAACCGTCTCCAATGGCTGAACGTGCCTAGCCTTGCTCTCTTGCTCCTTCGGCGCTATCCGTGTGCGCTGTATACCGGTTCGTTGGACTGCCTAGGGGAATGCCCTGGCAATCCTTCGTCAGGTTTGAGCGGAACTCCTCGTTCGCGGCTGGTTCTGGACTCCACGCGCGCGCAACTCGCGCTGGGACACGCCTGGACGCGAATTGCGATGCTCCCGGCATCATAGGTGTCATGCGCCAAAGGAACCAATCGGGTAGTGGGACGGTCAGGGGGCAGGCGTGCGAAGCGCCGGAGTGCCTTCCATCTCGTACCGCTCGGCGCGGCCCTCGGCGATCAATCGCTCAACCAGCACGGTCCTTGTCGTGGGGTCATCCGTGACATGGCCACTCCGCCATTTGGTCACGAAATAGTTGTGACCCACGAATCC
>CAZQGQ010000025.1:0-1303 GCA_964593365.1 uncultured Candidatus Saccharibacteria bacterium | reverse complement strand
TTGCGATGATCGCAACGTGGCGCTGGGACCGAGACGACCAACTCCCGAACGGGCGTCAACTGGGCACAGAGTGGCTCAGCCAGATCCGGGCAGCGCTCGACCACCACGACGCGGGCCGCTCGGACGGTGCCCGATAAGACCGCCAAGTCAGGATGTGTCATCAGGCGTCCGCTGCTCCACTCCTTACCAGCGCAACGCGTGTGCTATTGTGGAAATCCCGACCGGCCCCTATGTTCGCAGGCCGCCGCGCGCGACAAAGTCGGAGCGACGGTATGTGAGGTGATCCATCAGTTCGGTCCGACTTCCCATACGGCTCGATGCAGCGAGGCTCGTCCTGCGGCGTTACGAAGCTGCCGACGTGAAGGCATTGGACGGAGACGCGATCCGCTCGGTCGACCACATCGGTCAGTTCATGCCAAACGCGAAGGCGGAACTCTTGGGCGACCGCGTCGCCCTCATCGCGGATGCCCGGCGTGCCTTCGACGCCGGTGAGCGCTTCGCGTACGGCATGTTCCTGCCCGATGGTTCGTTCGTTGGGAACTGCGGCGCCCAGCGGATCGATGATGATGAGCTGAACGTTGGATACTGGGTGCTGCTCGAACATCTCAGGAAGGGCTACGCGAGCGAGGCGGTGCGGGCCGTAACCGCAGCGGGCTTCGATGCAGGCGTCCGCCGGTTTGTCCTTAACTGTAATCCAGCCAACGCCGCGAGCATTGCGGTCGCTCGCTCGACCGGTTTCACTTACCTCTCGACGGAGGAGCGCATCGACAGCGACGGCGTCCGATACGAAGAGATGATCTGGGAGTTGCAGCCCGGCGCGAGGACGTAGATGCGCGAGGTGACTGCGGCGCTAAACTGTGCTCTGTCGACGAACGACCGCACTGAGAAGGCAGAGAGCGTAGATGGTGGCCCGGTCAGTCATTCGTCAGCGTTCCCCCTTGTCGGCGAGAGGCACGTGCGGTCCTCGGAGATGATTGTGCTGTCGCTCGGCGTGGCGGTTATGGACAGACAATTGGCGACCAACACTCCCAAATGTCGGCACGAGGCCGAACCGCGAAACGAAGGATTGGAAAGAACATGAAGTCGACAAGTCTTCCGAATGGCGAGGCCGCTTCGGCGAACATCGCAAGGCGGATTCAAGAGCTGGGGGATTGGAGAGGAGAGACCCTCGCGTATGTCCGCCATCTCATCCACGATGCCGACCCCAACATCCAGGAGGAGTGGAAGTGGGAGAAGCCGACATCACCCGGAGTCCCCGTCTGGTCCCATGACGGAATCGTCTGCACAGGCGAAGCCTACAAGC
>CAZQGQ010000024.1:0-1339 GCA_964593365.1 uncultured Candidatus Saccharibacteria bacterium | reverse complement strand
ACCACGCGCGGCGTCTTAACGAGACCTGCTTCGATTGCATCGTTCAATCCGAAGTCCGAGACGATCCAGTCGAACAGCCCTTCCTCAGTGTTCGCCCTGCCGGTCGGCGCGAAGGGCGTTGCCGAGAGATCGAAGCAGCGCTGGATCCGGCGCGTCTTATGGATGCGGTCCAAGCCCTCGATCCAACGCGTTGCTTCATCAGGATCGAAGTCGTCCGTGCGCTTGACCTTGATGTCCGCCGGAATGCGGTAGGCGTGGTGCGCTTCATCATTGATCACCAAGATATCCCGCTGCAGCGCAAGCTTGCCGAGCACGCGCCGCGTATAGGCTTCGTCGCTCTCGGCGCCTTTCTTCACGACCGAGCGCTCGGCCTGCTTGAGCGGCATCAGCGTGTGCCAATTCTCCACAAGCACCTCGGCCTGATTGAGCTTCTGCCGCAGCGCGTCCGAGGGACACAGCCCGAAGATGTCGTAGTAGTTGGCCGGGTCGCCCGGATACAGTACTCGCAAGCGCTCCTTTACCGTAAGCCCCGGCGCGACCACGAAAACCGTGCGCGAGAAGTCGCGCGAACGCTTGGGGTAGGTGAGAGCGTTCAGCACCTGCCAGGTGACGATCATTGCCATCACCGTGGTCTTGCCGCTGCCGGTCGCCATCTTGCTGCACACGCGATCCCAAGCCCCGCCGTCGCCGGGCACGTTGATGCCCTGCTTGTACTCGTCCGGCGCCTCCACGCACCAGATCAGCGTCTCGATCGCCTCCAACTGGCAGAAGTAAAACGGCAGTTGGCGGGCAGTTTTGTCGTTCCAGTGCTCCAGCAGCGTGCGCGTCACGCTCGTGATACCCGGGTACTCTCTGGCGCGCCACGCGTCCACGCGCTCGCGGATCGAATTCACCAGCTCAAGCGACTCTGTGCGCCGCGTGTTGTTGCGGATGTCGAAGATTTCGTAACCGGCCTCGCGGCGCTCATCGACGATCGACAGCGCGCCGCCGTGCGCCTGTTTCCAATGGCGATCCGGGCGCGCGTACGGCGAATTGATGATCAGGGAGGCGGGAGCGGCCATGGGCGGGATCAGGTCGTTGCACCGCTTCTGGTGCGGTAACCCTGGTCTCTGTGGCTGGGAATGTCTGGATACCTGAGTTCCAGTTGACCATCGCGGACTAGTTCCGTGATGTACCGGTCGCGAAGGTTCTGCTTGGTCCGCCCCAGCAGTTCCGCGAGATCACCCAGCGTCAAGAACCGATTTGCGCAGAGTTCGAGTACGACTTTTCGCACCAGCGCAGGGGCAGCGCGGCGAGAGGACTTGACCGGGGCAGCAAGCGCAACCAGATGGCCTTTTTC
>CAZQGQ010000023.1:0-1345 GCA_964593365.1 uncultured Candidatus Saccharibacteria bacterium | reverse complement strand
CCGGAAGCAGGCGCGCGAAAAAGATTCCCACCGACGAGTAATGCAGGATCCACTGTTCGGCCAGCAGCCACTTCTTCTCCGGGACGAGGAAGTACTTGCCGTAACGCAGGATGAGCGGTCGCCCGACTGCCGAAGCCGCGAAGTACGAAACACTGGAGCCGAACCAGGATCCCAGCGTGGACGCCATCACGACCCCCCAGAAGTTCATCTCTCCCTGCTGCGCCCAATAGGCCGCGGGAGGCACGATGACTTCACTCGGAATCGGAAACACCGTCGATTCGACGGCCATCAGGAAGAAGACGCCGGCGTAGCCCCACTCCCGCGACATCTCGAACCACCAAACGAACAGCGAATGCAGCATGGGGCCGGACCATATACGCGCGGCGAGGGGCGCGAAAGCGTCGCTCAGCCGAATACGGCGCGGTACGTCGTTTCTTCGAAGCCGACCACCACCGTCTTCCCGGCCACCAGCGTCGGAGCTCTCAGGTTTCCGGTCGGACCGAGCATGGCATCGATGCAATCGGCGCCGACTCTGGCGCCGCCGGGAAACTCGGTCACGTTCTTGCCCTTGGCGACGATCACACGCGTCGCGGCTTTGGCAATGCGCGCCGCTTCGTCGCGGCCGAGCTTCTTCGATGCCGCAATGACCTGATCAGGCTCGATGCGATTGGCGTCCAGAAACTTGGACGCTCTCGTGCAGGACGTTCAACCGTTGCGGTGATAGTACCAGTTCGCCTTCTTCGACATGGTCGTGCTTCCTTCTCCCCGTCCCGGGGCAGCGTTGGATCGAGCGGCATCGCGACGCGCGACGCGCGAACTATATGAGCATCTCATAAAAAATCATGCGCGGACCAAATAGGTCTTGCAGCTTTTCGTCTGAGCAGGCTAACCAACACCCTTGTACTTCTCCGCATGCGGCCGGGGGGAACGGCTGTTGCCAGCAGGATCGAGCAAGTTGAACAAGTTCGACAAGTTCGACAAGATCGAGGACGCCCGAAGATGAATTCGCCCCATCCCCAACCGACCACGGACCCCGACCCGGCCATCTACGGCATGCCGCGACGCCTGTCGCTCACGGTGCACCATGGCAGGCGCCTCCCGCACGTGACCGAGGTGCCGCCCGTCGCCCGTCCGAGGACCGAGAATTCGCCGATCAAGAATGTCCAGGCCATGGCCGGAGCGATGTTCGTGGTTTCGATGGCCGCGTGCTGGATCGCGGTGGCATCGACGGCGACGGCGCCTCTACTGGCGGCCGGAGAGCTGCTGGGCCGCGCGGCGAAGGCTTCCGGAAAGCAGGCCTGAGCCTGCGCCTGAAGGCCTCGGCGCCTTCGGGGCGGACTTGCAC
>CAZQGQ010000022.1:0-1350 GCA_964593365.1 uncultured Candidatus Saccharibacteria bacterium | reverse complement strand
ATCACGTTGTGGCCGTTCCCCTACGACACGCTGCGGGCCGCGACCACGAATGTCAGGTAGATCTGCGTTGAGCCGTCGTTTCCGGTGGTCGGTGGGTCCCAGATGTGGGTGGCAGAGTCATAGGCTCCCTGGCCCACGGCCGACACGAAAGTCAAAGCGGCGGGAACGGTGACCTGTACCCTGGCGCCCGTGGAATTCAGCGGTCCTGAGTTCCTGAAGTTCAAGCTATAGATCAGATAACCACCAACCACGGGCGCCTCGAGGTTCGCCGTGAGTGAGAGCGAGACATCTGCCTTAGTCGGATCAACTCCCGTTACCGTAGTTCGAACACAGTCGTCCTCCGCAACGTCGGGCGCCCCGGCTGGGCAGTTCGCGGCGTTCGAATCGGAATCGCCGCTGGGCTGGGCAGTCACTTCCGCGTGGATAACCTTGGCGCCCAACGAACTGACCGAAACATAGATGGTCAGCGAGTCTCCACCATCCGCCCCGACATCCACGGTCCAAACGCCGGTAACGGGGTTGTAGGTACCGCTCCCGGCCGGGGCGGGCGTGGCGGTAGGCGCCACGTCAGGGGGAAGCGTCACTGTGACTTGCAGTCCCGAGGTAGGCACTTCGCTGTTGTTGTAGGCATTCACGGTGATCGAAAATTCAAGACCAACGCCGGGCTCCGGATCGCTCGAAGACAGGCTGAGCTGGACGTCCGGGAGTGTAGCCCGCCCGGTCGTCCGTGATGGGGGCGGCTCTTGCTGTTGGCCGTCGGCCGCTGCGAGCGAAGTTCCGCCAGCAAGGACCATCAACAGAGCGCTCAGGGCGAGCAGCCCCAGCAGCACCGCCTTCCCATGGTTGGCGTACGAACGAGTAGAAGGTCGTTGATGCATGTGCCGTTCCTCCGTGGGCGCCGCTCTACCGGCGCCGTGCCACCGATTGTTGGCGAACTGGCGCTCGCCGTCTATCGGTGCAACGACGAATTCCTGAGCCGCGTGACCCGCTAAAGCCCGCCGAAGATGAATCCCACGGTGCTGCACTCCGCGGTCACGCCGATTACCCCGTCCAGCCGTTTCCATGCTTCGGCGTTCAGCGGCTTCGTCGTGCCCGTGCCCGCGAACACCTGGGTGAACTGCTGGAAGCTCTTCACTTCGCCGCTGCGGATCTTCGCGAGCAGATCGCGGGATGTGGCGATGAGGCGGTCGTGATCCGGCTTCCAATCGGTGGGCGGCTTGAGCGCGCCGGCTTTGTCCGTGAAGTCCTGGATCAGTGGCCCAAACGCCGTCAGCAACTGGGTGTTGACCACGGTGAGGCTCGCGTCGGTCGAAATCTTCTTGGCGACGCCATCGACGAAGTCCTGCGTAG
>CAZQGQ010000021.1:404-1403 GCA_964593365.1 uncultured Candidatus Saccharibacteria bacterium | reverse complement strand
CCATAGTGACAGCGACCCTTGGATTCATTGGTGGCCGAACGCTGTTTCGTACTGACCGTGGAAGCCGACAGGGCGCAGGACCCAGGCTGGGTGCATGAACGAGGATGCGCCTCGGATCATCGACCTGAAGAAGATCTCGGACCCCAAAGGAAACCTGACCCCGATCGAGGGTGGCGTTGACATCCCGTTTGAGATCAGCAGTGCCTTCTATACGTACGACATTCCGGGCGGAGAAAGCCGGGGTGGCCATGCTCACATCCTCATGGAGCAGTTCATCATCGCCGCAAGTGGAAGCTTCGACGTGACGCTCGACGACGGCAAGACGCGGACGAACTTCTCTCTGAACCGCTCCTACTACGGCCTGTACGTGCCGCCAAAGATCTGGCGCGACCTCTCCAACTTCTCGTCCGGCTCAGTGTGTCTCGTGTTTGCCTCTCGGCGATACGAGGAGCATGACTACATCCGAGACCATGCGAAGTTCCTCGAGCTTGTGCGCGACTGCTGATGGTTCCGTTCCTGGACTTGAAGGCCGCAACAGCAGAACTCGAGCCCGAAATCACGGAGACGCTCTCGCGAGTCCTGGCGAACGGGTGGTACGTGCTCGGACCGGAGGTGGAGGCATTCGAAGCTGAGTTTGCGGCGTCTGTCGGATCGCAGCATTGCATCGGCGTCGGCAATGGTCTCGATGCGATCGAGCTTGCACTGCTCGCGCTCGGCATCGAGCCAGGCGACGAGGTGATCGTGCCAGCGAACACATACATCGCCACGTGGCTCGCCGTGACACAGATCGGCGCCGTTGTCGTCCCGGTCGAACCGGACGATACGACGAATAACATCGACCCCGATCGGATCGAGGATGCCATCACGCCACGCACACGGGCAGTCATTGCAGTGCACCTGTATGGCCAGCCGGCGGACATGGTCGCGATCCGCGCGATCACGGCGCGTCACGGTATCAAGTTGGTCGAGGATGCCGCGCAAGCCCACGGCGCCAGGGGG
>CAZQGQ010000021.1:0-394 GCA_964593365.1 uncultured Candidatus Saccharibacteria bacterium | reverse complement strand
AACCAAGTACGTGAACGAGGCGCTCGGCGTCAACAGTCGCCTCGACGAGATCCAGGCCGCGGTCCTGCGCATCAAGCTTCCACGACTATCGACCTGGAACCTACGACGACAGGCCATCGCTGAGCGATATAGCGACGAGCTGCAAGACGTTCCGCTCCGACTGCCCGCGTCGGACGGACGTGGACGCCATGTGTGGCACGTATTCGTAGTCCGCACCAACGAGCGCGATGCCCTACAGCGCCACCTCACCGCGCGGGGCGTGCAGACCCTCATCCACTATCCGACGCCACCGCACCTCCAGCAGGCGTACGCTCATCTTCGATTACGTCCTGGCACGTTCCCGATCTCCGAATCGATCCATCGCGAGTGCCTTAGCCTGCCCATCGGTCCACAC
>CAZQGQ010000020.1:0-1422 GCA_964593365.1 uncultured Candidatus Saccharibacteria bacterium | reverse complement strand
TAAGTACCGGTAGGGCGGTTATGGCCGGGCGACCATGAATAATAGAGAGTTATTTCGCAAGAGGATCGCCAGTTGCCATGTCGAGACGTGCCACCTATTTGATAGCGTTAGCAGTGGTGTCACTCGTCGCGCTGGCGTCCTGCGATCGCGGTACTGACAAGGCGGGCAACATGACCAACGATAAGTCCGATGACCTTCAGCCCGAATCAGACGATGAACCTTTTGTTCTCGGTCAACAGCTCGCCGATGCACACGAGGCAGAAACGAGGTGGAAAGAGACGGCGGGCGGCGACAGCTCGCCACTACCTGACACTGAGTACAAGTTTTGGCGCGGCGACCTCAGTCTGATCCACCCAACGCCCAATGATCTCGACGGTAAAATCCGAGAGGTTTGCAGACAATACGCACTATCAAATGCAGATGAGCGTTCCAAGATCAGACACTCGATCAGAATGGATCAGTTCTACACATTGATGAACTTCGCCAAGCGTTCCGCTGTGTTTGACCTTAACGAACCCAATGCCAATCTTGTCGCTGATGGCCTGACCGCCCTTGCGATGATTGAACAAGAGCGCGTTGACGTTCGCGATATTGTGATGTGCCTTGGCCTCCTGCACCACGCAGCCAACAAAGCCGGTCGCAACGCTGACGAATTGTTTCGCACCGCCGCGAAAATGGCTGAGCCGAAAGTTGCTGGATTATTGGTAGATTTCACGGAGCAAACACCGGAATATCGCAGCCTCCGTGAGTCGTGGGGATACGACGAAGTACAAACGAATGATGGAATCGGGTTCATTGGGTGGGGATTCGACGATTACAACCCAAGCATTGATCTAAAGCCGACGATCATCGACATATCGCAACTCATAGCATCCGATAACTACCAGCCGAGTCAGATCGAAGTAGCAACAGAACTTCCCGACGTTTGGTTGGGCGGTCAAGATAGTCCCGCAAGTAAACGGGCATTCTCAGGCATTCAAGGTGGCGCAACCGTTTCGGCAAGTCTCCATCCAGAAAAACACGCCGAACACTATAGCCAACAATTCACTGTGTTCCTCGTGGAAACGGCGAATGAGTCAGATGCTCAAACGCTTTACGAAGTGGCCGCGGCCAACAAGTCCATAAACCATTGCAGACTTGCGTTGGCACGATCACGTCTGTTCTGCCTTGTCGTGGCAAGGTCGTTCGTGGATGGTGTTGACGCATACGAGACCAACGAATCGCTGATGCGTTTCTGCAATGGTCTTGCTGCCATTCTCGAGCGTCACACGGGAATCGAGAAAGCGAAATAACAATCCGTTGCACACGGAGCCGCGGGCCGCGCGGTTTTTGAAATCAACGTCGTTCGCCGCGGCCCGGTGAACGGTGACGTTATCCCACACAAGCCGCACAATGAAATATGCCGCCGCCGCGATTGCGATC
>CAZQGQ010000019.1:0-1434 GCA_964593365.1 uncultured Candidatus Saccharibacteria bacterium | reverse complement strand
CTTCATCGGTGAGCGGCACCCGCGTGGTTGTATCAAGCGTAATGTACACCCGGTCGAGCGTCAGCTCGTCTTCGCCGCCTTCATCACCGCCCAGCGCGGCCAGCGGTAAGACCGAACACTCGCGGCGCAGGCGCGTTAGGTAGCGGCGCCGGGCGGCAGCCCGCGTCCGTTGCTCTTCCTCGTCCTTCGACGGCGCAGCGTAGTAGTGCTCATGTTTCTCGTATTTGATATCGATGTTGTTTTGATCCCCCTGCACCACCACATTCCAATCCCCCTCGATCTGTACTTGGTGGTCTTTAAAGTGGCCCAGGCGGCGGAATTCATCACCGATAGTCCGGCCAAACCACACCTTGTCGGCCTCAGACAGAGAGGCGCGGGCGAGCTCCAGGACGTTGAGTTTGTCGAGCATGGCGTCCAGGTCGGCGCGCAGAGGCGAGCTCGCGGGCAGGGCCTCGATGCCCTGGGCCAGTTTTTCTTCGCTGTCAATTTCGCCCCGCCACTTTTCGAGCTGGTTGGTGAGCTGAGTCGAGACGACATTAACTCCCAGATTGGAGAGCAGCGCGCCCAACGCCATGAGACCAGCAGTGTCGTGAAACTGGCCCTGCTGATAGGCGGCCAGGATCGGCCACAAGCTGTAGGACGCGAGCAAGGCATAACTGGTGGCAATGCCCGCTTTTTCCAGTTTGAGCCGCCAGCCTTGAAGCGACTGGCGCAGTTGGCGTTGGAGGTCGTCAAGTGTCAGCATCTATCCCTCTGGGTGGCCGAATTGGATTCCGGCCAAGGAGCGAGGCGCGTAGACCGACGGTATTGCCATAGCGTGCATGGTTCACCCAGCCCTGCACGCTGGCGGTCACTTCCGCCAAGGTGATCCGGCGGGCGGCGTAGGCGGCTGTCATGGACCGCAGTTTGCGTCCAAAGTTTACAACTTTCCGCCGTTGAAGCCGCCGCCGATCGGGAAAGACGGTGAACCCCAGAAATGGGATGCCCTCCCCTACCGGCCTGGGTTGGGCATGCGGATGAATCGTCAACCGCCAGGCTGCCAATCGCTCCACCACCAAGGCCCGCCAGCGGGCCAACGTCGCTTTGTCGTCGGTAAATAGCAGAAAATCATCCACATATCGCAGGTACGCCGGGCACCGCAGCTCGCGCTTAACGAAGTGGTCGAAAGAATTCAAGTAGACGTTGGCCCAGAATTGAGAAGTCAGGTTGCCGATTGGTAAGCCGCGCGGGCGATGGAAGGCCAGCAGATCATCACCGGAAAAGTAAACCATGTCATAGGCCTCACTCAACACCCCGGCGCCGCTGGCGAGGATTTGGCCCACCAGCCACATCACTTGCGGGTCGCTAGTCTTCCGCGCCAGCGCTGCGCTCAAGAGCGCGTGGTCAATGGAAGGAAAGTATTGTTTGAGATCACACTGCAAGACGTATCGGTAG
>CAZQGQ010000018.1:0-1445 GCA_964593365.1 uncultured Candidatus Saccharibacteria bacterium | reverse complement strand
AATCTACACCATGCTAAATTAGGCTTTTCTATATGGAGAATTGGGCACTGAGCTTTTTGGTTATAATGTGCGTCATACTTATAATATGGAACTACGTAGACATCAGGGGCCAGCATTTCAGATAGGCGATATGGTTTCCTACTTTGACGAGTATGGGGCGGTATCCTTTGGGGAAATTAACGGGATAGATGAGGGTACGCCACTCCACCCTTTTGTGATAGAATTTGATGATGGCTCGGTGAAGCACGCCACGTTAGACGGTAAAATAAACAAAAAACAAATTACACTTATCAACAGAAAAAAATGAGTAATTCTACCGTATTTAATGGGGGCGTCTCGGTCGCAAAAACAGACGTCGCTACATCAGCAACCATAGATGACCTCGCAACTCCAACAGCTTTTATAAGACTGACCGGAAGTACAACCACCACTATCTCAGGTTTTGCCGGCGGCACAGACGGAAGAATATTAGAGGTGTATAACGCCTCCACCGCAGTGGTTAAATTCACACACAACGCTACATCAACAGCAGCAAATAGAATTTCAACCTCAACATCGGGTTCGGTATATTTACAATTGGATAGGAGCGCTAGATTTATTTACGACTCCACCGCAGCAAGGTGGGTAATGATGCGTTTGCTTACTGATCCTAGAGTAGTGACCATGACTGACGCAGCGACAATCGCCGTTGACGCGAGTTTGCTAGGACTTGGAGATTCATTTTATTTATCGACTGTAAATAGCCCCACTTTCTCTATTCCCACGAACGTTACGGACGGACAGAAAATAGTATTTATCATAAAGGCTACATCCTCCCCGCGTACACCTACTTTTACAGCAAGCGGAGCGGGGTCTTTTTCAATTGGTGATACAGGCACCCCCGCTGCAATCGCTGCGAGTAACCACAACGCATTCGGGTTTCAATATAACGTCACACTGGACAAGTGGATGTATCTCGCGGTTGCAACTGGGTTCACCTAATGGCCACCACCACGGTAACAAGCGGCACAAGTTGGGCTGTTCCAGCTGGACAGAGACTAACAAAGGTCGAGCTATATGGGGCAGGCGGCGGAGGAGGGGCGTCTGGTGCTGGTAACTCAGATGGTGGCAGCGGAGGAGGTGGCGCTGGGTACAGCTCAACCGGAACTATTTCATACCCGTCTGGCACTACGATCACACTATCGTTCGGAGCTGCTGGGGCAGGGGGAACACTGGGAGGAAACGGCGGAACTGGCGCTGTGACTACAGCTGTGTGGAGTACATGGTCCTTATCCTGTAACGGTGGTGGAGGGGGAAATGGAAGCGGAGGCGGGGGAGGAACTGGTGGCAGCTCATCAGGTGGTACAACCAACAATTCCGGTGGCGGCGGTTTCTGGGGAGCAAAACTAGGTGGAGGAGGGGGAGAAACAAACCCATCAGGAGCCCCGAATGGCTCTGGCGGCAAT
>CAZQGQ010000017.1:0-1449 GCA_964593365.1 uncultured Candidatus Saccharibacteria bacterium | reverse complement strand
CCTCGCTCCTGACTCTGGCGGAGCTAGAGAAGAAGTCGGAATCAATCTTCGGCCCAACGCCCACGACTGAGCAGGCCATTCCTGCTGCTGAAACGGCCAAGCTGATCGGCCATGAATCTGACCCAATTCTGAAGAAGCGAGTCATCGGCAAGGATGACGTCGATATCGCTGCGATGATCAAGAAGCTGGGGAACAGCGATTGGGTCCGTGAAGGCCGGGCATTCTATGACGAGAACGGTAGCATTTGTCCATTTTGCCAGCAGAGCACGACCGAGGCCTTCGCTCAGAGTCTCAACGAGTATTTCGATGAGACGTTTGTGACGGACAGCAGGGCTATCGACGACCTCGCCACCAACTATTCAACAGACGCAGCCCGGGTTCAGCAGCAAATCGCGTCGATCATAGCTTCGCCGTCCCGGTTTCTGGATGTTGAGAAACTGAAAGCGGAAAAGGAACTGCTCGACTCCAAGGTCACGATCAATGTCCAGCGGCTTGCTGGAAAAAAGAAGGAGGCAAGTCAGGTTGTTGAACTGCAATCTTTGGGCAACGTAGCCGTAGCGATCAAGGGGTTAATTGATTCCGCCAATGTTCTCGTGGCGTCACATAACAAGATGGTCGCGAATCTCGCTCAAGAGCGCAGCACCCTGACATCGCAGGTGTGGAAGTATGTGTTGGAGGAACTCAAAACCGACCTCGCCGCATACAAGACCACTCGCGACGGTCTGGATAAAGCGATCACTGCCATAAACGGACAGATTGCGGCGGCGACGACGGATAAAACGAAGAAAGTCGCCGAGATCCGCGAACTCGAAAAGCAGACGACAAGTGTGCAGCCAACGATTGACGCGATCAATGCTCTGCTCTTGTCCTTCGGGTTTCAGGGCTTCTCGCTCGCGAAAACTGCAAGTGGCACCTCCTACAAATTGATTCGCTCTGATGGTTCAGATGCGAAGGCAACACTGAGTGAAGGCGAAAAGACATTCGTCACTTTCCTATACTTCTACCATCTGCTCAAAGGAAGCGTCTCGGACAGTGGCATGACAACGGACCGCGTCGTTGTGTTTGACGACCCTGTTTCGAGTCTCGACAGCGACATCTTGTTTATCGTTGGAAGCCTCATCAAAGGATTGTTCGACGATGTGCGATTGGGGACAGGATATATCAAGCAAATCTTCGTGCTCACGCACAACGTGTATTTCCACAAGGAGATCACCTATAGCCGGAGGCGTCCAAACAATGGCGTGTTGAGCGAGGAGACGTTCTGGATCGTCAAAAAGCCGGGACTGTTATCTAAACTAGTTGCCCAGACGACCAACCCGATCAAGACTTCATACGAGTTGCTTTGGGCAGAAGTTCGAAAGCCCGAACGCGCCAACCTCGCGATTCAAAACACGCTGCGGCGCATTCTGGAAAACTACTTCAAGATTTTGGGTGGTATCGAACTGGACG
>CAZQGQ010000016.1:0-1468 GCA_964593365.1 uncultured Candidatus Saccharibacteria bacterium | reverse complement strand
GACGCAGCCCCGGCCATCAAGGCCGACGACGCGACGAGGTCCTGCCGCGCGACCCGCTCGAAGGCGGCGGCGAGGACCTCGTCCATCGATTCGAAGTAGTGGTGGATGAGCCCGGACGAGGTGCCCATCGCGGCCGCCACGTCGCGGACCGTCGTGGACGCCAGGCCCTTGGACACGGCAACCGACAGGGCGGCGGCCACGATAGCCTCGCGTCGCTGGTCGGGGGGCATGCGTCGCATGGGTCGCAGGGTAGGACGATATTGCGCGGCCGTCCAATAGCGGCTAGCCTACCCGGGACCCGACCCCACGACCGAGAGGGCGACCACGGCATGATCCGCACGACCCCGTTCCACGAGCGCACCAACGCGCTCAACGAGACGCAGCTCTGGAGCCACTGGTCCGGCCATCTGGCCGCCGACCGCTACCAGATGTCGGACAAGATGGAGTACTTCGCGGTCCGCAACGCGGCCGGGCTGTTCGATTCCAGTCCGCTGTACAAGTACTGGATCCGGGGCAAGGACGCCGAGGCCTTCCTCGGCGGCGTCCTCGCTCGCGACATCCGCCAGTGCCCGCCAGGCCAAGCCCAGTACACGGTCTGGCTGGACGACCGCGGCTTCGTCATCGAGGACGGGGTCATCCTGCACACCAGCAAGGACGAGTACCTGCTCACCTGCGCCGAGCCCAACCTCGCCTACTTCCAGGATCGGATCGGACGCCACCAGGTCACCATCGAGGAAGTCTCGGCCGACATCGGCACCCTCGCCCTGCAGGGTCCGCGCTCGCGCGCCCTGCTCGCCAAGCTCATGCCCCAGATGGAGAACATCCCGTACTTCGGGGTCGCCAAGGGTGAGATCGGTGGGGCCGGGGTCACCGTCAGCCGGACGGGCTACAGCGGCGACCTTGGCTACGAGGTGTGGATCGACGAGCCGGACGCCCTCCACGTCTGGGACACGCTCTGGGACAGCATGGAGGGCCACGGCGTGCTGCCCTTCGGCCTCGCTGCCCTGTACATGCTGCGCATCGAGGCAGGGTTGCTCCTCCTCGACGCTGACTTCGACTCCAGCCGCTTCGCCTGGAACGACGCCCACCGCTCCTCGCCGATCGAGCTCGGCTGGAACTGGATGTTCAAGGACCTGAAGGCCGACGACCGGGCGTTCATCGGGCGCAAGGCCCTCGAGCGCGAGATCGCCGACAAGACGTCGCGCTGGCTGATGCGCGGTCTCATCGTCGACTGGCAGGACTACGATCGGGTCTATAACGAGGCGGGGCTCATCCCGCCCAAGGATCACGCTCCCGTGGTCGAGGACTGGATGCTCTACGACGACGACTACCAGCGCGTCGGCTACGCCACGAGCTTCATGTACTCGCCGATGCTCCTGCGCCACATCGCGTTGGCCCGGGTGCGCCCGGACCTCGCGGCCCTGGGCACCAAAGTGCACCTGGAGTTCACCGTCGATCACCACTACGA
>CAZQGQ010000015.1:0-1479 GCA_964593365.1 uncultured Candidatus Saccharibacteria bacterium | reverse complement strand
CACTTACTCCAACTCTACAAACAAGAGTCCTGCTTCTACAGGATGTCAATGATCCAGGGCACCACGCAGTTGCGCGCAGAGGCTTGCGCTACCTCCTGCACGCCGATGCCGCTCACTTTGATGATGAGCAATCTCCTCTTTGGGTTGCCCGTCATGGTCAACCGAGCGCTTGGGAGAAACTGTGGAGGCAAGTAACGAGAGGTCGTGATCAGGATTGGAATGTGCTGTCCAAGGAGTTGGCTGATAGCATGCCCCGCAGCCGTTGGGATTTTTTGGGAATAAAGGAAATTGAACCTCAGGCGGTTCTGAACGAACTGGCTCGAGTTGGCGTCGCGGCGATCAGTTCCGACGAATTTACTCCCGTGGAGTGTGAGGATATTCTGGCCTTAGTGGACGAAAGGGCGCTCTGGAGCTCGCTACCGCTGCATGCTTTCACGAACCGCGTACGAGGCGCAGTAGACGCCAACACTTACCGGGATATCGGAGGTGCATTCCCTTCTGAACTTGGCGAGCACATCAAACTTGCGCGAGAAAGCGTAGATCAGCTGTTGCTCGGCAAGCAGCGCCAGTGGATTCGCGCACTGGACGATCGTGCCTTGATTAACGTAGTGCTGTCAATCGAGAATTTGTCGGCACATTGGCGATTAATCCTCGACGCGATCGACCGAATTGGCGGTGATCCCCAAGATGGCTCGCGTGCATTGGTCACTTTGCGGTGGCTACCACTCCGAAGCGGAGGAGCGATAAGGCCTGGGGATGTTCTCGATATTCCTGAGCTTGCGGATGACATTCAGCGGCTGACTGCGAAAGCGCAGTACTGCTTCGCGGGAATGGGCGACTTGGATGACGCAGTTCTTGCGCACGCAGGATTCTTAAAACTTCGAAAGCTGTTCAGCCGGGGGCGTGCTGCCCTTCCTTCTCTCGGGCTGCTACTCGAAAGTGTAGAAGGCTATGAGGTAGGGGGCATCTCAATTTTGGATGTTGCTCAGCTCCAAAGACTGATGCCCGTCCTTGAGGGATTAGCTGAGTTGCCTGCATGGGATGTCGTGTGCAAAGCGGCTAGAGTTCATGGGTTGGGCATGGAAGGCTGCATTAACGATCTAGTCCCCTCGTTGAAGAAACCACTGGATGACACTCGTCTCGTCAACGTACTCAACACGCTGGCCAAAGCCGCGACGGACGATTCCCTCGCTACCGAGGTATTCAATCTCTATCTCGACTTGCTTCGGAATGATGCCGCTCGGGCAGGATTTTTGTTGCCAAAAATACTGCTGCAGTCGATGGCTGGTTCCTGGTCTGAACCCGATCGACTGTGCTATGGCGCCGAAGGTCTGGCTGGCAGTGTGATCCTGAATGAACGCCAAGCGCGAATTCTTACGGGAATCATCGTTGAGGCGGGGACAAAACCATCCGTGCTAGCAAACGACTTGCGCCCGAGGGCAGCCGCTATTGACACGCAGATACTTGCAGCCCCCGGCA
>CAZQGQ010000014.1:0-1504 GCA_964593365.1 uncultured Candidatus Saccharibacteria bacterium | reverse complement strand
GGCTACGGCTGTGTGCGCATGTGCGACGCGTCCTGCGCACGAATCCGGCAACACAGCGCCTGCCCGCTCGGCGGAGGCTCGCATCGTCGACGAGACTGCAGTGCGGGTTGCGGTATCCAAAGTGGGCGCGAAAGTCTGCCGTGGCGTGAGCGTGGGGGTTTCGGAACGCGACTGGATCCGGGGGAGCGTTGTCGAGGCAGGATCCGGAAAAATCCGGGTCAGCGTGGACGATCCTGGAAGATTTCCACACATGGTGGACGGGTCGAATGTGGCCCGTGGCACCAGCCTTTGGGATACGCCGCAAAACTGGAAGCCTTGCCTGTAGTACCCCGCAATGACCATCAAGACTCCCATGTCCATATTAGTTACCGGCGCAGCCGGATTCATCGGCTCCGCCGCCGCCCTTGCGCTGCTCGAAAGGGGCGACACGGTCGTCGGGCTCGACAATCTCAGCGACTACTACGACGTCAGCCTGAAAATCGCTCGCCTTGAGCGCCTCAAGGCGCATCCGGCGTTTTCGTTCCTCAAGCGCGACGTCGCTGACCGGCAGGCGATGAAGGAAGTCTTCGAATCCAATCGCTTCGAGGCTGTAGTCCACCTTGCCGCCCAGGCAGGCGTGCGCAATTCGATTGAAAACCCGGAAGCCTATGCGGACGCAAATCTCTCGGGATTCCTGAGCATCCTCGAAGGCTGCCGGCGCGGCAAAATCGCGCACCTCGTGTATGCGTCTTCGAGCTCGGTCTACGGCGCGAGCGTTAATGCGCCGTTCACCGAAGACGACAACGTGGACCACCCCATCTCGCTCTACGCGGCAACCAAGAAGGCCAACGAGCTGATGGCGCACAGCTACGCTCACCTCTACGGCCTGTCCTGCACCGGGCTGCGCTTCTTCACTGTCTATGGCCCGTGGGGCCGTCCGGACATGGCGTACTACAAGTTCACGCGGAGCATCCTCGCAGGCGAGCCGATTCCCGTGTTCAACGGCGGCGACATGATGCGCGACTTCACCTACATCGACGACATCGTCGAAGGCATTGTGCGGTTGATCGGGCATCCGGCCGCGCCGGATCCGGATTGGAACCCGGCCGCACCGTCCCCGGCCAGAAGCCGAGCGCCATACCGGATCTACAACATCGGCAACAATCGGCCGGTCAACCTGATGCAGTTCATCGGTGTGCTTGAACGTTGCCTGGGCAGGAAGGCTTCGCTCAACCTGTTGCCGATGCAGCCTGGGGACGTGCCGGTAACAGCCGCGGATATTTCCGCATTGAAGGCGTCGACAGGCTTCGCGCCATCCACCCCCATCGAAACCGGCCTTGCCCGTTTCGTAGAGTGGTACCGGGAGTACTACAAGGCCTAGATTCGGCGTAGATTCGGGATCACTTCAGGAGTTGCCATGGGATCTGTCGACGAAAATTCGCTTCGGGAATCGACCGGCCAAGCCGCCACCGCCCCTCTCGCCTACCAATCGGGCTTCGGCAACGAGTTCGCCACCGAATCCGTC
>CAZQGQ010000013.1:0-1523 GCA_964593365.1 uncultured Candidatus Saccharibacteria bacterium | reverse complement strand
ATTTCCGTAAATCATGACAACCATTGAAGCCGTCATGCGTTGTACCGATACTTGGCAAGTATTGGGTGCGAGACATGGCAATGAAGCGATTGGACGAGACGGTACGGCGCAGGCTGCGGGCGGGTCGGATGCTGCTGGCGGGCAAGACCCCAGCAGAGGCTGCGCATGCGGTGGGCGTGGCGCGACAGACCGCATACACGTGGAAGGCCGTACTCGATGAAGGCGGCATTGACGCGCTGCGCGCGATGCCCACGCGAGGACGCCCGGCGCGACTTGGTGAGCAGCAGTTGCGGGCGCTGGGGCGCACGCTGTTGCAAAGTCCGACCGCGCATGGCTTTGGCACCGAACTGTGGACGCTCAAGCGCGTGGGCGTGCTCATCGAACGGCAGTACGGCGTCAAGTTCGGCCAGACCCAGATCTGGCGCATCCTCGGCGGCCTGGGCTTCTCGGTGCAAAAGCCCGAGCGCCGCGCCATCGAGCGCGACGAGGGCGCCGTGCAGACCTGGAAACGCAAGACTTGGCCCGGGCTCAAAAAAAAGCCAAGCGAGACGGCCGGCTGATCGTCTTCATCGACGAGTCGGGCCTGAGCGAGCGGCCCACACGGGTGCGCACCTGGGCGCCCAAGGGGCAGACTCCAATCATCCAGTTCCACTTCAACTGGACGCACATCTCCGTCATCGCCGGGCTGAGCCGCACGAACTACCTGTTCAGGATGTACGAGGGCTCGATCAAGAAAGAGCAGCACGTCGAGTTCCTCAAGGCGCTGCGGGCGCACCTGAAGCGCCCGCTGCTGATCATCTGGGACGGGCTGAAGGCGCACAAGAGCAAGCTGGTGCGCGAGTACCTGGACTCCACCGACGGCGAAATCCAAATGGCGTTCCTGCCGCCGTACTCGCCCGACCTCAACCCGGTGGAGTACCTGTGGGCCTGGCTCAAGCGGCACGCCCTGGCCAACTTCTGCCCAGCCAACCTCGACGAACTCAACACTACTGCTCGCAACAAGCTCAAGAGTGCCCAGCACCGCCCGTCGATCATCGCCGCGTGCTGGGTCCAGGCAGGGTTGTGGTGATGTCATCATTTAGGGAAAGCTCAATAATCTGATTTAGATGACACGAGCCGTTCAGTCTATCGGTGAAACTGGACAGGGCCAACCACTGGACTGACGCTTGTCCGAGCTTCGAAATGGGCCACGGATTTGCCGTGCAGCACGGGTGAGAGTGGACGGCTCAAAGTTGGCAGAAAGTGGACGTGGGCATTCGCTTGGCTCAGCGTTGGCGGCGCGCCCCGCCGCAACCCTCCCGAACCGCACCCGAGACCGCGTCGATTCGGACGGGCCGACGCCTAGAACCGGAACCGTACCCCGCCCGCGAAGCTGTTGCCCGACGACAGCTGGAAGGTCTTCTCGTGCATCGCCGCGATGTAGATGTCGGTGTTGCGGGAGATGAAGTAGTCGTAGCCGAGCGAGTAGGTGCGGTCGGTGATCTGCGAGACGTCGGTCTTCGCCTACGGCAGCTCGCAGGCGA
>CAZQGQ010000012.1:0-1635 GCA_964593365.1 uncultured Candidatus Saccharibacteria bacterium | reverse complement strand
GGCAAACCTCGTGATCCAGCTCCAACGACTTCTCTTCCGCAAGCTCGACGATGCGTCGGCGGTCGTCGCGCGTCGTCACGCCCAAGACGGCGAACGGGGACTGATGCAAGGCCGTCTTGGTGAGGCTGGGTTCCAGCTTGATAGGCGGTGGCGGTGGCGCCGTCCGCTGCGGAGCTGCCGAAGGGGCAAGTGGAGGCTGTCTGGTTGCCGCTGGGGCGGATGGTGCTGGAGCGGGGGCGGCAGGTTGCGCACCGAGCATCGTCAGAAGCTGCGGGTCTTTCAATGCATCCAGCGCTTGAGCAAGCGCGTCCTGCGGTACGGAGAGCTTCTTACTGTTCCGGAGTTCGTGGCTGTACTGGGCCAGTTGATCTTTTGACGACAGAAGGTCGGAGAGCGCGAGCGAAACGGCATACTCGCTGTTCGTGCGCGGCGCAGCGTTACAACTCTGGCAGGCGATGAGTGCGCCGGATTTTGCAGAACCGCATTTGAAACAGATTGCCATTGCCATCTTTGATATCTCGTTTTCGGCACTATCGGTATGTCAACTTGCTCAACTCACGACGCAAGCAACTGTAATACTCTCCTGGGCCGCTATTTCGCTTGTGGTAGCTGCAAGCATTTTCGAGAGCTGATCGCTCCGATGCATTTGCGCGAGACAAATCGGGAGAACCGCCAGAGTTAGCAAGACTTGTCAGTTCCCGACGCAGGCAACTGTAGTATTCGCCCGGCCCGCTGTTACGTTTGTGGTAGCCACAAGCGTTCTCGATGGCAGATTGCTCCGACGAACTTGCGCGCGAAAGATCAGGGCGTCCCGCTGAATTGGATAGGCTTGCCAATTCGCGGCGTAGGCAACTGTAGTATTCGCCAGGGCCACTGTTGCGCTTGTGGTAGCCGCACGCATTCTCGATAGATGCTCGTTCCGATGCACTGGCACCTGGCAGATCTGGCGGCCCCGCCGAGTTGTTGAGACTTGTCAGTTCCCGACGCAGGCAACTGTAGTATTCGCCCGGCCCGCTGTTACGTTTGTGGTAGCCACAAGCGTTCTCGATGGCAGATTGCTCCGACGAACTTGCGCGCGAAAGATCAGGGCGTCCCGCTGAATTGGATAGGCTTGCCAATTCGCGGCGTAGGCAACTGTAGTATTCGGCCGGGCCACTATTTCTCTTGTGGTAACCGCATGCATTTTCGATGGCTTCTCTCTCGGTGCCATTCACTTCTGCGAGAATAGTCGCTTCTGTAGAAGGCGATTGTTGCAGTTGCGGTGCCGGAGCAGGAACGAATGCGGATGGAGGAGCGGCTGTGGGAGGTGCAGTTGCAGTCGTCGGGGAGCGTGGTGAAGCGTCCGGTACGACCGGATTGCCAGTTGAGCGTGAAGGAGCACGCTGCAGCTGGAGAAGCAACGCTTGATCTGCGACACCAGTAGTCGTGAAACCTCTGTCTTGCTGGAATGCGAGGATGGCCGACCGAGTGCCGCTTCCCATCAACCCGTCAGTGGTGCCTGCTTCGTACCCAAGTTCATTTAGCTTGCGTTGGATGGCTTGCACGATTTCGTCGGGTGTCGGACGCGACGGCGCTGGGGTCGACAGCGAGCCAGTGGATGGAGGAGCGAATCTGTTCCTGCCCTCAGTCTGTAAC
>CAZQGQ010000011.1:0-2089 GCA_964593365.1 uncultured Candidatus Saccharibacteria bacterium | reverse complement strand
GTCGAGGGCGTGCTTCGAGTTGTCGTGGATGACGACTTCTCCGTAGGGGAGATCCTTGGCGAAGGACATGTCCACGTCACCGCGAGTCACGAGCACAGCGCACACGTCGTCGAACTTCATCGAGCGATCTCCGCTGCCAGCTGCGGGGGGCACCCGTGCGAGATCATGCCGATCACCACGTAGTAGTCCTGCTCGCGGTCGTTCGCGATGGTCACCGCGTCGTCGTAGGGGACGCCCGCCTTGACGAGTTGGTGCAAGCGCCAGCGCACCACGCGCACGTACTCGGTGGGGAGTTCGTTCTCGTCGTCGCGCGGATCGGCTGCCATGACTTCCTCTCGCGTGGGGTAGCGTTTCATCACCACGTCCCTTGGGCCAGAAGTGCGGCCACCCGCCGCTCCAATGCGGCCACCCGGATCTCGGCTCGAGTTTTCCCAGGGCCGATGACAACCTCGACCTGGCGGAATAGGCGTGCTCCTCGCTGGATGTCACACCCGGCCAAGACATCGCCCATGAACCCTTCGATATCGCCCCGCTCGCGTTCTGCTTGCTCGGCACGCTCCGCCAACTTCGCCGCCTCGTTCAGCCACTCCTCGGCCAGCTGCTTGTAGTAGTCGCGCACCTGTTGCGTTCCGCTCAGAGCGTTCTTTGTGGCGAGAAGGGATTGCTCCGCTTCCTTCAGCTGTGACTCAGCGAAGTCAGCGCGGCCCAGGTAGCCGGTGATCGCGCCCTCAGCCTCGGACAGCCGTGCTTCCAACTCGTCAGCTTCCTGCTGCATCGCCCGGTTGTCCGCCTCGAGTTCGGCAACCCGCGCTTCGACGCGCAAGAGGTTGGCGTCCATCGCGGCCTTGTCTGCCATCGTGCAGCGCCACAGTAAGTCGTACAGGGGGGCGTCGAGTTCTCGCACGTCAGCAGCGCCCGTTTCCGTAGCCGCACCTAGGGGCGAGGTCGTCCCCCAACCACCCGAGCAGGAACGCGACCCAGAGCGCGACCAGGAGCATCGAGATCACGAACCCCATGTACTCGAAGGCCCGGTGTCTCACTTCTGCACCTGCTTGCACGTCCCGCAGTACGAGCCCGAGCGATGATGATGCGCACGAGCGCACCCGCCCTTCACCGAGGCCGAGGGCTGAGGGGAGTCGTACACGCGGACTCGCGGGGAGGAGGGGGTCGCGATGGTCGTCTCCTCAGTAGGACTCGGAGCGGTGCCGGTTGCCGCCGCAGCGTTGCAGACCGATCTGACCCACTCCGAGATCTTGCCCTTCCCACCAGCAGCGCGCCCCCAGGATTCCTTCTCCAGGGTCGTCAGCCGCAGACGAACAATATCGTTTCTTGGTGTAGCCACAGTCAGATCGTACCATTCACTAACTAGGTCACATCGAGCACCGGCATCGTGCCGTCGAGGAACGCCACCGGAACGAGAGCCCCAGTCGTTGTCGGTGAGCCCGTGTAGCGATTGCGCCGAAAGCCGTTCAGCGAGGCCAGGGCCGTGACCTTGGCGGTCGTCACGGAGGGGTTGGTGCCCGCTCCGCACACGTTCTCGTGCTCGCCCGTGGTGCCGTCTGAGCCCCGCAGGCTCTTCACGTATACGCAGACCATCTCCGATGGTTCGTCTGGCAGCTGCTTGGCCTTCTCGTAGCAGCGCAGTTCGTATCCTGCCGTCGCCGCGCCTGCGAAGTCCAGATCCCCCGTCACCGCAGGGGCGTATACAGACACGACGCCGAAGGCAGCAGCCGACCCGAGACCACCGATGCCCAACACGGCGACACCAGCGACGACGACAATCGAACCGAATGACGACGCCGAGCCGAGGCCGCCGAGGCCCACCGCGGCACCACCGGGGGCGACGGCGAGCGAACCGAAGACGGTCGCCGTACCGAGGCCGGTAACGCTAAACGCCTGCGAACTGGCGGCGGCGGTGACGGAGAACGAACCGAAGGCGGCGGCCGAGGTCTTGCCTGTAATGACCAAGTTGCGGTTACCCGCAACGATGGAGACATTCCCGAACAGGGCCCCCGAGGACTTCCCCGCAACGGAGAAGTTGGCGTTGCCCTTCTGGATCGTGACCGTCCCGAAGGACGCCGCCGACGAT
>CAZQGQ010000010.1:0-2408 GCA_964593365.1 uncultured Candidatus Saccharibacteria bacterium | reverse complement strand
CTACCACACCGTGGCGCGGGTCAGCGACGGCACGGTGGTGGCCTGGGGCAACAACACCTATGGTCAGTGCACCGTGCCGGCGCCGCCAGTCGGCGAGATCTACGTCGAGATTGCAGCAGGCGGCTTCCACACGGTGGCGCGGGTCAGCGACGGCACGGTGGTGGCCTGGGGCCTGAGCGACTATAGCCAGTGCGTCGTGCCGGTGCCCCCTGTAGTCGGCGGTCAGGATCCGCGTGATTCCGGCGGTCTGAGCGGCGGCGACGATCCGCCTCTCCGGATCGACCGCCACCGCCGGTCACGGCGCCTGGAATCCGAGGTTGCGTAGCACGTCTGCAGCGGCGAGCACTTGTCGCGACCGTTGTGGTTCTCGTCGCGGCGCGGGCTGCAAGAGCTGCCAGACACCATCGCGGACGCCGGCGCGCCACGGACGGTGATCGACGAGTCCGGCATCGAGCAGCCGTTCCAGCGCGACATCGACCTCGTGCCGAGTCATGCCGAGCGCCTGGGTCATGCGCTCCCGGCTGAAGAACGAGGCGCCACGCCTGTCGGCGGCGAGTGCCAACAACACGAGCACCGCCACTGCGTGTGGCCCGACCTCGGCGAGCCACCGGTCGTGCAGCAGTTCGGCCTGCAACCAGCCGAAGGCACCATTGGGTCGCCGTTCGAGATCGGGTCGCGGTGGCGCTGGGGAAGGTCGCCGGTTCACGTCGTCCTCCGCTTCTTCGACTTCTCGGCGCGCTCCTTCGCCTTCTGCTCGGCTCGCTCGGCAGCTTCCTTCTTCCGGTAGGACTCGCCGGCGATCTTGACGATCTCGGCGCGGTGCACGATCCGGTCGACCAGAGCACTGACGCACGAGGCGCCAGCGAAGACCTGCGTCCACTCGGAGAAGGCCTTGTTGCTCGTCAGCACGGTCGATCGCTGCAGATGCCGCCGACTGACGACCTCGAAGAGCAGGTCGCCGTAGCGGCCGTCGTAGGACAGGTAGCCGACCTCGTCGAGAATCAGCAGCCGCGGACCGCAGTAGCGACGCAGCCGCCGCGTCAACGCCGCGGACGAGTCCTGCGCGGCGAGATCGTTCAGCATCTCGCTGGCCGTGACCCGGCGCACGGTGTGCCCATGCTGCAGTGCCTGATGGCCGAGGTTCTGGGCGATCATCGTCTTGCCGATGCCGCTCGGACCAAGCAGCACGACGTTGGTCGCGTCGTCGAGGAAAGAGAGCTGCAGCAGGTCCTCGACCTGATCGCGGTCGATCTTCTCCGGCCACTCCCAGTCGAAGTCGGCCATCGCTTTGAAGGCGCCGAGCCGCGCTCCGTGAATGCGGCGCTCCAGGCTGCGGCGATCACGCTCGTCTTCCTCGACGCCGAGGTACTCGCGCACCCAGGCCTGCTTGCTCATCGACTCCCAATTCGCCAGCAGGCCCCAGAGCTTGAGCCCTCGGGCGCGTTCCTTCAGCTCTGCCTCACTTTGCATCGCCATCGGCCACCTCCTTGCCCACGTCGCCAAGCTGGTCGTAGCTGCGCAGATCGTGTGGCGTGACTACCGCGTTCCGGACGCGGTCGTCGTCAGGCAAGTCGACTTGCACGGCCGGCGGCAGTCCGGCCGCGTGCCGCTGCTGCTCGAGGATCTGCCGCACCGCGTGGTGATGGGTCACGTCGTTCGACAAGGCCTGGCGAATGGCCTGCTCGAGCGCCCCTGCGCCGAAGTCATCGAGGAGATGCACGTAGTGCTGCGTCGCCCGACCGAGGTTCACACCGTTCTCGGCCAGCTTCACGAAGAGCTGCTGGCTGCTCGGTGCCGACTGCGCCAACCGGTCCAGTGCGCGATGCTTCCTCGCCTCGCCTTTGCTCTTTCGCAGCTCGGCGATGTGCGCGCCGTTCTCGGTCACCACCGCGCGATCGAAGCTGCGGGCGTGTTCTGCCACGACCACGCCGTCCACGATCACGCGGAGCCGTTCCAGCGTCGCCCGCACCTCGACCAGCCGCCGCACCAGCGTGTGCGGCACCGAGTAGTCGTTGCCCTCGAAGCGCACGTGTGGCGTCTTGCCGACCCGCGCCATGACGACCTCCTCGGTCTCGTACGTGTTGTCCGGCAATCGCAGTAGCCGCGGCTGCTCCTCGGCAAACGCCATGGCCACGGTCTTCTGCTTGTCGTCCGGCCACGGCCGCTCGCTCGCTTCGCCGAGGCACCACGCCTCGGCCTGCGCGTTCAGATCGTCGAGATCGCGCCATCGGCGCGCGGGCCAAAACGATGTCCGCGTGTAGCGGATCGCCCGTTCGACCCGTCCCTTCTCGTTGCCACGCGCGACGGCTGTCGGCCGGATCTCGAAGTGGTAGTGCTTGGCGAACTCGACGAGCCTCGGATTGAACAGGATCGCGTCGCCGCGGCGATCGATCACCGCGCTCTTGAGG
>CAZQGQ010000009.1:0-2780 GCA_964593365.1 uncultured Candidatus Saccharibacteria bacterium | reverse complement strand
CAGCCGTGCAGAGCCACATCGACGACATCACGGCGCAATGGAAGAACCCGCCGCTTGGCGGCATCAAGGTCATTGCTGACGTTTCCGGGATGCCAAAACAATGGCGCGACTGGGTAGCATCCCAGGGCGCCACCGATGACGTGCAGGCGCTCTACGTTCCCTCGGAAAAGCGCGTCTACATCATCGCCAGTCAGGTCGCGTCCAGGGCCGAACTCGAATTCCTGCTGTTCCATGCGGCGATGAACCGGGCACTACTCGACAGAAGCGATCAGCACCGGGCCATGTTCCGTAGTGGTCTCGGATGGGTCGATTTTGTCTGGGGCGATGACAAGAAGGGCATCCAGCATATTCTTTCGCGGCGGGTCCAACAGGACGAGCTCACCGCTCGGGAGGCAAGGCGCTTTCTTACAGAAGGCATCGTGAAAGCGATTGCCCGAGGCAGGGAGTTGCGCCGCAATGACGTCGGACGCAGCACGCGACTTGTGCTGGAGGATGACGGGAATGAGGTTTTGCTCGTCCGTCGCGAAGGTGCGAACGGCTGGCTGTTGAGTGGGTATGAAGTAAGGGCCAATGGCAAGGTGGCAGACGACGGTGCCGACCAGGCTACGCTCAATGCCCCTACGCGTTTTCGTGACACCGAGGGAGCGGCCCCTGCCGACACAATAGCACAATCCCCGGATGCCCAATCGGCGGCCAATGACGCCGATTGGGCTACGCGGGACACCGCTGACTCTAGCGACGGCGCCACGGGAGCGGGGGAACCGGAAATCAGCCTAGACGACCTCCTGACCGGTGTCAACGACGACTCCCCGCGCATGGCCCGCGCCGGCCAGCGCGACAAAGCGGCTCGCTTCATCGCATCACCCTCTGGTTCTATCGACTACGGCGCATCACGCCTGATGTGGCTGGCAAGGTGAGGTCTGGCGAGTGGACTCTGCTGTGGGACGGGCGCGATCACCCATCCGATGCCTCCGGTCAGACACCTCCCTTTGCTGCACCCCGCCCGGATGAATCCGGGGGCGAGGGCACGAACGCTGGGGACCAAAGCAGAGAGGGCACTATACCATGCGAGACGCCGGAAGTTGAGGACCCACTGTTCTCCCGTGCCGGCCAGCGCGACACCGGCAAGATGGTCAAGGTGGCCACGGTGCCGCTGGGCAAAGTCTCGCTCGACGGCTCCCTACGCGATATCCGTGGTTGTGTCGTTAACTATGCCAAGGGGCTGCGCAAGGCGATGTCGCACGTTGCGACGCGGCAGCAGGTTCTCTCGACTCTAGCAATCGGGGACATGCTGGAGAAGGCCGTCCTGCACCACTCAGAACCGCATCGCGCCGGCAGCACAGATATCCGTGCTGCGCATACCTTCTACGTTCCGCTGGAGCTGAACGACGAGTTGTATCGAGCGAAGCTGATGGTGATGGAGATTCGCCAAGGCCAGCGGTACTATGACCACGACCTCACGGAAATGGAAAGGCTCGCGGAGATGAACGGCTACTTAAAATTTCCCGATCCGGTGCGGGCGAAAATCCTTGAGCTGATACAGCGGGATGATGTGCGCTCGGTGTCCTGCCCCTTCGACGACCCGGATATCTGGCGCGCGCTTGTTGCCGAACAGGTCCGGCGCGTGACGGGCACTCGCTGCGAGCCGCAGGATGCATTCACCCTTTGCGGGCCTGATGGTGGGCTGTATGGCATCCCGGTCGAGGAATGGGGCGGCATTGTTCGTATCCCTTACGAAGGGATGTACGGTGGCGATCTCGTTATCTTTCCGACATGGAGAAACTTCTTCCCGGAGAACGCGGAAAAGACCGGCCGACTGTCGACCGCGTTTCGTCTCTGCTTTCACTACCTACTGACGCCGCGTGACTTCGGGGAACTGACCGGCGCTACTCGCTCCCGGGTCGGTGACTGGGTACTTTACAAATCGACTTTGCGGTACGCGCCCTGCGATCCCCTGGGCTCAACGTAGTCTATCGAGCTTGCGATCGATGCTAATACGGCTCACCACTCGACAGAGGGCCTTGCAGATCGTAGCCGCCGCGTGCAAGTGTGATACTGAGCGGCTGACGATTCATCGCACACGGCCGGACAACTGCCGCCTGTACAACACGCCCACCGAACCTTGCTGGTTCGTGTATGCCTTGGGGGAACGGGACGGGCGAAATGGCGCTTAGGGGTAGTCGAGTCATCTTAGTCTAGAAGATCAGCGACGCGATCCTGTACGACGGCTGCGCACACGATGAAGGATGAACCCACAGCATGGAGCCGTTCGACGAACAATGGGAGTTGCGCTTTGATGGGTGCGGGTTGGAGATTTCAGCGCGCCGCTTGTGGGAGCACACCGAGCTAGGCCAGATCAACCCGTTCCCGCCCATTACGTCAGCTAGCGCAGCTCAGCCGCAGGCTTATGTGGACATCGTCGACGGTTCCGGGCCTGTGGATAGCTTGACTGGGCTCACATTGGCTGACGCGATGGCAGGAAAGCATCAAGGCGTATCAGAGGCGCTTGTGCATGAGTTGCTGCGCCATGTCGAGGACGCGCCCGCGCGTCGTTGGCTGACCGGCGTAGTTGAACACTTGCGAATGTTCAGCCTACAGCGCGCTCGGCGCAATGTGCCGGAACCATTCCTGCCTGCGGATACCGCCAGCCCGCTATGCGTCAGGGGGCTGCACTGTGCTCTGCTTGGTTGGCTGCAGCTCCACGGCACGGAAAAAGCGTCCATCGCGCAGTGGTCCGGGCGTCTTTCAAACTTGACCAGCAAAGGGCTGCGGGACGAGGA
>CAZQGQ010000008.1:0-3144 GCA_964593365.1 uncultured Candidatus Saccharibacteria bacterium | reverse complement strand
GGAATAGACGCGCCCGAGGAACATGGGCGCCCGCATGCCGACTGGCCAGACCTGCCGGAAGCGTGCCCTGGCTTCCGTTGCGCTCTACAAGGCCGCCTCAAAGCGGAAGTGAATATTCCGCAAGCCGACGGGAGCCAGCACCATGGGCGGTGTTGCCGAAACCGTTTCGATATTCGCTATTTCTGAGGCAAACGCCAGGATGCCGGTCTCCGGGAATCTGTGTCGCGGTCGATCAAGAACAAGCCAGCATTGGGACAATACGGAGGGATATAGAAGTGAACCACAATTTCGCTCGCGCTTTTGGCACCTCCAAGTTCAAGATATCCGCCGTTCCCGCGATCATCAGAGTCAACAGGCAGATTGTCTCCGTCCCAAAATCGATCCTCGATCGGCTTTCCGGTTGCGTCGAACAAACACTTGATCACCACCCGGTACAGAAAGCGAGATCCACTCGTATTTGTCCGCGTCAACGAAACGTTGGCCGCGATCCAGTCGGGCTTGGAGCCGGTAGCCGAACCTCTCCGCGCCGCAGGCAAAGGCGCGTACTCGATTGCTCGGACAATTATCTCTGCCTCATCGAACGACGCTTTCGTCCCTAAGGCTTGGGCGTTCCTCAGGGACTCCGACTTTGCTCCCGCCGACAGCGCTTCCGCTGTTTGAGCGACGACAGTACGCTCCGCCGGGGGGCCGCAGTCGCGGTATCTTGGCGGAAACGACTTGCCGATGTCCACCATCGCCCCACACCAACCCGGTGCTGTCGTCGTATATGTCTCGCCGTTCGCGTCTTGGATAGTTAGCCGAATATCGGGCCTACTAAGGTTAGGCCCGAGCCCCAGGCAGCCCTCGATGTAGCCGCTTGAAGCGCGGACGCAGTTCGCGAAGGACTCATCAGGGCAGTCCCTTGGCAATTTGTCGACCTTTCCGCACAAGATTGCCGCCTGAATCACCGTTCCGGTGGGGCGGTACTGGTCCAGAGGCTCAGGCGGACTGTTTGAAAGGAGCCTGCGGACAACTCCGAAGACGATCAGCGCCATGATCAGGGTCGGCATGACCCACAGGCCGTCCGACCATATTCGGTGGAATAGGTTCTTCTTTGGCGGCCCGCTGTTCGAGGCAACAGACTGATTCGAGGATTGCTCGGACCGTTGAGGTTGACTCCCGAACCGCCCGGGGGCAACGGGCTTTCTCCGATCCGAACTCGACCGGCCAGCCGGTCAGGCGACAACGGCACGGGTGACATGTGATGCGCTCGGACCGCGTTTCCCGCCACACACCCACATCCGAAGGCGAGACACTTCCCCGTTCCCGCTTCGTGCCAGGAGGCCCAATGGCTGCAAAGGTCACAATCTGCCATGAGCGAGATTCCCCTGGGCGAACAAGTTGGGAGGATCCGATTTTCGCCAGCCCGTTCTACAATACTCGTCCTTCGGTCGAAATCGCGAACCGGCGCTAACGTTCGTGAGATCGTGTCGGCAATCTGACGATTTCGCGCGCGAAATAGCCTGTTTTCGCCCAAATCGCATGCCCCCCTTCATAATCCACTAAGGGAGGCCAAATGTACGCGACTCCGGAAGCGGTCCGACTTTGGCGGGAACGTCACGACGTAAGCCGTTGGACCCTGGCTCAAATCTCGGGTGTTCCATACAAAACGCTGGAGTCATGGGAGACTGGACGCCGCCCCGTCCACCAGGTCCTTGTAAAGAAAACGCGATCTCGATCGAAAGGACGCGGATACCTTTCAGGGGCAAGTAGGGTCGCTTCGGCATGGAGAGGATTCTGCCCCGCCGCGCTCATTGGCGCACACGGTCGCGGAGCCTGAGATTGCTAGGTTTTGCTTGCCCGGGATTCGTTCTTGATGGTCTTGACCGTCGAACTCCGAACCACGAGCGTAAGAATGCCTATTGCGTAGAAGACAAACGCAAGGACTACACAGATCGGAAAGATGACCTTCGCCATCACTTCACCGTTGCTAGACCACGCACCGGGCTGGACCCAGACGCTGATCCAAGTCCCAACTCCGAATGTTAGGAGCCCCGTTGCGATCGAAAAGAACACTGACGCTAGTGTGTTCCAATAGGTCAGTGTATCCAATTCATGCGCACTCACTGCGTACGCCTTCACTGTTCGCTCCACATATAGCGTGTGAAGTTGTGCACCATGAGTCACCGTTTGGAATTTAGTCGAGTCCGCGTCGGTCGAGTCAGGAATCATTGACCTTCGTCCGTCGTTGGCATCAAACCTATTAGCACGGCGTTAAAGTACATAGTGAATCCACAGGTGGCGCAGATCACCATCGCTTGAGGATATCCGCCTCCTCCGATTGCCAGACCCCCTGCAATAATACTGAGAGGCTGGACTAGATGGTCCGCAATCAGCCATTTCACATCTTTGGAGACCGGACAGAGAGCTTGGCCTTGCCACTTCTCTTTGAGCCATGCATCGATCTTTGCTTTCTCCGCAGAAGACAAGACGCCAGGTTTCTGCTCTGAATCCGACAAGTGCTCGCCTCCATCGTGGTTCGGGGCCACAGACGCTATACCCGTCGAGGCGAATAAGTCAAACACTTTATGAAGGCGCCACTCTTTCGCCGCTGGCCCGCGATGTTACCGCCGCAACACTGCCCGCAACCGCTGGCTCAGGTCCCTCGTTAATCGCGCACCGTTGAAGTGCTCCAGGACGTACCCGCGGCCCTCCTCGTTTAGGCCCAGTCCCTCAGATGCGTGTTTCGCGGCGAGTTCGCGGATGTGGCAAGCAACAGCATCGAAGCCGCTCGCCTGTATGGCTCCCGGCATGGGGAACGTCCATATCACCTGCCGCCCGCGCGCGAGGCACTCCAGCACCATGAACGATGTGCCGTCATGCGATGTCAGCCTTACGTACAGCGAGACATCCCGGTAGAAGCTGTCGATATCCTCGATCCAGCCGCGGGCGGTGAGATTCGGTGGCAGCGGACCGGGCAATGTCTCGGCGGGCGAGGGGATCAGCGTAAACTCGATGTGCGGGAACGCGACCGGCAGACGTAGAAGCGTCGCCATGTCGAACACTTCGCGGTCGTACGCATCACCCGGGAGATACAACAGCACGTGAAAACGCTCCGGCAATGGCGGCGCCCATGCTGTCGGCCCCCGCGCCCTTGGGCGCTCC
>CAZQGQ010000007.1:1870-5318 GCA_964593365.1 uncultured Candidatus Saccharibacteria bacterium | reverse complement strand
CACACACGCAACCGTTGAAGCCGTAACGATGTTGCAAGCATGGATCATCGGTTGGCTCGGTTCCGTGTTCCCACTTTTTGGCGCAAGCGGCACACATATTAAAAGTTCCGCCAGATGTTTTAGTCGGTTTCACTGGTGGTGGATTGGCAACTTCTTTTGCTACAGGATTTTTAGCCGTGAGACTTTCTTCGATGAGTTCTTTTCTCATACGATCGTAAGCGTCCTGCGCGGGCGTGCCAACATGCTCCTGCTCCATGCGACCGAGGTACTGTAGAACGCCTTCAACGTATTGTGGGAGTTTCACTCTTCATCCTTCATCACATGCTTGAACATTTGTTCCATCATTCCACGCTGCATTGGATTGAGTTTGAATTTGCTGGCAGCCATATCAAACATCTTTTCTTTATCTACTTTCACCATCCAAGAATCTTCACCGGCCAAGGTGCCGCTTTTTTGAAGTTGGACCTGGCGATAAAGATAATACCCGAGTGCGGTGAACACCAATAGGCGCTCGACGGAAAGGGCTGGGTGTTTGGAAAGATCGAACATGGAGCCTCCTGGACAAGGTGCGTTATAAAGATTATATCAAATTTTGCTTGCATCGGCTAACAGAATTGGTATTGGTGTTTGATCGATTTCAATCATAAAGTCAATAACCCCATCCCTAAAGGGAGGGGCTTGGAAGGAAAAGGATTACGCAGTCAGCAAAGAAGACCGATTTAACAATTCTAAATAGCAACAAATGGAGAACGCAATTCCTCCCCATCCCTAAAGGGCGGGTTTCCTTGCGTGAAAATTAGATGAAAGAATACGAACTTAAATACTATCCCGGTTCCCATCCTCGAATTCTTGCCACTGACGAGTTCATCGAGCGCAATCGCCTTTCGTTAAGAAAAACTTCGGAAGAGATTGAAGCCAAAATCAAAGGCGTATCCGACCTATTCGCTTTCGGCCCTTCTGTTTGGGTGGACTACCTTCCTTGGGACAAGGCCAAGCCTTTATTGTCAAAAGAAAAACCCAATTCTTTCTTGGCAGAAGTACACGAGGAGAAGATTGCGACGCAAATCACCGACGTTCGTGAGGCCGTGCAAGACTTTCTCGATTACTTGGTTTTCGGCTGGAGCAAGGCGCTAAATGAACGAGGCATCTCAGCTTCGCGCACGATCAACAAAATCGCCGCGTGGATGTGGATCCTCGGCCGGGAAGACCTGGAAGAGCTTGTCTCGCGAGATGGGCTTTACAATCCATACGGTATGCCTGCCTTGATTGCCGTGTCGGAGCAACTGGGAATCGAAGTACCACAAGATTGTCGTGATTTTGCTCGATAAGAAATGTGTGGATAAACCAATGGATATCAATTAAATGACTGATGTATTTGTAGCTTGTTTTGCTGTTTTCTTTGGCCTTGCTTTGATCTTGACGGCGACCTCCGCTGCCTGGGCAAGGTTTCGTGTGTTTTTGATGAAAGCTAAGAAGCGTGAAATCGATTCAGAGGGGGAGGAGCTGTACAATGAAGAAGACGTTTGAGGAAAAAGTGAATACTATTTGTGATGGCAATGACAAGCTCTACCTTGGCATGGCCGCCACTGGTTGCCTTTCTTACATGGAGACGCTTGCCGAGACGCCAGATGAGAAGCTTCGTGAAAGATTGAATAACGATTTCGCTGTTTGGCTCGAAGTCTATAAGCGTTCGACCGGGACAGATTGGAATGATCTTCGATGAGCCGCATTCATGGGCATCATGACTGGTTTTCCAAGATGCCGGATTGGGCAGCAATTTATTGTTCCGCTTGCCGGAAAGAATATTTCCTAAAACCGTTCGATCCAAAGAAGGACTGGCCTCAAGAGAAGATCGGGTTCCCAAGCGATCATAAATGGTGAAATCTATTGAGCTTGGCAAAGTTTATCGGACTCGCGACAAGGAGCACCTTGTTCGAATAATCTCGCTCATCGGCAAGTGGGCGAAAAAGCATCCCGTTGTCGGCGAGCTGCACGAGCTGAAGGGTAAAAAGAAAGTTCCCATTGACGGATTGTTTTTGAAATACGAGCATTGGATGAAAGATGGTCAGTACCTAGCCAAAGAGGTGGAGTCTATCTACGATTTGGTCGAGGAATTTGTCGATGAGTGATGACGGACGCAAGACCCTCTACACACCACAAGAACGTAGGCAACGCAATCTTGTAAGAGTTAAAACGAAGCGTGAGAAGGCATTGGTCGTGGCGCTTCGTGCGATTGCCACAGGAGTTTTTCCAAATATAGATCATGCCAAAGGATACGCGAGCGCTGTTTTGACTGAATTTAACCTACTGGGTCAATAACCCCATCCCTAAAGGGAGGGGCTTGGAAGGAAAAGGATTACGCAGTCAGCAAAGAAGACCGATTTAACAATTCTAAATAGCAACAAATGGAGAACGCAATTCCTCCCCATCCCTAAAGGGCGGGGTTTCCTTGCGTGAAAATTAGATGAAAAGACCCTATATCCGTAACGACTGGGAAAGCAAACAACTGGCTTGTGTAGACGCTAGGGGTAAGATTTTCCTCGTCGCGAGCGAAGGCCCAAAGTGGAAACTTTGGCTACAGTGGATGCTGGCGCAAACGGAGTCCAGGCTTCTTGGCCCGCTCTAAGATATACATCGTGGCGGAGAATGGCTCTTGGGTTGAGATTTTCACTCAACGTAAACGAGCCATCAATTTCGCTAAGCGGATCAGCGTACACAAACATGGAAAGATTTCGGTCTTTGCCGCGAACCTGACGAAGATTTTTGAGGAGTAAAGATGGTGTTTCAGTATATCTGTTGGGTCGTCATTACTGTTGCCAACGTTGTGGCGGCTCACAGCATCAGGCAGTTTGCGCTTGTAGCCATCCCCGAGCTGCGAGCCATTCGACGAGCTACAGACGTTGTGAAGCATGATATTTTGCGTGGAGTCGTAGAAAAGCGAAGGGCTGAAGATGGCGGAAAAGCTCCTAACTAAGGCCGAGTGGCTACAGAAGAAGCTCGACCGGCTTATTGCTCGGCACACCTACGCGGTGTTCAAGGTCAATGCGGCCAAGCAAGACGAGCAGGCCTTTCGTCGGGAGTGTGAAATAGCCCAAGACGAGCTAAATCAGGAGCTTGCGAAGCAATATAATCGTTGACAGGTTTGTTACATGCCTTATTCTGACGTTGATGAAGCGACGCAGAAATGTTGAAAAGAAGATCATCCCTCCTGTTCCTGGTGAGCACGGCAAGAGTGGCCAGTGCCTTGGACCGGACTGCTCAAAAATGACCATGCGAACGAAAAAGCTATGGTTATGCATTTATTGCCGTAAAAAGATTGGCGAGATTGAGTCAGAGGCAGGAATTTTTATTGAAGCGGCGAGCACGAGCGAATCGGAAGATTGATATTTGAAGCAGAAAGTTCTTGCTTCTTTTTTTAAGTGTGTTAAATGGTGATTAGACGAATGTG
>CAZQGQ010000007.1:0-1860 GCA_964593365.1 uncultured Candidatus Saccharibacteria bacterium | reverse complement strand
GAGGAAAAAACACAGAGACAGAGACAGAGAGACAGAGAGGCAAAAAGACAGAGATAGAGGGCGAGTCGGGCGTCTTCATCGAGCCGCCGAGTGGTGGGAGCGAATAAAAGTAAGAAATATTTCTTGCTTATTTTTTTGGAAATGTTAATGGTGTTTAGACGATTTTGAAATGAATTGAGGAGAGAAGAAGTGCTTGCAGTTGGTTTGGTCGAGGACCGGCAGGTGGTCGATCGAGGCAATCTGAGAGTTCGGTTTTTGAAGTACAAGATTAATGCGAGTCAAGCCACGCTCTGCGCTGGTCAAACGTTAATAGCAGCCGGTACTTCTCTCTTCAGTTGATTTTAAAAGTGCCCGAATTTGGTTTCGACTGGGGTTTGGAAATTCTACTGCATGTCTCAGAGGCGTACTTGTTTGAGTTATCATCTGGACGCAAATGTAAATGCTGAATCTTTCGTGATTCGCAAGAACCGTGGCAGCAATGCTACGGCTCTTCAGTTCGCCGCCTAAAAACGGAAGACTGTGGTGCCGCCTGAGCGCCAGTTAAAGAAGAAAGGCAAAAATGGTAGTGCAGTCCACTTCGCAAGAAGGAAAGTGCAGGGAGCTTGCCAGAGCTTATCGTAAGAATCTGGTTGGTGGAGGTGGCCGAGAAATCGGTCGCCCTGGTCTGGGGGTTGAAAGACCCCTAGATTTTAATCTCCACCCGACACTTCGGTGTCGCCTTGGGCGCAAAAGCATGTCGACTGTAGAATGAAAAAACTTTAGGACGCGAGTTCGAATCTCGCCGGGTACACCATTAACAAGGGAGAATGACAATGAGCGAAGTTTTGGTTACGGTTTCAAAGGTGAAAGCATACATCAAGAACAAGGGGAGCATGAACACGAGTGGGGCGACGCCAGAAGCTTTGTCCAATCTCATCAGAGTTGTTCTCGATAAAGCGATTGAGAACGCGAGGAAAGACGGTCGAAAGACAATTTTCGATCGGGACATTGAAATTTAAGGAGCATTTCAAAGTCAATAAGAGAATGGGCTTGTGCGAGCTGCGGACAAACGCATGACCGCGACAAAAACGCGACCATAAATATTCTCCGTATCGGACTTGATACGCCGAAGACTTCTAGTAAGCCACTGACGAGTTAGAACGAGGGAATCCCCCGCCTTTAGGCATGGGGAGGAGGTCAAGGCGAGTTATTTGATGATCTCTCTGATTATAGAATTGAAAAGCTTAAACAAAAGCGGGCAAAGCCCGAGAAGGATGGAATAGTGTTTTTTATTAGAGAACGTCTTGAAGCGAAAGCGCGGCTTGCAACTCTTGAGCAGGAGCTAGCCAACAAAGAAAGCAATTTTGCAATGCAGCTTAGGACTCGTGAATACGATCTTGATCAGCGAAACAGAAATTGCGAAGCCGAAATGAACCGCACGATAGCCACCCAGCAAAATGAGTTCAAGATCAAAGAAGCTAATCTCAAAGACGAGTTTGAGCGCCTGAAAATTAACCTCGAAGAAAAGCACGAAATCGAAATCGATAAAGTTACGGCGCTCACCAAGCTCGAATCCGAGCAGAAAATTGCCAAAGCTCAGCTAAACGCCGATCGCCGTGTGGCCGAAGTCGAGAACGATAAAGTCAAGGCGATTGCAGTTCTTGAAACCGCTCACGCGGAAGCTATTTCCAAAGTGAAGCAAGACGAAGCTCAGCAGCACTACGGCCGCATGTCGGACGCTATGGTGAAGATGAACACCGAAGGCTCTGTTCTGACCAAGAACATGCACGAGCTTTCGATGAAGCTGCTCGATCGCGCTCATCAGCCCAATATCCAGGAAACCCGCTTCCTAACCGGACGTATCGACGGTCAGCCAGGTAA
>CAZQGQ010000006.1:0-12069 GCA_964593365.1 uncultured Candidatus Saccharibacteria bacterium | reverse complement strand
CCGCTCCTGCTGGCACAGAGTTAGGAGCCCCTTATTCATGTGGTACCGTCAATAAACTTCGTCCCACATAAAAGGTGTTTACGTACCGAAGTACTTCGTCCACCACGCGGCGTCGCTCGATCAGGCTTTCGCCCATTGTCGAATATTCTCGTCTGCGGCCTCCCGTAGGAGTATGGGCCGTGTCTCAGTCCCATCGGTGGGGGTCCGCCTCTCAGCGCCCCTAAACGTCGTAGCCTTGGTGAGCCATTACCTCACCAACAAGCTGATATTGCGCACGCCGCTCCCAAAGCGATAAATCTTTACCCTTGCGGGACCATCCGGAATTACCCCGTCTTTCGACGAGCTGTGCCAGACTTTGGGGTGCGTTCGTACGTGTTACTACCTCGTCTGCCGGTTGCATTGCTGCCCCCTTGACTTGCATGACTTATCCACGCCGCCAGCATTCATCCTGAGCTAGGATCAAACTCTCATTAAGAATAGGCGGAACACAAGAATTCACTTGCTTCCTTTCCTTACTTTTTTTTGGTCTCTTATTTAGTTTTCAACGAGCGAAACTCCCCCTCCCTAATGGAAGAGGGAGTTATAGAGAGATACTACCCTCCCCTCAGGGGGCCGTCAAGCCGTGATTTGACGGCCTACCTCCTAGCTGTTACGAATAAAGGTATCCCAAGCAGATAGTCAGAATTGGAGACGAAAATGGTGCCGAAATCCAAACGGTATCCCCTGCTCTTGGTGAAGGGTGCCGAAGTGCACCTGAGAAATAAAGACGTCGTGGAGTACGACGATGTCGAAATGAGGTATGTGTTTTTGCGGGGCAAGCAACGCCTGCAGGTGAAGTCCGAGATGACGGCACCTATGGAGGATTCTTGGAGCGTAGCGCCTAACCGCCCTACTGATCCGCTTTTGCCAATTACCCATATGCTGTCTGACCGCTGTCGTTTCGTTGAGAAAGGAAACGAAGTGGCCGGAAAGCGGTGGGAGGTAGAAGAGCTCCGAAAACGAAACCGCAGCACGTAATTCATTCGCTTCGGCGAAAACTCGAGTGGGATTCCGAAAGGAATCCCGCTTTTTTTGTAACAGGAAAAGTTGCGCAAGCTCCTCAAGAGCGTATAGTAATGAGAGCCGTCAAACCTTGGCCTATATGCGCCTAACGCTACAAAAGCGCGAGTACATCGTACTGTCCGTTGGAGGATCTTTGATCGTTCCCGATCAAATTGATACCGCGTTTTTGACACGTTTCCGAGAACTTATTAAACGGAAGGTTAAAGAAGGATTTGGTTTCTACATTATTGCAGGGGGCGGCAAACTTGCTCGCCGCTACCAAGATGCCGCGAAAGAAACACGCGGAGATTTAGCGTCTGAAGATGCGGACTGGCTTGGTATCCATTCAACGCGCCTTAACGCGCACCTGCTTCGCACCATTCTTCACGAAGAAGCGCAGGATCGGATCGTGAAAAACCCTACCCGTACTGTTAATGCGAAGTATCCTGTCATCATTGGTGCTGGCTGGAAACCTGGAAGATCCACCGACTATTGTGCAGTCATGGCCGCCAAGAAGCTTGGTGCGAAAAAGCTCGTAAACCTTTCAAATATTGATTACGTCTATACCGCTGACCCACGCAAAGACTCAAGCGCAACGAAAATCGAGAAGACGAACTGGAGCGAATTTAGAAAGCTTATCCCTAAAGACTGGGACCCGGGCCTCTCTTCCCCGTTTGACCCCGTTGCCGCAAAGGAGGCAGACTCGCTTAACCTTGAAGTTGCGATCATGAACGGCGCGAACCTCTCTGAACTGGAAAACTATATCGACGGAAAGCCGTTTGTCGGAACAGTAATTTCGTAAAACTATTTCGCAGCGAGAGTAGCTAACGCGTTTTCGATCTGTGCATGGAGTTCTTCCAGCGTTCCGTTATTTTGAACGACGTAATCAGCTGTGGTGATAACTCCTCGAATGTTATGCCCTGAGATATCGGATCCGCCATCGTCCTCACGTTTTGACTGTTCAAGAAACTTCTCATACGTAACTGAGTCTTTCTCGCTACCACGCTTGGTGATTCGTTCATAACGAGTCGCAACATCCGCATCAACACCAAGAACTTTCCCTCCAATACTACGGATAAAATCTGCTTCTCCAACAGTATGTACTGCTTCTAGTATCGCGTTCTTTGGGCTGTCTTTTACAAGACGCTCATACGTGAGACGAGGGACGCCAGCAGGATCGGCCGCACGGAGCTCCCGCGCAAGGCGAGCATAGCCGTCGCGGTCAACTGTTTCTCCACGTGACTCAAGAATCTCTCGCAACAGCCCTGAGCTTGAGTAATGTGCAAATCCGTATTTTTGAACGAGATAGTCAACGACTGTTCCCTTCCCCGCACCGATTGTTCCTGCAATACCGAGAATCATTTTTTAGCAAAGTGGTTAGCAAGCGGAACGAGAAGCGGAGCGGAGCGCGCAATCGAAGAGAAAGTACCGATGATGACTCCTACGAGCATCACGAGCGCAAAGTTCTTGGTAGCTTCGGCTCCAACGAAGAAGATAACGACGAGCGCAATTGCAACCGTGAGCGACGTATTGATTGAGCGGCCCATGGTCTCATCGATTGACTTCCCTACCGTCGTCTCAAACGGCTCTTCGATATTCTTTTCGATGTTCAACTTCAAGTGTTCACGTACGCGATCGAAAATAACGATGACGTCGTTCACGCAGTAACCAAGGAGCGCAAGAAGCGCTACGACGAAGAGCGCGTCTGCCTGGGCTCCAGTGAAGTGTGCGTAAGCCGCAAAGAAGCCTGCAGGGACGATGATGTCGATTGCAAGCATGAGCACAACGATAAGCCCGTAACCCCAGGACGGAACCGGGCGCGAAACTTTGCGGAACACGAAAGCGATGTAGAGCATGATCGCAAGCGTGACTGCGCCAATTGCATAGAGCGCCTTGATCGCAAGCTCGGATCCAAGCGACGGGCCAATCGAGTTGAAGCGAAGTTCAGTGAGCGCCTGTTCCCCGTTGTTGCTGAGCGCCCCGAGAAGCGTGTTGTGCTCTTCCGGAGTAAGGGTGTGCGCACGAACGGTAATGCCGTTGTCTCCGCTCTCACGAATAGACGCATCGCCAAATCCTGCGGCTCCTGCGCGCTCTTTGAGAACGTCGACGCTCGGACGCTCTGCTGTGTATGCCACTTCAACGATTGATCCTCCGGTGAAATCAATAGAGAGAGGAAGGCCAAAGATCAAGAGCGAGCCGATCGCTCCCGCGAGGATGAGGCCCGTGAGCCAGAAGAAGAATGCGCGATATTTGATGATCAACATATTATTTTGTGTGAAGGCCGCTTGAGAGCAGGAAGCGCCAAGGCCCCTTGGTCTCTGTAGGAAGAATCACATTCAAGAATGTCTGCGTAATGGTCACTGCAGAGAGAAGCGAGACGATGACGCCGAACCCGAACACGAGCGCGAAGCCCTGGACGAGCGATGTGCCCATCCAAAAGAGGATCACGGAGGAAATGATCATGGTGAAGTGTCCATCGCGAATAGCAGGCCAAGCGCGGGCAAAGCCGATCTTTGCCGCTTCACGAGCGGGCTTCCCTGCTCGAAGCTCCTCCTTCATGCGTTCAAAGATGAGCACGTTAGCGTCCACTGCCATACCGATCGAGAGGATGAGAGCAGCGATACCCGAAGCGGTTAGCGTAACCGGGATGAATTTGATAATCGCAAGCGTGATGATGACGTATATGGCAAGCGCGATCGTCGCGACAAGTCCCGGGAGGCGGTACCAGAAGATCATGAACAGAGCGACAAGTGCGAAGCCCAAAATACTTGCATCAAGTCCTGCGGCAAAGGCGCTTGCACCAAGAGTCGGACCGACCGCTGAGCTTGAGACAAGCTCGATAGGCACCGGAAGGGCGCCGAAGTTCAAGTTCTGTACCAAATCGCGCGCTTCTGCTGGTGTGAAATCGCCGTTAATAGTTGCGGTGCCTCCTGCGATTGCCTCCTGAATAACCGGCAGCGACATTACTTCCCCATCGAGAAAGATGGCGAGCACCTGCCCTACGTTCTCGGTCGTTATCTTTTCAAACAACTCGGCGCCTTCTGGCGTGAAGTTAAGAACGATGATGGAATCGTTTGCTAGTCCCTGTCCTGTCGAGCTCCCAAACTGCAGTTCAGCATTCTTAAGGTAGCGACCCGTGAGTCCTGTTGGCTCGAATGCCGCGGTCGACGTTCCGTTCACCATGATCTCGCGAGCAAGCTTGAACTCAAGCACCGGCGTCTCGCCAAGGGCCGCAACTGCTGCAGCGACATCAGTAACGCCTGGAAGTTCGACGATGAGACGGTTCTCTACTTCGCCTGCAACCGCGCTTGATTTTTCAAGCTGTACCAACGGCTCAGCGACACCAAACAAGTTCACCCGGCGATCAACAACTTCCCGAAGAGCATCGAGTGCTCCTTTTTCATCGGTTGTAATGCCCGAAGTGTCTGCCTTATATACAAGCTCCGTACCTCCTGCAAGATCAAGCCCGAGCTTGACCCGGTGCGCGTCAGTTGGGCCGTTTGTCGAAACGACAAACCAGGTAAGAAGGCCTGCAACAACGAGAATGGCGAGGGTTGGGAGAAAACGCATGATGGCCTAGTGTATACCCTTTTTGGCGCCCTATGCAACTTGCCGTCCTTCGCTAAGTAAGGCGGCATTCTTAAAGAGGCACGCCACGCCTACAGGCCCCACTCCCCCGGGAACTGGCGTATACACCGAGGCTTTCGAGGCGCAGTCTGGATGAATATCGCCTAAGACTCCGCCGTACGCCCCACTTGTTCCAGCATCAATAAGGACAACTCCTTCTTTAATCACGTCAGGGACAATAAGATTCGCTTTGCCTGCACCTGAGACAACAATGTCAGCGTCACGCAACAGCTCCTTCGTGTTCTTAGTGCTCTGATCGACAACGGTAACGAGGGCGCCGAGGCGCTCAAGCAATACTGCAACTGGCTTCCCGACAAGCTTACCTCTCCCAACGACCACCGCCTGCTTGCCACGCACATCTACGTGCGAGCGCGTAAGTATTTCTAAGACCGCTCCGGCTACTGGAGGGACTAGCGCACCCTCTTCATTCGTTTCAAAACGTGCATACGCACCATTCGACAACACGTCAGCATCTTGCGCATACGGGATGGCATTCAAAACAGTCTCGGTATATAGATGCTCTGGAAGCGGAAGCTGCACAATGACAGCGTCTGCTCCGGGCTCCTGGACCGCAGCGATAACACTCGCTTCGTCTGCATCATCTGGGAGACGAACGACCTGCAATTCCATTCCCGCCTCTCGCGCTCGGGATTCCTTTATAGAAAGATAAGACTCGGTCGCAGCAGTAGGCTGCACGACAATAGCGCGCACGACCGGCGTGCGTCCTTGAAGACCTGCTTTGACTTCCGCGAGGATGTCAGAAGCAATCTGTTTTCCGTTAACAATCATGATGCTTTGGTGCGACGAAGTTCTACGGGCACCTGTCCTTCATAGGTGCCATCAGTGTAATAGAGAGCGTCAAAGACAGTATAGCGGTACTCGTACCCAAGAGCTCGGGTCACCTTGGAGCCATCAACCGCGATAGGATATGAGTAACTTCGCCAGGCGCCAGGCGCCGTTGGCACCTTCCCTTGAGTAAGGTGCCAGGCTGCAAAATAGCCTAGCTGCACCATACGAGGGTGCACCGGAAGCATCCACTTTCCGACCACCTTTGCCATATCCTTACCGCGAATTGGGTCCCCGGGAGGACACAGGTTAAAGACTTCGTAACTACCTGCCGTTTCCCCGAAGGAAAGCCTCTCTACAATAGCGACCACGTCGTCCTCGTGGACGAATTGCCGAAGCCATTTTGGAGTTACGGGAACGAGAAGCACCATGGCGGAGATAATGCTGTAGATCCAAGATCCTTTCATTTGTCCCGCGAGAGTTGACTGCAGTCCTAAGCGTATGCGTAGGAAACGTCCGCAAGGGCCGGTAATCGCTGCAGGACGAACAACACTGACACTCATATCTTTACGTGCGTTTTCTTTGTACAGGGTCTCCAGACGTTCTTCAGCAATCCGCTTCTCTTCTGCATAGAGATACGCTGATTCTCGAAACGGCTCCTCTTCCGTGTACCGATGCTGCAGCGAGTTATCTGCAAACGCTCCATACGAAGCGATGGTTGAAAAATGTACTAATCGCTTTACCGAGGGCTCTCGAAACGCAAACGCGAATACTTTCTCTGATCCTTCGATATTCCACGCATAGGTACGTTTCCTATTTCCGTATATCTCGCGTATATGCCAAGCAGCATGGATGACGATGTCGGGAGAATGTTTCTTAACCTCCTCTTCCCACTCATCAACGGTATTCATCTGAAGGTACACGAGCTTTGGCTCGTTAGAGAGAATCTTGGGAAGAGGCTCCTTATCGAGGCCGACGACGGTGGCCACATCCTCTCGAGCCGCAAATGCGCGGACGAGCATCGCGCCAACGTAGCCGGCTGCGCCAGTTATAAGCACCGTATGCATAGGATTACCCTACCAGGAACTCACGCGAAATAACATTCGCTTCACGGTTTTAAGCGCGATCACCACGTCAAGCGCAAGCGAGCGGTTCTTGATGTAGTAGAAGTCGTACGAGAGCCTTGTCTTTGTCTCTTCAATTGACTGCGGACTGATATTCCCCGGCTCATACTGCTGGTTGATCTGCGCCCATCCAGTGATTCCCGGCGTCACGATGTAGCGTAGGTTGTAGTACGGGATGGCCTCGCCAAGACGCGTACCTAAGCCGCGGATATCGTTTCGCGGTCCGATTAACGACAACTCTCCCTTGATCACGTTTATGAACTGCGGGAACTCATCAAGAGAGGTGCGACGCAAGAAGTCGCCAACTTTAGTGATCCGGTTCTCGTCCTCTCCTTTCCATGCGCCTCCAGCAGCATCGTTCTTGCCCATGCTTCGGAATTTGTACGCACATACTTGAACACCGTAGCGACCGATGCGTTCTTGCCGAATGAATAGAGGGCCCGGTCCTTCAAGACGCATGAGAATAAAGATGATAGGAGTGACAACAACTGTTACCATCCCCATCAGCACGCCACCAAGAAGATCAATCAAACGTTTAAGAACGGGATAGAAGACCGGCGTGTTCGTGGAAACGTTCTTTAAGAACCAGTCGTACTGCAGCAGCGAAAGCGGCACGCGATCAAACACCTCCTCGTAGAATCGATGGAAGTCGACAAACTGGTAGCCCGGAGAAATGAATGAGAGCTCGTACACGCGCGCAAGCGAAGGCCGGAGCGCCTCGTCGTCTGCATTCACGACCAACAGCTCGACCGACTCTTCGGCCAAGCTCTTCGAAAAGACGTCTGGGTTTCGCTTAAACTCATCGGGAGTCGCACGAACCGCAAAGGTCAGATGGTAGCGCGGGTTCCCGTTCACCTCTTGTACGAGCTCTTCGACCTCAGGACCTTCACCAATAATCGCAGCACGCTCTCGCGAGATCGGGCTCGTGAGAAGCGGAAACACGTACAGACGCCACAGCACGATAAGTCCGGTAGAGATTACCAGATACAGCAAAAGGTTAGTTTTCGGCGCGATACCAATTCCTGGCGTAAAAAAGAAAAAGAGCGCTGCGAGCACAATGTTTAGTATCTGCGTTCGAACGATAGCGCCAAACAAAGCGATCTTGAACAAAATAACGCGTTTGCTGTAAAGCCCTGCCATGTAAAAGACCAGGAGCCAGAGCGCGAAGAGCATAAGGAACGCCGGAAGGTGCTCGCCAAGGAGCGACTGTGTTGGGATACCTGCATAGCGGACAAATAGCGTCAGCCACAAGGAAGCTATGAAAATGGCCGTGTCGCCTAGAAACAGGAGCGAGGGCGCATAGTTTCTGCCGAAAGTCATGGGAGTTCGCGTCAAACTTGTTATATCATGAAGCGAACTTCCCCGCATGAGCGACACCATACAAGGGCGCATTCTCTATGTCATTACGAAAGCTTCCTGGGGCGGCTCTCAGCGCTACGTCTTTGACCTTGCCCGAGCTGCAAAAGCGCAAGGGTATGAGGCTGCCCTCGCGTACGGCGAAGGCGGAACGCTTGCAACAAGACTTGAAGAAGAAGGAATCGCTTCAGCAAAAGTGCCCGGTCTTTCAAATGAGATGGGGTTTTCTTCCGAATTCCGCGCGTTCTGGGAACTGGTACAGCTCTTCAGGCTTTCTCGTCCGGATGTCGTGCATGCAAACGGTTCAAAGGCGGGGCTCGCAATGCTCGCAGCGCGTCTCACGAATGTTCCTCGCATTATCTTTACGAGCCATGGCTGGGCCTTTAACGAAGAGCGCCCCTGGTGGCAGAAACTAGTGTTCCGACTTGCCTACGTTGCGACTATCTATCTCTCGCACGTAACGATCTGCGTTTCAGAGGCGGTATGCCGCGACATGAGCTGGCTTCCCTTCTATTCGAAAAAGCTCATCGTTATTCGTAACGGAGCTGACGAGCCCATGCTTAAGACACGAGCAGAGAGCCGGAACGTGCTCGCCCCGCACCTCTCAGCAACGACATGGGTTGGCATCATCGCAGAACTCCATCCTTCAAAGCGTATCGAGGATGCTATCGAGGCTATCGCAGACCTGAAAGCCACGCATCCCAATCTCGCGCTTGTCGTCATCGGCGAAGGCAAAGAACGACTTCGTCTTGAGGCTTTGGTTACGTATCTGGATCTGTCAGAGAGAGTGGTGCTCCTTGGTTTTGTTGAGAACGCCAATGCTCACCTGAAAGCTTTTGACGCATTCATTCTTCCCTCCCAAACCGAGGCTCTTGCCTACGTACTTATAGAAGCCGGACACGCAGAGCTTCCGGTCGTCGGAACGCGCGTTGGAGGTATTCCTGAAATCGTCCTCCATAAGAAAACCGGCCTTCTGGTCCCAAGCAGAAACCCTGCAGCTCTTGCCCGCGCGCTTCGCAGCATCCTCGAGGACGCATCATACGCAGCAGATCTTGCCAAAAACTTACGTGCCCACGTTAAAGACAACTTCTCTGCGAAGCGGATGATTTCAGACACGCTAGCTCTCTATACGCGCTAGCCAAAGTACTCCTGCCGTACCGCCTCGCGTGGCGCACTTCTCCCGTGACGAGCAAGCGAGACTACGATCCCAAGCGCAGCGAATTCCATCACGAGGTGCGAGCCGCCGTAGCTCATGAACGGAATAGTGGTTCCGGTCACCGGGAGGAGTCCGAGGTTAATTCCTCCGTGAATGAACACGTGTGCAAGGAACAAGAGGGCGACCCCTATCGTAAAGAGAGCATCGAAGTTAGTCGCAGACTTGCGCGCAATACCAAGGAGCTGGAACAAAAGTAATGCATAGAGAATAAGAACGAGCGACACGCCTACAAATCCCCACTCTTCAGCGAATGCTGCAAAGATAAAGTCCGTCTCATACTCAGGAAGGAACCGGAGCTTTGACTGCGTGCCGTACCCGATGCCCTTGCCGAAAAACTCCCCTGAGCCCGCGGCAACAACCGCTTGATACGCGTTATATCCGGCCCCTCGTATGTCGGCCGCGGGATTTATGAACGCGATGATGCGTGTTCGCTGGTAGTCTTGGAGACCGAAGAACCATAGTCCTACGGCGCATATGGCTCCTGCAATAAAGACAATCGCCAAATGCTTTTTTGAAATACCTGATACCAGCACCATCCCAAGCCAGACCACGGAGAGGATTGCAGCAGTTCCAAGGTCAGGCTGTATAAGGATGAGGCCGATGATAATAGCCGAGTAGATGCCCGAGAGAACGACGTGGCCTATTTGCTTGATCGCAACGTGGCGCCGCGAAAAGTACTTTGCAAGAAACGCGATCAGCACGAGCTTTGCAAGGTCTGCCGGCTGGAATGACACTGCGCCGAAGGAAAACCATGCCTTAGCGCCCTGCACGGGGTCAGCAATAAGAAGTAGGAGGACAAGCAGCACGATCGCAAACACATACCCGCTTACGAGCAGCGTCGTACGCCGGATGATATGCATGTCGGTGATCGCGCATATTGCGTAAACGACAATGCCGACAGCAAGCCACATGAGCTGACGAGGAGCGAGGGACCCGTCCTCGCCAAACGGATGCATGGTCAGTATCCCAATGAGGGAGAGGGCAACGGCAATAAAAAGAAGCGACCACCCGTCAGAGAGTGCCCGCAAGATTCCTGTCCGCACATGCTCGGTCATGGCTGTGGAGGGATGATTGCTGGTCGAACGTCAATGCGAGATGGGGCCTCGGAAAATGGTACGGTCCAGGTAACCACGATGTTTGCCTGCCCTTGCGGAGGCAATACATCAATAACGGTACGGGACGCGGCGATCACGATATCTTCTGCATTGAATACAGTCACGACAACGGGCACGAGGCGAAGTGTTTCTGCCGAAGGGTTGTTGATGACTGCTGTCACGCGCGGCGATGCGGTTACCTCAGAACGCACGTCAGTTGCGGTCGGCACTATGTAGCCTCCTGAATCGCGGTTGAACATGAGCGATAGCTGATCGAACATAACGAATGCCTGCGCAACGTCTTCAACACCTGAATACGCGTTTGGTATGAAAATAGGCACGCTCGACGAAGGCGGCAAATCCACCGTTCCCTGAAGCGCGGCGATGACCGTCCGGTCTTCGCGATAGAGTTCGATCGTGTAGCGGGCCTGCAGGGCGGAAGCCGATGGATTAGGATTCTCAACGTATGCAACGATATCGGTTCGGCCATCAATGCCTGGAAGAGTGCGAACGAAAGAGACTGTTGGTGGCACGACGCTCGCGGAGCAGAGCCGCTGGCACGATCCTCCGCAGTCTATTCCCTCCTCATCCTGGTTTTCCTTCCCATCTGCGCATGAAGGGGTTTCATAGAATATTGAAATCGCGGTCACCGCAATGACTGCAAGCGCCACTAATACAATGGCGAAGATAATAAGCGTACGGCGCTGTATTGCCCAGGACATATAAAGAGTATAGCAAGAGCCCGCGCCTTGTGGACGCGGGCTATCGAAACGAGGTGGTCGGTCTCCCACACTGATGGAGTCCTAGTGACCTCGTCTCTGCCCCGTCGACAACTAAGGAGTCTCTTTGCTCCCTGTAAAGTATTGGCGTCACCGACGGTATGGCGAGACTCTAGCATGTAAACAAAAAACACGCGCAGAATGTTGGCGGTCAGCTACTCTCCCCTTGCGAGTACCATCGCCGCTAGGAGGCTTAACTGCTGAGTTCGGAATGAGATCAGGTGTACCCCTCCCGCTAAACCACCAACATTCTGCGCGCGTTTTTCTCGCGTGCACACGAATATGCATTAGGTACTGAAAGTGCAACCACAAGTCATTGTGATATACAGAATTCCGCACAAGAAACTGGGCGTATTAGTACATCTCGGCTCAATACATTGCTGTATGTACACCTAATGCCTATCAACCTCGTAATCTTCAAGGTGCCTCATAACGATTCCTAATCTTGGAGCACGCTTCCCGCTTATATGCTTTCAGCGGTTATCGCAACCCGACATAGCTACCCTGCGATGCTCCTGGTGGAACAGCAGGCAGACCAGAGGTCAGTTCATCCCGGTCCTCTCGTACTAGGGACGACCCCTCTCAAGAATCAACGCCTGTAGTAGATAGGAGACCAACCTGTCTCACGCATTTCGTTTTTTATATACCTCAATTGCTCGAGGGATCGGACTGTTACTTCATCGGTTCTCGATGACTGACGTTCAGTCTCTACGGGCGCTTGCGCTTCCCTCGGAGTTACCCGCGTGGGGCTTCTCCGATATAAGTCAGTGGTATCGCTGTATGTTCCCATACAGGATCGCCGTGATATTGATTGGTTCCTTTATTCTGGACACACACCTGTGCCAGACATTTCATTTGAAGACGAAAAGACCTTATTGTGGATTCGATAACAATTCTCTATGGGATTCAGACAGAGAGCAACCAACATTTCTGTTAGGTGCTCAACGGTCTGAACCCAGCTCGCGTACCTTTTTAATTGGCGAACAGCCAAACGCTTGGGACCTTCTCCAGCCCCGCGCTAAGGTGAGCCGACATCGAGGTGCCGA
>CAZQGQ010000005.1:0-13055 GCA_964593365.1 uncultured Candidatus Saccharibacteria bacterium | reverse complement strand
GCTTAGCTCAGTTGGTAGAGCAACTCATTTACACTGAGAAGGTCGGGGGTTCAAGTCCCTCAGCGCGCACCACCTTCACATTCACTTCATTGATATACTAACGAGTATATGAACAAGCCCGAAGGAACACCAAAACCAGCCAAGGAGAAAAAGATCCGTACCACGGGAGCGGGCCTGCTCGATCTGTGGAAAGAAGAAGGAATTGACTGGAATGCGGTCGGAGAGCAGTACGGCAAAGACTGGGAAGCTTTTAGCGAAGACGCTCAGGCTGTTAAAGAGAAAATCTACGAAAAAGCACGAAATCGATTCACTCGCCGCTGGGTTTTACGGCCGTATGACGTTGTTCGCGGCATGCTTCTTGAAAGCGAAGACTTCTTCGCTGCCGGACGTCAAATGGTAAACGTCGGCCCTCCAAACCTAGTGAACGCAACCAAGCGACTTCGAGACCGTGCCACAAGCGAGTACGAACGATGGAGAATCAACAGACTTATTAAAGTTAGAGCAGGATCCAAGACTAAGACGGCAGAAATTAACGAGCGGGCGGAGGCTGCAACTGCAGCTTTGGATGAGCTTACATCAAGGACAGATTTGTTTGATCAATACGTAGGAAATAAGATAGGCGAACTTCAAACCCTTCTTGAGGAAGATGTGGTTAATCCACCTATCACCATCCGCAGCAACTTCCACGACTTTGACGATTTGCATGCTGAACTGTTTTCGGTCAAAGACCAGGTCGAAAAATCGATTGGAGACTACGGCGCAATCGATATCGACGCTGCGTCAATCGATTACAAAACACGAACGAAGATGCTCGAATACCTTCAGAAGGTGCTCACCGCCATTAACAACCTTTTGGTCGCGGTAAACCTGGAAGTTATCGAAATTAATAAGCTCCAAGAACGGCTTACAAAACAAGAGCGGTTGGCGTATGAGGCGAGTGGCCGAGTGTGGAAGCGCGAAGCGGCGCTTGATCATATCGAACGCCTACGACATCAACTCCATACAATCATACTGAAACGTATCCGCGCGCAACGAAAGCTTGAGGAAGCCGAAATACGAGTTGACGAGCTTTCTGCTGGGCGCGACCCAGAAAACCGAAGGGGAGAAACGGAGGCAACGCATGCCAGGCTTCTCAAGGGACGTCTTGAAAGACTTCTCCCTCTTACTGAACTATTTGCAGATAAACGAAAGATACACGCCAAGCTTCAAGAGGTCGCCGATGTGACGGAGCTTGGACGCCGTCCTCTTATCTTTGACATTGAAAAAGAAATTGAAGCACTCGTGCTCTCTCCTTCCCTTCGAGACCGTCTGGAATACATCATGGCTCCCCATGCTGAGATGGATGAAACTTTCAAAGTTGGTAGCCGCTACCGACCCCTCTCCCCCGAACGGATCCGCGCCATGCTCGAACAGATAGACGAAGATCTGGGGATTCCTCAGTCAACGAAAGGATCGAACGCGGTGCTTGAAGAAACAGATTAATCATGACTGCCGGAGAGTTTCTTCAGATGTTTGCTTCAGACGAGGATCTGTCGGGGTATAAGGACGCGCCCGAGATTGAATCTCTTGAAGCGCTTGACCCAACGTCTCTTCTTTCGGATACAGATCTCGCCAACCTCAAGAGTATGTTTGAGCGTCTCGATCTGGCTCTTTCCGAAGAGGTAAATACCCTTCTCGATTTAGACCAAAAACTCGATATCTTTGAAAACGAAGTCGAGAACGAACAGTAGTGCCTAGGAGAGGATTCGAACCTCCAACCCTTGCGGGATACGCTTCTGAGGCGTACGCGTATACCAGTTCCGCCACCTAGGCATATAAGTCGTGTGCCCCCACCAGGAATCGAACCTAGATCGACGGCTTAGAAGTCCGCAGCTTTATCCATTAAGCTATGGGGGCTTTAGAAACAGTACCGACCTTAATGCGACGGGTCAATGAAGCGGTACTCACTTCGATACCGGAGCGCTTCCTGTTCTCGCTCCGAGAACGCGGCTCGCGTCTCCTCAAGCACGCTCGTATCGACTGAGGAATCCCTCGAGCCCGTGACTGCAGGCTCGCGGTTCACGATATCCATGAAAAAGAAGGTGCTTGAGACGACGCTTGCGATAAGACCCGCGACGCATAGAACAGTAAGCACGAGCCAGTCGCGTCTGGGGCGCAACTGCTCGCCATAGCGGACGCTATGGATAATCTTCGGAACAATAGACGTGATGCTTTTTAGGTTCATGGCGTTTGTTCGGCAGTCTTTGATGCGACCAAGAGCGTGAGTGTTGCAGACCACAGTGTTCCATCGAGCGTGTCGAGCGTGAGCGTATCAATCGCGCTTGCATAGGGCCCGTATTCAATCGTCCCCACCGTGCGCATAACTGAATCAAAAGATCCTTCAATAGAAAGCGCGATGCTGATCTGCCCTTCCCCAGCAGCGTCTGACACCGACGCAACTGCAACGAGTGCGCCAAACTCCCGTCCCGTCGCCTCAAGCCCTTCAAGAAACGGAACGATCTCTCCAAGCGGGAGCAGGTGTGCGCCGACATAGGCTTCGCCTTCGGCAAGCGATGCGACTTCGTTTCGCGAGCTTCGCGTCTGCACGTTACCCCGTTCCGCTGCTTGTACGGCAAGGTCAGCCGCTTCGCTCGCGACCCGCAGCACTTCTTGATGCCACCAGGCATACGCAAGACTCACCATGATAGCGATCAAGACGACGAGTCCGAGATGAATGAAAGAGGAGCGTTTCATGGCGTTTGTGCGCTCTGGAGCGTAATGGTAAATGGTATTTCGCTTTCCTTTGCGTAGGAACCAAGCGGGAGATCAGCAGACGCGACAAACGATAGCGAGCTGAGAGCAAGGTGGTATTCGCGAAGCGCATCGCGCGTCGTTGCGATTCCTGACACGCTGATGCGACCAGTCGTCTCAGTCGCGCTTGGCGAGGCAATGGCAAAACGGTTGACGATGATTCCTGGGCGCGGAAGCGCGAGCACGCTTCGAAGCGAGGCGCTTGCTCCGGAAGCGCTCACCAAACCGAGCGCGCGTTCTGCGTCATTAGTAAGTGAGGTAAGGCGTTCGGTAACGCTGCGTTCTTCTTCAGATGCGTTAGCACGTTCGATCTCAGAGAGATGCGAACGGTGGAGGGTGGCCTGCTCGTTTGCGTACAGATACGTAGGAATAAGAAGCGCTGCCTGCGCGAGAATGATCACTATCGCGATGCAGGCAAGCACGGTAAGCAGGCGCAGGAAATAATCCCTGCGAAAGGCACGGATGCGCTCGAACGAAAGGAGGTTGGTGAGATTAGTGTTCATAGTCGCGAAGAGCAAGACCGATTGCGGTTCCATAGGCTAGCGCCGCAGTCGGATCAAGCGGAGCGTGCCCCACGTGTTCGGGTGCAAGGTTTTGAAACACATTTCCCTGGGACACAGGGACTTTGAGCGAGTCTGCAAGATACTCGGAGATTCCGCGCACGCTTGAGTTGCCGCCTACCAGAAGCACGCGGGAGATAGGGTCATGCGATGCATCTGTATGCGACTGCCAGTACTGGAAGCGGCGTACGATCTCATCGCGGATGACTGACACGGTCGAGAGCATCGCTGCAAGATAATCTTCGTTCCCGGCATCAGACGCGATGCCATGCTCGATCTTTATCTTGCGTGCCTCCTCTTCAGTTGCGCCAAAGTACTTCCCGATCGCAAGCGTGAGTGCGTGTCCTCCAATATCAAGAGTCGTCACGAAGCGCGGCAAGCGGCCGCTTGCAACAAGCAACTTGGTCGTTGATTTTCCGATATCAACGATGAGTACTGTTTCCTTGCTTCCAGACGGCAGGATCGCGCGTGGGAGCGCGAAGGTCTCGCTCTCGGCCGAGCGCACTTCGATTCCTGCTTCCTCAAGCGCGCGAACCGATTCCTCGACGACACGGTGCGCGTACCCGACACCAACGGCGCGCACCTGCCCTCCTTCACTCGAAAGCGGTGCGAAATCGAACGAGACGTCATTGGATGGAAGCGGCACGTACTCTTCAAGGTGCGGCTCGATCGCTGTCCGCTGCTCCCCTCTTGGAGCATCAGGAACGAGCGCCTCAAACAGATAGCCACGTGCTTCTGGAAGGGCGATATTGGCACGCTTAAAGTGGTGTCGCTTGGAGAGCTCGCGTAGCGCGGCGACGACTTTGGGGCGGTCAGCGATCTCCCCACCTGAAATGACGCCTGATGGAAGCTCTACGTCGCTTGCGGCATAGAGCTCAAGCCCGTGTGCGCGCTCAGTGAGACACACAACCTTAATACCGCTTGCAGAGATGTCTACGCCTGCGGTTGGGAGCGCAAGATAGTTGGGCGGGCGGAACTCCGCGCGAAGGAACTGCGACAGCGCATGCTGCATGTACCTATAGTATAACGCTTCTTCGCGCGTCTGAGAGCGTTAATGAGCACTCGTACCCGGAGGAACAGGCCGATCAGGAGTCATGAATGCAAATGTTTCATCTTTTCCAACCGCAAAAAGCATCCCGTTTGATTCAAGGCCGCGGATGGTGCGCGGAGCAAGGTTCGTCACAAATGAAAGCTGGCGTCCGACAAGGTCCGAAGGATCAGCCACATAGGCTGCTATTCCAGAGACGATCTGGCGCGGCTCGCTCTCGCCGAGGTCAACCATAAGACGGAGCAGCTTATCGGTATCAGGCACCGCTTCAGCCGAAAGGACGGTCCCCACCTTCACTTCAACAGCACCGAACTCTTCGATGCTAATCATGGGAGCGAGAGAGATAGCTGGTAAGTATGAGGGCGGCTGCGGACGCATCCACCGCACCGCGCCCCTTCCCTCCCTTAGGAACTTTGCGGGCCGTATTGGAAACGGCGTCCGGGTGCAGGCCGTCCATGGCGCGCCGCGCCTCCTGTGTTGAAAGGGCCTCCGGCTCGAAGAAGACCGGGAGCCCGCTCTCGGTGGAGAGCGCGTCTGCAAATTCTTTGGCGAGTTTTGCGACGGGGTTTTCATTTCCCAAGTAGTTTAGAGATTCGCCAACGACAATGGCACTTATGTTTTCTTTAGCCGCTATCTCGCGCACCTGGCCGAGGAGCTTCGGGTCGTTTGGAAGAACTGCGTGCGGAAATCCCATAGTCCCCACCTCATCAGAGAGCGCAATGCCCACGCGCTTAGTGCCGAAATCTATTCCGAGGTATCGCATGCGTGTATCCTAGCATTTCCACCTCTCCGGCCGCAGACACCATATATGGTATATTTCTCCGTAATGAGCCCGTTCATGCAGGATTCGTTTTTCGGACCTATAGCTTCTTCGCTTGGTTTTGGCGCAGTCGCTTTGTCTATCCTTTTCATCCTCCTCGCGGTCTGGACCCTCCTATGGAAGGCGCTCGCGCTTTGGTACGCGGCTCGAAACCGCCAGAAGATATGGTTTGTCGTCTTCCTGGTCGTGAACACGGTCGGCATTCTTGAGATCATCTATCTGCTCCGCTTCCGCAAGGACCGTAACGCTCCTGGAGCCACTTCCTTGTTCTCTATCCCCGATCTCGTTAGAATGCCGTCTGGCGCCCCTAAGGGGTCGTCAAAAAAGAAGTAAGCCCACGGAGGAGTGGCAGAGTGGTCTATCGCACCTGTCTTGAAAACAGGAGTCTCGCAAGGGACCGTGAGTTCGAATCTCACCTCCTCCGCACATCCGTTTACCGTTCCCTATCGCTTTAGCACTTCTACGTAATAGTCCCCGCTTCCGTAGAGCGTGTAGTCGTTCCCGTTACGGGCAGCGTATACCGTGAGCTCTTTGCCTATATGCGCATTCAGGTCCCCGAACGACTCAACACCACGCACTGAGCCCACGATCTCTCGGCTCCAGCCCCTGATGACGGTCACGTGCTTGCCGTCAACGACTATATAGCATTCGGCGTCATAGTAGCAGCCTTCGTGCACCTCCTCGAGAGTCCCCGTAAAGGTAGCCGTGCTCGTCGCTACGTCTGCGTCTTCGTTTACTTCAGATTCTTCCTGCGGGGCAGAGACCTCAGGAGCGATCGGTGCTTGTTGCGTAGACGCATACCAGTAATAGGCGCCGCCTGCGACGACGATAAGCACAAGGATGAGCGCGTATTTCATATTCATATACGTACAGTGTACTAAACCTATTGAGGGCAGCGAGACCCTAGGAGTTGAATTCCCGGCGCATCCCTTCTCGAATAGCGTTGATCTCGTCAAAGACACTCTGGTCGACCCCGACCAATTCGACCGGAGCAGTACGCTTCAACTTCTCAATATCATCGACGTTTTTGGCCCAGGCCCCAAAGGCAAGCCGGAGCGCCTGGTCGACTTTTTTGTCTTTCCGGTTAGAGGGCACTTTAAGAAGCGCTAGAAGTTCGCGGCCGCGAACAGCCACTCCACGGACAGTTACGTCTGAACCAAAGTCGTCGATATCCTTTGCAACATCAAATGCACGCATAACACTCGTCACTGCATCGATCTGATCAACCTTATTACCTTTTGGCGCTGCTTCTGCTGCTGGTCGTTTCATTGCGACAAGCGTATCACGGGCGTGGGTCGATGCTATTATGGTAGCGGTATGCCTGAGTCCCCGATCTTCGAATGGGAAGGACGCGAATATCGCTTTGAGGAAAAGAGCGCCGATTGGTATTGGGCGCTCGGTATCATTGCGACCGCGGGCGCTATCGCCTCTATTCTCTTTGGAAACGTGCTTCTGGCGCTCGTCATCATCGCAGCAACCGCAACGATCGCGCTTGCCGCGGCTAAAAGCCCCCGAGTCCACCGTTTTGCCGTCTACGAGGAAGGCGTCGTCATCGACGATAACCTCTACCCGTACGCAAACATGCTCCACTTCTCTGTCCTCGAGTATGCGGATGAGACCCTCCCTCCTTCCCTTTCAATAAAGACCAAACACTTCCTCGCCCCTCATTTGCTTATCCCGATCGTGGGCCACGACCCAGTCGATGTGTACGACTACATTTCCTTGCACCTTCCTGAAGGAGGGCACGAGCACTCGGTGATCGACCGTGTGGTCGAGCTCTTCAAGCTCTAGGAACTTGCGAACCAGCAAGAGGGACGATAGAGTCAACGAACGCTCCCGTCGTTCAATGGATAGGACGCATCCTTGCGGAGGATGTAATGTAGGTTCGATTCCTACCGGGAGCACCAAATCGTGCGCGAGGGCCTGGTATCATACAGGCAGTGATTATCGAGAAGCTTTACATCGGCGGCTGGTTTCAGCGAACGACGCTCCACCTGACTGAGATCTGGGACTTTTTGAGCCGCGCGCACTCGCGCCTTGCGTTCCCTGAAGACGAGCTCCAGACCCGCCACGACGCACTCGCTCTTTCAAGCGTGAAGCGCCAAAGCGGTCCGCTTGAATATCTTGAAGCGGAAACATCGCTTGGCATTAACTACCGCGTCTACGAGGACGGGCTCATTATTCTTGAAAAGAAATTCGGGACGATGAAGGAAGACTTCGCGCTCATCAAGCACTACTACGACGATAAGCTTTCGAAAGGACTGGGTTATATCTTCAGCAAAGGGGCACCAGTTCCCAAGGAACTTGCGAACATTGAGACCATTCTTCCCTACATCCTCACAGTGCGAGAGGGGTCACGCGAAGAAATAGAAGCGCTCTTCAAAGAAGCGTCTGAAACCATCTACTCGGTGCTCACGACCGAGAGCGTTGAGGTGTACCGCGCATCAGGACTGATTGTGATCAACAACCTAGACGATGAGAAGCTCGCGCGCGAAGTCATCGAGTCCCAAATCTTCTTCCGCGAGTTTAAGTCCCAGCTCTACCGCTATCTGGCCATTCACCGCGCAATCTGGGGAAAGATCCAGGCCATCAAAGAACGCGGCGAAATACGCGGTACCGAAGTCGACAAGCTCCGAAACGAGCTCGCTGACTACCAAAAGACGGTGAACCTGATCGGTGGGCGCATCGATCAGATGCCAGCCTACGTACAGACCCGCCAGAAGCTCACCGACATTGAGAAGATCGATACCTATTTGCAGCCTTTGTTCCAATTCAAGTTCGAGACGCTGCTTGATACCCACCAATATATCCAGCATCTCTGGAGCATGACCAAGAACTACCTTTCTTCGGCCATTGATATGTTTACCGAACTCCAGGCCAAGAGCACGAAAAACACTATCTCCTCTCTCCAGCTCATCACGACAATCGGCGTTGTCTCAGGAATCTTCGGTTACCTGAGCAACGACGAGCTCCCTAAGTTCACGTCGCTTGGTCTTATCTACTTCGTTCTCCTGCTTGCTCTTACCTGGATACTGAACTCCGCCGTCTCGTATATCTACAAAAATCTCAAGTACAAGGTCCAGGATAAGGACTTCGAGAAGAACATTTCCTAGGATGCTATAGTCGTCCGACGCTCTCGTCGTTCAATGGATAGGACATCTCCCTCCGAAGGAGGAAATGCAGGTTCGATTCCTGCCGGGAGCACTAACAATCTACGTTTGTGAACTTTGTTTCCAGAGATACTGGAAATAGTTTTTGAGAGCGTCGGCAGTCGTCACGCTTTTGATGAGAAACGCGAGTGGAGGATTCTCTGAGGGCACCAACATTCCAACAAGGCTATCGGTCACAATAAACGACATAGGTATATGTGTTTCAAACGGAAGATATCGCGCTTCGCAAAGTGGAGAAGCGTTCCGTTCCGCAACTATTTCCGGGGACGTTGTCTTATCGTAAAGGAGTCGGCACTCAATTCCCTTTTGCGCGCGAAGCGTGTGATAACGCTGCCAGTATCGTTCCAGGTTTGCCTGGACGCCAAACTTAGATGGACCGAGAAAATAGACGATTGATCCCTTTGGGGCTTCGAGACTTTTGTCTGCAACGCGCTTTACGATGTCATCCCCCTCGTATACCGCCACTTCTCGATCTCGAATTTGTTGTTTCTCTTTTAATTGCTCGGAGACCTTTTTAGCAAGAAGCATGCGGCGCTCTTCTTCTTGAGTAAGCGCCTCTGGGTCGTTTAAAAGATAGACCGCGATCCCCTTATTTACTGTTTTAGTGATCAGCTCTCGTGAAAGAAGCTCTTCAAGTCCGTTATAGACGACACTTCGTTGTAGGCCAGTTTCTTTTATAAGGTCACCCGCCTTTGCCTTCCCCAGTCGCAGTAAACACAGGTAAATCTTTACCTCGTTACCGGTGAACCCAAGCTTCCGCAATCCATCTTCAATCATATGTATTAAATTTTAGGACACCGTTAATTATATGTTTTATAGGCTTTATAGTCAAAACTACACTATTTTGTATTTATATAATGTCTATTATACGTTGTATAATATAGGTTTTTTACTTGACATGTAGTACAAAATAGTACAAAGTAGCGGTCATGAATTACAAACACCTAGTTCAACAGATAGCGGATCTCGACTGGGCGAAAGTGTCCCCTACTGACATTATCCTTCTGTCCCTTTGCACAGCCCGGGAGTTTTCTGCGAGCCTACGACTCGCTAAGCAGGTATACCCCAATGATGCTTGTCTCGATGAAATGATGGAAGGAGAACTTCAAACAGACAATATGGCGTTTGAGGACTATACCCAAAAGGGCGCCCACTGGGAGTTCCTCGATTACTTTGTAACTAAGCACGGCTTAACTGCGAGCACTCCCGCCTTGGTTGAGGCGATGAAGAAATACCTAGCAGACGTCTCTTCCTTGTCTGACGCAGAGCGAGCAATGACGATCTTCTCGCGTGAGGAGGAGCTGACTACTATCTTTGAGAAAATCCTAACGTCACATGACTGGGACGCTCTTGGATACGGATTCTACAAGTACTACCTCGCTCAGCACATTCTCTTTGACTCAGGAGACAACGGCCACGCCTGGCTCACAAAGCACTTCCCTGTCCACGAATCGATACTCGAGAGGTTTTATAAAACCCGCCTCGAGTTATACCAGTCGCTCTTCTAGGTTCTAAACAAAAAACCGGCGCAAGGCCGGTTGTTTGTTTACTTTGCGGATCCGCGAGCGACCGCTTTTGCGAGTCGTGACTTCCTTCTCGCTGCCGTGTTCTTCTTGATAACGCCCTTCTTTGCGGCTTTATCAATTGCCTTGTAGGCCTTTGCGAGCGCCTCCACGCTGTTTGCTCCGCTTACTGCGACCTTACGAAGATCCTTCGTGGTGCTCAAGAGGACGCGCTTGCGGCGAACGTTGAAAACGCGTTTTCGAAGGGATGCGCGATGCGCCTTCTTCGCTGATTTGGTGATTGCCATGTGAGCGCTAGAGTACGCTACCAAAGGCTCTTTCGCAAGAGCAGCGGCCCCAAGTGCTAAGATATCGACATGATTAGGGAGATCCGCGGCACCGTCCTATCGCTTGAGCCATCAGGGGTGGTGGTCGACGTCTCCGGCTGGGGTGTCCTCGTGCACGTGGCCTCTCCCGACGCCTTCTCCACCGGCGACGCCGTTTCCTTGAAGACGTATCTTGCCGTAAAGCAAGATGGGGTGGATCTCTATGGCTTTGCCGATCCTGAGGACCTGCGCTTTTTCGAACTTACTCTCTCGGTATCTGGGGTCGGACCAAAGACCGCGCTTGCGCTCCTTCGCCGCGCGCCTCGTGAAAGTCTGCAGACAGCGATCGCTAAGCGAGATCTCTCCTACCTAACGAAAGTCGCAGGGATGAGCAAGAAAGCTGCTGAGAAACTCATGATTGAAATCGGAGAGCGTGTGGGAGGGGGCGAAGGAAGCGGCCCAGGAGCAGATGCGGAAGTATTTGATACCCTCGTCGCGCTTGGCTACACCGAGCGCGAAGCTCGCAAAGCGCTTGCGAGCATCCCCTCCTCTATTGAAGGAAAGGAGGCTCGCTTAAAGGCGGCGCTTTCCGCAGGCGCCTAGGTCCATGGAGTTTCTAAAGCGCATCATTCTTTTCATCGTCCCGAACGGTCTGTATCGGAAGCTCGTGATTCCCTATCACGTCGCGCTTTCCTTTCTCTTTGCCCTTAGTTACGGCTTCCCCGCAAACAAACTGACCGTGATTGCGATCACGGGAACTAAAGGCAAGTCTTCCGTTACTGAAATGCTCGCGAAGATACTGGAGGACGCTGGGCACACCATCGCCGTTTCAAGCACCATTCGCTTTCAAGTGGGAAAAGAGTCGCGCGCCAACCTCTACAAGATGACGCTCCCGGGGCGCGGGTTCGTGCAGACATTTCTCCGAGACGCGGTGAAAGCCAAATGCTCTTTTGCGCTTATAGAGGTGACTTCCGAAGCAGCCGTGCAGTACCGCCATCTCTTCCTCTCCCTGGATGCGCTCGTGTTCACGAACCTGCAGAAAGAGCACCTTGAGTCTCATGGCGGTATGGAAAAATACTTTGAGGCGAAGATGCGTATCGGAAAGGCGCTTGCTCGTTCCTCTAAGCGTCCTCGGGCGATCATCGCAAACGCAGATGACGAGTATGGCAGACGCTTCCTTGAGCTCCCTGTTGAGAAGCGTCTTCCCTTCTCGCTTGCTGATGCAAAAGATATTCACCCCGAAGGTACAGGAATGTCATTTACAGTTGAGGGCGTACCGTTTCAAGTTCCTCATCCCGGCGAGTTCAGCGTTCGAAACGCTCTTGCGGCAACGTACGCAGCGCGCTCTTTTGGCATCTCTCTTGAGGCGTGCGCTGACGCTCTACAAGCGCTGTCACGAATCCCAGGGCGCGCTGAGCGAATTGAAGCAGGGCAGAAATTCCTTGCCGTTGTCGATTACGCACACACGACAGACTCGCTGCAGGCTTTCTATGACGCGTATCCGTCTGTTCGAAAGATCTGCGTACTAGGAAACACCGGCGGTGGGCGCGACGCATGGAAGCGGCCTGAGATGGGGCGCATTGCGGACGAGGCCTGCGACGAAGTGATTTTGACGAATGAAGACCCGTACGACGAAGACCCGGAAGCGATTATGGAAGCAATGAAACAAGGAATGAAGCGTTCGCCAACGCTCATCATGGACCGGCGCGACGCCATCCGGGAAGCGCTTTCGCGTGCACGCCCTGGAGACGCCGTGCTTGTGACCGGCAAAGGAACCGATCCGTTTATCATGGGCGCCAATGGAGCGAAGACTCCTTGGAGCGATGCGCGGGTAGTACGAGAGGAGCTTGAAAAGCTGATATCATAGGGCCATGACACCAAGCAGAGGATCTGGAGGAACCGACTTTCTCTTTTTCATCGGCATTCTCCTCGTTATCTTTGCCGTGTGGGTGAGCGCAGGAGGCCCCAACAACCCGATTTCCTTCCAAGGTCCTTACTTGAACCCAATCACGACAACCGGAACGACCGCAGACGCCTATGGCGATCCGAATTCTTTCTCGCCCATTGGCACCACCGTTACCGGCGACTCAACGCATACAGGAGCCGTAACCTTCTCACGAAATATAAGCGGTACGACCACGCAAGACCCGCGACAGGAACACGTATCTATCCAGCTTGGCTTTAGCGCAAGCGAAGGCGTGTCGTTGGCTGGATGGAAATTGAGAAGCTCGGAAAGTGGCATGGAGATCGCCCTTCCTGCTGCGGTCCTGCTTCCAAACCCAGGACGCGTGAACCAGTCTGCGCCCGTGACGCTTATGCCCGGCGAGCAGGCAATCATCGTGAGCGGGCGTTCTCCCGTTGGCATCTCATTCAAAGAGAATATCTGCTCGGGATACTTTGAAGAGCATCAGGATTTCGCTCCCTCTCTCAATCTCTATTGTCCTACTGGATACCAGGAATACTCGCGAGCCGGAGGAGATGACAGCGAATGCGAGTTTTACGTGCGCAGCGTGCCGCAATGTGCGACGAGAACTCGCGTCCCAAGCGAGCTTTCAGATTCCTGCGAAGATTTCGTCGAGCAGGGGCTCACCTACGACGGCTGCGCCGCTAGGCATCACATGGAAGCGGGCTTTTACGGAGATACGTGGCGACTGTTTCTTGGAAGCGGGAACGAGTTGTGGAAGCGTGAGCACGAGACCATTCTCTTGATCGATGCTCAAGGAAAGACGGTTGACGCGCTCTCGTACTAGAAAAGCGCGTGCGTAAGTGGTAGTTTTTGCATATCCGCCCGTAGCTCAGTTGGTAGAGCAGCTCCCTTTTAAGGAGACGGTCCCAGGTT
>CAZQGQ010000004.1:0-44868 GCA_964593365.1 uncultured Candidatus Saccharibacteria bacterium | reverse complement strand
TCGCCCGAGCTATTCGTGTCTCGAGTTACTCAAGAACAGAAGCACATAAGTCATTTCTATTTCGCGTACGGGGCCATTACCCTCTGGGGCGTTGCTTTCCAGCAACTTCCGCTATAGAAACGTTTTGTAACTTATGCCGTACAAGTACGGCGCTTCCGTCTTACTACCCCGCAAGTCCGAAGACCTACGGTTTGGGCTGTTTCCGTTTCGCTCGCCGCTACTAAGGAAATCGCGAGAGTTGTGTTCCCTTCAAACAAACATAATGCTTGAAGAGAACACAACTCGCTGTTGTTTTCTATTCCTCTCGGTACTGAGATGTTTCACTTCCCGAGGTTCGCTCCCCTTCCTGTAATGGAAGAGATAGACCAATAAAGGTCTGGGTTTCCCCATTCGGATATCTCCGGATCAAAGGTTAATAACCACCTCCCCGAAGCGTTTCGCCGGTTAATCGCGTCCTTCATCGCTGTTGTAAGCCTAGGCATCCACCGCGCACCCTTCAGTGTTTCCTGTGCGGAAACCTGAACACCACAATTAACTTTGTGAATTGCACTTTCCCCTGCACGCATTCACAACGCGTGCAGGTTAATTACCTAATGCATATTCGTATGTCAACGAGCGCGTGCATCTTTAAACGAGAAAACCGCCAGTGAGGCGGTTTCAAGTCTCGCGCATACGCGCGAGTCTTAACCGCTTCGTTTTCGGGGGAATTTCAAGTTCTTATACACGTAAAAGAGAGTATATTCCTCGTTTTTAGGGGTGTCAACCCTCGGGCTTTCGGCCCCCCTTCTGGGGACATTGGGGATAAGAAAAGACCGCGGCGCTTGGGGCACCGCGGTCAATTCGAAGGGGTTCGAGGGGCTTATTTAGGCGGTTCTTCAGGGTTTATCCCAAGAGAGCGGAGGCGACGGGCGTAATAATCGCGCGATTCTTCGCTCTCTGTTTCTCGGTACAGCTCCTGGAGACGCTTAATCTCTTCCTCGATGGTCTCGTCGTTATCGTCATCATCATCGTCCGCCATGGAGAATCTCCTGGTTTGGCGACGCCGGATTCCGTCCGGTTCGGGTACGAATATGAATGTTATACACCAGGAGCGTATGAAAACGAAAAGCGCCCCGAAGGGCGCCTTTCGAAAAAACAAAGGAGGGTGGTTAGTCCTTGATCTGCTCGCGCATCTTGTCGATGTAGCGTGCTGCTGCTGCCTGTCCGCCAAGTCCGAAGGAAAGGCCGAATGCAAGAGCGAGTGCTACGACGACGCCCGTGAAGAGGGTCTGAACAAACGGAGTCACGCCGAGCTGGTCGAGTGCGGCGAGAATCGCGAATACCCAGATTGCCCAGCGAGAGACCGAGCCCAAGAAGTTTGCTGAGCGAAGGTTCGCTGCAGCTGCACTTCCGGAGACCACGCGCTGTGCCGCTTCTGCGACGACTGCGGCTACCAACAGGATCAACACAGCAACGATGACCTGAGGGAGGTAGCCGAGTACGACGGCGCGAAGGAAGATGGTTACTTCCGTGAGCTGGAGCACGTCGAGTGCTGCAACGAGGAAGACGATAATGAAGAACCACTTCACCAAGACGCCGAGGAATGCTCCAGAGTTCAAAGTGAATCCGGCGCGCTCGACAACTCGGTCAACTCCTGCAGCGCGAAGAGCTTGGTCGACGCGGAGAGAGTTAACAACTTGCGCCACCACTCGTCCGAGACCTGCTCCGATGAGCCAGCCAATGACGAAGATGATGATAGCGGCTACTAAATTGGGGATGAACGCCACGAGTCCGTAGAAAAGATTCTGGAAGGACTGTGTGAGGACATCCGCCCACGTGGTGAAAAACATAGGTATGGATTAAGTATCTTTAAGCCTTGTAATGACGGGCGGGGGGCATCTGACCACCTGCTTATCTATAAGTGTAGCAAGGCCCCCAGGAAGCGGAAGCCCGCATGTGGATACCCGAAACCTCGGGTTTTAGAGCCCGATCCGGTCGAGAAGAAGGCGGTGCGGGTAGTCGAGGACGTCGCGGATGAGGCGATCATAGACTCCGACGCGATACCGGAAGTCTGCCGTTGAGAAAGAGGCGTAGCGAAGCTCGCGTCCAAGCTCAGCTTCAAGCGTTTGTATCACTCCGGCAAGTGCCCGCTCATCAAGACGGTCACCGACGATCAAAAGGTCGATCTTCGATTCTGGAACACCGCTAAAGATCCCTGAAAGCAGGATGAGGCGCAGGCTTCCTACCTTTTTCAGACTCGTACCGATTGCTGCGTCATCAATCCCTGACGAAGTTCTAAGGAACGTGCGGAGTGATTCGTAGTGCGCAAACTTCGGGTTTGAGTAAAAGACGGTACCTCCCTTCCCTGCTTTCTTCTTCAGCACTTTGATATTAGTAAGGAGCGTGAGCTCGCGTCGCGTCGCGTCTTTGGCGACTTTCGCGCGAGTACCTGCGTCAGCTGCGGTATATACATTTGTCTCGTTAAAGAGAAAGAGGCGGAGAAGCTTCACGCGGGCGGCTGAGCCGAAGAGTTTTGCGAGTGGGTCCATGACCACCGGATTATAGGCTTGGAACGCCAAAACGGCAAAAGCCCCTTTCGGGGCTTTTGCCGTCTAGAGAGGGGTTGGTTATTTGAGGGTAACCTTGCCGCCTGCCTCTTCGATCTTCTTCTTCAATTCCTCTGCTTCCTCCTTCTTCATGCCAGCCTTGATGACTGACGGTACGCCATCGACAAAGTCTTTGGCTTCCTTGAGTCCGAGTGAGAGCGCCTCCTTCACGGCCTTGATGACCGAGATCTTGTTTGCTCCTCCGTCGGTAAGCTCAACGTCAACCGTTGACTTGCCTTCGTCAGCGCCAGCTCCTCCAGCTGCAGGACCTGCAACTGCGACGGCTGCTGCTGATACGCCGAACTTCTTCTCAAGAACCTTCACGAGCTCGTTGAGCTCGAGAACGCTCATGTTCTCAACTTCTTCGACGAGCTTCTTGAACTTCGCCGGGACTTCTACTTCAGCTTCAGGGGCTGCCGCAGGAGCTTCTTTCACTTCAGGGGCCGGAGCGGCGGTTTCTTCAACTGCTGCTGCGTCCTGGGTTGTGTCATCTGCCATAGGTATAAGAATCAATGTGATTAATTACGCACCTTTCTTTTCGCTGACCTTGCTGAGCGCGATCACGAGTCCCTGGATAGGGCTGTTGATTACGTTCACGAACATGCCACGAAGCACCTGCATGCTTGGAATCGTTGCGATCTCCTGCATGTGGGATGCATCCATGAATGCCCCTTCGAAGACGCCGCCGAGGATCGAAAGACCCTTGTGCTTCTTGCCGTGAGTGAAGATGCCGCGCGCAGCCGCTGTTGCGTCTGTATCGCTCCAGGCGATGGCGACCTCCCCTTCAAGGCTTGGCAGCTCTCCTTTGAATCCTGCATCGTTCAAGACACGCTTCAAAAGCGTCTTTTTCGCGACGTAGTATCCGACGCCCTCTCCCTTAAGGGATCGGCGCATCTCAGTAGTGTCAGCAACCGTCATCTTGTTGAATCGAACAAAGACCACCGAAACGGCGTTCTTGAGCGACTCCCCAATCTTTGCGGTGATGTCTAGTTTTTTTGCTTTTGTGATTGCCATAGGTTTGGTTCGTACGAAACGGCAAAAGTCCCCATATGGGGACCGTTGCGAGGAGACTGTCGACCGGAAAGCGGGGCTTTCCTTAATCGTTCCTCGGCAGGGCTTATGGGTGCCTGCTGTCTTCGGTCCGTACAGGGGCTACTGTATGCCAGGTGGAAGATATGTGCAAGTCTCTAGCTTGGAAGTTCGCAGCCAGTCTTCTCACTTAGGGTCTCGAATGCCTGTGTTCCGCTCACTCGAGATCCGCCTGCGAATTCCCAGGTTGGGTAGCCGGTGATATTGGCATCAGTACAAACCTGTGTCTGGCCTTGTCGATTTGGAAGCGAGCATTCGACGTATGGAAGAAGTGCTTCTGACTTCCCAAATCGCACTTTCTGCTCCTGGCAATGCGGGCACCAGTAGGTGCCATAGAATGTCGCGCCGCTTTCTGCGATGCAGGTTGCGAAATTGTCATACTTCCCTGGCTGCGTCATATACCACGCCCAGTACCCCATCGGGCCACCGATGACCACAACGATGATGGCGATAATGAGTATGCGGTTCTTTTTCATACGATAGTGCCAGAAGCTAGGTAAATAATTGCAAGCGATACGCCGATAAACATGGTGAAGCCGCACATAAACTTCAGAAACTCGACAAGGTACTCGTGCATTCCAAATACCATACCATGAGAAAACCCCGCGTGAGCGGGGCTTTCTCGACAAACCAATTATCCGTTATTACGGGTTGGCCTGCATGAACGCACGCGTCTTTGGGCCGTAGTAGCCAGCTGCTGGAGTGATTCCGTTAGCTGCCTGGTATGCCGCAAGAGCTGCCTGTGTCTGGGCACCGAAGTATCCAGTTGCACCGGCTGGGATAGCGTATCCCTTTGCAATCAACCAAGTCTGAAGTGAGACTACCTGAGGTCCTTCAGATTCAAGGTCGAGGTCTGCACTTGCCTCAACTGCGACGGTCGTTGTTCCACCGTTCATTTCAGCAAGAGCTGCGCGGATCTGTGCGATCTTTGCGAGGATGCTTTCAACCGTTACGGTGTCAGAATCAGAATTTGAGTCATCGTTTGAATCCTCATCTTCGTCTTCGTCTTCATCGTCATCGTTGTTGTTAGACGAGCCACCACCACCACCACCACCTCCTCCGCCACTGTCCTCTCGGTCAGTAACTGCGGTTGCGTACGTGAAAGCTGTTCCTGCAACATCTGCAGTACAGGTAATCACAACGTTATCTTCGGTGCAGGTTATAGCTGTTTCAGCAGCAAGCAGTTCAACAAGGCTTTCAACCATGTCCTGTGCTGAGTCTACGTCTTCTACGCTATAGTCGTTGTCGTTGATAGTAATCGTGAACACCTTACTTGGAGAAGTATCTGCTGTCGTGAAGGTAACTACCTGTGCTTTTGAACCGTAGTCTCCTTCAGTGATAGTGATGGCTCCGTTTCCAGCTGCACCTGCAGATTCGCGGGTGAAGATGATGTTAGCGCCTGCTCCAGTCACGGCATAGTTCTTGCCAGCATACTGAGGGTCAGCGGTAACCTGGGTGCGAATTGCATCCGCAACTTCTGCTGCAGTCAAAGCCGATGCTCCAAGGGCGACACCGAGGTCTGCATCGATGTTGAGAGTTTGGTCAGCAGAAACTGCTGGAAGTGCACCAGTGATAACAATCGTTACAGTTGCTGCAACTGGAATTACACCTGTAGTATTTACAGTCGTAAGTGTGATTGACGATCCAGAAGAGAGCGACGCTGTGATGACGGTTGCAGCTGACTCAGTACCAGTTGTAGTGAAGCTTGCTGTTGAACCACTTCCTCCAACTGTAAGAGCTCCGTGACCGGTGTCAGAGACGTTTGTCAAAGAACGAAGGCGAGCAGCAACAGCGGCGGCAGTAGCATCCGTAGTGGTGTTCACTGCTGCAACGTTGTCGCTACAGCTGAGTTCCTGAGATGCTGCCGTACCGAAGGTGACGACACAAGTACCGATGGTAAGCGTGACAGCGTTCGCAGGAACAGTGTCAACGGTGATGGTTCGAGTTGCCTTTACTTCCGTAACGCCGCCGGCGGTCGTGATGGCCGGAACAGACTTTATGGTTGAGTTAGGGGTCGTCTCGCTAGCCGTAAGGGTAAGCGTTGCAGCCTGAGCAAAGCTCGGGACCACAAGGACTGCGACTAATGTTGCAGCAAGAACTGCTGCCGTAAGAAACCGAACAGGGCTCGTAAGAGCGAGTTGTCGATACATAGTAATGATTTTATTAATTAGTAAACGACAGCGTCGTTTGTACCTAGTGTAACCCCTATTCCTCGCATCTTCTTCGAGATAGGGGATAACTTTGCTTGTCAGGGTAAACAAAAACCGCCCCCTAAGGGGCGGTTTTTGTAGGTTGTGACCTTTAGATCGTTAGATCTAGAGATTACGCACCAGTGAGTGCCAAGCGGCCTGTCTCGAGTTCATCGAGAAGGTCTGCCCAGCTCATGACAAACGCAGAGCGGGTGTCATCATCTGTGGCAACAGTACCGAACTGTACTTCGATGACCTCAAGGCCAACGAGAGCTGTTCCTGCACCGTCCTTGGTAACGACAGCTTCAATGAGGACGTGGACCTCTCGATCCTCGTCAACAGTGAAGTATTCCTCGTTAGCACCGCTGTTATCGACGTCAGAGTATCCAGTGATGGTCACTGTGTAGCTCGTAACCGATGAGTCGGTACCAGTTGCGTCCACGCGGAAGGCTTCGTCCGCCTCGGTCGTCTCATCATCACCGTTGAGGAACAAAGTTCCGCCGCGGGCGATAAGATCGAATTCGATGGTGGCCGTTGCTGATTCAGCTGCGGCATCGCCGTTATCCTTCTCAACAATGCTCATTTCGACGTTTTCTAGGTCGATTTCTGGAGCAATCTCGAAGAAGTGCTGAGCTTCACCGTTAGCAGAACCGGAAAGGTCGGTACCAGTGAGTTCTTCACCGGATGCGTCCTCTACGTCTGTTTCAGAGGTGTCAAGATCAGCCTTAAGCGTGTCGCCTGCGCCGAAGGCGCCACCGAAGTCGTTAACGGTTGCGATAACCTGGAAGGTCATCGTGTCACCGTCTTCGAAGTCGAGTTCGAGGTCATCAAAGACAACCGCGATAGGTCCTGCGCCAGCACCAATGTTCTCGCGCTGTGAATCATCTCCCCAATCGAGAGTGAGTTCGTTTGCGATAACGTTTGGATCAGCACCGACTGAAGTGAGGTCGATCTCGAGGTCGTTGAGGGTCAAATCCCCATCAGCTTCGAAATCCCACTCAAGAAGAACGATTTCCTCGTCTTCGTCTTCAACGATAGCAACGGTCTCTTCTGGGCTTTCGTCCGTAAGAGTTGCGTTCAACTCAACATCGTTTGCCGAAGCAAAAGTCTCGAGTGTGAACGTTTCGTTGAAGGCACCTGAATCGTAGGTGTCATCAACTCCGTTTGGAGAGACTGCGCGGATTCCATCAGTAGGAATCGTAACGGTCCATCCGTCGCCTTCGTCATCAGAGTCGAGGTTTCCGACTCCAGTAACTGCGACCGTAAGCTCTGCCATATCACCTTCGCTGATCTCGCCATCAAGGCCAGTGAAGCGGAAGGTGTATTCATCTGCTGAGCGGTCGTGGCTTGCGTCTTCGATTTCCATGCGGTCGAGTTCCTCGCCGTCGAGCCATACAGAGACTTCAGTGATGAAGTCTTCGAGGTCGTCAGAAGGGCTTGAACCTGCTGGAGTGTCGATTTCAACTGTTACGCGCGTGATCGTCTGATCAGCGTCAACAGCTTCCATCTCTACACCGAGGACTGCTACGTCTTCCTCATCTTCTCCAACTTCCTCGCTGCTGATCGATGAAATCTCATCGAACTCGTCGAGGTAGCCTTCGTCAGACGAAGTTGAACCGCCAGTGCTTCCTCCAGTTGAACCACCGGTGCTTCCACCAGTTGAACCACCTGCCATAGCGTTAACCTTGGTTCGAGTCATCGGACCAAAGTAACCTGCGGCTGGAGAAATTCCGTTAGCTGCCTGGAATGCTGCTACTGCTGACTGCGTCTGGGCACCGAAGTATCCAGTTGCGCCTGCAGGAATAGCGAATCCTTTGCTGATAAGCCAGTTCTGAAGAGCCGTTACCTGAGGTCCTGTTGAACCGAGGGTAAGATCCATCGTGAACGTGGTAGAAGCGGAGGTAGTACCTCCGAGTGCTGCGAGCTGCGCCATAAGTGCCTGAATCTGGGCCTCGAGTTCTGCCGTTGTTGCAGCACGTGCCGGAGCAGCGTACGCAAACGACATCGCAACGAGTCCAAGACCAGCGACTACTGCCGCGATCTTAGCAATTGCATTGTTTGCAACCATATGTGTTTTTAATTTGTTTTTAGAGACGCAGGTGCGGTGCGACTACTAATAATGTGCGCCGCACGCGCGTCCGTTCTCAAGTTTTGTAATGACCACCAGAATCAAATCCGTGAAGACTCAATTCTGATATACGCATTTCAGTCTATCCGACAGGGCGTAGTCTCGACCCACGTCCCATCGGCTAGCTGGCTAGGTTAGTCGTTTCAGAGTTTCTTTCGTAACTGGATGAAGCAACCGTTTCTGTATTGTGACTATGATCATCAGCACGCTCAATACGTCTTCCCCTATTGTAGGGGCGACTGGATGAACGCACGATGAAAGATGTCAAAAATCTTTTGGGGCCAAGCCCCGTCAATCCAGTCTAGCCTTGGAAGGCCAAACTGGACCTAGGTACCAGTATACGGGAAACCAAGTGTTTACACGTGTACTGGCCCGTGTGGATAACCCTTCGTATATAACGGAAAACTGACCGGTTGCCCGGCCTGCTGTTTTGATCCGCTAAATAGAGAGAGCACCCACGAGTCAGATAGTAGCCTAAAAGGCTCTTCACGTCAAAGATGAAGATTGCCGAAGTCCTTAAGAAATAACGGAGTATGTGGTCCAGCGACGCTCCCCTTTCTTGCTGACCAGACCCTCAGACACGAGCGTCTGGAGTTCGCGCTGGACTGTCTTTTCGCTCACGTTGCGGATGACCGTAGAGATATCCTTTATATAGGAAGGGCCTTTTGATTTCAGGACGGAGAGGATGGATTCGCGGCGGGAACTGTTGTCCTTTATCTGAGGGGCAAGTCCTTTATCATGTCTTTTATCTGAGATATCGGGATAGGACGCCTGGGCTTTCTGGGAAAGCGGCTGGCTTCCCTTTTGAGGAACGGCTTTAGAAATAGAAGCGAGCGTTGGGACGTCTTCAAAGGCGACGCGGGGGTCCTCGTATCCTGAGATGTCTTGGAGGAGCGCCTGCGCTTCCCTTCCGATCAGGTCAGCATTCATGTGGGAAAGCATCTGGCTTGAGCGGGCCATCGAGAGGATGCTAAGGAGGGTCAGGAGTTCTCGAGACAGGGCTTCGCGCGATTCTGGTATAGGACGTGAGGCCGCGTCTATGAGCTCGACCGCGAGTCTTTGAAGGCGTTCGCGCATTGGCCGGGAGTCCTTGAAGGCCGGACTGATCATGTGGATGGCTTTTGCGATCCGTTCTGACTTCTTGTAGACGTATACGCGGCGTACGTCCTTTTCAAATACTTTGTTAAATATGGACTTATCAAGGACAAAACCGCTGAGCCCGTCAGCCTTATTCCGAAGAGAGACGGATTTGATTTGGCTGGTTTGTCCTTTGTCGTCCATGGTCAGATGTTGAGTCAAGGACAAGTATACTCTCCGACTTAGGGGTGTCAAAAAAGGCTAAACCAAGCCCGGATTTTCGATGAATATATTACGAGGCATCGCTCGAAAATAAGGAAACAAGGCGTGGTGGTGATAAAATGCGTCTATCTATGAAGCGGCGCAAGAAGAAAGAGACCGGTGAATACGGGGATATCGTCCGCTGGGCCATCGCTGTAGGAATCATCGCTCTCGGACTCATCCTCTTGTTTGCGTCCTTTGGAAGCGGCGGGTTCGCAGGAGGCGCGCTTTTCTCCTTTAGCTATCACCTGGCAGGTATCGGCGCCTTTCTTATTCCCCTTGGGCTCCTCCTTGGAGGCGTGATGCTGATCATGAAGCGCTCCCTCATTCCTCCGCTTGTTGGCGCCGGGGCACTCCTTATATTCCTCTCGATGCTTTCCCTTATCGGCATCGCCTCAGATACCCTTGGCGGGCAGCTTGGCTTTTTTCTTGGCGGGCTCACGACCGACTTGTTTGGCGTAGGCGGCGGAATAATCCTTCTTGCAGCATTAGCGATTGTCGGGCTCATCATCGCAACGGACGTTGTCGCGCTGCTGAAGCGCATTTCCGGCATGGCGGAGAACGTTGGAAGCACACTCGGTTCGCTTAAGCTTCCGGTGAAAGCTGAGAAAGAGGAAGAGTACGAAGACGAGGACGTTCAGACGAAAGAAACCGCTCCTATAAAGGAAGCGGATATCGAATCGGATCCGGTCGTTAAGGTATTCAACGAGGAAACTAAAAACCAGGCGGTAGGACCTATCCCTGTATTCGATACTGAATACACTCCCCCTCCCCTTTCCATACTTGCAGAGGATCGCGGGAAGCCGGGCGTCGGCGATATCAAGGCAAACGCAAACGTTATCCGCCGCACCTTCCAGAACTTCGGTATCTCAGTTGAGATGGACGAAGTGTCCATCGGCCCGACCGTCACTCGCTACGCACTTAAGCCTGCAGAGGGCGTACGCCTCTCGAAGATCGTCTCGCTCCAAAACAACCTTGAACTTGCCCTTGCCGCGCATCCCGTACGCATCGAAGCACCTATCCCTGGCAAATCGCTCGTTGGTATTGAAGTCCCGAACGCATCCAAGGCGATGGTGGGCCTCGGTGGCGTCCTCTCTTCCCCTGAGTGGAACAAGAGCGATAAGCCTCTTCTGGCTGCTGTTGGCCGCGACATTACCGGAACTCCCCACTACCTGAACATCGCGAAGATGCCTCACGGCCTTGTCGCAGGCGCTACGGGCTCAGGTAAGTCAGTTGCCATCCACGCGCTCATCACATCCTTGCTCTACCGCAACGGCCCTAACCAGCTGCGCTTCATCATGGTCGACCCGAAGCGCGTCGAGCTCACCCTCTATAACGGTATCCCCCACCTGCTTACTCCCGTCATCACCGACCCTAAGAAATGCATCATGGCCTTGAAGTGGGCAGCAAAGGAGATGGAACGCCGCTACAACATCCTTGAGACCGAGCAGGTGCGCGATATCGATTCCTATCACCGCACCGTCGTCGAGCCTGCAAAGAAAAAGAACTCAGCCGAAATGCCTGAGCCGATGCCCTACATCATCGTCGTTATCGACGAGCTTGCCGATATCATGTCGAGCTACCCGCGCGAGCTTGAAGCTGGGATCGTACGCCTTGCGCAGATGTCTCGCGCTGTCGGTATCCATCTCATCCTCTCAACGCAGCGCCCTTCTGTTAACGTGATCACCGGCCTCATCAAAGCGAACGTGCCAACGCGCATGGCGCTCCAGGTTGCAAGCCAGATCGATTCGAGAACCATTCTTGATACCGGAGGCGCAGAATCCCTCCTTGGCGCCGGAGACATGCTCTACCTCTCAAGCGACATGCAAAAGCCTGTGCGATTGCAGACTGCTTACATTAACGAGAACGAAGTAAAGAAAGTGGTGAGTTTCATCAAGCAGAAGAACGCCGGCTCTCTCGCCTCCCTTGATCTTGGGGCAGGCCAAAACGGCACCGGACATGAACCGAATACTGCCATCTCCATGTCGATGGAAGATGACGACTCAGATGACGACCTTTATCAAGATGCTAAGGCGGCGGTTGAAGAAGCCGGACGTGCCTCAACCTCGTACCTGCAGCGCAAGCTCCGCATCGGCTACTCCCGCGCTGCTCGCCTTATGGATATCCTTGAGGAAAAGGGCGTTATCGGAAGCGCAGATGGCTCTCGCCCTCGAGACATCCTCTCGCGCGGAGGAGGAGCAATCCCTGTAGCCCCTGAGGCCGTCGAGGAGCGCCCCTACTAGCCCATGCTCATACGGAGCGCTGTCGGTCTCGTCCTCGTCGTTTTGCTCGGGTACGGGGCCATAAAGGCCTGGCCTCTCCTTTCTGGGCCTTCCCTTTCCATTGAGTCCCCTGCAGACCATGCGAGCGCCCCAGACGGGTTCATCATCGTTTCAGGAGTGGCCCACCATACTGAGTCGGTTTCTTTGAATGGAGCTCCTCTTCTCATTGACCAGGAAGGACGCTTCGAGAAGGAACTGCTCCTCCCTTCCGGAGGCGGTATACTTACTTTGACGGCAAAGGACCGGTTCGGAAGGATGACGACCGAACGGAGGACGGTGTTCGTCCCATAATTAAACGAAATTTCTGTATGGCTACGAAAAAGAAAACGACGAAGAAAGCTGAGACCGAAGAAACCCGATCAGAACTAGATACGGACACCAAAGACGGGCGGGCGAAGTCCGTTGAGCTCGCGCTCAAGGAGATTCGCACGAAGTTCGGCGAGGAATCCATCATGACCTACGGCTCTGGAAAAGTAGCCGCTATTCCTGTTATCCCAACGGGATCAATCGGGCTTGATGCCGCGCTTGGCGTTGGAGGACTTCCCCGCGGACGCATCATCGAGATTTATGGACCTGAGTCTTCCGGTAAGACAACACTCGCGCTCCACTCAATTGCAGAAGCGCAGAAGAAAGGAGGCATCTGCGCGTTCGTCGACGCTGAGCACGCGCTTGATCCTGAATACGCACGCCGCATCGGCGTGAAGCTCCCGGAGCTTCTCATCTCCCAGCCAGACACTGGCGAACAGGCGCTTGAGATTGTCGAATCCCTCGTTCGAGCAAACTCAGTCGACATCATCGTCGTTGACTCAGTCGCAGCGTTGACTCCAAAGGATGAGATTGAAGGAGATATGGGTTCTGCGCAGATGGGTAAGCAGGCGCGCCTCATGTCCCAAGCACTTCGCAAACTCACGGCAATCACCGCGAAATCGAAGACCATCATCATCTTCATCAACCAGATCCGCATGCAGATCGGCGTCATGTTCGGAAACCCTGAGACGACTACGGGCGGAAAAGCCTTGAAGTTCTACACCTCAGTCCGTCTTGATATCCGCCGCATCGCGCAGATCAAGAAAGGAGAAGAGATTGTGGGCGGACGCGTGCGCGTCAAAGTCGTTAAGAACAAGGTTGCAGCTCCCTTCAAGACAACTGAGTTCGATCTTCTCTACAACGAAGGCATCAGCCGCGAGGGTGAACTAATCGCACTTGGCGAGCGCTATGACCTTGTCCAGAAGTCAGGCTCTTCCTACAAGTTTGGAGAGGTTTCTCTTGGCCGAGGCTACGACGCATCGCGTACCTTCCTTCGAGACAACAAGCCGATTGCTGCAGATCTTCTGAAGCAGATCCGCGAGAAGCTCGCAGAGGCATAAAAGTAAACGCGCGCTCTGTTCTTGAGCGCGCGTCTTAGTTAGGGGCTGGACCAACACCTTCATCGCCGCACCGTTTCTTCTACGGGCGACTCCGTTGGTATGACCGTCTCTTCAGGCGGTCGTTTGTTCCAGCACCGGTCTTTCGACTCCTCCTCCGTTTCGCACGGGAAGAAGACGTGTTCTAGGCAGAATTCGCACCAGAGGTTTTTCATTAGCCGCTGGTTACCCCCTTGTAACAGGTTGAGCTGCTTGGAAACAGCCGAGCAACCACCATAGAAAGAGGACGGCTGATTGTCAACGGCGTCTTGAAAACAACTGCCAAGACGGGTATGATGCCTGCATCACCCCGCTCGGGGAATTTTTATTGCCATGGCCATACTCTCATACAACGAAATCGTCCAGAAGAAAGTGATCGTCTACAACAACGAGCCGTACAAGGTGTTGTCTTCGCACGTCTTCCGCATGCAGCAGCGAAAGCCGGTCAACCAGACCAAGCTCCAGCACCTCGTATCTGGCAAAGTGACTGAGATCTCCTTCCACCAAAACGAGAGCGTTCCGGAAGCGGATATCGGGACCATGGAAGCCCTTTACCTCTACACCAACCGCGGTGAGTCCTGGTTTGCGGAAGTAGGAAACCCGAAGAACCGCTTCTCCTTCCCTGAGGACGTCGTTCACGACAAGATCCAGTGGCTTATCCAGAACTCCCCTGTCGAAGTCCTTACCTACAACGAAAATCCGATGACGCTTGATATCCCGATCAAAGTCGAGCTTAAGGTTACGGACGCTCCCCCTGCAGTCAAAGGAGATACGGCAACTGGCGGCAATAAGATCGTCACTCTTGAATCAGGTGCAACGGTTCTCACTCCCCTTTTCATCAATCCGGGAGACGTTTTGAAGATCAATACGGAAACGGGAGAATACGTCGAGCGAATGGAAAAGGCGTAGCCCTTGTGCTACGCTCCGCAGACGACCAAAGCGCAGTGTTGCCATGGTCGGAGACTATGTCTGGTTTCGCCCACCAGATGAAGGCTTCTTGGGATAACGTCGCCGGGTCCCTGTAGTCGTGTCCGCCCTATCTGCGTGAGAAGCTCAAAGGTGAGTTTCTCCGCAGAGGGTGTTTTTTATATATAAGAAAAACCGCCCTAAGGCGGTTCTTTCTTTTATCGTTACGCTGCGAGATACGGCAAGAGTGCCATGTAGCGGGCGCGCTTGATTGCAAGGGTGATCTGGCGCTGCTTGTCGGCTGGAGTGCCGGTGCGGCGGCGAGAAAGCATCTTTGCGTGCGGGTTCGTGAACTGGCGAAGGTACACAATGTCCTTGTAGTCGACAAATTTCTTGTGCTCTATTTCTTCGCGCTCTGATTGATATGCCATAGTCGTCCCAATCTATATGAGTACCCAGTGTTTGTCAAAAACGCTTAAAACGGGATGTCTTCCGGATTAATTTCCTCGTCCGGGTACTGAATCTGTCCGCCATCATCCTGTGGGGCCTTCTGTTCAGCATCGTCTCCGCGAGATGCGCCTCCTCCTGCTCCAGCGCCAGTTCCACCGCCTGCGCCAAACTGGAAGTTCTCAACTACGATTTCCGTGCGGTAGTTCTTCTTGCCATCTGCCTCCCATGAGCGCGTCTGAATGCGTCCTTCAATGTAAAGCGGTCGTCCCTTTTTCATGTACTGCCCGATCACATCGGCGAGTTTGCCGAAGGCGACAACGTTATGGAATTCCGTCTGCTCCTTCTTCTGACCGTCCTTATCCTTGTAGGTGCGATTGGTTGCTATTGAAAAGTTCGCTACCTGCTGGCCTGACGGAAGCGCTCGCATCTCTGGATCGCGAGTGAGGTTACCGTAGAGCTGAACTTTGTTGAGGTACATCCTGGTGGTGCGTTAAAGCTCGTATACCCTCCAGTATACCGTATGGGCTAGATGGCGACGTCCTTGAGGGCTGCGTCGATATCGACGTCTGAAACCTCATCCCCTGCATCGGTCTTCTCGGCGTTCTGGGCCATGATGGCGTGCATTTCGGCTGCGTGGCGGGCTGCCTCCTTGTCCGTTCGGATGTCGAGGAAGCGGAAGACGCGGGTCTCAGCGCGAGCTGCGGTGAGAACACCCTCATGTCCTGTTCCATTTGCTTCATAGGCGACCCAAGCGAAGTAGCTTGAATCAAAGTCGCGGCGGCCTCCGGTCTCTCCTCGAGATACAGTGTAGGCGAGCGGGATCTTCTGTGGCTCCCCTTCTGCGACGATAGAACCCGCAGCCTCCATCTTGGAGCGGAGTCCCTGGTACACCTTCTTAGCGTCCTCGGCTCCTAGCTCTGGGTCAATGTGAAAACCAAGCTCGTAGACACGAAGCTCGGCGTGATCGGCCTCTATTTCCTGCTCGTCCTTCTCGATTTCTTTCTTAGCCATGATTGGCGAATCCTATCATGGGCCCTCCCAAGGGGCAACATAAGGCTTTTAGAGCTTAAACACCCGCCTGGCGTTATCCAAAACAGCCGCACGGACTGCCTCCTCATCCTCTCCCCGGATAGTCGATAGAGCGCGAATCACCTCCCGGACCGCGAGCGGATCGTTTCGTTTCCCGCGATTTGGCGCAGGAGCAACATAGGGAGAATCGGTCTCAGAAAGGATGTTTTCAAGCGGGATGAACCGGACGACCTCATCGTAATCGTGCGTAAAGGTAAGAACTGCCGTGAAAGAAAACGTAAACCCGAGCGCAAGGAACCGCTTCGTGACCGCAAGGTCTCCTACGTAAAAGTGCATATTGCCCTTAAGCGCCGGGTATCCCTGTTTCGCTTCCTCAAGCATTGAAAGAGCGTCTTCGTACGCATCCATCGTCCCTTTCGAGGGACGCGCGTGAATCATCAGAGTCTTCCCTGTTTGTGCAGCGAGTTTGATGTGGCGAGAGAACACGTCCTTTTGGCGAGCTTTCTCGGCTTCCGGGTCTTCCGGACGGTAGTAATCAAGACCACACTCCCCTATTGCAACTACGTTCGGGTCTCTAGCAAGCTCCTCATAGTAGGCGTCGTCATAACCTTCAGCTGGCTTATCGTTTGGGTGGAGCCCGACGGACGCGAAAAAATTACTCCCGTCAGCAAGCTCAACAGCGGCTTTTGAGGAAGCTGCGTCTGTCCCGACAATGAGCCCGCCCACTTCCGCTTCTTCCATGGACGCGAGCACCTCTGCACGGTCTAGGTCGTACGCATCGAACTGGACGTGGCAGTGCGCGTCAAAGTACCTCACGATAGGCGCGGGAAAAGATTCTCAGGCTTCTTGTTCTCTTTCACTGCGGCAAGAATCGCTTCGCCAGTCTTTGGCATAATCGAAGAGAGGTGTGTCGCAACCTTCGCAACGTGATGTACGAGTTTCTCGATGTCAGCAACGCCGTCTGCCTTGCTCTCTTCGTTCTTTACTTTCTTATACGGCTCATGAGCGGTCATGTACTCGTCTCCCTTGCCAATGTGCTCGAAGATAAGATCAACCGCTTCGTTGAATTTGAAAAGATTAATCTTTTGAACGAACGCGTCTTCAAGAGTCATATCTTCCTTTGTAAGGACAATCGGTGATGGCAAATTATCCTCGGCAAGCTTCATAACGCGCGCGACTAAGTTACCCAGCCCGTTCACGAGGTTAGCGGTATACCACTCATCAAGCCGTTCCCATGTAATGTCCGAGTCTTCGAACGGGTGCACGTGCCGCAAAAGAAGGTAGCGCGTCGCGTCGGTGCCGTACTTATTCACAAGGTCATACGGGTTGATTACGTTCCCTAAAGACTTTGACATGCGCTGCCCTCCAGAGTTTATGAACCCGTGGTAGCAGACCTGGTCGCTGTTTTTAATGTCTGCAGAGAAAAGCATCGCCTGCCACATCAGGGACTGGAAGCGTACCTGGTCCTTGCCGGCCATCTGGAGCACGTGCCCATTAGTCCAAAACTTCTCAAACTTCCCTTCGGCGTCTGAGGGCCAGCCAAGAGTTGAGATGTAGTTAGTAAGCGCGTCAAACCAGACAAACATAACCTGGGAGTCGTCATTAGGGACCGGAACACCCCAGCTAAGACGCGCTTTCTCTCGTGAAATGCTGAAGTCTTCAAGTCCTCCCTCGACAAAGGCTACTGCTTCAAGCCTTCGCCATTCAGGGATGATGACGCCGTCTTGAGACAGATAATCGAGAAGCTGCTTCTGATAGTTAGAGAGGCGGAAGAAATAGTTTTCCTCAGAGATAGTCTCCGGGGTAAGCGAAGGATGGATCGGGCACTTCCCGTTCTCATCAAGGTCCTTTTCGGTCTTGAAGAACTCGCAGCCGACGCAGTACAGACCAGTGTACGTTTTTTTATAAATGTCCCCTTTCGCCTCGCATCTGCGCCACATTTCCTGCGCTGCGGCATAGTGCTCGGGATTAGTCGTTCGAATGAATGCATCATAGGAAAGATCGAGTGCTTCCCCGAGCTTCTTGAACTCGTTTGAGAAATGATCGGTATACTCATGCACTTCCCGACCAGCTTTCTCTGCAGCCTGCAGAATCTTTTGTCCGTGCTCATCGGTCCCGGTATTGAAGAAAACCTCCTCTCCTGAAAGCCGAAGCGAACGAGCCACTGCATCCGCCTGAATGAATTCAAGCGCATTACCGATATGGGGATCGGCGTTTACGTACGGGAGGGTCGTGGTGATGTACCGCGCCATGCGAAAGATTGGATTAAGCGACTTCGACGCGACGTTTCTGGAGATCTTTCACGAACTCCTGCACGGCAGCGGCGATAGGCACAGAAAGAAGGACGCCCAAGAAGCCAGCAAGCTGGCCGCCTGCAATAAGGGCGATGATGACGAGGATAGGGGCAACGCCAACGATCTTCTGCACCACAAGCGGATAAATAAGGTGTGCCTGGAACTGGTTCACGATGAGATAGAAGCCGGCGACAATGACGGTGAGCGTAAGATCTCCCGTCAACAGCGCGACGCCAATTCCCGGAACGGCAGCGACCAAGGAACCAAACACGGGGATGAGCTCAAGGACTCCGGCGAAGATCGCAAGCAAGAGCGCATAGGGAACGCCAAGAAGCGAAAGACCTAGATACAGTAGCACCGTGATAATAAGCGATAGAAGAAGCTGCCCCTGCATCCACAGGCCGATCTTCTTGTGCGAGCGCTTCCAGAGCGAGATGACGTAGTCCCGATGCTTAGCAGGCGTAACGATCTTCAAGAAGTCATCGATTCCCGTTTCTTGGAGCGAGAAGTAGATCGAGACGACGATCGTGAGCATGAAGTAGAACGCGCCGCCGAAGATGGATGCAATGAAGCGCAAAACGCCGGCGCCCGTGTCAGCGAAGGTGTTCTGCAGGTTCAAGATAGTTTCCGTGAGGTTCGGGCCTCCAGCGCTTTGCAAGAATGGCAGGCTGAAGTTTTCTACCTGGCTCACGTACTGCGGAAGCACGGCGAGGATCGCGATGGCTTCGTTAAGCATCGGCGGGATGAAAAACCATACGAGAGCGGCGATGAGCGCGAACAAAAGCGCATATACCAAGACAACGCCCAGGGCGCGCGGGAACTTACGCTTCGTGAAGAACTCAACGCCAGGCTCAACCGCAGAGGCAATGACAATTGCCGAGAGAAGCAGGAGCACTAGGGTGGAAAGCTGCCAGAGCGCGTAGGCTGCGGCTCCTATGACGATCACCCGGATGATGCTCCCCGACGTTATCGATATGGCATGCTTGTCCCCTTCCATTGGGTAGATAGTAGCATATGGCCCTCTTAGGGCAGCCTGACCGTCTCAATGATCCGATCGACGATGCTGTCGAGGTTAAAACGCTCCTGTTCTGTCCCACAGGCACTTTGGTTAGGATCGTCGTAGTTCAGGCACTGAGGGAAGCGGAGCGTAAGTACCAGGCGCACCGTCGAGTCGTCAACGACGGTCGTGTACTCGTAGGTGCGGTACGTACTTCCTGCCGCTCCCTCGCTCGAGACGCCAACGCAATACTCGCGCCCATTGATAGCCTTTCGCTCAACTCGCGTGAGCGGACCGTCAGTTGCGGTGATTGTTCCTTCAGTACAGGAATACTCATGTGCAACTTCTTCAATACGCGGCGGCCACTCCTGTGCGGAGATATAGGTGGTCTGCAAAGACTCCGGGTACATGAACTCGATCCCTTGCGAGGTTGTCATACGCGCCCATCCGGCGAGAGGCTCAGCCTCGGGAACGACTCCTTGCCTTTCACTATTCAGATACGCCTGTATCGCAAAAAATGCAGCAACGAGGACAACAATAAGAACGCCTAACCCGATGAGGAACTTTTTCATCCCTCTAGTGTAACAAATCGGCTCTTTCGGTTAGCGAATGCGCAGAAGCAGCTCTGAAACAGGAATACGCTCCTGCTCTCCCGTGTCTCGGTCTCGAAGCGTGACAGTATCGTTCTCGAGCGTCTCGAAGTCGATCGTGACGCAAGCGGGCGTACCAATCTCGTCCTGGCGGCGATAACGCTTCCCGATATTCCCGTTATCATCGAACGCGACGACGACTCCTGATTGCTTCAGCATTGAGAATACTTCACGCGCCTTAGCGACGAGCTCTGGCTTGTTCTTAAGGAGCGGGAAGATCGCAGCGCGCACCGGGGCAAGGTGCGGGGCAAGGGCAAGATACACGCGCTTCTCTCCCCCGAGCTCGTCTTCTCGGTAGGCGTCCGCGAGAACTGCCATGAACATGCGGCCCATTCCTACAGACGTCTCGAGGATCCACGGGATGTATTTCTCTCCCGTCTCTTGATCGACATAGCGGAGATCTTGTCCTGAGAATTCCATGTGCTGCGTAAGGTCGTAATCGGTACGATCGTGGATGCCCTCAAGCTCATCGAAGCCAAGCGACGGGAAGTTGTACTCGATATCCCACGCATCCTTGGCGTAGAAGACGAGGTTCTCATGCTGATGCCAGCGCAAGTTCTCCTCTCGGATACCAAGCGACAGGTACCAATCCCAGCGCTCCTGCTTGATGCGGTCGTACGCTTCCTTGTTCTCGTTCGGACGGACGAAGAATTGCGTATCTGCCTGTTCCATCTCACGCGTACGGAACAGGAAGTTGCGCGGTGATATCTCGTTGCGGAACGCCTTGCCGATCTGCACGATACCGAACGGCATCTTCGGCGACATGGTGTCGACGATATTCTTAAAATTGAGGTAGATGCCCTGGCATGCTTCCCCGGGCAAGTAGACCGGGTCGTTGCCTTCTGAGGTGAAGTCGCCCAAGTTGGATTTCACCAAGAGGTTGAACTTGCGCACCTTTGAGAAATCCTTGGCACCGCACTTCTCACATGCAATCTTTGTGCGCGCGTCATCAAAAAGCGCATTGATCTCTTCTTCCGTCATCTTCTCGTCTGCAAACACACCGATGCTACCGAGCACCTTGTCTACGCGTATGCGCGTATTGCATTTCCTGCATTCAGCTAGCGGATCAGAGAACCCGCTCGTATGGCCGCTCGCCTCCCACACCTTAGGGTGCTTGAACATCCCAGAGTCCAGACCAAAAGAGTTTTCCTTGTCGTATACATTCGACTTCCACCACGCGCGCTTCAGATTATTCAGAAGCTCTACGCCGCGAGGACCAAAGTCATAGATTCCTGCGAGTCCCCCGTAGATATCAGAGCCGGGATACACGAAGCCGCGACGCTTGGCGAGCGCGACAATATCTTCGAGGGTTGGGGTGGTGTTCATGTTATTCAACGGCTCCTTTATTGAGTCCATACGCCGGATCAGTCGTTATCTGCGTGTTCAAGACAGAATGCGTCGATGTAACGTTCTGTTGCGCAAATCGATCAAAACCAGTAATCGTCTGTTCCGAAACCAGTACCGGACTTGTACCCTTTTGCGTGACGCTTGGCAAGAGAGCGACTTGGAATGCCGCTTCGCGAGACGTGCCTGCAGCCATATCTCCCGGGGTCCAGGTTACCTGCCGGCTCGTATCGCTGTAGGTAATGCCACTTCCAGCGCTAATCTTTCCGGTGAAGCGGACGTACGGAGGAAGCGTCATGCGCGTCGTTGCGTTTGCAACGGAGTTCACCGTATTTCGTGCCATGAGCAAAATGGTGTACGTGCTCTCGGTATCCACTTTCGGCGGCCATGGACCGGTATTACTAAACTCTCCGATCGTGCGGACCGCGCGCGATTCGAGCGTAAGATCAGTTGAAACCTTAACCGTGCGATTTATGGTCGAGGTAATCGTCTCCGCGACGTTCCCTGCCCCGACGCGCCGACCAGAAACCGACACTTCAAGCGTGATGGCAGGATTTCGAAGCGAGGTGAGCGCTGAGCCTGTCTGAGTCGAGAAGGTAAACGTACCAGCTCCCTTAGCTCCAGGAGCTAGTTCAGCGAGCGTGCCCATCGTCTCTTTGCTAAAGACGACCGTACGGCTCGACGAGCGATAGAAGCCGCCGTTGGCCTCAACGCTTGAGGTATTAAGCGCAGGGCCAGACAACAGCACGGAGATCGAAGCATCAAGGATGTTGCTTGGGATCATGTTCTCCCACGAGAGCGACGCTTGTGCGGTTGAGCCAGACGGAATAACGACCGCTGGTTCTTCTGACTGGTTTATCGAAAGTCCTACATCAAGGAATGGCCGGGCAATCGCTACTTCCGCATTCTCTTCCGTATACGAGACGCTGAGCGCCGGCGGCTCGATGGTACCGAGTGCGCCTGCGGTAAAGCGGAAGTTTCGCTCTTCTCCGTTTAGTCCTGAGAGCGTACCTGCGATGCGTATTTCCTTTTCTTCTCCGGGCGAGAGCCGGCCGAGCGCAAACAAGGATCCTGCTACCGGTTCTGGAGCAGCAGCCGTCTGTCGGAAGCCAAACGGATACTCGGCGCGAACTGCTACGTTTTCAAGCGGCGTTGCTGCGTTCGAGCGAACGGCGACATAGAGCGTGAAGGGCTGCCCTGAAGGGACTTCAGACAACGTCGATACGGAAAGAGAGACAGGAGCAGTACCGATGACAAGCTCGTACTGCTTGTTTTTAACAAATGTCGCATTCGAATCACTGGTGGTGTATTCAACCGTCATCGGCACGAGGATCTTCTGCCCTTCCGAACCGAAGAAGGATGCGCGTATTGTCTTTCGCACGCTCGCGCCTGCAGGAATGTCTCCCACCTCCTCGCTCAAGTGGCGAAGCGGATCGGTCTGGCTCGCAGATGCATACGTTCCTTCTGGGAAATCAACCGAGAGTACCGCTCCTGAGACGGCGACTGGATTGTCGTTTTGTATGGTGACCAACAAAGAGACCGCATCCCCGCCTTCAACAGATGTCGGTCCTTCAATAAGTATCTCGAGGTTTTCAGACGAGACGCTTCGGCCTCCAAGAAAGAGGACGACTGCGGTAGCAATGCCGGCAATCGCAAAGAAGGCGACGGCGCTTATCAAAAAAAGTGTCGAGCCTGAGATATGACGCTTCGGGCGCTCAGGAAGCTGCGGGGCTTGCTGCCAGTGCTCGGGAGCCTGTGGCTTAGCCGAAGGAGCCTGACGCTCTCGGCGATCAGTGAGCGCGCCGCTTCCATAGAGTCGCTTTCGCAGACTCTCAAGCGGACTCTCCGACGAGTCGGATTCTTTCATAGGCCCTAGTATAACGCAGAGCTTAGAGCCCTGAAGCTTTGATGCCGCGGTTCACCCGCATAACAAGTCCCTTGCGAGCCGCGCTCGCCTCCTTGAGCGTCTCCTCGTCATAGGAAGACTCCTCTCCCGGAATCTCGCCCGCATCAAGCCCAAGCCCGCGCAAAATGCGAAGCGCAGCAAGACACTCCGCCACTTCCCCTTCAGGCTCAGTCGCAGTGATAAGCGAATCCAAAAGACCTTGGAATATAAGGAAGGCTGACGGGTCGCTCGATTCCCCGCGGATGAGGCGAGCAAGCAAGCTTGAGATCCTGCCTGCGCGAAGACGCGCAGAAACAGAAAGCTCGCTCGCAAAGGAGCGCTCAAGCGTCGCTCCTGAAATGCGCCACGTATCTTTCCCGCGAATAAGCACGACTTCGCATTCAAAGAATGTCTGGAGTGCTCCAGCGAGCTTTGCTCCTGGGTTTCTAATCCCCTGCGCTCGTGCGCGGATGAGGCCGAACTCCTCAGTAAGAAGAAGCAGGTTCGCGTTCGCTTCTCCTTGCGGTGACCTTGCAAGCACGATCGCTCTGGTGTGGTACTTAGGCCGCATCTATCGTGACGTCAAAGCGGGCAGTTCCTGTTGAAAGCTCGACGCTATGCGCTCCCTTCTCTCCCATGACGATGGTTGCCTTGTCTTTTGGAGAGAAGCCGAGCGTTTTTCTTGCTTCCGCAACTGCGCGCGCAAGCTCGCGCTCGTCTCCTTCCTTGATAAGCAGTGGAGTAAGCTCGCTATCAAGCGAAAGAGCGGCGGCTCCAGTCTTTATCTCCTTTACGTTCACTTCATCGCGCAGAAGGTCAGCGAGTTCTGTAAGGAGTTCTCCAGGAACAGATAGCGACGCGAGCGGTTGGCGCACTTTGATGTTTGCTTCTTGGCGAACCTTCAATGCCTCTGAGGCAAGTGCGCGGACTTTTTCCATGCCTGCGATCAGCTCCTCATCTTCAGCTGAAGGCTTGGTGGCTTCCGGCCAGCTCATGAGATGCACGCTTTCAGGATCACTGCCTTCCTTGACCCTCTGGAATACCTCTTCGGCGAGGAATGGAGAGAACGGAGCAAGGAGAACCGCACTTGTTTTCAAGGTTGCCTTCAGTGTTGCAAGTGCCGCTCCGTCTTCCTCGCGTGCGCGATCTCGAACGCGTCGAACATACCATTGCGAAAGATCCTCAAAGAGCCCCGCGATCGTGCGCACAGCGTCATATATCTTGTAGCCATCAAGCGAGGTAGTTGCGCGGTACGCCACCTCATTAGCGCGAGCCACAATCCACCGATCGATCGTCTGGAGCGAGCGATCAGCTGGGTTATTGGTCGCGAAGAGCTCATAGAAGCGTGCGCTGTTATCAAGCCAGGAAAGAGCGCGTGCGGCCTCCTTTACGGTCTTATCATCAAAGCTCTTGCTGTCGCCTGGCTGGTTGACGCTGTACATCCAGAAGCGAAGCGCATCAACGCCATAGCGGTCCATGGCTTCCCACGGATCAATCACGTTCCCTTTGCTCTTGCTCATCTTCTGTCCCTTCTCATCAAGAAGGTGCCCGAGGCAGATAACGTTCTTATACGGAGCGCCGCGTCCCATCAACGTACCCACCGCAAGGAGCGTGTAGAACCAGCCGCGCGTCTGGTCGATCGCCTCGCAAATGAAGTCGGCGGGATAGCCCTTCCCTTCGAGCTCCTCATTGTTTTCAAACGGATAGTGGTCCTGCGCAAACGGCATCGCGCCTGAGTCAAACCAGACGTCCATGACTTCCTTCACTCGCTTCAACGGAACGCCTGAAGCGCCTTGGAGGGTGACTTCATCGATGTAGGGCCGGTGCAAGTCAAGTTCGTACTCCTCGTTGTGCGGAAGCGGGACAAAGAAGATCTCTCGCACTTCCCCGTTTTGCGGATCGCGCGCTGCCTGCCAGTTGAAAAGGAATTCCCGGAGCGTCAGCCCTTCGGCAGCAGCGATGAGCATGCGCATGGGTGCTCCGTGCGTAATCATGAGCACCGTCTCGTTCTTGTATGTCTGTTCAAGCTCATACAGGAGTTCGCCTGTTCTTCGTCGTACGTCAGGCCAGCTCTCCCCTCCTTCTGGGTGCGAGCGCATTTTTTCCTCAGTTGAGGAGAACGTTTCGTTGTATTCAGCGATAGGTTTGCCATTAAAGGCGCCGAAATGGATTTCAAGCAGCCGGTCATCGGTAGTGATCGCAGAACTTGGAAGCCCAAGTGACTGCGCAACAGCCTCCGCTGTTTCTTTGGAACGCTGTAATGGCGACCGTACGATTCGCGTCACTCCTTCGCCTTTTAACAGTGAGCCAGTGCGAAGCGACTGTGCGCGGCCAAATTCTGTTAGCGCGCTTGGGATAGAGTCGTCATTGCAGGCAACGCCCGCGACGTTCGTCTCCGCTTCTCCATGCCGCATCACGAAGTAGCGATTGCCTGATCGAACGGTGCGTTCCTTGAGTTCTTCTATAGACCCGATGACAACGCGCTCGCTGCCGTCTATGTTCTCCCATATAGGAAGCGGCGTGCCCCAATAGCGTTCTCGAGAAATCGCCCAGTCCTTGGCGCCAGACAGCCACTCGCCCATGCGCCCTTCTCGGATGTGTTCAGGCTCCCAGTGCACCGTATTGTTTTCCTTAACTAACGTTTCCCGAAGGTCGGACATGCGGATGTACCACGAGTCGCGGGCGTAATAGATCAAGGGCGTCTTGCAGCGCCAGCAAAACGGATACGTATGCTCATACTTCTCTTTCGAAAAAAGCAGCCCTCGTTTCGCGAGATCCTTGATGATGTCGACAGTAAGCTCTTCTTCTTTTACAAATCGTCCCTCAAGGAATCCTGTCCCTTTGATGAACGTTCCATCCGGGGCGACGAGGTGCACCTTGGGCAGCCCTATCGTAGTACCAAGTACGAAGTCGTCTTGTCCGTACATGACCGCCGTATGCACCAGTCCCGTACCGTCTTCGGTTGTAACGAAGTCAGCTTCGTACACCTGATACGCCTTCTCGAGTTTTGGTGCTTCGCTCTCTCCTGCAAGTGCCGGCAGGAATTCATAGAGTGGACGATACTTCTTCCCAAGCAGCTCGCTTCCCTTCATCGTCTTTGAAGGCGCTCCGAGTCCGAGCGCTTCTGCGCGCGAGACTGAAGCGATTACTTGTACGCCATCTTTTTCAAACACGCCGTAGTCGATATCTTTTCCAACGGCAAGCGCGACGTTCCCAGGCAGTGTCCACGGCGTTGTAGTCCAAGCAAGAAGGTATGTTCCAGGCTCATCGATAAGCTCGAACTTGGCGGTGACCGAGAGGTCCTTCACGTCTGCGTACCCTTGCGCAAGCTCATGGCTTGAAAGCGCCGTGCCGCAGCGCGTACACCACGGGACTACTTTATAGTCTTTGTAGAGCCTGCCGTCGGTGTCCACCTTCTTTAAAATAGAAAACAGGGACTCCATATAAGGAACGTTGAACGTGAAATACGGGCGCTTCTGATCAACCCAATACCCCATACGCTCGGTGAACTTGCTCCACTCATCGATGTAGCGCATTACGCTCTCTCGGCACTTCTTGTTGAATGCCGCGATGCCGTACGTTTCTATTTCTTTCTTTCCTGAGAACCCGAGCTCTTTCTCTACCTCAAGCTCGACTGGGAGCCCGTGCGTATCCCACCCGCCTCGGCGCGGAACGCGATAGCCCCGCATCGTCTTGTAGCGTGGGATGGCATCCTTGAAGGAGCGGGCTTCCAGGTGATGGACGCCAGGACGACCGTTTGCGGTTGGCGGACCTTCGTAAAAGACGAAGTTTCCTTTGGTAGATTCTTTAGCGACCGACTTCTCGAAGATAGAGTTCTCCTTCCAAAAGGCGAGGATCTTCTCCTCGCGCAGCGCGGCCTCTGATTTAACTGTTTCGGCCATAGTCCTCCTATCCTATCGTCTCGGACGGAAAATGAAAACGGCCCGTACAAATGCCGCTACATCTTCTCTGGAGCAGGAATACCAAGGAGCCAAAGACCGTTTTTCATAGTCTGAACGAATGCGCCAGCGAGCATGAGCTTGTATGCCTCGTTCTCTCCATCAATGATGCGTTCCTGTGCGTAAAAAGAGTTCCATTCTCCAGCAAGCTGCGTCAGGTACTGGACGAGCAGGTGCGGCGCACGAAGAGCTTCTGCCTTAGCAGCGAGTTTCGGGAAGCGGATGATAAGACGCTCAAGCGTATACGGATCTGCGGGTGCATTTTCTGCGCTCCCCTTCTTCCCTGCTTTCTCAAGAATGGTTGCTGCGCGCACCAGGGCATACTGCAAATATGGTCCCGAGTCTCCTTCAAGGGAAAGCGACTTTTCAGGATCGAAGATTGGATTGCCACCGATTGCTTGGCGTAAAATCATATATTTAACAGCTCCCACAGCGACCTGTTCGGCAATTAACGGATCCTCGTTCTTCTCCTGCGCGCGAGCAATCATGTCTTCAAGCAAACCTGCGCCAGTGATGATGTTCCCCTTTCGAGAAGACATCTTCCCTGTTGTGAGCTGGAGAAGGCCGTGCGCAACGTGTTCTGTTTTTCGTGCAAGCAAAGGCGCAATATCCTCAAGCGCTGCAAGGAATACTTTGAAATGCCCCACTTGTTCTACACCCGTCAGGATGATGACTCGGTCAGTTGAGTGACGCTCCTCTCGTAAAAATGCGAGACCGATATCTTTAGTTTCATAGGTCGGGGTCCCGCGCGACGTGATGAACACGAGCGTATGTAGTCCCTTCTTCTCGCCTCGGTAGATAATCGCCCCGTCGCTCTCTTCGAAAACGCCGGTTGCAAGACCGTCTCGCACAATGCGCATGCCACCTTCCGTAGTGTCGCTATCGAAGAACACATAATCAAACTTCGAGCCCAGTATCTTAAAGATTCGATGGAATTCCTCCATGGAGATCTCTCGACCGCGTCGCCATATATTCAAAAGTTCCTGGTCTTCAATCGGAAGCGAGTTCAGCTCCTGCTGTCTCGCCACAAGATCATAGATTCTTGTATTCAGTGCATCTATCTCTGCCTTTGCTTCTTCGCTTTCTTCGTACGCATTTGAGCCTTGGATATACGCGCTTCCTATTTCCTGCGCGTTTCCAATATCCTTAATGCCTTTCTTGTTAAGTGCCCACAGCCCTTTTGCCACGTGCGGCCCTACATCCCCGCCAAACGTGTCCCTGAGAACGCGGGCACCAGAAGCTTCAAGAAGACGCGAAAGAGATTCGCCTATGACATTGCTCATGAGGTGCCCAATGTGCATCTCCTTGAAAGGATTGGGAGTTGCGTACTCAATCATTACCGTCTCGCCAATGTGTCCTATCCCTCGTCCCCACATGTCGCCCTCTTCCTCCACTTTCGCAATGGTTTGAGAGATTCCTTCGCGCGTGAGCGTCAGGTTTATAAACCCAGGTCCTGCAATTTCAACCTTAGACACGATATCGCTGAGCTTTTCTTCGATGCGAGGAGCAAGTTCCGCAGCAAGTTCCTTGGGATTGCGGCCGGTGCTCTTGGCTGCAGCCATAGCAGCGTTTACGGCGAAGTCCCCGTGGGCGAGGTCTCCCGGCCATTCAACAGCAAAGGAAACGTCAGAAGCCCCGCTCTCAGCGAGGGCTTCTTGGACGGCGTTTCGTATCCGTTCTTCCATAGGGGCTTATTCTAGCAAATTAGCCTAGTCGAAGCTTTCAGGGACGGGGTGTGCCTCGGCAAGTGTTTTGATCTCGGCTTTCGCGGAAGCGACGGTTGCGGCGTCTCGTTTCTTCAATATCTCGATCATAAGCTCTGCGACGCGAGCACACTCAGCCTCTTTGAACCCGCGCGTTGTGATTGCGGGAGTGCCAAAGCGAATGCCAGACGGGTCCATAGGTTTACGTGTATCATCTGCGATCGCATTCTTGTTGAGAGTGATGCCCGCCTCATCAAGCAATGTCTCTGCTTCCCCGCCCGAGATCTGATAGGAACTCCACACGTCAGCAAGAATGAGGTGATTACTCGTGCCGCCCGTAATGAGACGTGCTCCGTCTTTCTGGAACACTTCCGCCATAGCCTGCGCGTTTTCAATAATCTGCTTGGCATAGGTTTTAAACGAGGGACGAAGTGCTTCCCCAAAGCAGACTGCCTTTGCAGCGATCGTGTTCATAAGCGGTCCTCCCTGCAGGCCAGGGAACATCGACTTATCGATCTTCTTGGCGATCTCTTCGCTTTCTCGCGTTAGGATCATGCCGCCTCGAGGACCGCGAAGCGTCTTATGCGTCGTAGTGGTCATCACATCGAATCCGTAATCAAAAGGATTCTTGACTGCCTTTCCTGCGATGAGTCCTGCGATATGCGCTACGTCCATAACGGCAAGCGCACCAACTTCGCGAGCTATCGCGACAAACTTTTCGTAATCTAGTTCGCGCGGGTACGCAGAATAACCGGCAAGCAGTATCTTCGGCTTCTCGCGCTTTGCGACCGTAAGCATTTCGTCATAATCGATCTCGCCGGTCTCTACATCTTTCATCTTGTATCGAACGAAGTTGAAGATCTTGGTGAGATACGTGACGGGGTGTCCATGCGTGAGATGGCCGCCGTGCGAGAGATCCATGCCAAGCACTGTGTCTCCAGGCTCAAGAAGCGCGAAGTACATACCGATGTTTGCAGGGGCACCCGCGTGTGGTTGGACGTTTGCGTACGAGGCACCGAATAATTCTTTAGCGCGGTCGCGCGCAATGTCTTCGACGATATCCGTGTAAGTCTGCCCGCCGTAGTAGCGCTTCCCTGGATATCCTTCTGAGTACTTGTTCGTGAGTACGCTTCCCATCGCTTCGCGAACAGCAAGCGATACGTAGTTTTCGGACGGAATAAGCTCGAGGCCTTCGCGCTCGCGCTTCTCTTCTCCATCTATTGCCTTGAATACCTCCGGATCCTCGTTTTCTATATGAGCGTAACTGTGTGCCATGGTTCTGTGCCTTACGTTTCTAAAAGCGCCCGAGCGAGGAGTACTTACACCATTGCCTTCCAGTATACCGCGTGCCTATTGGCCCGCATGTGTATAGATATAGTCGTTTGTTGGGTTGGGGTCTGGCATCCGGACAAAGCTGCTCCTTTCCCAAAAGAGCGTACTTTCCTCTTGTACTTGCACGGCACGGATGGTTTTCAGGTTGTTGGCGGCCGCCCAGTTAAGGACCCGTGTGAGCGCCTGGCTCCCGAAGCCTTGTTCGGCCTTCTCTTTTGGCAGTGTGGTCATGTGGCTTATGACGAGATCGGCTCCCGTGTAGTCTTGAAGGCCGAGCTCGAAGGTTACGAGAACCTCGCCGAACCGGAACTGGGCTTTATACACGCCAACGACGATTGGATTCTTCTCAATGAGAGCCCCGTAGTTTGCGAGCACGGCAACGGCTGCCGCGGACTCCATCTTTTGCTTCCCTCTTTCTAGTTCGGCTCCGTTTGCCATGGCTATGCAAGCATTTTTGAAACAATCGTATACACATCCTCGTGTATGGATTCAGGAGAGCGCATGTGCCCATCAACGACACATTCGATCGCGTGCCAGTCAGGGTTCTTGGAAAGCTGCTCTGCAGATTCTAAACTGCGCTCAAGATACATCTTGTCTTTCTCAAGAAGGTCCGCGCCAGCTTCTTCCAGCGCCTGGTTCTTAACTTCGCGCTCTTTAGAAAGGAGCTCCATGCTCGTGTCGACTGGAACGCGAAGGTAAATGACGGCGCCTGGGCGCGGGAGTCCGAACACCTCGTGCTCGACGCGGTCCACCCATGCGAGAAACTTCGTGCGCTTCTCGACGTCCACAATCTTTCCTCCCTGGTGTATTTGATTCGAGCTTGTGAAGCGATCAGCAATCACGATCTTCCCTTGTGCAAACCATTCATGGATCTGATCCAGTGCTTCGAAGCGATCAAGCGCGAACAAGGTCGAGATGATCTTTGGGTCCAGGTGCTGGAAGTCTCCGTGCTTACCGGCGATGCATTCGCCAAGAAATTCGCCGTACACCTGCGAGTTATAACGAGGGAAATCGATCTTCTCTGCTGCAATACCCTCTTTGGCAAGCCGCTCATGCAAGAGCCTGGCCTGGGTCGCTTTTCCTGACCCGTCGATGCCATCTATGACGATGAGTGTCCCGATCATGAGGTGGGCGCGTGAAGCGTCTCGTTATATCCGCCAGCGACAGTAAGCGGTGCCCTGATTGGTCCATGGGATTCGTAATCGAGAAGCTCTATATGTTCAGGACGGAACGCATCGAGTGAGGTAACCGCGTCACTAATCTTTACGCGGGGAAACGGCATTGGATCGCGAGCAATCTGTTCGAGAGCTTGGTCTTTATGGTTTTCATAGACATGAAGGTCGCCGAACGTGTGCACGTAGTCGCCCGGTTCTCGCCCAAGGATCTTAGCAATGATCATCGTCAGAAGGGCGTAGCTTGCGATATTAAACGGTACGCCAAGAAATACATCCGCCGTACGCTGGTAGAGCTGCAGGCACACCTTTTCATCCTTAATATTCAACTGATACATGTTGTGGCAGATCGGGAATCGTACTCCCTTCCCCGGTGCTGCCATGTTGTAGAGATATTCCGGATTCCAAGAAGTGACGAGCGTATTGTGAGCGTCAGGATCTTTGCGGAGCTCTTCAATGGCCCAGCCAAGCTGGTCAATAGTACGGCCGTCACTTGCCTGCCATTTACGCCAATGCTCGCTATAGATATGCGGCAGATGGCCGTGGGCCTCGGCAAACGCATCGTCTGTCTTGAGCTTCTCGATAAAGGCTTCACGCCCAAGCTCAAGCAGGCCATTCTTCTTCGCATTCTCTACATAAATCTTGTATGGGTAATCGTCCCAAATGTGCACGCCTTCGCGAGTAAGATAAGCGACATTCGTGTTTCCTGAAATGAACCAATAGAGCTCTTGGATGATTCCCTTCCAGAACATCTTCTTCGTCGTAAGGAGCGGGAACCCTTCGGCAAGATTAAAACGGATCTGCCGCCCAAAGACACTGTACGTTTTTACACCCGTTCCTTTATCAACCTGCTCGTCTCCCTTTTCAAGAAGCTCACGAACGAGATCGAGATACTGATGCTCGGGGTGGCGATCATTCATGGTTATTTCTTTTTCTTCTTTGCGGCCGGCTTTCTCTTTGGAACAAAGTGAGTTGAATTCTTCTTATCGTAGCGGCCATGGGTCTCATACCCCTTGGAGGTCTTTGACGTGAGGCGAGCGAACATGAGCTGCGCGACTTCCATACCGGGACGAAGAATCAAAGGAACGTTATTGGTGTTCACGAGCTCAAACGTAGGAAAGAAATGATGGCCCGGGTTGAAGAGCATTGCGGTGTTATGGACGACGAGTCCTGCACGAGCGAGCGAAGACTTTCCTGAAAGCAAAATAAGATGCTCGTGGTCAACACCAATGAATTCCTTCTGCTTTCCAAGAACGCTCTCGCCTGGATGAAGGATGAATGCTTCTCCATCTTTCACCTTGATCGTGCGCGTCTTGGGGAATAGCTTATTTGCAGGATCGATTGCCGTGGTTGAGTGACGATCAGTCACCTGAAACTCGTTACCGAGAGTAACGTCATAGCTTGCCATCTGGAGCTGTTTCTCCTTGAACGGCTTAATGACGATGCTGCCGTTTTTTACGCCTTTCTTGATGTCGATGTCAGAGAGAAACATAGGTGTTTATACTTGGGTCTCTTCGCCAAAGGATACACGACCCCCCTGATGCTGTCCCCGATATCCAATGACCTCTCCTTCTATTTTCATAAAGACGATGTTGCAGATACGCGCACCCATCTGGAGCTTCACGGGAAAAGGGCTGAGGTTTGTAAGCCCAAACGTAAGAGGGCCTTCGTAGCCGGGGTCTGTTTTTGTCGCAAGCAGTAGAAGTCCACCGCGGAACAGGCTGGAGCGCGGGAAGACGACCGGCATAAGATCGAGCGGCGTCTTGATCGTCTCTGCTGTCTGCACCAAATAATATTCTCCGGGCCCTATTGAAAGTTCATCTTGCACGTCTCCTTCTTTGAGCTTGCACACCTCTTCGGTCGTAACACCTTTACGCTTTCCAAGGCCCGCAGCTCCATCAGCCTCGATGAAGGCTCCTCCCTCTGTAATCTTGTGTGCGCTTGCAAGGCGAAGATCAATTCCTGTTCCCTCAGGGTTTGAAAGGTCGCGTCCGGCAAGACCAGTGATCAAATCCTCTTCCTGGATTCTTCGGACCACCTCTTTAATACCGATAACTGACATGCCGGTTATTATATGCCACATGAGGGAAAGCAAGAACGTTGACGGCTCTGAGGAACTGTCGGCTCTTATAGCTTCGTACCGAGCCTTTGTTACGTATGTGCCACTACAGACTGAAGTGGCTATCTTTGACCTTATATCCCTTCCTAAAGACGCTCTTATATACGAGATCGCCCCGCGAGCTTCCCTGGATCCAAAGACAGAAGCAAGCCGAGCGCTCGAACGCATAGGGACTGATCCCGCGTTCATGTTCATACCAGGACGCCGGTTCGACGTAACGGGAACGCGACACGGGCAAGGTGGCGGTTGGTATGATCGGTTTCTTACCTTTGTTCCCCGAGAGTGGCTTCGGGTGGGTGTTTGCTTTGAAGAGCAGCTTTCACAAGAACCACTACGGCGTGAGGCGTGGGATCAGGCGATGGATGTCGTATGCGTTGTGCAAAAAGAATCAAATCGCATTTCACGTATCATTACGATATGAAGCTCGTCTTTCGAATCATTGCAGAGATTGTGCTTCTCATCCATCTCGCTGTTGTCTTCGTCATTCTTTTCGGCTGGGCATTCCCGTCCCTCTATCCTTTATATATAGGAATCCTTGCAGCGACACTGGTATCCCAAATTGCTCTTGGGCATTGTTTCCTCAGCCGCTTCGAATTCTTCTTTCGAAAGAAGACGGATCCTGCGATCAACTACGACTCTTCGTTTCTTAGTTACTACTCCTCTAAGCTGACCGGCATCACCGTTGCCCCGCGGCTTTTATATCCGGCGAGCGTTGCCTTTCTCACGATTTCGCTTGCACTGGCGCTCCTGTTCCACTAGCTCAAAACTGCTATCATTTCCTCATGAACCGAACACAGCTTCTTATTACTGCCGGGCTCGTTATTATCCTTATTGCCCTTGGCCTGTATGCCAACAATAACCAGGCGTCTGACAAGGGATCCATTAAGCTCGGGCTCTCTTCTCCCATGACAGGAGAAGCGGCGGGATTCGGTGAGGCGTGGGCCGGAGGTGCAGAGCTTGCCGTTAAGGACATAAACGAGCGAGGGGGTATCGACGGACGCCTGGTCGAACTTGTTATCGAGGACAGTCGCTGCGTTACCGCTACCGGCGCAACAATATTCAACAAATTCATTAGCGTGGATCAGGTTGATGCGATCGTTGGGCCGCTGTGCTCCCCAACGGCAGGTGCTGGTCTTCCGATCGCACAGGAGGCTGGTGTCCCGGTCATCATCGGTGCGTCCGCCCCTTCTCTCACGCGCGTAGGTGACTACATCTTCCGCAACTATCCGTCAGACGCGTCTCAAGCTGGTTTTTCTGCAGAGTTTATTTTCAACACGCTCCAGAAGAAAAATGTCGCAGTTCTTTACGTCAACAGCGACTGGGGCATCGAGCTTAAAGATAAGTTCGTCCACGACTTCGAAGCGCTCGGAGGAACAATAACGATCATTGAGGGCTCGCTTCAGGAAGCGACTGAAGTGCGCGGATCAGTCGCAAAGATAAAAGATACCAATCCAGAAGCGGTATATCTTGCCCTCTTCCCGCAAACAGGAGCCGCAGCAATCAAGCAATTAAAAGAAGCGAATGTGAACGTGCCGCTTGTCGGAACCGACCTGTTTGCAACTGATGAAATCTACGATGTTCCCGAAGCAGAAGGTGTCCTGTTCACCCTTCCTATCTCAAAGGCTCCTCAAGACTTCACGGACCGAGTGGTCGAAGAGACGGGTCGTGCCGCAAGCGAAGTGTCTGGATTCTCCTATGACGCCGTGATGATCTTTGCGCAGGCGTTTGACGCGGTCGGAACCGACAAAGACGCCGTACGCGATTACCTCGATAAGCTAACCTATGAAAACGGGGTTTCAGTCTCCACGATCTCATTTGATGAGAACGGCGACCTTGAAGGCGGCTTCCTCTGGGACATGCGCATCGTTACAAACGGAGAGAATGCAGATTACGCTGAGTAGAACCATGAACCGCATTAACATGATCGCCGCCATTGGCGAACGGACCCGGGCGCTTGGCAAAGATAACGACCTTCTGTTCAAGATCCCGAAGGACCTTGAGCGCTTTCGCGAGATAACCAAGGGCCACCCGATCATCATGGGACGAAAGACCTGGGAGTCGCTACCGCCTGGACGTCGTCCCCTTCCCGACCGACCCAACATCGTCATAACCCGCCAAGCAGACTATCAGGCGCTTGGCGCAATCCTCGTCCCTTCCATGGAAGAAGCGATCGAGAAAGCCAAGGCCGCCAAAGGAAACGATGAGATTTTTATAATCGGTGGTGGTGAGATATACACCGAAGGCCTCCCGCATGCGGAGCGGCTCTATCTAACGCTTGTCGATGATGATACCGAGGGAGACGTTCGTTTCCCTGACTATGCGCAGTTCACGAAAATAATCGAGCAGGAAGAGCACGAGCACGAGGGCACGAAGTTTAAATACATCACACTTGAAAAGTAGGCCTAGAGTTTCTGTTTCTCCCAAAGCTCATAGAAGCGACCTTTCTTCGCGTAGAGCTCGTCAAAGCTTCCTTGCTCGATAAGCTTCCCTCCTTCAAGCACGAGGATACGGTCCATCGCACGGATGGTCGTCAGGCGATGCGCAATCACGATCGCAGTAACCTTTTCAAAGAAGGTATGGAGTGAATCGCGAATTTTCTCCTCTGATTCAAGATCCAGATGCGATGTCGCCTCATCCATAAGGAGAAGCTCAGGTTGCTTGAATATCGCGCGAGCGATGCCAAGGCGCTGGCGCTCTCCTCCTGACAGCTTTACCCCCTTCTCCCCGATGAGAGTATCAAGCCCTTGTGGGAGCTTCGAAAGAAAATCTGTAACGTGGGCCGTCACCATGGCCTGTTCAAGAAGAGGCTGATTCACTTCTTGATCTGGATTGGTGATGGTGATGTTGTCTTTCAACGAGAGATTGAATACCTCAGTATCCTGCATAACGACTGACACCTGAGTGAAGTAGTCGCTTGCACGGATATCTTTGAGCGATACGTCGTCAAAAAGAACGTCGCCCGTGAATTCTTCCCGTTCCTTGAGAAGTAGTTTAAAGACGGTCGACTTCCCTGCGCCCGAGAGCCCGACGATACCGACCTTCTCCCCGCGCTTCACTTCAAAAGAAAGGTTCTGCAACACTTCGTTATCTCCGTATGAGAACGAAACGTCTTTGAACGTTATGCGCTTCCAGTCAGGCGCAAGCGCGACTTTACCTTCTTCACGTCCTATCTCGACAGGTTCGTCCAAGACATCCTGCATCCGCGAGATGCTGTATTTGGCGGTCGTAAACTCCTGTATCGCGTTAGAGAGCTCATCAATCGAATCCCAAATGTTGCTGTAATAGCCGTTAAAAAGAACCAGGAAGGCGAGCTCATAGCGCCCGTTTAAGATCCCGTAGATGATGACGCTGAAAATAATCAGCCTTGATCCGTGTCCCCAGAACATAAGCACCGAGTTCCGCGTCTGGTACCGAGAGACGCGGGTCCGGATCTTCCCGAACAGGTCCTCGGTGCTGGCCTGTACGATCTTGAAAAGCGCCCCGGCCATCGCCATGACTTTCACGCTTCGTATGTTGTTAATAGCCTCGAACAGGAGGCCGCTTACCACTTCCTCCTGGGCGTTCACGATATAGATGGCTGCGCTTGCCCTGCGTGTCAGCACGTATGAGATAACGAAGTAAAGAACCATAAGCACGAAAAGAAGGCCAAGAACTAGAGTATCGATCTGCGAAAGGATGATAAAGATACCGACGAAGTTGACGGCGATTTCAATGAGGTTGTTAAACCAAATGCGAACGACGCGGTCGAGGCCAGCGCTCGCGTTTTGAATGCGCTTTATCTTATTGCCTGAGTTCTCCTTCTCATGCCAGCGCATATCAAGAAGGAACAGGTGGCGGAGCGTCTTTAAGGACGACTCAATCGCTATCTTTTCCCCAATCTGGTATCCGATGTACTTAGCAGTGAACTGAGCCACGGAGCGAATGACCATTGCTGCTGCCCACAAGAGCACGATAGTGATAAGAGGCTGGGCAGACATGCCCGGCTCATACTCGGCCAGGAAGGCGATGATCGCCGCAAGCGCAAAAGGCGGGTAGAGCCACACGAGGTCGCCGACAAGACGACATAGTGAGGCAAACCAAAAACGCCAGCGGTACGGCCGGATGAATGTCGCTACGTCGCGAAGCAGCTGCCAGTTGGTATACCGGACGACTACCTCGTTCATTCCGAGGAAATCTTTCACTATAGAAAGTCTAACCGGCCAGAGGGCCGAATGCTACTTAACGTCGATTCCCATCGAGCGAGCCGTTCCTTCGATGATGCGGTCGGCAGCTTCAGGAGAGCTTGCGGAAAGGTCCGGCATCTTCTGTTCGCTTACCTGGCGGACCTGCGCCTTAGAGAGCGTTGCTGCTTTCTTTGAGCCTGGCTTTTGTGAGCCCTTATCAAGTCCGAGGATCTTCAAAATAAGGCGAGAAGCAGGAGGAGTCTTCAAGACGAAGCTGAAGGTGCGGTCATCGTAGACGGTAAGGTCCACCGGGATGATGTCCCCCATCTTGTCGCGGGTAGCTTCGTTGAACTTGTTCACGAAGTCGCCGATGTTAACGCCTGCGGGGCCGAGCACGGTACCGACTGGCGGCGCCGGGGTTGCCTTACCTGCGGGAATCTGAAGTTTGATTTTCTTTACTACTTTAGCCATATGTATGTGTTAAGGACTCTACGCTAGAGCTTACGGATTTGCAAAAAGTCGAGTTCGACGGGGGTCTCGCGCCCGAACATGGACACGAGGACTTTGACCTTTCCGCGCTCCTCATCAATCTCCCCGATCTTGCCTTCAAGGTCCTTGAAGGGGCCATCATTAATGACGACCGGGTCGTCTTTCATGAGGTCGATGCGGTGCTTGGGAGCTTCCGCACCCATGCGCTTCATAAGGGAAGCTACTTCCGAATCTTCCATAGGAACAGGAGTGGTTCCTGAACCCACGAAGCCCGTCACGCGAGGCGTGTTTCGAACGACAAACCAAGAATCCTCGTCCACGATCATGCGGACCAGGATGTAGCCTGGGTAGATCTTCTCTTCTTCGACAACGCGCTTCCCTGCTTTGACGCGGACCTTCTTTTCAGTTGGCACGACAACGTCGAAGATCTTGTGCTCCATGCCAAGAGATTCGATGCGCTGCTTCAAGTTTCGCTCAACAGCGTTCTCGTAGCCTGCGTAGGTATGGATGGTGTACCAGCGAGGCTCGCTTGATGCGGCATCGTCGCTCCACTGCGGTTTGCTTGTAAGTTCCATAGGAAAGAAATTACTGGCCAATGATGAGGCCCACGCCGCTGGTAAGGAGGTAGTCCAAGACGCCGATATAGAGCGCTGCAAACGCAGACAAGAGAATCACGAGTCCTGTGTGAATCAAGGCCGTCTTGCGGGTCGGCCAGACGACGTGCTGCAACTCTACGCGGACGTTCTTGAGGTAGTTAATGAATGATTTCATATTTAAAAACGCCCCTTGGGCGCTGATGTCAAAAGTATACCCTTTCGGCCCTGGTAGTCAAATGAAGCGGCGCAGTCTTAGGGGACTGCGCCAAACTCCTTGGTCTCACATAAGCTCGATCTTAACGTGCGGGTCGGCGAATAGTTCCAGAAGCGGGAGCTTCCCGTTCGGGAGCCGGATCCGAAGAAATTTCTCGGGTGGCTCTCGAATTAAGGCGGCTTCGACTGCTTCCGTTTCAAGACCCCAACGCTTGGTAATTGCGTCGGGTAGTCCCCAGAGTTTTATCCGGAGTTCCCCCTGGAAAGGAGGAACCTGAAGCGGGCTGCCGTTGCCGTCTTCGTGATGTATCGCGTAACCGCTAGAGATAGGAACGAGTCGATACGTGTGACCGATTTTCATAAGGTGATCCATGGGATCCCCCACAAAAGCGAAGCGAGAACTGCTCCAAAGTCATATGATACGGCACGTAGAGTTTTCCACAAACGAAAACGGGCGGGCCAAAAGACCCGCCCGTTTAGCGCCTAGATCCTTAGCGGATCTCGTAGGTGATCGAGACAGAGATCTCGGTCTCCTGCTCTCCTGCTGGAAGACGAGGAGCTGATTGCGCCATAGCGTCCATCGCCATACCTCCCTTAGCCCCGTTGAAGCCCTCTTCGTAATACGGGTACTGGTTGTTCTCGTAGAACGAGATGACCTTTCCAAGTCGAACGCCAAGCTCGTCGGCGAGCACCTTTGCCTTTGCTTTAGCCTGTTCGATTGCCTCTTCGCGAGCGGCGTTTCGAATAGCGTCATCCTCATCAACCGTGAAGTTCGGTCCTGAGATGTTCTGCACATTCAACGTACCGAGTGCCTGAAGCACGTCTCCTGCCTTCGCGGTGTCGCGGACCTTTACCTCTACCGTCTGCGAGACTTCGTAGCCGATGATGCGCGGGTTGCGAGCGATCTCAGGGCAGACCATGCCGTAGCAGGGCTGGATGTTCTCGTACTGCGGATACACGTTGTATGCAGTCGTCTTCACGTCCTTTTCTTCAATGCCCATTCCTTCAACTGCAGCGAGCGCTGCGTCGGTCTTGCCCGTTGCCTTGGTCTGAGCTTCAGCAACAGTTGTTCCGCGCTCAGTCACTGAGAACGAGACGACAGCAAGATTCGGGATTGAAGCGGCCTTGCCGGTTCCTTCAACCGTAATCGTGTTCATGTACGGATTGTCAGAGCGTCCGAAGTCCGTCAATGCGTCCAAGGTCTGCACCAAGAGGAAGAGTGCGAGAAGCGAGAGCGCCGCTGCTGCGCTGTAGCGCACTGGCTTGCTGATACGCACGATTGTTTCCTGCCAAGTCTCATTCATAGATATAAAGGTGATTAAGTAATGTAGAAAAAGTATATCATATGGCCTTTTTTGGCCGTGCAGGAGCCAAAAACCAATATTTCTTCAGTGCGCTATACTCGCTTGCATGACTCCCTTTGCAGCAGGCGCCCTCGCCGTTCTTGCCATAAGCCTCGTATCGCTTATCGGTATCGCAACCCTTTCTCTCAAGGAGAACTTGCTTCGCCGGATACTTTTCCTCCTCATCTCGCTTGCAGCAGGCGCCCTGCTTGGAGACGCATTCATCCACCTCATCCCAGAAGCGTTTGAGGAGACCGGCAATCCTCTTCTGGTGTCGCTTCTTATCCTTGCGGGAATCTTCAGCTTCTTCGTGCTTGAGAAATTCCTCCACTGGCACCACAGCCACGGCGATGAGGAGTTCTCTCCCGAACACGCGCAGATCCATCCGGTCGGACACCTCGTGCTTGTCTCTGACGGCATGCACAATCTTATCGACGGTATGGCTATCGGGGCCGCATTCATGGTCTCGACCGAAGTCGGTATCGCAACCACGCTTGCAATCGCGCTCCATGAGATCCCGCAGGAAATCGGCGACTTCGGACTCTTGCTGCACGCAGGCTACTCGCGCGCAAAGGCGCTCTTCGTGAACTTCCTATCGGGACTCACTGCTTTCGTAGGGCTCGGGCTTGCCTTCATGCTCGCCGGAATACACGAGATGCTCATCCCGCTTATCGCGGCATTCGCAGCTGGAAACTTTATCTACATCGCACTTGCCGACCTGGTGCCTGAACTGCATAAAACGACGCGTGTCCGCCACTCGGCGCTTCAGCTTCTTGCCCTTGGCGTTGGGCTTCTCGTGATGGTCGCACTTCTTGTGCTTGAGTAACTAGCGAAGCTCGATCGTTCCGAGCATCTTCAGGAAAGCCGCGTGCTCGGGAAGCTTGCTGACTTCAAGCGCTGGCTCCATCCAATCAACGACGTCGTGCTCGATAACATCAAAACGAAGGACGTCTGCTCCGCGTGCAAGGTAGTACGCGCTCTGGATCTGCGCTTCAAAACGCTCGATGACGGTGCCTTTAAATTCCTTTCCGTTAATGAGAACGGTCTCGAAGCGTTCAAAGTCTTCCGCCTGCATATCAGCTGGCTGGTAGCGAGTATGTGCGAGCATGACATCCTCTGCCGTCTCCCCTTCCGGAATCTGGTAGCGGCTAACGCTAATCACGTGGGGCACGCCTCCGGTAAGCGAAGGCTTTACGAACGAAGCGAGGGTAGCTAGGTCTGCGCCAGGAGCAGCGTTGTCTGGAGCGTAGTCAGCTGGGATAACGAACGCCAGGCCTGCATCTTGCAGTTCAACGCCAGGAAGCGGGCAGGCAGCAAACTCGCACGAAGGACCTGTGCGCCCGACGGAGGAGCCGTCTGGGCAGATCTTCGCCTCAAGCGTGCAGGCCATCTGGGGAGTAGCGGTCTGCTCCGCAACGTTTCGATAAAAGAATCCGGCGAACCCGAGCAAGAGAATAAGGACGACGCCTGCGGCAAGTGTTTTCATAGAGAAAAGTATACCTCGTTATTTCTTCAGCTCGTCCCGGATCTCCTCAAGCACCAGAAGCTCTGGGGACTTAGGGGCGGGCGCCTGCGGCTCGGTATTAGCTTTGCGAAGGAACTTATTGATGAGCTTGATGAGGAGGAAGAGAGCGAACGCGGTGATGACGAAGCTCACGATCGCCTGCACGAAGAGCCCGTACTGGATGCTCGCTGTTCCGCCGATAGGTATGACAAGCTCACTGAAATTAACGCCCCCGATCATGAGCCCCAAGGGAGGAGTGAGTACGTTCGTGACAAGCGAAGTGACGATGCTGTTGAAGGCGGCACCTATGACAACGCCCACGGCAAGATCTAGCGCGTTGCCGCGAAGCGCGAATGTTCGGAACTCTTCTATGAATGATTTCATATGGGGCGACCTGTGGGGCTCGAACCCACGACCGCCGGTACCACAAACCGGAGCTCTACCAGCTGAGCTAAGGCCGCCATGTGTTGTGGTTATATCACGAATACAGAGGGTCCGGAAGACAGCTTGACACGCTCACTTTACCCTAGTAAAGTGCCTCTTGATGAATTGGACCTTGAAAGAAAACCGCCGCCTTATCGAGTCCCTGCTCGCCCTTGAAACTCCGGATGAGGTTCGACGCTTTTTGCGCGACCTTATGACCGAAGGCGAGATCACGGAGTTCGCTAAGCGCTTCCAGACGGCAGAGCTCCTTTCAAAGCACGTTCCCTACACCGAGATCGAGAAGAAAACGGGCTTTAGCTCAACGACCGTTGCTCGCGTATCGAAGTGGCTCCAGGAAGGAGAAGGCGGTTACAAAATGATGATGCATAAACTGCACCATCCGGCGTCACGCGCGCGGAGAGGATTGTCTTGATGAGTGTCATGAAGATAGCCCCCTCCTCACGCAAGTGACGAGGGGTTCAATTCGTTAATCCATAAAACGGAAGGCCCGAAAGTGGAGGCGACAATGCACTAAGCTAAACCGCCAAGCTCAATGAGCCAGAAGCCCACGCGACTTCGTTAGTCGTTGCGTGGGCTTCTTTTATTTCACCGGTCGCAATTTTTCCTGGAGCGGGTCAAAGGTGGCAAACTCAATTCCCCCTGGCGTAGCCTCGTCTATATTCAAACGACCCTGCAAATGGGCTTCCTCGTGCTGATAGAGGCGCGCAAGAAAACCACTGAAAGTCCCAGAGCGCGAGTTCCCTTCAGCGTCCGTCCACTCCATCTGTATTTCCTCTGCCCGCTCAACTTCAGCTGCAAGAATGCCAACGCTCATGCAAAGCTCTTTGTACATATTGTTCGTGTCAGATGTCGAAACGATGCGGGGATTGATGAATGTCTCAACCGTGTCATCTACGTACGTAATAAAAACAGAAGCACCTTCTCCAATTTGCGGAGCTGCAAGCCCTCGTCCAACGCCAGTAATCGCACGGAAGCGAAGCAGTACCTCTTCCAGCCGCTTCCCTATCAAAAGACCTTCTTCCAAGGCCACGCTTTTTGCTGGCGTTCGAAGGATGGGATCGCCTGCATAGCGAAGTTCGGGGACTTCAGCCAATACACGCTCGAAGAGGGCTATCTTGTCTTGAATGCTGCTCGTCATACGCAAACTATAGCAGTTTTGGGCTATTCGCTGTGGCTTGACGACTCTACTGGAATTGCTAGGGTAGTACTAATGAATCGAAACGCCACCGCTTCCATTTCTGCCGCGCGTTTTGGCATGTGGGCCTGGACCATCCCCTCCTAAGGAGAGGATTGTCTTGATGCCTGAACCACGCATAAAGCCAACCCCCTCCTTACGGAGGGGTTTTGCGTCTACCTTACAGACCAGCCTTATGAAGGGAGACCAACTATGTGGTAAGCAGTTGGCACTAGCCTGAACAGGCAATAACTATTGGGCCCTACGCTTCGTGATGTCGCGTGGGGTCCTCTTATTTTCTTTCGCCAAATGGTGCCCAGGAGAGGACTCGAACCTCCATGCCTTTCGGCACTACCACCTCAAGGTAGCTTGTCTACCAATTTCAACACCTGGGCAGGTGTGTGCGTACTATACCGACCGATCGAGCGTTTTACAAACTAGGCAGCCTTCACTTCTTCGGTCTCCTCTGCAGGAGCTGCTGCCTCTTCTGCTACTACCGGAGTTTCAACGACTTCTTCTGCGACGACTTCCTCAGGAGCCTCTGCAGGCACTTCCTTTTCGGCAAAGTCGTCGGTTGAGACGTTCATCATGCGCATGTTGCGGAGCTGGCGGCGTACCTCGCGGGCAACCTTATCGCGGATGAAGTAGAGCTTTGCGCGGCGGACTTTCGAGCGCTTTACGATCTCAATCTTCTCGATGAACGGAGCATAGAGGGGGAAGATACGTTCAACGCCAATGCCAGAGAGGGTCGCACGGACCGTGAACGTAGCACCTGCCTCAGAGCCGTGCTTGGTTGCAAGGACAAGTCCTTCGAAGACCTGCGTGCGGGTCTTTCCCTTTTCAACGATCTTCTGGTGGACACGGACAGTATCCCCGGGCTTTATACCGATCTTTTGGCGCTCCTCTACCTTAACGGGAGTGATGACTTCCATAACGTGGGGGAACTCTAACACGCCTCTTATGTCGAGGCAATAAGCGCTTCTTTACCCGGGAATGAGCTTAGTCCCTGCAGCAAATCCTCAGGAACGGGAGCCTCAAGGGCGAGCGTTTTGCCTGATGGGAGCGGGAGCTCCAGGCGATACGCATGAAGGCCAAGCCGCTTAAACCCGAGGGTGCAGTCGCGCTTTGGAGCATACAGAGGGTCGCAGACGACGGGATGGTGTATCGCTTTCAGGTGCACGCGGATCTGGTGGGTACGGCCGGTCTCTGGCATCACTTTCAATAGCGAGTGCTTGCCGTCGTCTGCGATGACCTCATAGCGCGTGATCGCGTCGCGAAGTATCCCTTTTGCTTTCGGTTGCGCGGAACGGAGGCGAAAATCCTGGCGCGACCGCCCGATCGAAAAATCAATCGTTCCCTTCTTCTCTTTCGGAACGCCGTATACAAACGCGAGATACGTTTTCTTTGCCTGTCGGTTATGGAAAGCTTCTTTCAAAAACGCATGCGCTTCAGCAGTTTTCGCAAAGACAAGGACGCCTGAGGTTTCCCGATCAAGCCGGTGCACGATGCCTGGGCGCGCAAGCTCGCTTCCGTCTGGAAGCCGCTGCGTCTCTCCAACGTCCTTGCTGTCCGGATATTTTTTTGCAAACCAGTCGCTTGCCGTTTCTTCCTTGGTTCGCCCATCCCCGTGCGTCATGACGCCGGAGGGCTTGTTCACTGCGACGAGCTGGTCGTCTTCGTAGATGATCGGGAGGTCCATAGAGCTACCCTATGTCACTTATAGCAAATGGCAAAGGAACCGAGGTCTCCGGTCGCTTTGCTCCAGGTAGAATCAACGCGCTCAACGTTCGCAAACAAGGGCCCGTGATTAAGGCGCGAAAGGAGCTGTTCGAGATCTCCCCGCTTCCCTTCTGCGACCACTCTCACCGTGCCGTCCGGGAGATTTTGCACAGCACCCGTAAGGCGCAGGCCCCTCGCCTTTCGGCAGGTGAAATCGCGGTACATAACACCCTGTACCCGTCCGTATACGATCGCTTCAAGACGCTCCATCTTTCAAAAATACACTATTTCAGTTATGGTAGCTCTGTAAGCGCGCTTAGCTCAGTTGGTAGAGCAACTCATTTACACTGAGAAGGTCGGGGGTTCAAG
>CAZQGQ010000003.1:25335-51623 GCA_964593365.1 uncultured Candidatus Saccharibacteria bacterium | reverse complement strand
GATTTAGCGCGAAGAAGCAGAAAAGGCGACGGGTGCTCCGATAAGCTCTTTTGTTGAGGCGCTGGTTGCAGGACTTTCACAGGGAAGCGCAGACGGGGCACTCGGGGCTATTTCAAAAGCCCAACGTGAGGACGTCGATATGCCTTTGTATCTTGCTCTTGTGCTTGAGCGCATCCGAAGCGTTTTGCTTGTCCGGCACGCGCCCGAGCTTCGAAAGGCAATAGAGGAAGAGCTGGGAGAAGAATATGCAGAAGTAGCGAAGCTTGCAGACGACAAAGACTCCAAGCTCTCGCATGCGACCCTGAAGGTCTTTCTGGACGCAGCGTCTCGCATTCGTTATTCTCCCGTGCCAGCCCTTCCATTAGAGCTTGCTGTTCTGGAGCTTGTTGGGCAAGATTAGTTCTATTCCAGTGGGGGATCGTCTAACGGTAGGACAGCGGCCTTTGAAGCCGTGAATCTAGGTTCGATTCCTAGTCCCCCAGCCAACTTGAGTGAGGTTCGGACGCACGAGACGTCTATGGGTCTTGAGCGTCCGAGACACGTCGCTTAGCAAATTCAATAGAAGCGATATACTTAAAGATATGAAGATTTTAGTAACTGGAGAAAAGGGATATCTCGGTAGCGAATTCATAAATCGCTACGGCAACGACTATGAGATAGTCGGCTACGACCTAAAAGACGGTCTTGACTTGCTCGACTACAAAACTCTCACTCAGAAAATAACGGGTTGTGAAATGGTCGTGCATCTTGCCGCTATCCCTAAGCCACTCGAGGGAAAGGATTTTCCTGACTACTTTAAGAACAACGTCGAAGCAAGCCTTAATGTATTTCGTGCGGCACTTGAAGCTGGCACAAGGAGAGTGGTATACGCAAGCTCAACCACTATCTACGGAATCGAGGGAGGCATTCCATTTCAAACCCCTATTACTGAAAGTCAACCGTTCGTATCTCAATACTTGAAAGCAGATCAGCTTTCCACACGAGATGTCGATCTCTCGTATCACATGAGCAAGACCATGGCGGAGCAGATAGCGGCATGGTTCGGCCTCAATAAGAAACTTCAAACGGTTGCGCTTCGCTTTGGACCAATAAATAAAGTATTTCTCGGTACGAGCGTGAGTATCAATAATGCAACTCAAGCAATTAAGCTCGCACTCGAGTATCCAGGTGAGTTTTGGTACGAGGCGTTCAGTATCGTAGATGAAATCGCGCACATCGATATTTCGAAAGCTAAAAAGATTCTTGGATACAAACCAGAAACCCCGAATTATTCACCGGAGCAGATTCGCTCTACCCTCGAAGAAAGGGTGTCATAAGATAGGTGTCCGAGACGCGTCGTTTTTGCAACTCAGCAATACACCCAACGGAGTAGGCGGGGCTTGACCGTCTATAAGTTCGAACCCGAAACGGCCAGCCAACGTATGGGTTACTATTATGAGATGAGAACATATCCCGAGTTTTATCAATCAATTGATAAACCATTCTTTGCTCCTCCTGAGTGGGTCTTTGGTCTTGCGTGGGGGATTATATACCCGCTCATAGGAATCGCCTTCCTCTATCTCGTTTATCTTCTCTACAAAAAGAAAGTCCCTGTTTCCCTTGTTATCGTGTTTGTCGTTAATCTCGTTGCAAACTTCTTGTTTACTCCTCTGCAGCTTGGAATTGAATCTCTATGGCCGGCAACCCTCGATATAGTAGTTATCCTTGGAACACTCCTCTACTTTGAATTCAAGATACTTCGTTATTCGAGAATCATCTTTGCGCTCATGCTCCCATACCTTTTGTGGGGCGCATTTGCTACCGTTCTGCAGGTCACAATCACTCTCACCAATTAGGTTTGCTTATGGCTGAAGATGCACAAAGAGGTATAATTTATCTATGGCTGTAAAGAATATCTCCAACGGCACGGTGCATACACTGCCACCTGATTTACGAAAAAGTCTCATTTCAGACAAAAAAGCATTAGTCGCATGGGAAGATCTCACGCCTCTATCTCGAAATGAATGGATCTGCTGGGTTACCTTCGTTAAGAAAAGCGAGACCAGGAAGGAGCACGGTAAGAGAATGATCGAAGAGCTCAAAGAAGGTAAGCGCCGGCCGTGCTGTTGGATAGGGTGTATTCATCGAAAGGACAAGAAAATAAGCCCTTCGGTACGTGCGGTGCTTGCCGGAAAACTGAAAAAGAAAAGATCATAATCTCGGTATATACTGGTTCTAATGACGCGAAATCCTATCCTCAATGCACTAGCTGCCGTCGGGTATATCGCTCTTGTCGCAGCCTTTGTTTCGTTTCTCGTGCCTTTCATTCCCGAGCCAATGAATCCGCTGGCTCCGATAATCGGCTTCCTATCGCTTTTCGTCTTCTCTGCGGCTGCTATGGGGTATCTCATTATTGGCGCTCCACTCCAGCTCTTTCTTGAAGGACAAAAGAAGGAGGCGGTCACGCTCTTCTTCAAGACCTTAGTTGCGTTCGCCGGTATTGCCGTCGTACTTTTCGTCGCGACCCTCTTCCTGTCATTCTAAAACGGTTATGGCACATGAAATTGAGACAAAAGTGCTAAATATAGATCTCCAAGACATTAAGAAAAAGCTTGAATCTCTAGGTGCTACGAAAACGAAAGAAACACGTTTGGTTGTTGATTGGTTTAGGCAGCAAGGAATTACCGAGGGAAACGATCCATGGTTCCTTCGTATTCGATCGAACTCGGAAGGAAAGCATGAGGTGACCTGGAAGGCCAAGTCTGAAATCATCGGCATTGCGCGCAAACACAAAGAAATCAATTTCAATATCCTTGAACCTGATCAGCTAGCCGACTTGTTTGAAGAGCTTGGCTTAGAGAAATACGCGCATCAAGAGAAAGACAGGATTTCATACTCTCTTAAGAACTGGCTCTTTGATCTGGATTTATACCCAGGCATGCCTCCATTTCTAGAAATTGAAGCAGAGAGCGAGGAAAGTATTCAAGAAGCCATCAGCCTCTTGGGACTCAAGGAAAATCCAACGTGGGCGCAAGGGGAAAGAATTCTCATCCAGGATACCTATAAGCTCGATTGGTATAATATGAAATTCTAGCGATATGACTCCCGATTCACACAAAGTTGTTTGCAGGGGCATTGACGGCGAGCGTAAGGAAGTAGATGTAAGCGAACTTAAGTTTCGACCTTCCGTATACGGCATCATCATTAAAGATGAGAGAATTCTTCTTATCCCTCAATGGGATGGCTATGACTTCCCAGGGGGAGGCGTCGACATAGGCGAACCTCTTATTGAAGCGGTACAGCGTGAGATTAAAGAGGAGACCGGGTTTGATGCTGCGGTCGGCGAACTGGTATTTGCGGCTGATGATCGGTTCCTACACCCTCGAAGCGGTAAAGGCATCCATTCGCTACTTTTTTATTACCTTTGCGACATTACGGGAGGTGAATTATCGACTGAAGGGTTTAGTGATTATGAAAAGGAATTCGCCAAGATGGCCGAATGGATCCCGCTTGAGAAAATCCGAGATATTAAGTTCATTAACTCCGTCGATAGCGTTGCTCTTATTGAGCGAGCTCTAAAAGCTCTCTCCTAGGCTATACTTTTCGTATGTGGATGCTCCTTGCAGCAGGCTCAGCAGTAGCGGCAGCACTTGTCGCTATCTTTGCGAAGATCGGTCTTAAAGACGTTGATCCAACGCTCGCGACCATCGTGCGCGGCGTTATCATGGCGGCGATCCTCGTTGTCGCAGGATTTGCCTTCGGCAAGTTCAATGGATTTGATCCGTCCTCATGGAGCGGGAAGGCGTGGCTCTATATCGTTCTCGCGGCTCTTGCGGGCGCTGCATCCTGGGTGCTCTATTTCATGGCGCTCAAAGCGGGACCTGCCAGTGCTGTCGCAGTCATCGACAAGATGAGTGTCGTGATCGTGATTCTCGCTGCAGCATTATTTCTTGGTGAAGCGTTCACTTGGAAAACAGCAGTAGGCGTCGTCCTTACCGTCATCGGTACGGTCCTTATCGTTCTCAAATAACTCATGCACGAAATTGAGATCAAGGCGGCACTAAAAGATAAAGAAGGAGTTATGGAGCGTCTACGGGCGCTTGGATGCGTGTTCTCAGACCCTGTTACCCAGGAAGATGTTGTATATGTAGAGCGCATAGGATCAGTCGAGACGTACTACTCGAACAAGGCTTTCTTGCGCCTTCGGGTAAACGGGAAAGGAGAGACACTCTTCACGCTCAAGTACCACCTGACCGCGCGAGCCGACAACCCAACCTCAAGCCCGATGGAGCACGAACTCCAGGTAAGCTCGCGTGAGGAGATGGAGAAGATACTCCTTGCGCTTGGGTATAAAGAAGCGGTCCGTCTGAGAAAATCCCGGATAAAGTCATCCTATAACAACTGGACGATTTGCATCGATGAGGTTGAGACGCTTGGGACTTTCGTCGAAATCGAGGAGCTTGGAAACGAGGAAGACGCGCCGCGTATACATGAGGAAATGCTCGCGTTCCTCGGAAGCCTCTCCATCTCAAAAGACGACATGTCCTCGCAGCGCTACGATATTCTCCTACTTGAAAAAGCAGCACACCAGGGCTGATATACTTTAAACGGATTCATTTACCGCTAACTTCTATTTCTATGAACACGAACGGAATAATCGGGCTTGTCGCACTTATTGTCGTCGTGGGCGGAGGCGCTTGGTGGCTCTCAACCCAGCCACGCTCTGAGACGCCCGCAGCAAATGAACAGGCAGAAAGCGGAGCTCCAGCAGGAACAACGACCTTCGCTGCGCTCATTGCGCGAGGAGGAAATCTCACCTGTGACGTGAGTGTCTCTACCCCTGATGCGCCCGCAGAAGGAACGACCTATATTTCCGGAGATCAGGTACGCGCTGACATAACCGTTCGCCCAAGCATGATGGGAGGGGCGCAGATCAATGCGCACATGATCCAGAGCGGCGGCTACATCTACAGCTGGTCTGACATGGTTCCGCAGGGCTTCAAGATGGAGGTATCTGAGTCGGTAGGCGCAGCGCAGTCACAAGGCTTTGACGTGAACGCGCAGGTGGAATACTCCTGCTCGCCATGGCTTGTTGACGCAAGCAAGTTCACGCCGCCTGCAGCGGTGACCTTTACTGAGTTTTCTGCAGACGCACAAACTAGTCCCACGCCGTAGTAGTTCTAAGAGACTTCCGTAAAGCGTAGAGTTGGAATTCCGTCTACGACAACTGTAGCGAGAAAATCTTCAACGGGTCGGATAAACGTATGGTTGCTGCCGTATGCCGCTTGATAGATAACCGCCACGTCATCAGTAGCTTCAAGAAACCCCAAGCCGATAACCTCGTACTCATGCTCGGGATCTTTGTAGTGGGTATAGCGCTTCCCGCTTTGTATCTTCATTAATGCCTCAGCAAGCTTATGGTTCAATTCCTCCTGAGATAGATGGGCCATAGAGCCATTCTAATCTGCACTCGCGCAGCACGCCACAAATACCCGGTGCTATACTAGCTCTAAGCTAATCTACATATCCTGACATGAAAACCTCAACCACTATTTGGATTCTTGTCGCTGTCCTCGTTGTCATAGGAGGAACGTGGTACTGGCAGGCTCATACTCCAGCACCGCAGGAAGCTGCAATGGAAAATACGCAGCAAGCAGAGGAGAACAATTTTGCTGATGCCTCAAAGGACGGAGGAGTAGGCGTGTCTGTAAATACGGTTCGACTTACCGATAGCGGATTCTCTCCTGAACGATTGACCGTATCCAAGGGAACAACGGTCACGTTCATCAACCAGACTTCGGGCGGCATGTGGGTAGGAGCTGACGAGCATCCAAGCCATACAAGCTACGCAGGCACAAGCCGCAGCGAACACTGTCCTGATACTACGGGCACGGCATTCGACCAGTGCGGTAATGGAAACACGTACTCGTTTACCTTCGGCAAGACTGGGACATGGGAGTATCACAACCACGTCTCATCAAGCGATCGCGGTGCGATCATCGTAACTGAGTAACCATGCACCACGGAAGAAGTGTTGACATCCTCTTGCGCCTTGGCGTTGCGTTCGCGTTTCTCTTCCCAGCCATTAACGCGGTTTTCGATCCCTACGCATGGGTTGGATATTTCCCCGGCTTTGTTCGCGACCTGATGCCTGAGCTCGTGCTTTTGCACCTGTTTGGGCTGCTTGAGGTCGTGATTGGTGTCTGGATTTTGTCTGGACGAAAGATTTTCGTACCGGTAGTTGCTGCTTCGGCAATACTTGTACTGATCATTCTTTTCAATCTCGGCGACTTCCAGGTCATCTTCCGCGATGTTCCTATTGTTCTGATGGCTCTCTCCCTTGCCGTTATGCATCGTTCTAGAGAGCGTGCACACCCTGCGTGATCGTCAGGCAATGGTCTTGGAACTAACCGAATCACAACTTGATGTGCTTGTTATAGGAGCAGGGCAGCAAGGCCTTGCTCTCGGGAAGCTGCTAAAAGAGAAAGGGCTTTCGTTTCTTATTCTAGAGAAGGAAGAGGAAGTAGGTGCTAGGTGGAAATCGCATTACGACAGCCTTGAGCTCTTTACGCCAAGGCGCTACAGCGCGCTCCCTGGACTTTCTCTTGTCGGAGACCCTGACGGATATGCGAGCAAGGATGAGTTCGGAGAGTATCTAAGAGACTATGCGCGTCATTTTTCTCTCCCAATCATGAGTGGCGTGAGAGTTGAACGGCTCATGCGTACAGAGGATGGATTTTTTAGAGCAGAAACTACGAAAGGCGACTTGACCGCACGGCAAGTGGTCGTAGCTACCGGATACGCAAAGCCCGTAGTCCTTGCAGAAGGCGATTCTATTCTCCATTCCTCGAGCTACAAAAATCCATCCCAAATACCAAACGGTTCTGTGCTTGTCGTTGGAAACGGAAACTCGGCCGTGCAGATCGCCCTTGAGCTTGCACAGACGCACCATGTCGATATTGCGATGCATGAGATGCCGCGCATGATTGCACCAAAGACTTTAGGCAAGAGTTTTTACTGGTGGTCAGATGTGTTTGGCATAGGGAAAATCCCTACTGATTCTTTGCTTGGGCGATTCTTTGCACGAAGCAAAGATTTTGTCGTAGGTCATGGTTTGAAGCACGCGCTTAGTGAAGGGAAGCTGGAGCGTAAGCCCGGGTTCGCTTCGCTACAAGGGAAGGAAGTCGTGTTTGACGACAGAACCCGGAAAGAATACGGCACCATCATCTTTGCCACTGGATTTAAAGCTGATTATTCTTGGCTCCAGGTAGAGGGCGCCCTTACCGCAGAAGGGACCCCGATTCACAAGCGAGGAGTGAGTCCTGTCCCTGGTCTTTATTTTTCGGGGCTCCGCAATCAGATAACTAACGTTTCTTCCAACATTGTGGGGGCTATAATTAACGCTAAGCACCTGGTCAGAAAGCTAATATGAAGAACTTCATCTTAGCTTCATGGCTCCAGGCGCATGCTTGCCGCCATTACAAACCGAGAAACATTAACTAACACTATGACCATCATTCACTGGATCGTTTCAGCCCTCGCGATACTCGTAGCTGCCTATTTGATTCCTGGCGTTGAGGTAACGCTTCTAGGGGCCCTTGTCCTCGCTGTCGTTCTCGCGCTCATCAACATCTTTATTAAGCCAGTTCTTCTCCTTCTGACCCTTCCGATCAACATTGTGACGTTGGGACTCTTCTCGCTCGTGATCAACGCACTGTTAATCATGCTCGCAGCGATGATCGTCCCTGGATTCTCTGTTGACGGATTCTGGACGGCACTTATCTACTCTGTGCTCCTTGCGCTCATCAACTACCTCTTCGGAGGATTGAAGAAGGCATAGGTTATCGGGTGATAGCTTTGGGTATACCCTGCGCTTCGTAACGGGGCGCAGGGTATACTATTTGGTAATGCAGTACGAAGGCCCTACAAAGCCGCTCACATCCCACGAGGAGGAGCTCCAGCATCTTCGCGCCCAGGTGGAGGCGAAAGAGCGGCAGCTTGAGCAGATGAAAGAGAAGAAATCGCGCGAGGAAGTCGTGCGAGATCGCCTTTCAAGCTTTATCAAGACGCCCGCTAGCTCGGTGCTCGCGCCTGAGTACCAGATGCAGCCGCAGGAAATCCATGAAATCGTCGTTCGCCTTGATCCGGAGGCCGATGACGAGACCATGACCGAGCTCCGCCGCATCATGGAGACGAGGGGCATCCACAACGCCTTCAATATTCTTACTCGCCTGAAGAGCCCGCACCTGGAAGATGACTTCCATCGCTTCCTCGTGGCCTACATCACGACCGGGCTTCCGATCAAGGGCTGGAGCGAAGGGCAGCCAGAGTGGAAGGCGCTCCACATGACCCTCTATGAGATCTCCCTTCCGGAAGCTGATTCAGAATCGGGTAAAGACGACCGCAAGACACAGATGAAAGAGCTTGTCTCATCCATGGAGCACTTCTATGCAGGCATGCTCGCTGTGGAGGAGGCGTATGCGACCGAGCCTCCCTACTTCACGCTTGAGCTTGCGGTTCCCATTGATGACCCGCACCTTCGCTTCTATGCCTCAATTCCAAACGGCAGGCGCAACCTCTTTGAAAAGCAGGTGCTTTCGATTTTCCCCGATGCGGTTTTGAAGAGTCAGCCAAACGACTACAACATCTTCACGCAAGACGGGCACACCGTCGCTTCAACAGCAGGACTTGCCTTCAAGCACCCGCTCTCGCTCAAAGACTTCACGGAGTTCGATGCGGATTCCATCACGCCGCTCCTAAACGCGTTTGCAAAGATCCAAGAGAAAGGCGAGGGAGCAGCCGTGCAGTTTGTGATTCGTCCAAGAGTCGGCAAGTACGACACCTCGTATCGCAAGATCGTGAAAGCTCTCAAGCATGGAGAGCACCGCGACTACGCGTTTGAGATCTCGGATAATCTCGTCAGCGAGCTCTGGCGCGAATTCCGCTGGATGTTTCGGGGATCCAAGAAAGACCAAGGGGAACAGTACATCGACGAGGCTTCCGTTGAGTCAGTGGAGAAGAAGCGCTCAGCTCCGATGACCGAGACTAATATCCGGGTTTTCGCTTCATCTGCTCAGAAATCTAATGCTGAGCAGATTCTTAATGAGCTCGAGGCGACCTTTAACCAGTACGAAAGCACGAAAGGCAATCGCCTGTTCTTCAAGCGCACGAAGGGCGCAGCGCTCCGCATGCTCACTCGCCAGTACTCATGGAGGCTTTTCTCCCACAAGACCATGATGCCACTTTCAATCAAGGAGCTCACCACCATGTACCATTTCCCGCCAAAGGGAATGAAGGGGACGCCGCACCTCAAGCAATCGCGCTTCACGATGGCCGCGGCTCCGCTTGACCTTCCAAAGGGTGAAGGGGCACTGCTTGGCATCAACGACTACCGCGGACATACGACGGAGGTCATCCTCTCGCCTCAAGACCGCGCGCGCCACCTCTATGTTGTCGGGCAGACAGGAACCGGAAAGACCGTGTTTATGAAGAACCTGATCGAGCAGGACATTCGGGACGGGAACGGTGTCTGCTTCATCGATCCGCACGGAAATGACGTGCTTGATGTACTTGCTACGGTTCCGCCTGAGCGCTATGAGGACGTCATCTACTTCGATCCAGCGCATCTTGACCGGCCGTTTGGCTTGAACATGCTCGAGTACGATCCTGCGCGCCCGGAACAAAAGACGTTCATCGTCAACGAGCTCTTCATGATCTTCCGCCGCCTCTATGGAGACGTGCCTGAGTCTATGGGCCCGGCCTTCGAGCAGTATTTCCGCAACGCGACGCAGCTCGTGATGGAAGACCCTGAGTCAGGCTCGACCATGCTTGATATCGCTCGCGTGCTCTCCAACAGCGAGTTCAGGAACCGTAAGCTTGCCCGAAGCAACAACCCCATCATCAACCAGTTCTGGACGGAGATCGCGTCGCGCGCGGAAGGCGAGGCATCGCTCCAGAACATCGTCCCGTACATCACGAACAAGTTCGACGACTTTACCGCAAACGATTTCATCCGCCCGATCGTCGGACAGCAGACCTCCTCGTTCAACTTCCGCGAGATCATGGACAACAAGAAGATCCTCCTGGTGAACCTTTCGAAGGGACGTCTCGGCGAGCGAAACGCGAACCTGCTCGGCCTTATTATCGTGGGCAAGCTCTTCATGGCGGCGTTGTCGCGAGCTGATAATCCGCGGGCTGACTTCCCGCCGTTCTACCTCTATGTCGACGAGTTCCAGAACATCACCACCGACTCGATTCCCGGCATTCTCTCGGAAGCCCGAAAATACAAGCTCTCCCTTACGATCGCTCACCAGTTCCTGAAGCAGATAGATGAGAAGACGCGCGATGCCATCTTCGGTAACGTGGGCTCTATGGCGATCTTCCGTGTGGGCGAGGAAGATGGGGAGTTCTTCGCGAAGCAGTTCGCGCCCGTGTTCCAGTCCCTTGATTTCGTGAACATCGAGAACTTCAATGCCTACCTGAAGATCCTTGCCAAGGGTGTCCCGCAGAAGCCTTTCAACATAAAGACGCTCCCTCCTCCAGAGGGCAACAAGGACCAGATCGATGACCTCCGGGAACTCTCCTACCTTACCTATGGCCGGGACAGGGATATGGTAGAAACCGAGATCCGGAAGCGCTACCTGACCTATTAGTAGTTATTCCCACCCCTTTGCCTCGGGCTTGCAGCCCTTGGTATACTCGTCCTATGAACACTTCTACCGGCATTGCTGTAGCGATTGCAGTCGTTGTTGCTCTTTCATTTTTATTCCTTGGTTCGTATATCTTCGCCCCGTTCTCTCCGGAGTCTCAGGAGTTCGGCGTCCCGACGGGCGAAGCTAATCAATCATTTATGGTTACAGATCAAATAGTAGGTACAGGCGCTGAAGTAGCTGTCGGAAGCATCGTCACGGTGACGTACGTCGGCCAGCTTGAAGATGGCAGCATCTTCGATGCATCAGCTAATCACGAGGGAACGTTTACGTTTACCTTGGGCAAGGACCCTGTCATTGCCGGATGGGAGCAGGGATTGATCGGCATGCGAGAAGGCGGTACCCGCGTTCTTGTTGTTCCGCCCGAGCTTGGATACGGAAGCGTTGATTACGGACCAATTCCAGCAAACTCAACCCTCACCTTCACGATTGAGCTTTTGAAGGTCGAGTAGCATCGCTAGCGGAAACGCGAATTATGCCGTACAACGGAGCGTATGAACGCTCCGTTGTCGTTTTCAATATCTGCACGCGAAGGGAAGGCGCGCGCAGGAACGCTTGCGACTCCGCATGGAAACATCCAAACGCCGGCATTCGTTCCTGTTGGGACAAAAGGAAATGTGAAAGGCATCTTGCCCGCCGATCTCAAAGCGCTCGGGGCTCAAGTTGTACTCGCTAACACCTATCACCTCTACCTGCAGCCAGGAGAAGAGATCGTTAAGCAGGCAGGCGGCCTTGGGAAATTCATGGGGGTTGAGGGACCTACCATCACTGACTCGGGTGGGTTCCAGGTCTTCTCGCTTGGGGCAGCTTTGAAGCGAAAGGTGACGCGAATCACGGAGGAGGATAAACGGGGAGCTGACGCCGGTACGACCGTCTTTGACGAAGAGGTACAAAGCCAGCACGGCCAGCTTGCGATTGTGGACGAAGAAGGCGTCACGTTCACCTCCCATCTCGATGGAAGCCTGCATCGCTTCACGGCGGAGCGTTCGGTCGAACTCCAGCATGCACTTGGTGCTGATATCTTCTTCGCGTTTGACGAGTGCACGTCGCATACCGAGTCGTATGAATATCAGCAGGAGGCGATGTTCCGTACGCACCGCTGGGCAGATCGTTCCTTGAAAGCGCATCGCCAGAATATCGAGGCGAACCGCATACAGGGAATCTACGGCATCGGACAGGGAGGCCAGTTCCCTGATCTTCGTCGAGAAAGCACAAGGGAGATTGGGAAGATGGGATTTGATGGATTCGGGCTCGGAGGATCATTTAGCCGCACCGGAGGCGAGAGCATGCTCCAGATCGCGCTCGATGCGCTTGAGGAGTTGCCAGAAGACATGCCACGGCATGGGCTTGGTGTTGGAGAGCCTCTAGACCTTCTAAATTCGATCGCTCATGGAGTTGATACATTCGATTGTGTCGCGCCAACGCGCCATGGCAGGCACGGCGCCATCTACACGAAGCGAGGCGTCATCCAGCTTACGAATGAGAAGTTCAAGAACGATTTCTCAGCGCTCGATCCCGAGACAGTTGTTCCTGGAACCGAGGCGTTCACTAAGGCCTATGTTTCTCACCTGCTTCGCTCGGGAGAAATGCTCGGGGCCATCATCGCTTCTATGCACAATCTCGGATTCATCCTTGGGCTCGTAAGTGGGGCGAGAGAAGCGATTCAGAACGGTACGTTTGCACACTATCGAGAGGACTTTATAGCCGGCTACCAGCGTTCTTAAGCGGGCGGTTTCCACGGTTTGTTATACTTAGCGGTCATGGCCGGATTTAAGCTTCATTCACCCTTTCCCCCTGCTGGAGACCAGCCGGAGGCGATCAAAGGACTTTCACAAGGCGTTAAGGACGGTCTTCGTTACCAGACCCTGCTTGGAGCAACGGGCACCGGAAAGACGTATACGATCGCAAACATCATCAACAACATACAGAAGCCGACGTTGGTGCTCGCGCACAACAAGACCTTGGCCGCGCAGCTTGCCCAAGAGTACAAAGAATTCTTCCCAGAGAATGCCGTCCACTATTTCGTTTCCTATTACGACTACTACCAGCCGGAAGCGTATATCGCTCACTCAGACACGTACATTGAAAAGGAAGCGCAGATCAATGCGGAAATTGATCGCCTTCGTCATGCTACTGCCCAATCCCTCCTGACTCGAAAGGATGTCATCGTCGTCGCCTCGGTTTCCGCTATCTACGGACTCGGTTCTCCGGTCCAATACGCCAAGGCCATTATCGAATTGAAGGTAGGAGGGGAGGAGAATCGCTCTGCACTTGTTCGCAAGCTCGTGCATATTTATTTTGAGCGCACGAACGCTGACCTTACGCCTGGCACCTTCCGAGCGGTCGGAAATGCTATCGAGCTCATGCCGGTTAACGAGCAGACAATCTATCGAATCCTCTTTGACGAAGACAAGATATCGAGAATCGAGCAATCAGATCCCGTTAGCCGAGCAACCATTGCAGAACCAAAAAGCTTCTTTATCTTTCCTGCAAAGCACTTCGTAACTAGCGAGGATGATCGAAACCGTGCTCTGGAGGACATACGTGCTGAGCTTGATGAGCAGCTAGAGAAATTCAAACGGGAAGAGAAGTTGCTTGAGGCCGAGCGTATCAAGCGGCGCACCCTCCATGACATCGCGCTCATCAGAGAGCTTGGATATACGAGCGGCATCGAGAACTACTCGCGCCACTTTGACGGACGGCAGGCAGGCGAGCCCCCGCACACCCTTCTTTCATACTTTCCGCACAACAAGGACGGTTCAGCCGACTTCTTAACAGTCATCGACGAATCACACGTCACCGTCCCTCAGATCGGCGGCATGTTTGCTGGGGATCGCTCCCGCAAGGACAACCTCATTGAATTCGGGTTCCGACTTCCCTCTGCTCGCGATAATCGTCCACTCACCTTTGAAGAATTCGAGGAACGCGTCGGGCAGACCATCTACACCTCGGCAACGCCAGGAAACTTCGAGCGAGAGGTAAGCATCCCTCCGCAGGGAAAGGTGGTCGAGCAGATTATTCGTCCGACCGGCCTTATCGATCCGGAGCTTATCGTAAAGCCAATCATTGAAGGCGAGGGGTATAAGGGACAGGTAGCAGACTTTATTGCAGAAGCCGAAACCGCCATCAAGCGTGGAGGACGCGTGCTGGCGACGACTCTCACTAAGCAGATGGCGGAAGATCTCGCTTCATTCCTCCAAGAGCGCAAGATCAAGGCGGCGTACCTCCATAGCGACATTAAGACTATCGAGCGAATCGATATCCTTACCGATTTCCGTAAGGGCAAATACGACATCCTCGTCGGCGTGAACCTTCTTCGTGAAGGACTCGATCTTCCTGAGGTTGAGCTTGTGGGTATCTTGGATGCCGATAAAGAAGGATTCTTGCGCTCTGAGACCTCGCTTATCCAGACGATTGGGCGCGCTGCGCGTAACGTGCTTGGAAAGGTGATTCTCTATGCGGATGTGATGACCGGATCTTTGACGCGGGCGATCGCAGAGACGAACCGTAGGCGCGCGATCCAAGTCGCCTATAACGAGAAGCACGGCATTACACCGATGACCATCAAGAAGGAGATTCGCGATATCGCAGAAAGCATGCGAAGCGAGCATGACAAGACCGTCGGACAGCTGCTCTCGATTGACACAAAACTCTATGAGGAAGACCCCGCTTCTTTCGTGAAAGAACTGCGTACCCGTATGGCTGACGCGGTAGAGAATCTCGACTTTGAGACTGCGGCCCTGCTTCGCGATGAGATCTACGCGCTTGAAGGCACCGAAGCGCCTAAGAAAAAGCCCACAAAGCGCAGGCGGCTAGGGTGATATCATAGTTTTATGAGTTTTCGAGTGCTCCTTGGAATTATCCTCTTTATCGCGGTAGCGGTAGCTTTTGCGTTCTTCGTCCTCTCCATCACATTCCTTCGCGGGCAGATTGGAGGATTGCTCCCCACTGAGATCGCTCTTGAGATCCAAGGGGATCTCCAGATGCTTTTGATATGGCAGATGGTTGCGCTCGTTGTCTTGAGCATCATCCTTGCGGTCTCTATCTTCTTTATCGTCGGTGAACTCCTTGCAAAGCCTTTGAAACGTATCGTGGAGGCCATGGATGCATACGCTGCCACAGGAGAAGCTCAACCCATCACGGATCTGGAGAGCGCGCCTTCGGAAATCCGTTCACTCTCAACGTCGTTTGAGAAACTTACCGTGACGGTGGGGCAGGCGCATAAGCGAGACGTGGAGATTTCCCGAATGAAATCTGATTTCATCTCAACGGCAGCGCATCAGTTTAGAACTCCTCTTACCGGCATTCGTTGGGCGCTTGAAGCGCTCCACAAGGAGACTCTGACCGATCATCAGCGCTCGCTGACTGAGGATGCCATGCAAAAGAGCAAGGACCTCGTGGGAATTGTGGGCACACTTCTCGATATTTCATCGATTGAATCAGGCAAGTACCAGTACAAATTCGTTCCAACTGATCTCCATGCGCTTGTTGAGGAAGTGGCAGCTGACTTTGAGGCGCTTGCGAAAGAGCATCAGGTATCGCTCTTTTATGCGCACGAAGACATCGTCTCGCTTCCGAAGGCCAAAGCAGATCAAGAGCGGATAAAATGGGTGCTGAATAATCTGGTTGAGAACGCGATCCAGTACACGCCAGCGGGCGGTACGGTACGCCTTTCGATTGATCCTTCAGACGACCGCATATTCATACGCGTGCGCGATAGCGGGATCGGGATAGGCCAAAATGACCGGGCTAACATCTTTGAGCGCTTCTATAGAGCCTCTAATGCGGTCTCAAAGGAGAACCAGGGCAATGGGCTCGGGCTTTATATCGCCCGCAGGATAGCGACAGACCACAAGGGAGACTTGAACTTCGCTCCGAACGAGGAGGGTCCTGGAACGACCTTCATTCTCTCGCTCCCGATGGCGTAGGGGTGGTAGAATAAGCGCTATGGCATCCATTCTAGTCATCGAAGATGATCCGATCCTGAAGAACCTTCTGGGTCACGCGTTTTCTGGAAAATACGATACGGTCTACGCTTCAGACGGTAACGAAGCGCTCGCTTTGTTCGACCAGCACAAGCCTTCCTTGGTGCTCCTTGATCTCATGCTCCCGTCCATGGACGGATTCGCTGTACTTGAATCCATCCGAAGCCGCACCGATGAGACCAAGAACACGCCGGTCATCGTCGTCTCAAACCTCGGGCAAGATAGCGACCGGGAACGCGCAAAAACGCTCGGGGCAAATGACTATCTTGTGAAGGCGAATGTTTCGGTAGAAGAGATCATAGAAAAGATAGAAAACACGCTCAGCGCATAAGGGCTTTGTGTTATACTGCACTCGTACCTGTCCCGCCACGGACAGGAACTTTTCATGGCAAAACGCAAATCCGAAGACATAAAGCACGAGCAATACACCGGAGAAGACTGGATCCGGGTTAAAGGCGCACGCACCCATAATTTGAAGAATGTGTCGGTCGAGATGCCGCGAGGCACCATGACCGTGATCACGGGCCTTTCAGGGTCCGGCAAGTCATCCCTTGCCTTTGATACGATTTTCGCAGAAGGGCAGCGCCGCTACGTCGAATCCTTGTCTGCATACGCCAGACAATTCTTGAATCAGATGCAGAAGCCCGATGTCGATGAGATCACGGGACTCTCCCCTGCAATCTCCATCGACCAGAAGAGTCGCTCCAATAACCCGCGCTCAACCGTTGCGACGGTGACTGAGATCTATGACTACCTTCGCGTTCTCTACGCACGCGCAGGCCAGCCTTACTGTATCCATCACGACATCCCGATCTCAAAGCTCTCCAAGGAAGAGATGATCAGCCTCGTCATGAGCCGTATTTCTGGCAAGACGCCAGGGAAGAAACAGGAAGTGATGGGCGTTGCAGTAGATAAGCGGGCGGTCACTATCTACGCTCCGGTCGTTGTCGGACGCAAAGGCGAGTACTACCAGCTTCTCTATGACCTTCTCGGCAAAGGCTATGAGAAAGTCATCGTAGACGGGAAGCAGCACGCGCTTCGCGAGAAGATCAGCATGGACCGCAACAAGCGCCATGACGTTGACGCTATTGTTGACTCGATCTTTGTCTCTGAGTTCGAGAAGAACATAACGGCAGCAAGAGAGCGCCTTTCAGAAGCGCTTGAGCTTGCGCTCAAGGAGTCGCACGGGCTCGTGAAGATCGGACACGCGGACGGAAGCGTCGAAACACTTTCTTCCAAGTTCATCTGCCCTGAGGATGGGGCTTCATTCCCTGAGGTTGAGCCTCGCCTCTTCTCGTTCAATAGCCCGTATGGTGCGTGTCCTGAATGTAACGGCCTTGGAACCGAGTCATTGTTCTCAGACGAGATCTGCCCGGTCTGCGAAGGCAAGCGCCTGCGGCCGGAATCACTTCGCGTATTCATTAAAGATACGAAGGATAAAACGCTCGGCAAGAACGTCGTTGACGTCACGCGAATGTCGATCCGAGAAGCCAAGGAGTTTATGGATAACCTGCACCTGTCTGAGATGCGAGCAGAGATCGCGCTCCCGATCATCCGAGAAATCACGAGCCGCTTGGAATTCATGCTGAATGTTGGCCTCGATTACCTGACCCTCGATCGCTCTGCTGCGACGCTTTCTGGAGGGGAAGCGCAGCGTATCCGACTCGCCTCTCAGCTTGGCACAGGACTTGTGGGAGCTCTCTATGTGCTTGATGAGCCGACTATCGGTCTTCACCAGCGCGATAACGATCGTCTTATCCAGACGCTCCTTTCTCTTAAAAAGCTTGGCAACACTATCCTCGTCGTTGAGCACGACGAAGACACTATCTACGCAGCCGACTACATCGTCGACATTGGTCCTGGTGCAGGCGTCCACGGCGGCCAGGTGGTCGTTTCAGGCTGGCTTGAAGAGCTCCTGACAGCTCCTAAGAATGATTCTGGCTCGCTTACCCTTTCATACCTTCGCGAAGAGAAGGAGATTCCGATTCCTGAAGAACGTCGCACAAGTGAGAAGGGCTCGATAAAGGTCCGCGGAGCTACGTTGCATAACCTGAAGAACCAGAATATCGATGTCCCACTTGGGAAGCTTGTCTGTATCACTGGTGTTTCAGGCTCAGGAAAGTCTACTTTCCTCTATGACATTCTGCATAAGAACGTGGCAGCACGTTTTGCTAAGCGCCAATCAAAGCCGACGCACATCGCTTCAATCACCGGTACTGAATACGTCGGTCGCGTCGTCTTGATCGACCAGTCTCCAATTGGCCGGACTCCCCGTTCAAACCCAGCAACGTATACCGGAGCATTTACGCATATCCGTGATCTTTTCTCTGCGACTCCCGAAGCACGTGCTCGTGGCTGGAGACCAGGACGCTTCTCATTCAACGTTGCTGGAGGACGCTGCGAAGCCTGCCAAGGGAACGGCATGATCGCGGTCGAGATGCACTTCTTGCCGACCGTTTACGTTGTATGTGATGTATGCAATGGCACTCGATTCATGAAAGAGACGCTGGAGGTCACGTATCGCGGAAAGAACATCTATGAAGTGCTCCAGATGACCGTTGAGGAGGCAGAGAAGTTCTTCAAGGATATTCCGGTCATCTCTGAACGCCTCGAGACGTTGAACTCTACGGGGCTTGAGTATCTGACGTTGGGACAGTCTGCAACAACGCTCTCAGGAGGAGAGGCACAGCGCGTGAAGATCTCATCCGAGCTCTATCGTCCAACGACCATGAAGACCTTGTATCTTCTTGATGAGCCGACTGTCGGTCTTCACTACGAAGACGTGCGCAAGCTTATCGATATTCTTCAGGAACTCGTGCGACGCGGCAATACCGTTGTTGTGATCGAACATAACCTGGACGTCATCAAGTCTGCTGACTATCTGATCGACTTTGGACCAGAAGGAGGAACGGGAGGCGGTAAGGTCGTTGCGAAGGGAACGCCTGAAGAAGTTGCTGACACGGAAGGCTCGCATACGGGCGAATATCTCTCTAAAATGCTTAGACGCCATGCAAAGAAGCGAGCTAAGTAAATTTGAACTTCCAGATTGTCCTGGAGTCTATCTTTTCACTAAAGGTAAGGGTCGCAGTAAAGAGGTGCTCTACGTAGGGAAAGCGACCTCACTTCGTGATCGTGTGCGTTCGTACTTTGATGATGATCTTATTGTTACCCGTGGCCCTCGTGTCGTCGACATGGTTACCAAGTCAGAAAGCATCTCCTTCGAGACAGTACCTACCGTGCTTGAAGCCTTGGTTCGAGAAGCAGCACTCATTCGTGAGTATCGGCCTAAAGCAAACGTGGAAGGTAAGGATGACAAAACTTTTTTGTACGCAGTCATCACCGACGAAGAGATTCCACGCGTGCTTGCCATTCGCGGCAAGGATATCGATTTCAAGGCGAAGATCTCAAACGGCCAGAAGCTGAAGGCTATACACGGACCCTTTCCATCAGGCTACCAGTTACGCGAGGCGCTTCGCTTAATCCGCCGTATCTTTCCGTTTTACGACACTGAGCGGCCCGTGGCAGAACTTGGGAAGCACGGAAAGGCGAAAGTGGAATTCAATCGCCAGATCGGCCAGTACCCGCGCAATATGGATAGGAAAGAGTATCTCTGCTCTATTCGGAACGTCTCGCTCTATCTTTCGGGAAGGGTAAAGGCGCTTCGAACGACTTTGCAGAAGGAAATGAAAGAAGCGGCCAAGGAGGAGCGCTTTGAAGACGCCGCGATCCTTCGAGGACAGCTGTTCGCCCTTGATCACGTCCAGGACGTTTCTTTGATAAAGGAGGATCGGGGCGAGAAGGATGACAGTCCTCGGATCGAGGCCTATGACACTGCACACTTGTCAGGCACTAACGCCATTGGCGTCATGGTGGTCACAGAAAATGGCTTGCCAGTCAAAAAGGACTACCGGACTTTTCGTATTCGCGGTATTGGAGGGAAAACCTTGAACGATGATATTGCCTCCTTGAAAGAGATCCTGCACCGCAGGTTCGGTCATCCTGAGTGGCCGTATCCTAAGGCCATCGTCGTGGATGGTGGTAAGACGCATAAGAAAGCTGCAGAAGAGGCACTTGAGAAACTCGGGCTTCGTATTCCTATCGTCGCTGTCGTCAAAGATGAGAAGCATCGGCCGCGAGAAATCCTTGGAGGACTTCGAGGACGAGTGAGGGATGCGGACGCAGTCCTTGCAAACAGCGAAGCGCACCGTTTTGCTATCAGCCGGCATCGATGGGCTAGAGGGAAGGCAATGCGGGCCTGATATACTGAAGCGCAATGAGAGGAACTGTCGTAGGTGTACTTCGCGGAGGTCCGTCAAACGAGCACGAAGTGTCGCTTAAGACCGGGCATGCCATTTTAAAGAATCTTTCGGAAGAGGAGTTTACTGCAAAAGATATCTATATAGACCGGCAAGGGGTTTGGCATATAGGCGGCCGTCCTGTCGCTCCTGAGGTCGCAATTCGGTCCCTGGATGCGGTCATTATCGGTCTCCATGGCATGTATGGAGAAGATGGAGAGGTACAGAAGCTTCTTGAGCTCCATGGCGTCCCGTATACCGGTTCTAATTCCTTCTCTTCGTACCTCGCGTTGCATAAGGTGCTCGCTAAGGACAAGGCGCGCGAGCATGAGGTGCTCTCCCCCCAATACAGATTCGTTGAAGAGGGTGCTGACATAGATGAGGCTGTGCGAGAGATTGTGCGCTCGTTCTTGCAGCCCGTTGTCGTGAAGCCTGTTAAGTGGGGCTCTTCTGTGGGAGTTTCGATTGTAGGTGGGCCTGCGGCCGTGGGGGACGCAATACGGAAAGTTATAGACGGATCGGGAGGAGTTCTGGTTGAAGAGCTCATTAAAGGCAAGGAAGCGACGGTCGGGGTTGTAGAAGGGATGCGAGGGGAAGAATTGTATGTGCTTCCGCCAATCGAAATCGTTCCCCCACAATCTGACTTCTTCTCGTATGATGCGAAGTATTCCGGAGCTACTCAAGAGATCTGTCCGGGACGCTTTTCCAAAGACGAATCCGCAAAGCTCATGGAGCTTGCAAAGACCATGCACAACGCTCTTGGACTTCGCCATTACTCGCGCTCCGATTTCATCGTCTCTCCTCGCGGCATCTACTTCCTTGAGACGAATACGCTTCCAGGACTTACTGAAGAATCACTTCTGCCTAAGTCTCTTGCAGCGGTGGGCATGAAGTTTCCAGATTTCCTCAGCCATCTTGTTAGTCTTGCCCTGAAGCGAACATGACCCGACTTTCTGACAAGCAGTGCATCCCATGCGAAGGAGACTTCCCACCGCTCACCAAAGCACAGGCGCAGGATCTCATGGAGCAGATCCCAGAGTGGACCTTGTCTCCGGACGGGACGAAAATCACCAGGCTTTTTGGATTCAAGGACTTTGCCGCAGCTCTCGCCTTTGCGAATAAGATTGGAGAAGTGGCCGAGGAGCAGTGGCACCACCCAGATTTGAAGGTTTCCTGGGGGAAAGTAGAGGTTTTGCTGACTACGCACTCGATCAAGGGGCTCGCGGAGAACGACTTTATCGTAGCGGCAAAAATAGACCTTCTCCTAAAATAAAGCCGTGCTATACTCGTGTCCTACGGGCCCATAGCTCAGTTGGTAGAGCACCTCATTTGCAATGAGGGGGTCAGGAGTTCGAATCTCCTTGGGTCCACTAACCGTTTTGTTTGTCGCACACTGCCATAGCATATTCTCCGAGCGTCCTCCCGACGCTTGCTCCTGTTGTCGTTGAAAAGATGGTAATGGGGCCGACGTTCACCTCGCCAATGACACTTTCTCCTTTGCATATAAGCAAATCAACGCCAGCGTAGGTTGCTCCGACAGCATTTTTGGCTGCGATTGCCATTTGCTTTTGTTGCTCAGTAAGTTCTGTCTTTGAAGCAATTCCTCCGCGCGATACATTTGAGGTTACGTTCTTCCTGTTGGATCTTCGAACTGCTTCAACTACCTGATCGCCTATTACGGTACATCGAAGACTAACGAATTCTTCCCCACCATTATTGAAAAAGGGCTCGACGAGTATTGGATCGTATAGGAAACGATCGTCAGAACGCTCAGTAAGGAGATAGACAGAAGCCATTCCAGTAATTGCTGCAAGGATAAGCAGGGATGGAAAGGCGATTGCCAATGCAAAAGCTGAGAGGACACCAAATAGAGCAATAAAAGGTTTTGTATACAAACGCGGACGAACAATAAGTCGTTTATTCGTTTCTAGAATGGAGATTTCTTTCCAAACCTGATGCGCATGCTCAAAGAATTTATTCCCAGTCCTTTTAATGAGCTTTACGCCAGTACCGCCTCCTTTGTTGAGCGGTTTGATCACATAGAGAGCGTCTTCCTGCATATATGCACGAAGATCCTCTAAAGATCGAACAACAGCATCTTCAAGAACGGGGATGCCGAGAGTCTGCAGTGTTCGTTTTACGCCCACCTTGTCATTGCAGATCTTGTGAACCTCAGAAGGATTCAGAAAAGGGACGTGTGCTTCAAGAAATCCGACATTCTTCGCGTAACGCGGACTCTTAGAATAGAGCGGGGAATCATGCTCAAGTATTAAGGCTAGGTCGTTATCTAGACAAAACTTCCCTGCCTCCTCTGGTGTGGAAAACGATAGGCTAGGGAGATCTAGGGGTAGTGCGCGGTAGCGTCCGCTGGCTGCAATGGTATCTATGAGCTCATCTGCAAACAGGCGATCAGAGGGGTCCGAACGGTAGAGCCACCCGGGCATATACACTCCTATGGCCTTCATGTGCCCATGCTACAGTATTTTTATGGCATACACCGACGCAAACCGGGAAGAAATAATGAGAGCGCTTAAAGGCATCCAAGAAGGTTCCATTTCGCGACTCTTAAACAAGCATTGGGAACGAAAGCCCGAAGGGAACGCAGAATCTCTTAGTGGGGATATCAACGACGTCATCGGCGAGCTCGAAGGAATAAAGCGCTGGATCTGGAAGTAATAAGAAAACCCGCCAAACGGCGGGTGTTTCTTTACTCTGCCAGAGGCAGAATTAGCTCATGTGCGGAGAGAGGAGTTTCGTCATCTCGAACATGGTAACTTCTCCTTTGCCTCCGAAAAGTGGCTTAAGCTTGTCATCCGCGAGGATGTTTCGCTTGTTAGCTGGGTTCTGGAGGTCGTTCTTCTTGATGTACTCCCAAATCTTCTTCGTAACTTCAGAGCGAGGCATAGGACCTGCTCCAACCACTGCCTGGAGTTCAGGCGAGAGGGTCATTGGCTTACTGAGGGCCGCGTTAGGCATAAAGACGTACGTTATTACTGTTATTGCTAACTGGGCCACAGTATACAAGAGGGGACCAGGTTTGTCCGCAAGGGGTTCTGATAACCCTCTTTGGGGCTGTTTGGTATAGTTTTGACCGCGGGCGGTTAGCTCAGTTGGTAGAGCACACCCTTCACACGGGTGGGGTCACAGGTTCGAGTCCTGTACCGCCCACTACTTGTATACTGGTTTGATGCGAATCGTGAAAAAGCTTGCTCAAGAGTGGCAAAACCTCTTTCTGGAGATCATTGCTTCAGTAGCTCCTAAAAAGATACGGGTAGAGAACGATGTGCCGTACGTATCTCAATTCGCAACCCCGCAATTCTCAGAGGAGATCCTCAAGAACAAGGTTCCTAAGACCGAGGATCCGGGATGGAAAGACATCGGAGCATCATCACCAGAAGAATACGCCGCCTGGGTCACGACGCAGTGCGGCATGGCATGTACGGCCATGGCCTTGAAGCATTTGAAGGGTGAATCGCCAAAGCTGCTCGAGCTTTCACGCGAAGCGCTTTCTGCAGGTGTCTACGCTTCCGAAGGGGAAGTCATCACTGATATGCGTTATCGGGAATTTAGGGACTGGGTATCCTCGCATGGGCTGCAGGCTATGGTGTACAGCAGGCTTTCTATCTCCGGAGTCCAATATCTTCTATCGGAAGGGAATTTGGTCATGGTTTCGGTCAATCCAAACATTCGTGGTTACGAAACAGCACCGAAAACACAAAAGGGAGGACATCTGGTTCTGGTTACTGGATACGACAAGGAACGAAAAACCATAACGCTCAATAATCCGTCGGGTTTTGTAAGCACAAATACGCAAGAAAAGCATACGATTCCCCTTTCCGAATTCCGTTCGTTCTATGCAGGTCGAGGAATCGCCTTGCGGTCGTAGCTGCCTTAAATCGGCTATGCTATCCTCTCTCAAATCGGGCTGTAGTATACCGGTAGTACGTACGCTTCGGGTGCGTGAAGACTGGGTTCGATTCCCGGCAGCCCGACACTCGCACACTTTATGAACATACAACGACCAGAAAGCGAACAGCCTCTACCCGACAACGCAAAGTGTGTCTTTAAAGGGATTCTCTTTGACGTATACCAATGGGAACAGGAACTGTATGACGGGTCAAAGGCAACGTTTGAGAAACTAAAGCGCGAAGATACCGTCGTTATCATCCCCTCGCTTCCTGATAAGCGACTTCTTTTTCTTACAGATGAACAGCCAGGCCGGGGTCCGGTCCTCACATTCCCTGCAGGGCGAATGGACAAAGAGGGGGAGGATCCTCTCGTTGCCGCGAAACGGGAGCTTCTTGAGGAAACAGGTCATGAATCAGACGACTGGAGCTTGTGGCGTGCCATTCAGCCGGTTACCAAAATAGACTGGGCCATATATTTCTTCGTTGCGCGCAATTGTAAGAAAACGACAGAGCCTGATCCGGGTCCGGGCGAACGCATTACAACTGAATTTAAAACGCTAGATGAGATTATTGAGCTTGTACACCATCCTCGTTTTGCTGCAGATGACACGCGTGTAGATTTGGTGGAAGCAAAATACAACCCAAAGGCTCGAGCACAGCTTGAAAAAGCATTCTTCGGTTAGGCGTTCCCGATAGAAGTGTGTTATATTTTCTTTAATTAGTTTAGAGAGGGCCCGTAGCTCAGTTGGTAGAGCGCTGCATCCGCATTGCAGAGGTCAGGGATTCAAATTCCCTCGAGCCCCGTATGAAAGGAACTCCTATTCCTCCGACCCCCCTTGAGCGCGTTGTTGCGTGGATTGGTTCGTCGATCTCGCTTGTTATCCATACGATCGTATTCGCCGCGTTCTTCGCTTCAGCCATCTTCGGGCTCATCTCATGGGAGCTTATGCTTCTCGTGCTTACGACCATAGTCTCCTTGGAAGCCATCTACCTTGCGATATTCATCCAGATGACCGTGAACCGGCACACAGAAAGCCTTCGTGAAGTTGAGGAGGACATCGATGAAATTCAGGAAGACGTGGAAGAGCTCGGGGAGGACTTGGACGAGATTCAGGAAGACATTGAGGAGATCAGCGAGGATCTGGATGAGATTCAGGAAGATGTCGAGGAGATGAGTGAAGAGGATAAGAGAAAGGGGGAAGTCGCTTCTCTTGAGCAATTGACCGAAGACGTACGGCGCGTACTCGCTGACCTTGAAGCGATGAAAGAGAAGAAGTAAAGTTCGAGTGTAACGGGCCCATAGTAAAATGGTATTACGCGTCCATGGCATGGACGAGGTCGGGGTTCGATTCCCCGTGGGTCCACTCGATTACGTGGCTTTGCGAGAGCAGCAGTCTCTTGTTACCATGACCCTATAAGCCCCTCGGGGTCATTTTTTAGTATGGCAACAACCGATATCGAGCACGCAGCCGAGGCCGTTGAACACGGTAGCGGCATTCACGTTGTCCTCAAAGCTGAGGAGCTTTGGAATGTATGGGGATTCCCGATCACCAACTCGCTTCTGATGACCTGGATCACGATTGCGGTCCTTATCGTCTTTGCCTTCTTGCTCCGCGACTCCCTGAAGATGATCCCTGGGAAGCTCCAGGCCGGGGTCGAGTGGCTCTTTGAAACAGTGCTGAACTACATGGCAGAAACCCTGGAAAACGAGAAACTCGCTCGCCGTTTCTTCCCGCTTATCATGACGATCTTCCTTTTTGTTCTTGTGGCAAACGAGCTCGCCTTCCTCCCAGGCATCGGGTCCGTCCTTTATAACGACATTCCGTTTCTCCGGCCTGCCTCTGCCGACCTCAATATGACGCTTGCCCTGGCCTTCATCTCCTTTTTCACCATCGAAATTACAGGAGTGGCGGTGCTCGGTTTTTTCAAATACGCCGGAAAATATGTTAACTTCAGATCACCGGTCGACTTTATCGTGGGCATTATCGAGTTAATCTCGAACGTAGGCCGGCTCATCTCGTTCTCCTTCCGTCTCTTCGGAAACGTGTTTGCGGGGGAAGTGATGATCGTCGTGGCAATGTTCTTCGTCGCGTACCTGCTGCCGCTGCCGCTGATCGCCTTCGAGGTGTTCGTGGGCTTCATTCAGGCAGTGGTGTTCTCGATGTTGACCCTGTTCTTCATCAAGCTTGCGATCATGGAACCGCATGGGGAGGAAGCGCATTAGCGCGTCTTTCCATGCGGCTCCGGGATGGAGCTACTAGTTACTAATCAATCATTTACTTTATGGAAACAGAGTCAGCAAAGCTTATCGCTATGGCCATCGCTGCCGGTCTTGGCGTCTTGGGCCCAGGTATCGGTATCGGTCTTATCGGAGGCAAGGCAATGGAAGCTATCGGACGCAATCCGGAAGCA
>CAZQGQ010000003.1:0-25325 GCA_964593365.1 uncultured Candidatus Saccharibacteria bacterium | reverse complement strand
CGTGGAATGAATGCGATTGGATCGGTACTCTCGTCGTCGTCTCGTTCATCATCCGCTTCGTCGGATAGTAGGTGTAGTCGTTTACTTGTATGGACCAGCTCCTCGACGCATTCGGCATTGATTGGAAGCTTCTTCTCGCGCAAGCGGTGAACTTCGGCGTGCTCCTTGTCGTCTTGTGGCTTGTCCTCTATAAGCCGGTCATGAAGACCTTGGACGAACGACAGAAGAAGATTGCCAAGGGCGTGGAGGACGCAGAGCTTGCAACGCAGAAGCTTGAAGGAGCAGATAAGGAAGCAGGAGCTATCGTCGCCACAGCAGACGCAGAAGCTGCAAACCTGGTCGCCTCAGCACGAGAAACGGCAGCGCATGAGCGCGCACGACTCGTCAAAGAAGCAGAAGCACGGGCTGCGCAGATCTCTTCAGACGCTGAAGCGCGAGCAACCGAGGCTTCCGCCCGCATGCTTCGAGACAGCGAAAAGGAAATAGCGCGCCTAGCCGTTCTTGCGGCAGGAAAGGCGATGCAAGAACGCTCATGAAAGCACTCTACGCACAGGCACTCACCCGACTACTCGGGAAAGGAGTAAGCGAAGAGGCTCTCGTGAAAAATCTCGTTCTGCACCTCCGCTCTCGCGGACGCATGAAGCTTCTCCCAGGAATCCTGCGGGAACTGAATATCCTCAAAGAACGCTCCAAGGTAACCGGTGCAAAGCTAGAGGTCGCTCGCGAAGAAGATACCGCTTCTGCAAAAGCTGCAGCAAGCAAGGAAGGCATTGACGCAACTGAAGTCACGATAAACCCGTCGCTTCTGTCTGGCTGGAGGGCACGCAGTCGCGGCGTATTGCTTGACCGGTCCGGCAAGCGTTCGCTCGTTGATTTGTATTCACGCATCGTTAGTTCGTAATTATTAGCACCATCCCGAAACATTAGTATGGACAGCATCATCAAACGCATAGAGAAAGAGATCGAATCGTTCGCTCCCGTCAAAGGAAGCGAACAGACGGGCATCGTGAGGGCAGCAGGAGACGGCATCGCAGAGATCGACGGCTTGGATAGCGCCGTGATGAGCGAGATGGTGCTCTTTGATCCTACCTTCGACCGAACCCTCGAGGAGGCGCTCAAAGACTCGAGTCCGGTCTACGGTCTCATTTTGAACCTTGAAGAGGACGGTGTTCGCGCTGCTATTTTGGGAGATGCGTCCAAAGTGTACGAGGGAATGCTCGTTCGCCGCTTGAACCGCCTGCTTTCCATCCCGGTTGGCGACTCCTTGGTTGGACGCGTGGTTAACCCGCTTGGGGAACCCGTCGACGGCAAAGGACCAACAGGAGCTACTAAGTACTCTCCAATCGAGCGCGAAGCATACGGCGTTATTGACCGATCGTCGGTGAACACGCCGCTTCACACGGGCGTGAAGGCTATTGATGCCATGATCCCGATCGGGCGCGGACAGCGCGAGCTCATCATCGGAGACCGCGGAACAGGAAAGACGACGATCGCAATCGATACGATTCTGAACCAGAAGTCAGAGCCTGAAGCGACCCGCCCTATCTGCATCTACGTTGCTATCGGCCAGAAGGAATCAAAGACCGCAAAGATCGTCGCTGACCTTGCAGAGCGAGGTGCGATGGACTACACCATCGTCGTCACGGCTCCAGCTTCCGCTCCAGCCGCCTTCCAGTTCCTCGCTCCGTTTGCAGGAGCCGCAATCGGCGAGCACTTCATGGAGCAGGGCAAGGACGCGCTTGTCGTGTATGACGACCTTTCAAAGCAGGCTGTCGCATACCGCCAGCTCTCCCTTCTTCTTCGCCGCCCACCAGGTCGCGAAGCGTATCCTGGAGACATCTTCTATCTGCACTCTCGACTTCTTGAGCGAGCTGCAAAGCTCTCTAAGGAAAAGGGCGGAGGCTCATTGACCGCGCTTCCGATCATCGAGACGCAGGAAGGAGACGTGTCTGCCTACATCCCAACCAACGTGATTTCGATCACTGACGGCCAGATCTTCCTCTTGACCGATCTCTTCAACAAAGGCATGCGACCCGCAATTGACGTCGGTATCTCAGTCTCTCGCGTGGGATCTGCCGCACAGACCAAAGCCATGAAGAAAGTGTCCGGCAAGATCAAGCTTGAACTCGCGCAGTTCCGCGAACTCGAGGCCTTCATGCAGTTTGCTTCTGACCTTGATGAGGACACCAAGAAGCGCATTGATTCAGGACGTCGCATGACAGAAGTGCTTAAGCAGCGAAACGGCGAACCGATCGCCTTTGAGATGCAGGCTGCGGTCATCTTCGCAGCAACCAACGGCTACTTCGACGCATTTGCTCCTGAAGAGACGAGCGTCATGGAGCGCAAGCTCCAGGATTACCTCCTTCGCGAAGCAGGAGACGCGCTCGCTTCAATTCGCGAGAAGAAAGAAATCACCGAAGAGACCGACAAGCTGCTTCGAAGCGTACTTGAGAAGTTTGCAGCAAAGGCCGCATAACCACACATGGCGCTGAAAGACATCAAAGCGAAGATTGGCGCTACCAAGCGCATGCACACCGTGACTCGCGCCATGGAGGCGGTCTCTGCAGTAAAGATGCGAAAGACCCAGGCAACCGCGCTTGCAGGGCGCCCATATGCGCGCGCCGCTCTCGCTATCCTTGCTCGTATTGCAGGTTCATCTGATGCGCTTCGCCATCCGTTGGCAGAAGCGCGCCCAGTAAAAAACATCGCTCTTGTGGCAATCACAAGCGATAAGGGGCTTGCAGGGTCTCTTAACAGCGGCGTATTGAAGAAGGCTGTTGAAGTGATCGCGGGTTACGAAAAGAATCAGGTGCGAGTATTTGCGTATGGCAAGAAGGCGCAGGAGTTCTTCGCTCGCCGAGGGTATGACGTAGTGATGTATGTAGAGAACAAGCGTGATGACGTTGCCATCTCCTCGATGGAAGAGATCGCGCAGAAGCTTGCCGATCAATTCCTTGCGGCAGAGTTCGACGAAGTCATCGCAGTCTTCAGCAACTTCAAATCAACGTTTGAACAAGTACCAACGTCTCGCAAGCTCTTGCCGCTTTCCGTTGATGCTATTGGGGAGCTCGTGAAAGAGATTCGTCCAGCAAAAGGAAAGTGGAGTGATGAAGTTGCGCTCGATGCGCCTGCGTCCTATGAAGTAGAGCCGTCAGGAGATGAAATTCTTTCACTCCTTGTGCCTCGCCTCGTAGCGGTCTCGCTCTATCACATGCTCCTTGAAGCGAAAGCCTCTGAGCACTCCGCTCGCATGGTCGCTATGAAGAATGCCTCTGATAAATCAAAAGAGGTCGCAAGAGACCTGACTCGCAAGTTCAACAAGATCCGCCAGGCCGCAATTACACGGGAAGTGTCGGAGATTGTGGGCGGTCGCGAAGCTTTAGCAAGTTAGATATAATCATTACCAAGGAACACGGGAACCATTACAGAAGTCATCGGGCCAGTCGTCGACGTGCATTTTGAAGAGAATCGCCCTGCTATCGGGGACGCTCTTGTCATTGAGAAGGGCGGCGAGCACGGCCGTATCACCCTTGAAGTCGCTTCGCACTTGGGGCTTGATCGCGTGCGCACCATTTCTATGACCGAGACCGCAGGACTCTCTCGTGGCGAGAAGGCAGTTGCAACCGGTGCCCCCATCTCCGTTCCCGTCGGAGAAGCGGCGCTCGGACGCCTCTTCAACGTTCTTGGCGAGGCAATCGATGGAAAGGGTGAGATTGGTAAAGACGTTCCTCGTCTTCCTATTCACCGCCAGCCGCCAGCTTTTGACGAGCAGACATCGAAGGCAGAGATCTTTGAGACTGGTATCAAGGCAATCGACCTCATCATCCCGTTTCTTAAGGGAGGTAAGGTCGGACTCTTCGGAGGAGCCGGTGTCGGTAAGACCGTCATCATCCAGGAGCTCATTCGCAACATCGCAACCGAGCACGGAGGCTACTCGGTATTCGCCGGAGTGGGAGAGCGCGTGCGTGAAGGTAACGACCTCTATCACGAGATGGCAGAGTCAGGCGTGCTCGCAAAAACAGCGCTTGTCTTTGGTCAGATGAACGAAGTTCCGGGAGCTCGCGCTCGCGTCGCTTTGACCGGTCTTACGCAGGCTGAATACTTCCGCGATGAAGGAGGTAAGGACGTTCTGTTCTTCATGGACAACGTCTTCCGTTTCGTTCAGGCAGGTTCAGAAGTGTCATCGCTTCTCGGCCGCATCCCATCAGCTGTGGGATACCAGCCGACCTTGGCTGAAGAGATGGGTCGCCTCCAGGAACGCATCACGTCAACAAAGAAGGGATCCATCACCTCGGTGCAGGCAGTGTATGTGCCAGCTGACGACATGACTGATCCAGCACCTGCTACGACCTTCACGCACCTTGACGGAGGCGTGGTGCTCTCTCGCCAGCTCGCATCCCTTGGTATTTATCCAGCTATCGATCCTCTCGCTTCCTTCTCGTCAGGTCTTACGCCTGAGATTGCAGGTGAGGAGCACTACAAGGTTGCTAACCAAGTGAAGCAGGTGTTGCAGCGCTACAAGGATCTTCAGGACATCATCGCCATTCTCGGTATCGAAGAACTCTCAGACGAGGACAAGCAGACGGTGTATCGCGCTCGAAAGCTCGAGAAGTTCCTCTCACAGCCATTCTTCGTGGGCGAGCCGTTCACCGGTCTTCCAGGCCAGTACGTCTCTCGCGAAGAGACCGTTCGCGGCTTCCGCGAGATCGTCGAAGGAAAGCATGACGACAAGCCAGAGCAGGCCTTCTACATGAAGGGCGGCATCGACCAGGTAACCGGATAATGGCGAAGACCTTTCATCTTACGATTGCTCGTCTCGGAGAAAATGTCTTCGACGGCGAAGCGCTCTCTGTCCATCTTCCAGGCATAGAAGGTGACTTCACGGTGCTTGCCGGTCACGAAGCGCTTGTCTCAGAACTTAAGGAGGGAAAGATTAGCTATGAGGACGCGGCAGGCCAAAGGCATGAGGTGCCTATCGCAAGCAAAGGCATCGCGGAAGTCTCAGGAAATCAGGCAACCATCCTTCTGTAGAAAAGTGCAAATGTTATACTGATAGCAATGAAGAACTTTATCATTCGGCAAATTGCTAAGCATAAGCTTAAGGATGTTCCTGAAGGGCAGCGCGAGCAGTTGCTTGCCATGCTTGAGAAGAATCCTGACCTCATGAAGAAAGTCGGCGAGGAGATCGATCGACGCGTTAAGAAAGGAGGCGAGAGCCAGATGAAGGCTACTATGGACGTGATGAAGAAATACCGCGCCGAGCTTGCGGAAGCGATGCAGCGCTAATCATGAAAATCTATCTTTTGATGGGGAATCCCAACAAGGAGGGAACGCTCTCGAATGATTTTGCAGATACCTATCAAACAGCCGCCGTCCTTGCCGGTCACGAAGTGCGCCGCGCAAACATAAGCGACCTGCAGTTCGATCCCATTTTGCATAAAGGCTATCGTGAGATTCAGGCGCTTGAGCCAGATCTCCATAAAGTCCAGGAAGATTTCCGCTGGTGCGATCATTTCGTGCTCGTGTATCCGCTTTGGTGGTCCTCAGCACCTTCTCTTTTGAAAGGGCTTATCGATCGCATGTGGCTTCCAGCGTTTGCATTTCGTTTCAAGAAAGGACCTGACGGGAAAAATACTATCGGTTGGGACAAGCTGTTGAAGGGAAAGACCGCTCGCGTCATAGTATTGCTCAAAAACAATCCACTTCTTGAACGCTTTATGTTTGGCGACTATACGGCAGAGATCGTAGACGCAACCCTTCGTTTTGCAGGATTTAAAGTGCGGCTTACAGAAATCGGGAATTCTGAAGGACTTTCTGACAAACAGAAAGATTCCTGGCGAGAGAAGTTAAAGACACTTGCAAAGAAAGCCGTGTAATCGTCGCGTTTGACAAAGAGTTAGTTTCTACGTATTACGTAGGCAACTCCACGAGGTCGAAAGACACTGGAGGAGGAGAACGCCCATGAGGACGTTTGCGGCCATTGGAGTAACGCTAATCCTGCTAGCTGGATGTGAGAACGATGTTGAAGTTGTACAAGGAGACCCGATCCGTATTGCGTGCGCTAACGAAGTTTTAGAACGAACAGAGCGCGGACAATACACCAGACCAGGTCTCGAAGGTTACAACCAAGATATCGAAGACTGCATTCGTGCGAACCAAGACTAGTTTTCACTCCTTCACCCGTAGAACCCCTCCGGCCGCGCAAGCTGTCGGAGGGTTTCTGTTTCTTCTTCTTTAAGGTAGAGTCTGTCGATGCTAAAGATAGGAATTGTCGGATTGCCAAACGTGGGTAAGTCCACGCTTTTTAATGCTCTCACCAAGGCCGCAGTCCCTGCGGAAAACTATCCATTTTGTACCATTGACCCGTCAGTGGGCGTTGTTGGCGTCCCGGATGAGCGACTACAGAAGCTTGCCGAGCTTTCAAAGTCCGAGAAAGTCATCCCTGCCGCTATCGAGTTCGTCGATATTGCAGGCCTCGTTAAGGGAGCGTCTGAAGGAGAGGGGCTTGGAAACCAATTCCTCTCGAATATCCGCGAGGTAGACGCTATTTTGCAGATGGTGCGGTTTTTCGATGATCCAGACGTTACCCATGTGCACGGAGAAGTAGATCCTGTACGTGACATTGAGGTCATCAACCTCGAGCTTGCTCTTTCTGACCGCGAACAGGTCATCAAGCGAAGGGATCGCCTCACCCGCGATATTCGCGCAGGACTCAAAGAAGCGGTAGCTGAAGAGGCTGCGCTTGCAAAGATCGCCCAGGCGCTTGATACCGGTAATCTCGCTATCACCGCCGACCTTACTCCAGAAGAGCGAAAGAAAGTATCTCCGCTCAACTTGCTAACTCTGAAACCGATACTTTACGCGTTTAACGGAAAGGCAGGAGGGCACACGCTAAACGAAGGAAACGACGGGCGAGCGCAAAAAGCATATGACTATGTGAAATCCCTTGGTTCACAGTACGTGCATGTGGATGCGCGCACCGAGCACGAACTTAACGACGTCGCTCAAGGAGACAAGGAAATGTTCCGACAGGAGCTCGGCGTCCAGGTTGACGGTCTCGTCGATCTCATCCGAGGAGCATACGAAGTGCTTGGGCTCATCACCTTCTTTACGACAGGACCTAAAGAGTCCCGTGCATGGACAGTTGCCCGAGGAGGACTCGCGCCTGATGCAGGAGCTGCTATTCACAATGATTTTAAAGACAAGTTTATACGAGCAGAAGTGATCCAGTGGGACACATTACTTTCTGATGGATCCTGGAGCGCTGCTCGAGATAAGGGAAACATACGCGTTGAAGGAAAAACCTACACGGTCCAAGACGGGGACGTGATGGTGTTCTTGCACAGCTAGTCTAGTGCTACCATTACAGCGTGGTTGGACGTGTTGTGCGTCCCTCCACCTACCTTCGTTGAGGTAGTTCTATCCCTCTCAAAGTTCTTGGCGTATCCATTCGCCGATCCCCGCACCCGCATCCCGCAAACCTGGGTGCGGGGATTTTTTTGCTATACTTCAGGCATATGCAACAAACCCATCCTAAGTTCGTGCGCTGGGCCGTCATGCTTGGCATCATTGTCGCGCTGAACATCTTCTTTTTCGCCGCCCGCTCGATAGTGCTTCCTGAGCCTCTCTACGAAGATTACTGCCCGACGACGCTTGCTCCTGCGGCAACCGAAGAGGCCTGCATCACGCAAGATGGAGTATGGGTTGCAACCCCCGGTAACCCGAGCGTTACTGCAGTCGTAAAGCCTTCACCCGAAGGTTACTGCGACCTCTATCAGAAGTGCCAGCCACTCTATGACGAGGCACGACAAGAATACGAGATGTATGCCTTCGTCATCATCATAGGTCTTGGCGTTCTCTCAATCATCGGAGGCGTTATCCCTATGGGCTCCTCAATTGTCTCTTCAGGACTCTCCTATGGAGGCGTACTCGCGCTCATTATCGGAGCGGCAGGCTACTGGGATCAGGCAGGGAACTTGCTCCGTCTTCTCATCTCAGTAATAGCTCTTGGAGCCCTACTTTACGTTGGAATACGCCGGTTTAAGGACTAACTAGGTGATATAAGCTCATAAACAGCTGGGGGTTGCGTAGTTTGCAGCTCTCTGGCATAATTAGAACACAACAGATCCATGGCACCCAAGACAAAGAAAAAGAGCGCTGTAAAAGCGAAGAAAGGAGCCGCAGTGAAGCCCTCCTTTGACAGCACGCTCCTTGTCAAAAACCTCCTCGCCGATATAAGCGAGCGTGGTCGCGAAGTCCTTATGCTTCGCTTTGGGCTTGGAACCTCCGCAAAGCGCGAGACACTTGAATCCATTGGTGAACGCTGGAACATTACTCGCGAACGCGTTCGACAGATCGAAGCCGCTGCTATTGAAGCAGTTCGCTCGTCGGTGGCATTCAAGGACGCTGAAAGCCAGTTCAGCGAGCTCTGCGCGTATATCGACTCTATGGGCGTCATCGTTCCTGAAGACGACCTCCTCTCTGGACTTGCAGCAGATGAGAAGAGCGGCAACCGATTCCGCTTCCTGCTTGTCGTTGGAAGCGAGTTCTACCGCGAGCGCGAGACAGACGAATTTTACGCACGCTGGCACGTAGACCACGGCACTGCAAAGCGCGTACACCAGGCCCTTTCGACTCTGTATCATTCTCTTTCGGATGCTGAAGTCGTTTCTGAGACTGAACTCTTTGATCGTTTCTTGACCGAGCTCAAGGAAATCGATGCCGTGTATCGAAACGAAGAGATCCTCAAACGCTGGCTCTCGCTTTCCAAGATTATCGGTTCCAACCCGCTCGCTGAATGGGGACGAAAGCACGCTCCTGCAATTCGGACGAAAGGCATTCGCGATTACGCATACCTCGTCATCAAGCAGGCAAAAGAGCCGATGCATTTCCGCGATGTCGCTAACTCCATCACGTCGCTCTTTGCGAAGAAGGCGCATATTGCAACCACGCACAACGAGCTTATGAAGGACGAGCGGTTCGTGCTCGTTGGCCGCGGTCTCTACGCACTTGCTGAATGGGGCTACAAGCCAGGAGTTGTTCGAGACGTCATTCGCGAAGTGCTCTCACGCGGTGCTCTCTCGCGCGATCAGGTCATTGATTCCGTGAAGAAGGTTCGTTACGTCAAAGACAACACCATTCTCGTGAACCTGAACGACCCAAAGCACTTCAAGCGAGGCAAGAACGGAACGTACTCGATCGCCTAAACCTTTCAAAACAACAAACGCCCGCTCATGCGGGCGTTTCTGTTTGCTATACTAACCATCATGTCGTCAGGCGGACACGGAGACGGAGGGCCACAAGGCGGATTCGAGCTACCTGGACTTGAGGCGCTCCATCACTGGATGGAAAAATCGAACGCGAAGGGAGGGTTCATCGTTCCCGGGTGGGGACTGGTGATCTTCTTTATTCTCACGGTCCTTATCTTTGCCGCTAACGCTCCTGCGCAAAACGCCATGAACTGGCAGTGGGTGCTTATGTCAGGACCTGTCTGGATGCCAATTGTGTTTGGCCGCTTTGCGCTCATGCGCTTTATGCAGATGCGCCAGAGCAAGTTCAACAACCAGAATCCGATGATAATACTTGAGCTTCGCATCCCACGCGAAATAGCGAAGTCTCCACAGGCCATGGAGGCGGTCTTCTCCCAGATGCATATCAATCCGGGCGAGGGTACCTGGCTTAAGAAATACTGGTGGGGACGGACGCGCCCGTGGTGGTCCTTTGAAATCGTCTCTATTGGGGGAACGGTGCGCTTTTTCGTAGCGACACGCGCAAGCATGCGACCGTTGGTCGAGACTGCTTTTTACGCGCAGTATCCAGAGATCGAACTCATTGAGGCAGTTGATTACAGCCGCCTTCGCGATCCGTCGTATCCGCCCTATCAGATGTTCGCGTGCGAATACGAACATACCAAGCCAGATCCGTACCCGATTCGTACCTATGTCGACTACGGCATCGACAAGCCAGGGATAAAACCTGAGGAGCAGGTGGACCCATTCGCTCAAATCCTTGAGGTCATGGGCTCATTGAAAACCGACGAACAGCTATGGATGCAGATTGTTTTCCGCGTAGCTAAGAGCGAGAAGTGGCGCGGTAAGAAAAACGCAAAAGGAAAGCCATATACCTGGCTCGATGAGACCAAGCGCATTGTTGACGAGATCAAGAAGAACACGCAGAGCAAAGCGGTGTATCTCGATCCCCAAACCGGACAGCTGCGCGAGTCCGCGTATCCCGATCTGACTGACGTTAAGAAAGAAGACGTGAAAGCGATTGAGCGAAATGCAGGCAAGCCAGCTTTTGATGTTGGTATTCGATCAATCTATTCGGGACCTGCCAATAACTTCCGAGCGCTCATGCCGTTCGTAGCGATGATCTTCAAAGCATTCAACAGTGAGCGCTCTAACGGGATCATGCCGGCGCCACACTGGTCTGAGAAATTCAACGATTATCCTTGGGAGGACATCGGGGGACATCGCCAGCGCCATGAGATGCATGAGGTGGTCGAGTTCTTTCGAGGCCGCTACTTCTTCCATCCGCCCTACCGCGGCCACTGGATGATCATGAGCTCGGAAGAACTGGCTTCCATCTTCCACGTGCCGTCGTCGACCGTTAAGACTCCGAGCGTGCCGCGTATCCAGTCGACAACTGCAGCACCGCCTCCAAACCTTCCTCAGTAATGACGATTGGACTGCTCCGTTCTTATAGTGCAGCCGGGTGGGAAGTGCTGAACCATCATCTTCTCCGGCGCACAAAAGCGTACGCTCTTGTCGGCATCGTGCTTCTTGCTGGTATCGCTCTATACGCGATCTTCCTTGCGCCACCGAGAGATTTTCCTGAAGGAACCATCATCGAGATTGCAGAAAGCGCATCTACAGCTGAGGCAATCCAGATGCTTTCTGCTGAGAAGATCATCTCTTCAGAGCTTGCTTTCAAGGCGCTCGCACGGCTTACCGGAAGCGACCGAAATTTGCATGCAGGCAAGTACGCATTCGAGCACCCGCAAAACGCGCTTACCGTTCTCTATCGCCTTACGAACGGCATTTCCGGGATTCCGGTCGTACGCGTGACCTTTCCTGAAGGGCAAACGGTGCAAGAGATGGCAGACACGCTCCACGCTGAACTACCTTCCTTCGACACCGACGGGTTTCTTGCGCTTGCAAGCCCGTATGAGGGGTACCTCTTTCCAGATACCTATGACTTTTATGGAGACGTAACTCCAGAAGAGGTCGTACGGAGACTAATGGACGCGTTTGATGAAAAACGCCCGCTCTATGAAAAGGAGTTAGCCGCTTCCGGTCGAAGTCTTGAGGAGATCGTGGTCATGGCATCTTTGCTTGAGCGAGAAGCACAAGACCTTGAAGACCGGCGCACGATCGCAGGTATTCTCTGGTCTAGATTAGAAAACGATATGGCGCTTCAAGTGGATGCGGTCTTTGGCTATATACGAGGTACAAAAACGTATAGTCCTTCGCTCGAAGATCTTGAGATTGATTCTCCGTATAACACCTATAGGTATCGAGGGCTTCCGCCAGGCCCTATTGCAAACCCCGGACTTGATTCGCTTATCGCAGCCGCAACACCTATCGAAACACCGTATGTGTATTACCTCACCGGACGGGATGGGAAGATGTATTACGCAAACACCTTCGATGAGCACAAGGGGAACAGGGCGCTGTATCTTGATTGAATAGGTTCGAATCCTAATCTGTCAGCTAAATACGTTAGAATATCCGTATGGATTTGGACGCCCTTAAGCAATTCATCCTTGACGCAAGCAAAGCTACTTATGCGTCAGGAGATGACTCGATGAAAGAAAAGCAGTCAGATGGTTCAACAACTATTCGATACGAACAAGGAGCATATCGCTATCACGACAACTACTTTGGCGGAGAGCCGTATGGCGGAAGAGAAGTTGTCTTTTTAAACGACAAACCAATATGGATGATGGTGTATTACGGTCTTGTTCATAACAACGTACCTGCAAAAACCATCTACCCGTTTCTTATGAAAAGCCTTTCTCAAGCAACACTTGAGATGCCGTATCGAGGACCCTCCCTCTACGAAAGTGGCGAATTCAGATACGAGAATCAGCTTGAGGGAGAGATACAGCGTTTCTCTGGAACCGAGAAGATATACCAAGATAACGTCTGTGTTTATGAGGCCAGCTATATTGGCGGGTTAGTGGATCAGTAAGGTTCCAACATCGTCCCAGACAGCCATGGTTTAGTAGATTTATGTATCTTTAGTATAGTCGCTTAATGAATCAGGAGCTCCAGGGAAAGAGTGTCTTCGTCGGCCTCTCAGGCGGCGTTGATTCGGCCGTAACAGCCGCTTTGCTACAGGAACAGGGAGCACATGTCACCGGGGTCTTTATCAAAGGCTGGTATCCACCAGGCCTTCCATGCACCTGGGCTGAAGAGCGCCGAGATGCGATGCGGGTAGCTGCGCATCTTGAGATTCCGTTTGTGACACTTGATGCCTCAAAAGAATACAAAGAAAGCGTTATCGACTACTTAGTTAGCGAGTATCGCGCCGGGAGAACGCCGAATCCCGACATCATGTGCAATCGGGACGTAAAGTTCGGAGCCTTCTATGAATACATGCAAAAGGAAAAAGGAGATTTTCTAGCAACTGGCCATTACGCGCAAATCCAGCAAAGTGAATCAGGCGTGCACATGCTTCGGGGGGAAGACGCATCTAAGGATCAAAGCTACTTTCTTTGGGCAGTAGGGAAAGAAGCGCTTGCGCATACCTTGTTCCCATTAGGCGCTCTTCAAAAAGAAGAAGTTCGTACTCAGGCACTTCGAGCAAGACTTCCTGTTGCACGAAAGAAAGACAGTCAGGGAATCTGCTTCCTGGGTCCTGTATCTATGGATGACTTCCTCCTCGCAGAGTTTGGCATCACCCCTGGCAAGGCAGTAGATGAAAGTGGAAAAGAAGTCGGAAAGCATGACGGGGTACTCTTACATACCCTTGGTGAGCGGGTGGCACTTCATGAGGCAGAGCGAGGACCATGGTACGTGATTGCTAAAGACGTACGTACCAACGAGCTCACTGTTTCGCTTTCCCGAGCTCCGATCCAGACGTCAAAAGATATCAAGCTTACGCAAACGAACTGGCTGCAAGACGTTGAGAAGACAGAACAAGTAGTTGCTCAATATCGTTACCACGGTCCCTGCATAAACGGATATGTGAACCAGGCGATCTCAACGTTCGTTTCTCTCGAGGAACTTCCTGAACCGGTTGCAGAAGGACAATCATTGGTTTTGTACCGGGATAACGAGTGTTTAGGGGGTGGTATTATTGCCGCATGAGTCGGAACCACATTATTGGAGCAGTGCTTGTTGTGCTTGTCCTTGCCCTTGGTGTGTTTTTTACCTTTACCTCAAGGGATGGAGATCCGGAAGTGGTAGAAGAGACTGCTGCTCCCTCAGTTAACGTAGAGAGCGAATACGAAGAGGGCGTGCACTACATAACGGGGACCGTAAGCGTGCCTGACCGCTGTATCAGCGTCATACCAAGCTCAACACTCTTGCCTGACGGTGTTATGCGCGTTGACCTCAGCCTTTCCCCAGATGAGGGCCTATGTCTAGAGCTTCCTACTGAGGTTGAATTCTCAACTGAAGTTGAAGCGCCTGAAGAAGCGCCGCTCGAGGTATACGTGAACGGAACGAAAGCTCAAACACCATGACCGACATTCTAAAAGCAGACGGGACCGTAGAACCATTCGATGGATCAAAGCTTGAGGCCTCACTCAGGCGTTCTGGTGCTGGTGCTATGACTGCAGAGCGCATCCGTACCATGGTCGAAGAGTCCATGGTTTCGGGTATGACGACCCATGATATTTACCGAAGGGCGTTCACGCTGCTTCGAACCGAAGAGCGAGGTGCTGCAGCCCGTTATAGTCTTCGACGAGCCTTATTTGAGCTTGGCCCCACAGGCCACCCGTTTGAGGACTTTGTCGCTGAGATCTTCCGCAAGGAAGGATGGACCGTTGAGTGGCGAAAGATGATTCCCGGCAAGTGCGTCTCGCATGAAGTAGACGTCTATGCGACGAAGGGAAATGAGACGCTTGCAGCCGAACTTAAATATCACAATGATCCAAACTACAAGACGGACGTCAAAGTAGCGTTGTATGTGAAGGCCCGTTTTGATGATATCTGGCAGTGCGACCCATCTGTCGCAACCACGTGTCCGGTTGACCGCGGGTTCTTGATCACGAACACCAAGTTTACGGAAACGGCCATCCAGTTCGCCAAGTGCTCAGGGATCGAGCTTCTTGGCTGGAGCTACCCGACAGAAGGGAATCTCTACGATAGGATCATCGCAGCGAAGGTTTACCCAATCACGGCTCTCACCACCCTCCAGAAGGCTGAAAAGCGCCTTCTCATAAACCAGGGAGTAGTGACGAGCACTATGCTTTCAGAAAAGCGAGAGGCGTTGCGTGCTATATCCATGTCAGCGCAGCGAATCGGAGCAGTCATGGCTGAGATCGAGACGCTTTCGCACTCGGTGAGGTAGAATGGGTGTAATGGCGTACGCATACAAACTCAAATGGGAGAAAGGCCGCTTTGACCCCTCGTCAAACGAAACTTACACGATAAGCCGCTCGAAGATCGAGCGCTTTACAGAGTGTCCTCGCTGCTTCTGGCTTGAAGCTCGCTATGGCATAGGTCGTCCAGACTCATTCCCATTCACGCTTAACAACGCAGTCGACGAGCTCTTTAAGAAAGAGTTCGATGTGCACCGAGCAAAGGGGGATCCACACCCGCTCATGACTAAGTACGGCATCGATGCGGTGCCCTTCAAGGACTCAAGAATGGACGAGTGGCGCGATGCGTTGAAGCGTGGAGTGAAATGCGTCCATGAGCCTACGAACCTAACGGTGCGAGGCGGCATCGACGATGTTTGGATAAACAGCAAAGGGGAGTTGCATGTTGTTGACTACAAGGCTACCGCCGGCAAAGACGAAGTCACAATGGATGACGAATGGAAGAATAGCTATAAGCGCCAAGTAGAGATTTATCAGTGGCTCTTTCGTCAGAATGGGTTCACGGTGTCTCCGATCGCTTACTTCGTCTACGCAAACGGCCAGAACGACCGCGCTGCCTTTGACGGCAAGCTTGAGTTCGATGTCACCATACTTCCATACGAAGGAGATGATTCTTGGATCCCAGCTTCGCTTGTTGCACTTAAGGCCTGCCTTCAAAACGACGAGATCCCGCCGGTTGGAGACGCCTGCCAATATTGTCCTTACAGAAAACATGCAGGCGAAAAGCTTCTGACGCTTTCTCGCTCACAGAAGAAAAAGGCGATTTGATATACTTCCGGCATGAAAAGTGACTTCACCGAGCGAGTGCGAAAGGTGGTTCGTGGAATCAAGAAAGGCTCAACCTTAAGCTACGGCCAAGTCGCAAAAGCCGCAGGGCGCCCGGGAGCTGCACGCGCTGTAGGCACGATCATGAGCCGCAACGATGATAAAACGGTACCTTGCCACCGCGTTATCCGAAGCGATGGATCCATCGGCGCATACAACAGCCTCCAAGGACCAAGCAAGCGGGAACTGTTAGAGCAAGAAGGAGCCATTTAACGGTAACTCCGTCCTCCTATGGATGTCGCCATCGAACCTTCTTGGAAACAAAAACTCAAAGACGAGTTTGAGAAACCCTACTTCAAAGAGCTCACTGCCTTCGTTAAGGATGAATATCTGTCACAAACGATATACCCGCCTCCAAAGTTTATCTTTCGTGCTTTTGAGCTTTGCCCATTTGATGCAGTGAAAGTGGTTATCTTAGGACAGGATCCTTATCACGGAGCTAAGCAAGCCAATGGTCTTTCGTTTGCGGTAGACGAATCAATGCGGCATCCTCCTTCGCTACAAAATATATTCAAAGAAGTGGAAAGCGATTTAGCGAAACCGCTTGAGAATCGAAGCGGAGATCTCTCACGCTGGGCTACACAAGGAGTGCTCCTTTTGAATGCAACGTTAACAGTACGGGCAAGTGCGGCTGGCTCGCATCAAAACAAAGGATGGGAGCTTTTTACTGATGCGGTTATACGAGTCTTGTCCCAAGAACGCGACGGACTGGTATTCATACTCTGGGGCAATTATGCCAAAGCTAAAGGTGCACATATCGATCGATTCAAGCACTGCGTTATTGAATCCCCACACCCTTCGCCATTTTCGGCACATAGTGGTTTCTTTGGCAGCAAGCCTTTCAGTAAGACAAACGAGTATCTGGTTGCCACTGGGAAGGAACCTATCGATTGGCTCTAGCTACCAAACGGTGGTGCGTATGGAGGGCTTTCTATAGAGCTTGTCTCCCGCCTGAACGTTATATGCCTCGTAGAATTCATTGATGTTGGCGAGCGGACCATTGATACGACACTTGCTAGGAGAGTGCGGGTCGGTGAGCACGATGAGCTTCTGGAACTCGGGTCGGCAGTTCTCCCGCTCAAAAAGCGTGAGCGAGAGGAAGAACCGCTGCTCTGGGCTCAGCTGGTCGATCACCTTTCGACCCGTTCGCTTCATCCGGAGCTTGTATGCATCAAGCGCGATCGCGATTCCTCCAAGGTCAGCGATATTCTCCCCGAGCGTGAGCTTGCCATTCACCTTGACGCCATCTGCCACGCTGTATCCGTTGTATTGCTGCTCGATTATCTTCGCGTGTTTCTCAAATCGTTTCTTATCGGTCTTCGTCCACCAGCTCTTAAGATTCCCGCGGTGGTCGAACTTGGAACCATCATCATCGAACCCGTGGGTGATCTCATGACCGATCACCATCCCGATTGCGCCGTAGTTGAGCGCATCATCTGCCGTTAGATCAAAATACGGAGGCTGAAGGATCGCGGCAGGGAAGACGATGTCGTTCAAGTTCGGAGCGAAATAAGCATTCACGGTTTGAGGGAACATGAACCACTCTTTCCGGTCGATGGGCTTCCCGAGCTTCCGCATCTCGCGCATATGTTCGAACGTGGCTGATCGGACGGCATTCCCTAGGTAGTCATCTGCCCGAATGCTGAGTCCTCCATATGACTTCCATCTATCGGGATACCCGATCTTCCGATTCATTGAATGCAGTTTCCTCAGCGCCTTTCTCTTAGTCGCAGCACTCATCCAGTCAAGGTTCTTGAGCCGGGCCTCATACGCTTCGAACAAGTCGTCAACGACCCGATTCATAGCGCGCTTTGCCTCGGGTGGGAAATGCTTTTTCACATAGATACGTCCCAGTAGCTCTCCTAGCGATCCGTTCACTGCAGCGAGCACTCGACGCCAGAGAGGCTTCATCTCCTTCATGCCAGAGAGTGTCGTGCCGTAAAAGGAGAAATTCTGCTTCACGAACGCATGTGAAAGATAGCTCGCGTAATCGTTCACCCCATGGAAGGTAAGGTATGCCTTCAGATCCTCGATACTGGTCGTTTTAAGGATGGACGAGACGGCTCGTAAGAACTCTGGCTGCATGGCAATGACTGCTTTTGGATTCTTTGCTCCGATAGCTTCTAAGTAGCTCTTCCACTTGATCGCCGGGGACAATCGTTGGAGATCCTTCGGGGTCTTCTTGTGATACGTCTTCTCCGCGTCCCGCTTGTCCTCTTTTCGCATCGAGGCTTTCGCAAGCCGTGTCTCAAGCGCAAGAATAGACCGTGAGGCCTTTTTTGCTTCGAGTGGCGCATACTTCAGAAGCTTGAAGACCGCCTCTACGTGCTTTTGATATGCCGTTCGAACCCGGACAGACTCCGCGTCGTCCTTAAGATAGTAGTCGCGATCTGGCAGACCAAGACCATCTTGATGGAGATGGAGGATGTATTTGGTGCTGTCCTTCGAATCTTGGTCGACCCCAGCTCCGAAGAACACCCCGATGCCGATACGGTGAAGCTCTGGAAGAAATGCGACGATCTCCTCGAGGGACGTAATGGCAGCAACACTTTTCAGGAAGGGCGTAACCGGCTTGATCCCAAGTGCATTACGCCTCTTCATGTCCATGCCAGAACGGAAGAAATCACGGATCAATCGCTCTGGGCTTCCGACAGGAAGAGATCTCTTGTTATCTAATTCATTTAAAATCGCGTGGAGTTGCCGTTCCGTCTCGTAACGAAGTATCGTAAAAGAACCCCAGCGCGACTCGGTTGGAGGAATGGGATTCCGCCTCAACCAGTTGCCGGCTGCGTAATGATAGAAGTCGTCTTGCGGACGGACGTTCGTATCGATATCTTTCGTATCAAAGCCCCAAGAAGTACGCGTCCTTTTCATTATTGGTGATTATAGTCTCCGCTTGGGCTTCATGCTATCTTTTTTGGATGACCGTTTCAGAAGTACGCAGGCGCTACATAGAATTCTTTCAAACACGGGGACACGTGTTTGTTCCGTCAGCTCCCATTGTTCCAGGGAACGACCCGACCACGCTTTTTACCTCCTCAGGAATGCAGCCACTGCTTCCGTATTTCCTTGGAAAGGATCATCCGGCTGGGAAGCGAGTCGTTAACTCGCAGCTTTCATTTCGTGCTGGAGACATAGAAGAGGTGGGAGACAACCGCCACACGACCTTCTTTGAGATGCTCGGGAACTGGTCGTTTGGAGACTATTTCAAGAAAGAACAGCTACCGTGGATATTTGAATTTCTTACGGACAAAGATAAAGGGCTCGGTTTTGATCCACAGAGACTCTACGTGACGGTATTTGATGGAGACGCAGAGGCCGGAATGGATCTTGATACCGACTCTGTTGCAATCTGGAAAGAGCTCTTCGCTACCAAAGGCATCCCGGCTGAATTAGTACGTATTGGAACTGAAGAAGAGGGATACAAGAAAGGCATGCAAGGCGGCCGGATTTTCTCGTATGGATCTAAGAAGAACTGGTGGAGCAGGTCAGGCGTTCCGTCTAACATGCCGGCAGGAGAGCCAGGAGGCCCGGATTCTGAGATGTTCTACGACTTCGGGACGCCTCACGATCCCAAATGGGGTGCCGAGTGCCACGTAAACTGCGACTGCGGCCGCTTTGTCGAGATTTGCAACTCTGTGTTCATGCAGTTTGTGAGAAACCCAGATGGCACCTTCTCAGAACTACCGAAGAAGAACGTAGACTTCGGAGGAGGGCTGGAGCGCTTTACGGCAACCACGCTCCAGTCTCCTGATGTTTTCTTAATAGATGTCTTTGATTCGGCTCGAAAGGTGCTTGAAGCGCGAACAAATACGCGATACGGACAAGAAGAACAGTCGACACGATCCTTTAGGATCATCCTGGACCACATGCGTGCGGCCGCATTCATGCTTGCAGAGGATGTCCGCCCATCAAACACGGAAGCCGGGTATGTGTTGCGACGTCTTATCCGACGCTCTATTCGAGAGGCGGATCAGCTTGGTATCAAAGATGCCGTGCTAGCTGAGGTAGCAGAGGGGTATGGGATAGCCCACGCTGATCAATACCCGCACGTCAAAGAAGCTGCAGGAAAGATACGGGAAGCGCTCGCCGAAGAGGAAGAGAAGTTCAGGAAGACCCTGACACAAGGACTTAAGGAGTTTGAACGATTCTCAGCAAAGCGTGAGGTAACAGCAGAAGATGCGTTTACCTTGTTTACGACCTACGGCTTTCCCTTTGAACTTACCGAGGAACTCGCCAAAGAACGCGGCATTGCCATAGACCAGGCAGCGTTTGCAAAGCGCATGGAAGAACACCAAAACACCTCGCGCGCAGGAGGGGCACAGCGTTTTGCAGGAGGACTGGCAGATCACGCAGAACAGACAGTCCGCTATCACACGAGCCATCACATCCTTCTGAAGGCACTCCAGATGGTCCTTGGAGAAGACGTTAAGCAGCGGGGTAGCAACATCACGTCCGAGCGCCTCCGCATCGACTTCGCGCACGGAGCCAAGATGACCGACGAGCAGAAGAAGGAAGTCGAACGTATCGTCAATGAGGTTATCGCAGCAAAGCTTCCAGTGACGCGCACCGTTATGCCAAAAGACGAGGCAGAGAAACTCGGTGCTCAGATGGAGTTTGGCGTGAAATACCCGGACATGGTGTCGGTGTATTCGGTTGGACCTGAAGGAGCATCAGAGGCAGACCCGAAGATCGCTGAAGCATTCTCGCTTGAGTTTTGTGGCGGTCCGCACGTTACTAATACCGAAGAGATAGGAGCAGGAGGAAAAGTATTTAAGATCAAGAAAGAAGAAGCGGTTGCAGCAGGCATACGACGTATCAAAGCAGTCGTTGAGTAATCAACAGCGGGACTCTTCCACTTTAGGAAGATAGAGGGTGGTATACTTTTTTGCATATGCCACGAACCATCACTGATATCGTTCCTCCGTCACGACGCCGTGCAATGGAACAGGGAGCTCCGGTAGGACCATCAATGGACATGCAGCCGCCGATCCCGCCGACCATGCCGTCGAATCCTGTTCCTCCCCCTCCTTCGACTCCTCCGTATATGTCCGAGCCTCCTTATAACGACAACGATTTCAAGCGTCCCAAGAAGAAGGGAGGTTTCCCCTACGGCATGGCTCTTGCCGCACTTGTTGTTATCGCAGTTGCGGTAGGCGCTCTCTATGCTTTTGCAGGAGCACGCGTTGATATAACTCCAACCGTGAATACGACAGCCGTATCTGGTGAATTCACAGCAACTCCCTCAGTAGGAGATCTTCCGTTTGAATCAGTCTCAGTCGACAAGGTAGCGAGCCAGTCAGTCCCTGCAGAAGGCACGGAGACTGCAAACGATCCTGCTCAAGGAACAATCACTATCTATAACGAGCAGGACAGCATTCAGGAGCTCATCAAAAACACCCGCTTTGAGAGTCCGGACGGCCTGATCTTCCGTATTCGAGACTCGGTGAAGGTTCCTGCTGGCTCACCAGCTTCTCCAGGAAGCCTTAGCGTGACCGTGTACGCAGACGAAGGAGGGGAGAAATACAACATTGCCGCAAGCACCTTTACGCTTCCGGGCCTTAGCGGCTCCGATCTCTTCGATCAGGTATATGCCCGCTCAACCGAAGCGATGATCGGAGGATTCTCAGGGACCAGGCCTTCAGTAGGTGAGGCAACCCGAACCGCCCAGTACGAAGCAATGAAGGCAACGCTGCAGGCCGATCTTATGGTTGCGCTTACCGAGAAAGTCCCGGAAGGCTATGTGTTTATTCCCGGATCAGTCTCAATCTCATACATCGCGCAGCCTGACGCTGCAGGAACAAGCGGAACGGTAAACGTCATGCAGAAGGGCTCTGCAACGGCCATCATCTTCCCGAAGGACGCTCTCGCTAAGGCAATCGCCTACCGAACCATCGGGGCCTACACCGGCCAGCCAGTGACCCTCCGAAGCGCTGAAGGCCTTACTTTGGTCCCGCTTGAGGGCGAGACATTGGCTCCTGGGGCTGAAAGTATCAGCTTTATGCTCTCTGGGGAGACCTCCGTGGTCTGGGTAGTCGACCCAACCAAGGTTGCAGGCTCAATTGCAGGAAAAGAGAGGGACTCAGCCGAAGCTATCCTTGCCGGATTCCCCGAAGTCGAGCGGGCAGTGCTTGTGATTCGACCATTTTGGACGGGAACCCTACCTCAGGACCCTGCCGAGATCGAGATTCGTGTGCTCGAAGGGGAGGCCTAGTTTGACGTTATTTAGGCGTCCTGCTACAATACTGATCGCGACACATGGACGATAAGGCTGAGGGAACGGTAACCGGCACCGTAGAAGAGGTGCTTCCAAATTCTTTATTTAGAGTTCGGATGCCGACGGGCGAGTTGTTACTCGCATACCTCGCTGGTAAGATGCGTTTGCATCGTATCCGCGTCCTTGTGGGCGACAATGTTGAACTCGTTACCGACCCGTATGGCGGGCGTGCCCGCATCGTGCGTCGGTTATCGTAGTTGTTTTACTAAGTTTTTCTTCTTATGAAGGTACGAGCATCAATCAAAAAACAGCAACCGGGAGATGTCCTTGTTCGCCGAGGCGGACGCTTGTACCGTATCAATAAGTTGAAGCCGCGCCGCAAGGCACGACAGGGCTAGTTTCAATAGTAATTAGAATTCACTCTTACACTCGTTCATGCGTATCGCCGGCGTCACCATTCCTGATAATAAACAGCTTCTCTACTCGCTGCCGTTGATTTACGGCATCGGACCGGCACGTGCAAAAGATATTTTGGCTAAAGCAAACGTCGCAGTGAATAAGACGGGCAAGGACCTTTCTTCAGACGAGGAACAGACCATCCGTACGCTCGCCGAAGGCTACACGATCGAGGGAGAGCTTCGTCGTGACGTCGCTCAGAACGTAAAGCGTTTGAAGGACATTATGTCTGCTCGTGGCATCCGCCACGCAAGGCGCCTACCAGTGCGTAACCAGCGCACGAAGACCAATTCCCGAACGGTTCGCGGTAACACGCGTAAGACCATGGGTTCTGGTCGCCGTACGCTTGAGAAAACCTAATCTATATGGGAAAGAAACGAATCATCAAAAAGTCAGGCAAAGGACTCGATCACGGACGCAAGGATCGGGCTCTTGCCAAAAGCTCCAAGCGAAAGCTCGACAAGGGCGTTTTGCACGTGGAAGCTACCTTCAACAACACGAAGGCGGTGCTCACCGACGAGAAGGGAAACGCAGTCATGTCCTCTTCAGCCGGAGCGCTCGGTTTCTCTGGAGCTCGAAAGTCAACTCCGTATGCTGCCGCAAAGGTAGGCGAGCTTCTCGGAGAGAAGGCAATAACGATCGGCCTCAAAGAAGCTACGGTCATCATCCGCGGCGTTGGAGCTGGACGCGAGTCAGCACTTCGCGCATTTGCCGGAAAGGGAATCCAGATCAAGTCCATCAAGGACGCAACCCCGATTCCTCACAACGGTCCGCGACCGCCTAAGCCTCGACGCGTGTAATCCTTTTATATGAAAACAGTATCCAAATACAAGATCGCAAAGCGCCTCGGAGCATCAGTCTTCGAGAAGACGCAGTCCCAGAAATTCGCCCTTGCAGCGGAACGCTCTGAGAAGAACAAGAAGCGCGGACGACGCGGCGCAACCGAGTACGGCAAGCAGCTCCTTGAGAAGCAGAAGGTCCGCTTCACGTACGGCATCTCTGAAAAGCAGTTCAGCAACTACGTCAAAGAATCGATCGCAACCAAGGGACAGGTTCCTGCAGAGACCCTCAACGGCCTCCTTGAGCTTCGCCTTGATAACGTCGTCTACCGCATCGGACTCGCTCCAACTCGCCGCGCTGGTCGCCAGATGGTCTCTCACGGACACATCACGATCAATGGTGTGAAAACGACTATCCCTTCGCGCCGCATGCGCGTTGGAGACACGATCGCCGTTCGCGAAGGATCAAAGGCAGCTAACTTGTTCGCAGGCTTCGAAGAGCGTTTCGCAGATCGGACCTTGCCGTCCTGGCTTTCCTGGAACCCCAAGTCCATGGAAGGTGGGATCGCAAGCGCTCCGGTTGCGGCCGCGATTGATCCTGCGGGCGACTTGGTCGCAGTGCTCTCGTTCTACAGCCGCTAATTTTACAAACCCTGGTTAACACTGATTGAGTTATGGAATACCACATCACACTGCCTTCTAAGCCACGCGTCGTCTCCGAGGAGGGGATGCAAGGCGTTTACGAGATAGATTCGCTCTATCCAGGCTACGGCCACACGCTTGGCAACTCGCTTCGCCGCATTATTTTGTCATCTCTTTCGGGCGCATCTATCACCTCGGTAAAGATCGAGGATGTTCCGCACGAGTTTGCAACTATCGAAGGCATCCGCGAATCAGTTATGGAGATTCTCCTCAACTTGAAGCGCGTGCACTTCGTGCTTCACGGCGATGAGCCGCAGACAGTCAAGCTTTCGGTCAAAGGCCCTAAGCAGGTCACTGCAGGAGACATCACGCTTCCTTCCCAGGTCTCGATCATGAACCCAGAGGCGCATATCGCTGACATGGCAGGCAAGGTTGGTCTTGAGCTTGAAGCAACGATCGAACGTGGTCTCGGCTACGTTCCTCGCGAAGCGCTTACCAAGGAAAAGGTTGATATCGGCACGATCGCGCTTGATGCGACCTTCACTCCGATCCGCCGCGTGAACTACGAAGTAGAGAACATGCGCGTTGGAGACCGAACTGACTTCAACCGCCTTCGCATCTTGATCGAGACCAACGGTACCGTCTCTCCTCGCGAAGCGCTTGAGAAGTCAATCGAGATCATGATCCACCAGCTCAAGGCTGTCGTTGGCTTCCAGGAGGAAATGGAGGCTTCAGTCTCTTCTTCTGTAGGCGATGATGCTCGCTCGTCAGGCAAGGAGCCTTCGAAGATGAAAATCGATGAGATGGGAATCTCGACTCGAACCGCAACCGCGCTTGCCGACGGAGGCGTGAAGACGGTCGCAGGACTTGTCCGCAAGACCGCGAGCTCATTGAAGGAGCTTGATGGCGTTGGCGACAAGGCGATTGAGGAAATCTCAGAAGCCCTCGATAAGCTCGGACTTGAGCTCAAGGGCGAATAAATACTCGTATGCGCCATCACAAGAAAGGACGTTCACTTAGCCGGTCAAGCGACCAAAAGCGCGCTCTCATGCGTACGCTTTTGAAGTCTCTGATTGAGCACGAGCGCATCTCAACCACAGAAGCGAAAGCTCGCGAGCTTCGCCCGATGATCGAGAAGCTCGTCACCCAGGCACGAAAAGACACGGTTGCATCTCGCCGTCTTGTCGCTTCTCGCCTTGGCGGAGAGTCAGCGACTATCGTTAAGAAGCTCTTTGCAACCATCGCACCTCGCTACAAGGAGCGTGCAGGAGGCTACGTGAGGATCGTGAAGCGCGCTCCGCGTGCTGACGGCCGCCGTACCGCCTACATTGCGTTTGTCGATTAACTCAGGTATGAAGACACGAATGGACAAGGATTACCGAAACCGCGTTGCGCACAAGCTTGCGCCTCTTACCTATACGGTAGATGGCAAGGGCCGTACGCTCGGACGCGTCTGCAGCGAGGCTGCCCAGGCCTTGCTTGGCAAGAAGTCGGTGCACTTCGTTAAAAACAAAGTGCTTCCGGTCACGGTTACGGTCGTGAACGCAAGCAAGATCGCCATCCCTGAGAAGAAGATTCTCGAGAAGACGTATCTGCGCTACACCGGCTATCCGGGAGGCCTCCGCTCGATGAGCATGGCTGAATTTATTACCAAGAAGGGAATCACGGAAGTGGTCCGCAAGACCGTCGATGGCATGCTTCCGCGCAACAAGCTCCGCAAGGAGCGCATGAAGCGCCTCATCGTTACCGATTAATTATGGCTGATACCAAATACACTGCTGCCGTTGGACGACGCAAGACCGCAAGCGCGACCGTTCGCGTGACGCCTGCCGCAAAGACGAGCATCATCGTCAAC
>CAZQGQ010000002.1:189034-215552 GCA_964593365.1 uncultured Candidatus Saccharibacteria bacterium | reverse complement strand
AGTCGTAACAAGGCACGGGTAGCGGAAGCTGCTCGTGGAACATATCCAATCGGAATCGATGTCTTCGAAAGAAGCATCTCGTCGATTACTTTCTTCGGAAAGTAGGGAGATAGTGGTTGTCCCTAAACACCACTCGGACGCCGGATAACGTATCCCGGTATCGGGCTTGGAGCGCTCAATTGACGCTCTAAGGACGATGAATAGGCGGAACACAAGAGGTTAGTTTGCATTCCTTTCCTCTACTTTTACAACGCACGAGGCCCCGAAAGGGGTCATTGTGCTACCTGCGTATTGGGGACTTGAACGCTTGCAAGCGCGAGTCGCGCGACACATCGTCTCCAGATGCGCGCCTTGTTTTTGTGGCGCCGCCACTTCTCCTCATTAGTAGATTGCCGGATCTGCCGGCTTCGTTTGGACTCCCGCGTTGTTCCGCGATGAACCATGCCTATACGCACTATAGCAGGGGGACTATCACCATAGATGGAAAGAGGTGGGGATTTCTGGTAGTATCGCCTCTAAGCGCGCGTAGCTCAGTTGGTAGAGCACTCGACTGATACTCGAGCGGTCGTAAGTTCGAATCTTACCGCGCGCACCACTTATATACAGGGAATACGGGACGCCTTCGCAAAGGGCGCTATACTGCCTGCATGAACAGAGATGCGATCATCATTGGCGTTGCGTGCCTCATTGCCATCTTGCTTGGCGGCTGGCTTTTCCTTTCAAACCCATCCGAAAAGCCTACGGGAGGAGAGGTGGAAATTACGGTGCTTGCCGAAGGCCAGAACTCAGGCTCCATCACAACGCAGAAGAATTTCCGGATCCAAAACGCAGAGAAGCTCGCTGAGCTTTGGCGCTTGGTCTACGGAGAGAGCGATGATCTAATCCCGGCCGTTAACTTCGAACGAAACGAAGTTCTTGCTGTCTTTGACGGAACCCATTCTTCGGGAGGGTACAGCATCGAAGTATCATCGGTTGTTGATGAAAACGGCATCGCACGCCGCGTTGCTGTTACAAGACGCACACCAGGAGAATCTTGCGTCACCACCCAAGCAATCACCAGTCCATTCCAGATTGTGGTCCTTCCTATATCCTCGCTTCCTATCGTTCGTACTGATGCTTCAATAATCGTCTCTTGCGACTAATTCTCGTTTTCACTTTGATGCGCTACGATGCGTCTCATGGACGCCTCGAACGCATTTGCCGGTAAACGCATAACACTCATGGGTCTTGGGCTCTTAGGCCGTGGGGTAGGGGATGCTCGCTACCTTGCCTCGTGCGGGGCTGAGCTCATTGTTACTGATCTAAAGTCAGAAGCAGATCTCGCTTCTTCTCTTGAAGCTCTTAAAGAGTTTCCAAATATTACTTATACGCTCGGAAGGCACGAGCTTGCAGATTTTCGTAACCGCGACTTGGTACTCATGGCGCAGAAAGCGCCAGCCGATTCTCCGTACATACAGGAAGCGAAAGCGCACGGAAGCCATATCACGATGTCCACGGCTCTTTTCGCAAAGCTTGCAGGCATCCCAATCGTTGGCGTCACGGGCACGCGAGGGAAATCAACAACAACGTACATGATCGCAAAGGTGCTGGAAGACGCTGGCAAGAAAGTGATTTTGGGCGGAAACATACGAGGCGTCTCAACGCTCGCACTCCTTCCCGATGTCACCCCCGACGCTATCGGCGTACTTGAACTTGATTCCTGGCAGCTGCAGGGATTCCGAGAAGAAAGCCTCAGCCCTAACGTTGGAGTGTTCACGACGTTCTACCCCGATCACATGGATTACTACCAAGGAGACTTGGATGCATATCTCAAAGACAAGGCGGAAATATTCTTGCATCAGAAAGAGGGGGACACTTTCGTGCTCGGGAGCCAGGCGAAGGACATTGTTTTGAAAAACTACCCACTTCCTCCAGTGACACCAGTCGTGACAGATATACGGGACGTCTCAGGGTGGAGCCTCAAGGTCCCGGGGACGCATAATCTTGAGAACGCAGCCTGCGCCCGTTGTGCCACGCTCTCGCTTGGCATTGAAGAGGAATCCATACGGCGATCTCTTGAATCGTTTTCTGCTGTTCCTGGAAGACTTGAGCTCGTGCGTGAGTTACGAGGCATTTCCATATACAACGATACAAATGCGACAACGCCCGAAGCAACGATTGCAGCGCTCCGCGCTCTATCGCCAGAAGGGAGAAACGTTGTCCTTATTATGGGAGGCTCGGATAAAGGACTTTCTATGTCCTCTCTTATTGATGAGATTTCGCTTCGCGCCAAGCGGGTCATTATGCTTACAGGAACAGGAACAAATACCGTTCTTCCGCTCCTTCCAGACGCGTCCGTATACGACGACCTTACAGCAGCAGTTGCAGAAGCAGTGCGCTATGCCAAAGAAGGGGATTCGGTTCTATTCTCGCCAGCATTCGCGTCGTTTGGCATGTTTAAAAATGAGTACGACCGTGGAGACCAATTTGTAGCGGCAGTGGAAGCGCTGACATGATCGGCATCTTCGATTCAGGATCAGGTGGACTCACAGTCTTGCGGCAGATTCGCAATCGACTCCCGTTACAGGACATTCTCTATTTTGGTGACCTTAAAAATGCACCCTACGGTCCTCGTTCCCGTGAAGAGCTCTCACACCTTACTCAGGCTTCTATACAACTGCTTACTGACAAAGGAGCGACGCATATCGTAAGCGCCTGCAACAGCGTATCGGCATCTCTTGCCGCTCCCTTTGACCAGGTGCTTGAAATGACGGGCCCAGCTGCGGCTTCGTTTCAGAACTCAAACGAGAGGATCCTCCTGTGTGCTACAAGCGCAACGGTGCAGTCTGGCATTTATCAGCGCGCCTTTGAGCGTATCGGCAAAAGCATTACAGCGCTTGAGATTCCTGAACTTGCAGGCGCCATAGAAGGAGGCGCGAGCGAAGATGCCCTCGAAAAGATAATCAAGGACGCGTTTATAGATATTCCTCTTCAAGACTTCGACGTACTTGTGCTTGCATGCACGCACTATCCGCTTGTTGCGCATCTGTTTACGAAAATGCTTAGTGACTCGGTTAGGCTCTTTGATCCTGCTGACGCCGTCGCCAAACAGGCAGAGATGCTATGGGGAGACGAGACTCCAAGTAGCGGAACGCTTCGGTTCCTTATAAGTAAAGATTCAGAAACTTTTCGCTCGTTTGTCTCGAAGCTCTTCCCGCATGACGCATACGCAATTGAAGTGATAGAGTAGCCACATGACGACCCCGCGCAAGGCGTATTTCATCGGTATCGGCGGCATTGGCATGAGCGCGCTTGCGCAGCTTTTTGCTGACCAAGGGGTCCAGGTTTCAGGCTCTGATAGGGAGGTGAGCCCTACGACCGTGCTGCTTGAGTCAAAAGGGATTCCCGTCACTATCGGGCAAAATGCGGAGAATGTTCGGCCTGACGCCGAGCTCGTAATCTATAGCGAGGCGGTATGGAAAGACAACCCTGAGCGCGCCCAGGCACTTGAGCTTGGGTTAGCGGAACGCTCGTATTTTCAGGCGCTCGGAGATGTGTCGAAAGAGAAAAGGACGATTGCTATTGCAGGAACGCACGGCAAGACAACGACAACCGGCATGCTCGCGAAAGTACTGAAAGACGCAGGGGCTTCTCCGTCGGCGATCGTTGGGTCCATCATGAAAGATTTTGGCTCAAACTATCTTCGTGGTGAGTCAGAGTGGTTTGTCGCCGAGGCGTGTGAATACAAACGGGATTTCTTGGAACTTTCGCCTGAGATCCTGGTCGTGACGAATATCGAGTTTGACCACACGGATTACTACAAGGACCTTGCTGACGTGCAAAGCGCGTTCCGGGAGCTCATGGAAAAGACAACCGGAGCCATCGTCACTGACGCGAAGCACCCCAATATCGCGCCTCTTTTAGAAGGGCTTACAGCGCAGATTGTTGATTACACCAAAGAGCCTGCATACGAGCCTACGCTTCCTGGCACATTCAACGTAATGAATGCGAAGGCTGCGGTAGCTGCAGCTCGAGTGGCAGTCCCTGCTCTTGCTGATCCTTCCGCAAGCATCGCTTCCTTTCAAGGAACGTGGCGCCGCTTTGAATACAAAGGGAAGACCAAGCGTGGAGCCGATGTGTATGACGACTATGCGCATCACCCGACCGCTGTCTCTAAAACACTTATAGAGCTCCGCAAGAAAACAACCGGAAAAGTATATGTTGCCTTCCACCCGCATCTATTTAGTCGAACGCGGGACCTGTTGCCAGCATTTGCAACGGCATTTACTGAAGCAGACCGCGTTCTCATTGCTCCCATCTACTCTGCACGCGAGATAGATGACGGCACCATTTCAAATACGTTACTTGCCGCGAAAATAGAGGAGAATGGGACAGATGCAAAAGCCGCAGACTTCACTGAGATCCGACGATATTTTGAAACAGAACCGGGGCCAGGTGATAGTGTCATGACTATGGGCGCCGGAGACATCTATAAGGTGGCTGACGAACTTATCGCATAAGTATGGGAACGCTCTCAGTCGTAGGAACGCCAATCGGAAATCTCGGAGACATGACGCTCCGTGCGATCGACGTACTTAAAAAAGCAGATGCGATAGCCTGCGAAGATACGCGCGTCACCAGCAAGCTTCTGACTCGCTACGAGATACAGAAGCCCCTTCTCGTCTTCCATGCCAGAAGCGGGCGCCTGGCAACCGAGCGTATCCTCGCGCTTCTGGCCGAAGATAAACACGTTGCGCTTGTCACTGACGCGGGAACCCCGGGCATTTCAGATCCTGGCAGCGCTCTGGTTTCTGAAGTTCGTGAGCGGTTGGGAAGTGACGTGCGCATCGAAAGCGTTCCTGGCGCCTCTGCTTTGACTGCCGCGTTGTCGATTGCAGGCGTACCCACCAATGAGTTCCTGTTTCTTGGCTTCCTCCCACATAAGAAGGGGCGGCAGACGTTGTTTAAGGAGATCGCTGAAGAAGAGCGGACCATCGTGTTCTATGAGTCTCCGCACCGGATCGAGAAGACACTTGAGTCTTTAAAGGGCGTCTTGGGGGAGGATCGCAAGGTAACCATTGCTCGAGAACTCACGAAAATCCATGAATCGCTCGTTTCAGGCTCAGCTTCCGAAGTGCGTGACTATTTCGTCTCCCATGAGTCTGAGGTGCGGGGAGAGTTTGTGGTGATCGTGTCTGCTTGCTAAAATCAATCTATGTCCCGCGAAAGCACACTCATCCTTTTTGGTGTCCTCGTAGCCCTCTCTCCGTTTATTGGTCTCCCCTATATCTGGCTCATGTGGATCCTGCCTATTCTTGGCATACTCGTGATTGTGCTTGGTGTCGCGCTTCGGGCAAAAAGATCCGCACCTCGCGAAGAACGGGTTTCTCACATTGATCATGAAAAAGAGCCAGCATAACTCTCAGCTGGTTCTTTTCTCGCTCGGAGCACTCATCCTCTTAGTTGCGCTTGGTGCGGTCGTGATTCCACAGGTCACCGCAACTACCTATTCACGAAGCGCTCCGGAGCCTGAAGAGAAAGAAGAAAAGGAGGAAGTAGCTACGCTTCCTGATGGGCATGTGCCAACACCGGAGGCAGTAAAAGGAATTTATATGAGTCAGTGCGCAGTCGGTTCTCCAAAGCTTCGCCAGACGATGGTCGACCTTGTCGACAGCACGGCACTAAACGCCATCATCATCGATATCAAGGATTACACCGGAACGATCGCTTTCAAGACTGAGGATCCTTCGCTTGCAAACGCGTCACTACAGACGTGCGGCGCAACTGATATGAAAGAATTTATCGCATCTCTCCACCAGAAGGGGATTTACGTTATCGGCCGCATCACGGTCTTCCAAGACCCGCACTACAGTTCTCTACACGCAGATCAGGCAGTCCAGAGCAAATCTCGCGGCGCTCCGTGGAAAGACAACAAAGGACTTAACTTCGTAGACGTCTCCTCTCGTCCGTTCTGGGATTACATCGTTACCATCTCCAAGGAGTCAGTCGCCATGGGATTCGACGAGCTTAACTACGACTATATCCGCTATCCCTCGGACGGCCCGATGAGCGATGCGGTATATCAAAACCCGAACAAGGCCGAGTCTCTGGAGCGATTCTTCAAGTATCTCCATCAAGAAGTCTCGCCTACAGGCGTCGCCACTTCTGCGGACCTGTTTGGCATGACGGCATCTAATACTGACGATCTTGGCATAGGTCAGGTGCTTGAGCGCGCGCTCCCATACTTTGACTACATCATGCCGATGGTGTACCCGTCTCATTATCCAGACGGATTTAACGGCTACGGAGATCCGAATGACTATCCGTACGAGATCATCAAATACGCGATGGATCGCGCTGTCGCCCGTACAATCGCAACCGATACCTCAGTGAAGACGCTAGATGGGACGCCGATCATGAAAACGGAAGTCATCCCTGCGACTGAAACAACCGCAACGACAACAAGGGAAGTGGCGACCGGGCGCTACACGAAGCCTGCCTTTGATAAGCAGAAGATTCGCCCATGGCTCCAAGATTTTGACTACGGCAAGGATTACCTTCCTTCAGACATACTTGCGCAGACCAAGGGAACGTATGACGCAGGACTCACTTCATGGATATTCTGGGACCCTGCAAACAGGTACGAGAGCTTGCGAGCCGTGATGGCCGAGTAAGAGAGGCGTTTACGGGCGAGTTATACTAATACGCAATGGATAACTCCGAGCGAGTAACCTATTTCGCCGCAACTGACTCGAGAGGAAAGCGAGTCCCGTTTGGCATCAAGAAGAAGGACCGAGCCAAGCACCTCTACGTGGTTGGCAAAACCGGCATGGGCAAATCGACCCTGCTTGAGAACATGGCGATCCAAGATATCCGGAACGGGGAAGGACTCGCATTTATCGATCCGCACGGAGGCACGGTCGACAAGCTCCTTGATTACGTGCCAGAGCATCGCATCAAGGACGTAGTTTACTTCGCTCCTTTTGATCTTGAGAATCCGATCGCGTTCAACGTGATGGAGGATGTTGGCTACGATAAGCGACACCTCGTCGTTTCGGGCCTCATGGCGGCCTTCAAGAAGATTTGGGTGGACGCCTGGTCTGCTCGCATGGAATACATTCTTTCAAATACACTGCTCGCGCTTCTTGAGTATCCGGATGCGACCCTTCTCTCAGTGAACCGAATGTATACCGATAAGGCCTATCGCAAGAAGGTGGTTGAGAACGTCAAAGATCCTGTGGTGAAGGATTTCTGGGTGAAGGAGTTTGCAACGTATACCGATCGCTACACGCAAGAGGCGACACCAGCTATTCAAAACAAGATCGGTCAGTTCACGAGCAATCCTCTCATTCGCAATATCGTTGGCCAGCCCAAATCCTCGTTTGATATCCGCACCTTGATGGATGATCGAAAGATCCTTCTCATGAATCTTTCAAAGGGACTGGTGGGAGAAACGAACATGCGCCTCCTCGGTTCCATGCTCACGACCCGCATCTTCCTTGCTGCCATGAGCCGCGCGGATGCGTCGGAGACCGCACTTGCACGTCTGCCTGATTTTTACTTTTTTGTGGATGAGTTCCAGAACTTTGCAAACGAAACGTTCTCGGAGATTCTTTCTGAGGCGCGTAAATACAAACTCGATCTCACGATTGCGCATCAGTACATCGAGCAGATGGAAGAAGAAGTGCGCGCGGCAGTCTTCGGGAACGTCGGTACGACCGTTACGTTTCGCGTGGGGCCCTTCGATGCTGAGATATTGGAGACTGTCTTTTCTCCTGAATTCACTGCAGAGGATCTAGTGAATCTCGGATTCGCACAGATTTACCTTTCACTCATGATCGATGGGATTGGATCGCGCCCGTTCTCAGCCGTCACCATTCCTCCTATAGAAGCTCCTCCTCGCTCGTACCGTAAGGAAGTCATAGAATCGTCCCGCACTACCTTTGCGGCACCGCGATCCTCGATCGAGGATGCTATCGTCACCGAGCTTACGACCGTCCATGAGGCAGAGAAGCAGGGCGGTGGAAAAGGAAAAAAGCAGGAACAGCGTCCGAATCCACCTAAAGCTCCGCAAGCTCAAGAAGGGGTTCTCAAGGAAACGCTTGCGACGGTCACGACTACTGTTGCTAAGGAGGGAGCTGACAAGCAAGAGCGCGAGCGAAACGCGCTTAAAGAGACCCTTGCTCGCGTGCTTGAGAAGGGAGGGGTTCCTCCTGCGGCTCCGGCCCCTTCCTCGTCCCCAACCCCGCCTGTGCCGCCTCCTATAAGCGGTAAGCGGGCCTTTGAGGTACCTGAGGAAGACTTGAAAGCGGTCTTCAAAGAGGACGTATAGGATTTTCTACTTGGGCATGAACCTCCTTCTTATTGCAAATGACCCCCAGGTATTCAACGAAGCAAGCGAGGTTCGGAGTCAGCTACGCACCTATGCAAGTGCTGTAGGAAACTTGCACGTTCTTTCTCGCTCAAAAGGATCTATGAATGTATCGCACGAGGGCCCGTTGATGCTACATCCGTATAAAGGTTCAAGACTCGCCATGTCACGCGCAGCGCGCGCCATCATTCAGGAATACGACATTCAGGTGGTCTCTGCAGAGGATCCCTTTGAATACGGCCTCATTGCGTTCAAGGCCGTTGAAGGAACAAAGGTAAAGCTACATATACAGGTACATACGGACTTTCTGTCTCCGTGGTTTATCAAAGGAGGAGGATTTCGTTCTCCTCGCGTTCGAGTGCCATTTCTAAATCACTGGCGCCGTCAACTTGCAGATAAAGTGCTTCCGGCAGCTCACGGTATACGTACGGTATCGAAACGCGTTCGCGATTCCCTAATGGCCTACTATGAGACCGCGATCGTATCGCCATCTGTTATCCCTATTCCTGTGGGAAATGTCGTTCCTCCAGCAATCGCTCTTCCAGAACACGGGTTTTCTTTTGCGCTCATCACCGCATCTGGTCTTGAGCCTGAGAAACGCATTGAAGATGTGCTGTATGCTCTTGCGCGTATCAGATTTGATTATCCAGCAGTGGGTCTGTTTATCGTTGGAACGGGAAGCGAAGAGGGAAGTCTGAAACGACTTGTGCGGAAACTCGGTCTTACCTCACGAGTTATTTTCATTAACGAGGAACGAGCAGATGTGTGGGGGCTTATGCAAAGCGCTCAGGCGTATATTCAATCAAGTGCGTATGAAGGCTATGGCCGCTCGCTGGTCCAGGCAGCGCTTGCGCGTCTTCCGATCATAACGACCGACGTCGGGATTGTCGGCGAAGTGTTCGCGGGGTATCACGACGTATTGTCTGCACCTATTGCAGATCCTGCTGCTCTTGCCGTTCATATTCGCGGGCTTGTAGATGACCACCAGGCACGCGCTCTTCTTTCAATTGAAGCCCAAAAGACGGCACGCGAACACGTTGAATCGGCAGGTAATATTTCGAGCCGCATTGCAGAAGACTTTGCGAAGGTTCTAGGGTAGCTGTAAGTCTTTGCGTGAAGGGCTATAGAGAAGAAAGGCGGACACAAGCACTAAGAGCCAGGCACTTATGATGCGCGCCCATACCGCGCCCCAGAGTCCGAAGAAGATCACTCCAAGCGAAAGCAGTACGATCTGAAGTACGGGAATGACCGTGTTGAATATATAGAGGGAACGTATCTGGCGCCCAGCGATAAGTGCGGTGCCAAACACGCTTCCCAGCACACTGATCATCGAAAGGGCGTAGAGCTGCGAGAAGGGGACTGCTCCTGCGTATGTCGGGAAGAGGACCTCAAAAATGAAAGGGGCAGTAAGCGAGTAGACCCCTCCGATAAGGGCAATACAAATCACTAGCCAGACTACTTGCGTAAAAGACACGGCGCTACGCGCTTCTTCACTCGTCTTTCCTGAAAGAACAGGCAAGAGGGAGGTTGGCAGGAATTTGAAGAACCCGACGAGGCGATCGGGAATGACGATGGCAAACGCATAGACTGCAAGCGAGGAAGCGCCAAGTATCTGGAAGATGAGAAGGCTGTCCACCAAAAGCGCGGCCGTGGTGGGAATGTTCATCACGGTCAGATGCTTTCCGTAGGGAAGAGACTCCTCGTCGATCAGGTCGTTTGGCGTGTGAGCACGGAGCGTTCCTCTATAGGCAAGGTAAAACGCAATTGTCTGGATCACAAAACTCGTAGCGATAAGGGCGAGCGCTCCGGGAACAAAGATAGCGCAGAGCATGAGCCCAGCGTAGAAGGGAACGTTAAAGAAGAGCGTGTAGAGAAAGAGGCGCCGGAAGTCTTTCTTGCCGGCAAGATAGGCCGTGTAGGTGTTAAGGGCATTAGTAAGAGGAACGAAAACGGCGATGAGCACGAATCCAAGCGCGAGCACTATGTCCCCGCTCATCGCGTAGTAGGCGGCGACAAGGAGAGAAACGAGAAGCGCGATACCGCCCCAGCGAAGCTGCATGCGTATCGAAGTACGAAACGTTCCTTCAAAACCGCGCGCGACTGCGCGGGTGACTGCATAGTTCATGCCAGTCAACGTAAGGGCGCCGATGAGCGCCGCGCCAGAGAGAAGGTATTGGTAGGTTCCGTAGACCTGCGGCGAGAGTGTGCGCGCAAAGACAATATAGAGAACGATTGAGAGAAGCGAGACCAGCGCTGTTCCGAGGTTTATCCAAAAGCCGCTCTCTGCGAGATAGACCATGTCGGTCTTGGTATAGCGCTCAGTGAAGCGCAAAAACGTGTAGAGTCGGTCCTTAAGGTGCCACATTGAGAGGTGTAGAACGTACTATATACTAGCAAGAACATGACTAAAATCGCGAAATGGACGGCAATCGGCGCACTGTTTGTTATCCCTTTTCTGCCGCTCTACGTCGCGGACGAACTCTTTTTCCCGTACATCACGGGTAAGGGGTTTGCGTTCCGCATTCTGGTTGAACTTGCTATCGGAGCATGGGTGTTCCTCATGTGTATTGACGCGCGGTATCGTCCCCGCTTCTCATACGCCATGCTCTTGTTTGGCGCCCTGACACTCTGGATGCTTATCGCAGATCTTCTTGGTGCGAACGCTCATAAAGCGATCTGGAGCAATTTCGAGCGCATGGATGGTTGGATTACACTCATTCATCTCTTTGGGTTCTCGCTTGTCGCAAGCTCGGTTCTTGCCGCTCATGACTTATGGCGGCGCTGGTGGCTCGCGTTTCTTGCAGGCTCTGCGCTCATCTGCGTGTACGGTCTTCTGCAGAAACTCGGCGTTCTTAATTTCCATCAGGATGGGCGCCTTGATGCTTCCTTCGGTAATGCCGCCTATCTTCCGGCGTACCTTCTCTTCTGCGTTGCTATCGCGCTTTGGCAGGCAGTCGTGCATAAGGGATGGCTTCGTTACGGATTGCTTGCGCTTGCGCTTCTGCAGGCGGTCGTTATCTTCTTCTCCGCAACGCGCGGCGCGTTCCTCGGGCTTATCGGCGCTGCCGCTGTTGGTGGGCTTCTCTGGCTCGTTGAGACCAAGGGGGTAGGACGCCGACCCGCGATAGCGGCGCTGGTTGCTGTTCTGGTAGTGGTCGGAGGGCTGTTCCTCATGCGCGATACGTCGTTTGTGCAGGAGAACCCGACAGTGTCGCGGATGGCTTCGATCTTCTCGGTCGAGTCGCTTGAGACTCGCTTCACCATATGGGGCATGGCGCTGAAGGGCGTTGCTGAGCGTCCTATCACTGGCTGGGGCCAGGAAGGATTCAACTATGTCTTTGCGAAGCACTATGACCCCACATTGTTTGCGCAAGAACCCTGGTTTGATCGGGCGCATAACATCTTCCTCGACTGGCTTATCGCAGGAGGCGTTCCGGCGTTGGCTCTCTTTCTTTCCGTCATCGCAGCCATCGTCATCATGCTCTACCGGAAGGCGTTCACTCCTCTTGAGCGGGTACTCCTTATAGCGGCGCTTGTCGCATACGGAATCCAAGGCCTCGTTGTCTTCGACAATCTCTTTACGTATGTTCCGCTTGTCGCGATTCTTGCATTCGTTCATTCGCGCGCATCTCGGCCGCTGATGACGCTTGAGCGTCTGCCAGTATTAAATTCGCATGCCAAGCGTATGGCGGCAGCTATAGTTGCGGCTGTGGTGACGCTACTCGTTGTCTGGTTTGTGAACGTGCCGAATATTCTTGCCGGCAATGACCTCATCAGGGCGTTGCAGGGAGGGCCAACAAACCCACAGAGCGCAGCGCTGTTTAGGCAGGCACTTGCTCGGGGCTCATTCGCAGAGCAAGAAATACGGGAGCACCTCGTTGTTTTCGCAGCAACAGCAGCGCAACAACGAGAGGTGACGGATGAAAGTAAGCGCGACATTCTCACACTCGCGTTTATGGAGATGGAAACACAGATAGCACTTTATCCTAACGATCCTCGCCTCCATCTGCATGCGGCGACCGGTTATTCTTCAGTTGGTGAATACGTTCGTGCGCTCGAGCACATTGATGCAGCGCTTGAGCTTTCGCCTCGTAAGCAAACCAGTTGGATTCAGCGCGGTGTGCTTTTGTGGCAGGGAGGAGATTTGCAAGGTGCTCGCGATTCGTTCCAACAGGCGTACGAGCTTGATTCTTCCTTCACCCCGGTTGCGGCCTATCTTGCAGCCGGAGAGATCATGATCGGAAACGGGCGTGCAGCTGAGACGCTTCTTCTTAATGCGTTTGGTACAACCACCGTCGACAGCGAGCCGATCCGTGCCGCGTATTACGAAACGAAACGTTACGATGAATTGATTCGCATCGAGCAACTGCGCGTCGCAAACGCGAAAGGAGCGCCTTCCGCTCGATTCGGACTTGCGCTTCTCTACGCAGCGATCGGGCGTATTGATGCGGCCGAGGCAGAGATCCGAGCGATTGTCCTTGCGCACCCGGGAGAGGCAGCAAACGCTGCGGCTCTTCTTGAGGAGATCCGTAACATTCAAAAATGAACGTTGAGGAACATGTCCCGCTAAAGACGCTTACGACACTTCGCGTTGGAGGAAACGCGCTCGTCGTTGCTTCGTGTGAGAGCATTGAAGAAGTGCGAGCCGCGCTTACGCTCTCGCGCGAACGCGGGCTGCCTCTGTATGTGCTTGGAGAAGGGAGCAACGTGCTTGCGAGCGACCAGGGATACGAAGGAATCATTCTCCGTATGAATATTCCTGGCCTCTCATTTGAAGAGGAGGGGAATCGCACGCTTGTGCGCTCGGGTGCCGGTGTTTCGTGGGACACGCTCGTGCATGAGGCGGCAGAGCGCGAGTTGTGGGGAGTTGAAAACCTAGCAGGCATTCCAGGGTTTGTCGGAGCAGCACCGGTTCAAAACATTGGTGCCTATGGTGCAGACCTAAAAGACACGCTTCTCCATGTTGATGCGCTTGACGCTCGAACAGGAGAAGTGCTCCGACTGTCGCGCGAAGAATGCATGCTCGAGTATCGTGACAGCAAATTCAAACGAGAACCGTTTCTTATCATTACTAGTGTCACGCTTTCGCTTTCCAAAGACCCGTCCCCTCGCATCGAGTATGGTGATCTTCTGAAAGCTAAAGAGCGAGGAGAAGACCTCTCGACTCCAAAAGCGATCGGGGCAGTCGTGCGGTCAATTCGAAGTGGGAAATTCCCAGACCGGTCACACTATGGAACGGCGGGATCATTCTTTAAGAATCCGGTGCTCACTCCAGAAGTGTACGAGAAGCTCGTCGCGCGCTTCGGACCGGTCCCGCAGTTTCCTAATCCCAAGGGAATAAAGATTCCTCTGGCGTTCGTGCTTGATAAAGTGCTCGGGCTCCGCGGCTATCGTAAGGGAAACGCATGGCTCTTTGGTGCACAGCCGCTGGTGCTTGTTATTGATCCTGAAGGAACGGCACAAGACATCGAATCGCTCGCGCAAGAGATAGAAGCACGCGTGAAAGAAGCAACCGGTATTGAAATTGAACGCGAAGTTCGCTCGTTGCCGCACCACTAAGTGTGTTTGTGATTCTTTTTTGTAAAACGCTTACAACGTAAGTTATCCACAGCTGCTGTTTTTTTCACACCAAAAAGTTTTAAGCGCGCAATAATATGCATAGAAACATTCGCGCGAAGAAAATGTTTGCACGAATGGGTCGACAATATCAGTCATCCTAACTATCACTACCATGGCTGCAAAAAAGCGAAAGGCAACGAAGAAGAAGGCCGCAAAGAAGACCACGAAGCGCCGAACGGCAAAGCGCAAGACTGCAAAGCGCAAATAGTCCTCTGAAAAACTCCCGAAAGGGAGTTTTTCAATTACAGCCTCGTATTTACGGGGCCTAGGGAGCGAGGTATAGTGCTCCTTATTATGGCAAGTCTCCTCGGGAAGATGTTCTCTAAAAACCAGTCTGAGACCTTTATTAAGGCCGCAGAGGCTGTCGTGGCAAAAGCCGGGGCACTGGAGGAGGGTATTGTCGGCCTGAGTCAGGAGGAGCTCCGTGCCCGTCTCAGAGAAGCGAAAGGTAAGATCCAGGGAGAACCCTCTGAAGACGACATTGCCCACGTATTCGCCCTGGTTCGGGAGGCGGCGAAGCGAACCTTGGGAGAGCGGCATTATGACGTTCAGTTGATCGGAGGACTTGCATTGTCTCGCGGGTTTATCGCAGAGATGCGAACCGGAGAAGGTAAGACCTTGGTAGCAACGCTTGCGGCGACACTTCGCGCGCTTGCAGGCAAAGGACTCCATATTGTGACCGTTAACGATTACTTGGCGCGACGTGACGGCGCGTGGATGGGACAGGTATATGACTACCTCGGACTCTCGGTAGGCGTGGTGACTTCGGGCGGCTCCTATATATATGATGCGTCGCATGTGCCAACCGATGAAGACCAGACACGCGACGAAGAAGGATCGTTCCGCGTCTTTTATGATTACCTGCGTCCTGTTTCAAAAAAAGAAGCGTATGAGGCAGATTTAACGTACGCGACCAACAACGAGCTTGGATTTGATTACCTTCGCGACAACACCGCATATGATGCGTCTCAGATAAACCAGCGCGGCCACTACTACGCCATCATCGACGAGATCGACTCGATTTTGATCGACGAAGCGCGTACACCGCTTATTATTTCTGGACCTGCGGCGGATGCAGAAGGCTTGTACGAGCGCTTTTCAGAGATCGTACAGAACTTCTCGGAAGGAGAAGATTATTCCGTTGATGAGAAACAGCGAGCGGTGCAGATAACGGAAGAGGGCATCACTAAGGCCGAACGGGCCCTGGGGATTGAGAACCTCTATACCGAAGGCGGGATGAAGTACGCTCATCACCTTGATACGGCAGTACGCGCAAAAGCCCTGTTTCGTAAGGATAAGGAATATGTCGTCAAAGATGGCGAAGTGATTATCGTGGATGAGTTCACCGGACGCCTGCAATCAGGGCGCCGCTGGTCAGAAGGACTTCATCAGGCTGTTGAGGCAAAAGAAGGCGTTCCCGTAAAAAAAGAAACACGAACGTACGCAAGCGTGACGTTCCAGAACTATTTCCGCATGTACGAAGGACTCGCCGGCATGACGGGTACGGGCCTTTCTTCAGAGGAGGAATTTTATACCGTCTACAAACTTGAAGTAATCGTTGTGCCGACAAACCGTCCGGTAGCGCGTATTGACCGCGACGATCTTATCTTCCAGACAAACCCAGGGAAGTACGCCGCGCTTGCGCGAGACGTGAAGGCGCTCCACGAAAAAGGACAGCCGGTGCTTATCGGTACTGTTTCAATCGAAGATAACGAGGTGGTCGGCAGGACGCTGACTGAGGCTGGGGTACCGCACGAGATGTTGAATGCTAAGAACCACGAACGCGAAGGAGAAATCATCGCGCAGGCTGGCCGAAAGGGCAGGATAACGGTTGCTACTAACCTGGCCGGTCGCGGCGTGGACATCAAGCTTGGCGGAGCGCCAGTCGACCCGAAAGAGCGCGAAGAGGTGGTCGCGCTTGGCGGACTTGCCGTTATAGGTACAGAACGGCACGAAGCGCGTCGTATCGACAACCAGCTCCGGGGGCGCTCAGGACGCCAGGGTGACCCAGGCGAAACTCGTTTCTACGTGTCGCTAGAGGACAAGCTTATGCGCGTCTTTGCTTCCGATATGGTCAAGAAGGTGATGGGCACTTTCCGCATACCGGAAGACGAGCCTATCGAGAACTCGATGATCACCAAGTCCCTGGAAACGGCGCAGAAGCGTATTGAAGGCTTCAACTTTGACTCACGAAAGCAGGTGCTGGCCTATGACGATGTTCTTAATACCCAGCGCCTCTCTATCTATGAACGCCGCCATAAGGCGCTCCTTGGCACCACAGAAGAGGTTGAAGAGGTCGTACGGCAGATGATTGCTGGGGATGAAGCTGCTGCTAAGGCACTTGAAGAGAAGCGTGTGGAGTTTGGTGAAGCGTTCCCGATCGTACTTCGCCGCCTGCTGCTTCAGGTGACTGACTCCTTCTGGCTTGAGCACCTTGAGACGATGGAATATTTGCGCCGATCTGTTTCTCTTCGAGCGTATGGACAGCGAGACCCTTTGATTGAGTATCGCCGTGAAGGATTGGTGCGCTTCCAGGCTCTTGAAGGCTCTATTGCCGAAGCGATACGAAATGCCTTGCCGCGTATTCGTCCCGCAGATGATGAGCGCATACGACGCGAAGAAGCGAAGGTACGGAATGCGCTTGCGGTTGCAGGTGGGGGAGAGGCAGAAGCAGCCGCTCCCATCGTTAAAGGTGAGACGCGAGGGAGAAACGATATTGTCACCGTAAAAAAGGGAGATGAGACGCGTGAGGTAAAATATAAGAAAGCAGAAACCATGCTCGCTGAGGGCTGGGAGATACTACCCTAATATGGCATTCGTCGATCAAATACAGGTACAAGCGCAGGCCGGGAAAGGAGGTTCCGGTGTTGTTCGCTGGCTTCATATAAAAGGAACAAATAAGGGAGGGCCTGCAGGAGGGGATGGGGGACGAGGCGGACACGTCGTCGTTGAGGGTGTGCGTGACCTTGGTGTCCTCGCAAGCTATCGTTTTATAAAGAAATTCCGCGCGCAAAACGGCGAATCCGGAGGAAATAATAATAAGCACGGAGGTGATGGTGCACCGGTCATTATCCGCATTCCTGTCGGGTCTCTCGTTGAGGTAAGTAATGGAGAGTCGTTTGAAGTACTGAAGGAAGGAGAACAAATAATCGTCTTTAAGGGCGGACCTGGCGGACACGGGAACGCGCACTTTAAAAGCTCCGTTAATCAGAACCCTCAAGATGCAACTGATGGGAGGCCTGGACAGGCTGGGGATATCAAAATAACCCTCAAATTGATCGCTGACGCAGGTCTCATTGGGTTTCCTAATGCGGGCAAATCATCTCTTTTGAACGCGCTTACGAGGGCAAAATCGAAGGTCGGGGCATATCCCTTCACGACCCTTGATCCTCATCTTGGGGACTTCTATGGCCACCTTCTTGCCGACATTCCAGGACTTATCGAAGGAGCCTCGGCCGGGAAGGGTCTCGGTTCAAAGTTCCTCCGCCACGTGGAGCGTACTGGTTTTCTCGTGCATCTTGTCTCGGCTGAACAAGAAGATCCCGCTGCGACCTACAGGGCCATCCGAGAAGAGCTTCGCGCCTTCGGTCATGGCTTGTTTGAGAAGCCCGAGCTTATCGTCTTGTCCAAGACCGATCTTATGTTGGACGAAGAGCGGGAAGCCAAGGTACAGCAACTGAGGGACGCGATAGGGGCAGGGGAGGTTATTGCTGTCTCGGTAGAGGATGTCGAACTCCTGAAGAACTTCTCAGATCGTCTTTCCCGCTTGCTTACCGAGAAGGCATCAGGCTAGGATAGGCGAATGAGCGCCCCATCCCCCTACCGGCCCACCATAGGCCTTGAGGTCCATGCCGAGCTTAAGACTCGGACGAAGATGTTTTGTACCTCTGCCAATAACCCGGATGAGGTTCGGCCAAACACCAACATCTGTCCTGTGTGCCTTGCGCACCCAGGAACACTGCCAGTCATAAACAAAGAAGCGGTACGTCACGTTCTTCGTGTTGGAACTGCTCTTGGCGGGACTATCGCCGACTACACTGAGTTTGATCGAAAGTCTTATTTCTATCCGGATATTCCGAAGGGATATCAGATCAGCCAATACGAGCACCCGCTTATTTCAGGAGGGAACCTGAATGGCATCTCGATTACTCGCGTGCATCTTGAAGAAGATACTGCGCGTTCAACACATCAGGGGGAGCGAAGCTTGGTTGATTTCAATCGTGCAGGCGTCCCGCTCATGGAACTTGTAACGGATCCAGTTATACCTGATGCCAAAATCGCAGGGGATTTTGCGCGTGAATTGCAGCTCTTGCTTCGGACGCTCGGAGCTTCGGACGCTAATCTTGAGAAGGGAGAAATGCGTATTGAGGCGAATGTCTCAGTATCAAAGACGGGAACGCCCTCTCCAAATTACGTAGAGATAAAGAATATCAACTCGTTTCGTTCGGTCGAACGTGCAATTGCACATGAGATCGAACGGCAGATAGAACTTATTGAAAAGGGAGAAGCGGTCGTGAAGGCAACACGAGGATGGGATGAGACAAAACAAGAAACCTTCCATCAAAGGTTTAAGGAGGGAAGCGCTGACTACCGATACTTCCCAGAACCAGATTTGCCAAAACTTATCTTGTCGGAGCTTCCAGAGTTCTCACCTGAAACTATACGTACGTCTTTGCCTGAACTTCCTACGGAGCGTCGGGCTCGCTACAGTGCACTTGGTATAAAAGCTGAGGACGTTGAGATTTTTATACAAGACGAGTTCCTCAGCTCTATGTTTGAAGGAGTGAGTGCGGAAGCGGCGGGTAACGCTGACTTGGCACGACTTGCCGCAAACTATCTTATTTCAGACGTAGTTCGTTTGATAAGAGGTTCAGAGACAGAAGGAGCAAAGGAAAATCTCTCTGTGGACTCTTTTCTTGATCTTATGAGGATGGTAAAGGAGTCTGATGTCTCGTCACGCGGAGCTAAAGATATTCTTGCGGAAATGTACCGAAGTGGGGGAGAGCCTCGTGCTGTTGCAGAGAAACATGGTCTGCTACAGGAAAAAAATACGGACGCCCTCAAGGGAATCGTCATTGGCGTTCTAGAAGCCAATCCAGCTGTTGCCGATGAGTATCGAGCCGGGAAAGAGGCAGTTCTTCAATTCCTCGTAGGACAGGGGATGAAGGCAAGCAAGGGAGCGGGGAATCCTGCGGTCATAAGAGAGCTTCTCATCGAAGAGCTCAAAAAATAGCGTCACGAGACGGTTTTAGGCCAAATATACACACATCTCTTTTATCCGAGATGGTATAGGGCTATACTGCGTGCATGGAAGAAGTCACTCTCGATGGGAAGATCTATATCTCGTCAAAGCGCGCAGCCCAAGTAACTGGGTATGCCAAGGATTACATAGGCCAGCTTTGCCGCGAAGGTAGAGTCGAAGCTAAGCTCGTTGGAAGAAGCTGGTATATATACGAACCTTCAATTAGGCGTCACCGGTTCAAAGAAGAAGCTCCCAGCGTGGCAGAGGAGGTCGAAGATGTTCAAGAAGTTGAACCAGTGTCCGAAGAAACTAACAACGAAGCCGTTTGGGAGCCAGCTACGTATGTGGCCGAGGATATATCGGCACTTCCAGAGATTAGTCCAAAGGAAGAGTCATTCGAGGTATCTGGAACAGACGAGATTGAAGAAACAATACCTACAAATATCTCGGAGCCCGAAAAGACTAACAGCCATAAGGTTTCTGAGATGCAGTCAGCTTGGCAAGAATGGTTCTCCTCTGAGCGAGCTGCCGGAACAACTGAAAGAGAAGAAGTGCCCACCGAAGAGGCTGCACAACCAGTCACGATCCATAAAACAGATGAGGAACCACAATATCGCCCGCAACCTCCAGTACTCTATGATATCCAGCCAAAGCGACAGTCGTATAGTCCTCTACCAGTAAGGACTGTCGTTAAAGGGAAGACTCAACAAGATCTTGCTAAGCCTAAGGGAAATCTAGCTGTAAATGCAGTTTTTGTAGCTATTATCCTTATAACGATAAGTTTTGCAGTCGCTGCTTCAGGATTTACTGAAAAGTTTATACAAAGTGGACCTTTAGAAGACTTCTTAATGATTCTCGGTGGAGCCAGTGTGATAGAAAAATAGTGTAAATAAAGTATTTCTCGTCTCGTTTGCTCAAGTAAGTATAGAAATTCATAAATGACGGTCCAAAAAGTCCTCTAAATGAGGATCTTTTTGTATTAATAAAATTATTCAATGCTAATGAAAGTAATAAACTCTTTTAATAGATAAGAAAAGATTGTATTCATTAGTTATTTCGTGCTTCTCTACTAAACGAGATATAAATTCCTTAATTATGAAGGAAATATTTTGCGAAGATCTGTTTTATGTTCTCCTTTTCTTGCGTTTTATTTATCGCTTACATCAAAAAAGAAATTAAATTTTTGTTTGATTGTAATTTTATTTTTCATGTCTCTTATCCACACATTTTTTTGTATCATATGTAGTTTTATCAAGTTAAACTCTACTTAGTTCGGTTATCCGACATGGATCCACTTCTCCAAAAAAATCTTCTAACAACTTCTGAAGCTTCAGCGCTTTCGGGGTACAACGCCGACTACATCGGACGGCTATGTCGGTCGGGTGAGATCGTTGGTAAGCGTCTTGGACGCTCATGGCTGGTTGAAGAGATGTCCTTGAAGAGGTTTATTAAAGAACAAGAGGCACAAAAAAGTCGCCGCGCAAAAAAACTCGCAGAACAGCGAGTTAACGAATATCGTTCTGCTCAATCAAAGACTGAAAGAAGCTTGCTGGGCATAGATAAATCGGCTGACCGTCTTTCGAAACAATGGGATGTTGAAGCAAAAATACCATCTCCACTTCCTATATATGAGACCCACGCCTTTATTAAGCGTGCCGGGGCTGTGCTGATGATGCTCGTTATATTGAATGTGGGACTCATGGCCGCGCAGGCAGGGGTACTTCCAGGTGTAGTCAAAGCTGCAGTAGCTGATATTACGGATGCCGGCGCATTGGCGGTTTCAGTCATGGATTCGATTTCTGAACCCCGATCTTTTGTTAACGACGATGTATTTCGTGCATACGAAAATATAGGCATTACCTTTATAGAAGGAACCGCAGTTTCTCTTGCAATGTATGAGAAGGGAATCTTTGCAGCGAGCAACGTATTAGTTTCCGGATTTGAATCATCGTTACCGAAGGATTCGAATGATGCTTCTCTCTGGAGCAACATCGCGCATGTTTCAAACGAATTTCTAGCTGAGTACCTTCTTATAGTCGAACGTTCAGGAGAATATGCACTTGCGCTTGGTGAACACGTGCGCGATGGGCAATTGTTTGGCGGTACTACAAAAGCCGTTGCTGGAGTTGGGAACGCATTCATTGAAACGTCGAACAATGTTATGGCTGCCCACGAATGGGCAATCTATACATGGGTAGATGCAAGTCTTGAAATTGCTCCCCGCGTTATTACTGCTGTACATGGCGTCGGTCTATATACAGGAACGTACGTAGCAAATATTCCATACGCTATTTCGGAAACTTACGACACGGCAGTATATGCAGTCGCTAATCCAACTGCGGATATTGCGCTTGCTCTGACCGGCGGCATATCGGAAACTCCTGCTCTAGCTCAGGCTGCACCTATTGAGACGTATAGAGAGGAGGAAGTAGCAGTTGCAGAAACAGAGCTGGTAGCAGCTCCAGTGAACTCTGGTGTTTTTGAAGTAGGACGTTCTGCAGCGCTCTATACGTACGTAACGATTAATAACTTCTTCGAGAACGCCGGGAATGCACTTGCGGCTCTCTTTAAGGCTCCCACGTCGATAGTCATTACTCAGATTCTTCCACCTACACTTCCGCCGCCAGTAGCCGTAGCGCCTCCAACTCCGGTCTCTTCTCCTTCGTATTCGATAGCATCAGGTACGACGGTACAAAACATCACCAACCAGTTTGTAACCAATGGCGTGAGCTATGAGTACCTGGAGCAACGGCTGCGCACATTCCGCACAAGCATGCTGGATCGACGCGGTGGACAATCAAGTAGTGGAGGATCAGGTGGCGTTACCTCAGTCGATGCCTCCGGTGGAACTACAGGTCTTTCGTTTGCTGGTGGCCCAATCACTTCAAGCGGAACGCTTACGCTTTCAGGAACACTCGAGATAGATAATGGAGGAACAGGACTTGCGACGCTTCCAGCGTACGGAGAACTTCTTATGGGAGATGGTCTTGGTGGGTACTCACTTGTTGCAACATCGTCGCTTGGTATTGGTGCAGGCGTTGGTGCTCCTGGAGGAGCAGACACGCATGTGCAGTACAACGACAGCGGTCTCTTTGCTGGAGAGGCAGGCTTTACGTATGACGACGCTGCCAACCGTCTTGCCGTTGTAAATGCATCGACGACGAACATCTCATCGACAAACGCCTTCTTCGATAACGTCACTATCACCGGACTCTCAGGCGTGCTTCGAGCAACGGCGGGTGTTGTTTCAACTGGACTCGTAAATCTTGCTACTGAAGTAACGGGAACGCTTGCAATAGGGAACGGCGGCACGGGAGCAACAACTTTGAATGACCTTATAACTCTTGCAACGCATACAACGGGCCCATTTGTTCGTACCATTACCGGGAACCCTCAGATAACAGTAGGTGGAGTAGGGGCCGAAGACGCCACCGCAACGCTTTCCATTACTGCCGACTCAATCGGCGATTCGCAGCTCGCTTTCGATACTGGGCAGAACCTCACTACTACGTCTGCTGTAACCTTTGCGACCGTAGATACCGGCCAGGGAGCCAATGAGTTGTTCGATATGAACCAAAATGTCCAAACGTCGGACGCGGTTACCTTTGCAACAGTCGACACGGGTCAAGGCGCCAACGAGCTCTTTGATATGGACCAGAACGTTCTTACCACGTCTTCGCCAACCTTTGCCGGAGCGACGCTTTCAAGCGGAACGACTGTGCTTGGGGTTCTTACAGGAACAATCGATGCTGGCGGAGCAACCTCATTCGAAGTTCCTAATGGAGCTGCGCCAACAGTTGATGTGTTTGGAGAGCTCGCCGGAGATAACAATCTCTGGGGAGCAGGCCGTGGGGCACCGCTCTTCTTTGATGGCACTGCGGCAACAGCGCTCGTTAACGTACTTGTGTCTGACACGCCTGCTAACGGACAAGTACCAACTTGGAACACTGGCGGAACCATCACCTGGGAAACAGTCAGTGGAGGCGGTGGTGGTGACATCACTTCAGTCGGGGATGTTGCATCAGGCGCCGCGTTCGATGGTACGCAAGGTACGACCTTCACCTTTAATAATGCAGGAGGCGACGGCACTCTTGATTACGACGGCACTGACTTCACCTTCAGCCATGGCATAACCGCCCTGACATTGGACACAGGCCAAGGTGCCAACGAACTGTATGACATGGACCAGAACGTCCTGACGTCATCTGCCGTTACCTTCGCAACCGTTGATACCGGCCAGGGAGCCAATGAGCTCTTTGATATGGACCAGAACGTACTGACCTCTTCATCCCCAACATTTGCAGGAGCAACGCTTTCAAGTGGCACTACGGCACTCGGGACTGTGTCAGGAACGATAGATGCTGGAGGTGCTACTTCGTTTGAAGTTCCGAATGGCGCAGCACCTACCGTAAACGCGTTCGGAGAATTGGCGGGAGATAATAATCTCTGGGGAGCTGGTCGAGGAGCACCGGTTTTCTTTGATGGCACTGACCCAACTGCGCTCGTAAACGTACTTGTCTCTGACGCACCGTCAAACGGTCAGGTCCCAACTTGGAACACCGGCGGCACTATTACATGGGAAACAGTTAGCGGAGGTGGGGGTGGAGACATCACTTCAGTAGGAGATGTTACTTCAGGTGCAGCCTTTGATGGCACGCAAGGTACGGTGCTTACCTTTAATGATGCTGGCGGCGACGGAACGTTCGACTACGACGGTACCTCATTTAACTTGAGCCATGCGCTCACAACGCCGTCACTCGACACCGGACAAGGCGCCAACGAATTGTATGACATGGACCAAAACGTTCTCACGACGTCCTCTCCAACGTTTGCAGCGCTAACACTCACAGCACCTCTTACTGTTGCAAACGGCGGAAGCGGCGCTGCAACTTTCACTGGAGGTCTATTGGTTGGTGATGGCACCAATCCGTTTATTACAAGAACGTTGACAGGTAATGCGCAGATTACCGTTACAAACGGTACGGGCGTTTCAGGAAACCCAACTCTCTCTATCACCGCAGACTCAATAGGGGATTCACAATTAGCGTTCAATACCGGTCAAAACTTGACCACTACCTCTGCAGTGACCTTTGCAACGGTCGACACTGGCCAAGGCGCCAACGAGCTCTACGACATGGATCAAAACGTGCTTACAACGTCGCCAGTAACCTTCGCGACTGTCGATACGGGCCAGGGAGCAAACGAATTGTTCGACATGGACCAGAATGTTCTCCAAGCCTCAACGCCTACCTTTGCCGGCGCAACGCTTTCAAGTGGCACTACGGCACTCGGCACCGTTACCGGAACGGTAGACGCTGGAGGGGCAACTTCATTTGAAATTCCAAACGGAGCCGCACCAACAGTTGATGCCTTCGGGGAATTAGCAGGAGATAACAATCTCTGGGGAGCTGGCCGCGGTGCACCGCTCTTCTTTGATGGCACAGATCCTACTGCGCTTGTGAACGTCCTCGTATCCGATACTCCATCCAACGGCCAGGTTCCGACTTGGAACACGGGCGGCACTATTACATGGGAAACCGTAAGTGCTGGAGCAGGGGACATCTCATCAGTCGGGGACGTTACGTCAGGAGCGGCCTTTGATGGCACACAAGGAACGATCCTCACCTTTAACGACGCTGGGGGTGACGGCACTTTTGATTACGATGGAACCTCATTCAACTTAAGTCATGCGCTTACGACCCCAACCCTAGATACTGGGCAGGGGGCCAATGAGCTCTATGACATGGATCAGAACGTGCTGACATCTTCAGGCGTGACCTTTGCAACAGTGGACACCGGGCAAGGTGCAAATGAACTTTTCGATATGGACCAGAATGTTCTCCAAGCCTCGACGCCTACCTTTGCCGGTGCAACGCTTTCAAGCGGGACGACCGCTCTTGGGGCTCTTTCAGGAACGATAGATGCGGGAGGCGCGACCTCCTTTGAAGTTCCAAATGGTGCGGCCCCAACGGTCGACGCATTCGGAGAAATCGCTGGAGATAATAACTTGTGGGATACCGGACGAGGCGCACCGCTCTTCTTTGACGGTACTGCTGCTACGGCACTCGTAAACGTACTTGTCTCTGATGCTCCGTCCAACGGACAGGTGCCGACGTGGAACACCGGCGGCACTATTACATGGGAGACGATCAGTGCCGGCGCGGGTGACATTACTTCAGTAGGGGACGTTACGTCAGGAGCGGCCTTTGATGGCACACAAGGAACTATTTTGACCTTTGATGACGCTGGAGGTGACGGGACCTTTGACTTTGACGGCACATCATTCAACTTGAGCCACGCACTCACAGCTCCAACTCTCGACACTGGCCAAGGCGCCAACGAGCTCTACGATATGGATCAAAACGTCCTAACTTCATCAGGAGTAACCTTCGCTACAGTTGATACGGGCCAAGGTGCAAATGAGTTGTTTGATATGGACCAGAACGTACTTCAGGCCTCTGCAGTAACGTTCGCAACCGTTGATACTGGCCAAGGCGCGAACGAGCTCTACGATATGGATCAGAACGTTCTTACGACCTCTTCGCCAACGTTTGCTGCGCTTACGCTCACCGCACCGCTCACCGTTGCAAACGGTGGAAGCGGCGCTGCAACTTTTACTGGAGGCCTTTTGGTCGGTAATGGTACCAACGCCTTTATTACTAGAACCTTAACGGGCAATGCGCAGATCACGGTCACAGATGGCAGTGGTGTTTCAGGAAACCCGACACTTTCTATCACCGCTGACTCAATCGGCGACACGCAGCTTGCTTTCAACACAGGTCAAAACCTCACGTCTGCTTCTGCAGTCACATTTGCAACAGTAGATACCGGTCAAGGCGCGAACGAACTTTACGACATGGATCAAAATGTTCAGACAACAGACAGTGTTACTTTTGCTAACGTTACGCTTTCAAACGCCGGAGCTCTCCGAACTGGAACGTCGGCGGCCGATACGCTGTTGTTGCAGGCACGAGACGTGGACGGTGCTGCATACACCACATTCGGAACCCTTACCGCAAACAACACACCAACCTTTGATCTTTCCGACGCAGTAACCAAAGCCGGAGGCTACATCTACCGTGGCGGCGGTACGGACGTCGCCATCGCTGATGGTGGTACCGGCGCTTCGTCTTTGAACGACCTCATAACACTTGCGACCCACACCACGGGCAATTTCGTTGCTACCATCACCGGTTCTGCCACCATCACCTCATCGGGCGCAACAACAGGTGAAAATATTGCTCATACATTATCTGTCACCGCCGACTCAATCGGCGATACGCAGCTTGCTTTCAACACAGGTCAAA
>CAZQGQ010000002.1:0-188934 GCA_964593365.1 uncultured Candidatus Saccharibacteria bacterium | reverse complement strand
CGGTAGATACCGGCCAAGGAGCCAACGAACTCTACGACATGAACCAAAACGTCCAGACAACGGACAGCGTCACCTTTGCTAACGTTACTCTTTCAAACGGAGGAGCTCTCCGCACGGGGACTACCGCCGCAAATACATTGCTGCTGCAGGCACGAGACGTAGACGGCGCTGCATATACAACGTTCGGAACGCTGACAGCGAACAACACACCAACGTTCGACCTCTCCGATGCAGTGACTAAGGCGGGAGGCTACATCTACCGTGGAGGCGGTACAGATGTTGCCGTCGCTGACGGAGGTACTGGCGCCTCATCTTTGAACGATCTCATTACACTTGGGACGCATACTACCGGTAACTACGTCGGAACCATCACCGGTTCTGCGACCATCACCTCATCGGGCGCAACAACAGGAGAAGGTATCGCCCATACTCTCTCTGTCACCGCCGACTCAATCGGCGATACGCAGCTTGCTTTCAACACAGGTCAAAACCTCACTACCGCCTCTGCTGTGACGTTCGCAACGGTAGATACCGGCCAAGGAGCCAACGAACTCTACGACATGAACCAAAACGTCCAAACATCAGACGCAGTGACGTTTGCGACAGTAAACACTGGTAACGGAGCATATGAACTCTTTGCTATGGATCAGAACGTTCTCACAAGCTCCTCGCCTTCCTTTGCAGGACTTACCTTATCTGGAAACCTTACGCTCTCTGGCACAGCAGCTAACATCTTGCTTGGGTCCAACTTCCTTTCAGGAGACGGCGGGGATGAGGGCATATCAGTGAACTCAACAGGTGTTGTAAACACAAGCGGCACCCTGACGGTTGGCGGTGGTACTGGAAAGATTACTGTCGGTACCATCGACCCGGTTTATACGATTGACGGCATCAGCTACGCAACGTACGTATCCGGTATGATCGGGCAGAAAGAAGAGGTGACAGGGTTTGCAGACATAACAACGCCAATGACTGCAGAAGATGGAACCCAAGGATACGCCTACACGATTGAGTTTGATGAGGAGGAGGCAGGTAGTGATCTGTGGCTCTTTGGCCAGGCAACAAATATCCGCAAGCATATTGACCAGGTTGCCGTACTGCTTTCTTCGGAAGGGGGAGCACGAGTCTGGTACAGCATCGATCGCGCAAATCGAAAGGTGTATCTGCTTTCTGATACTCCAACGCGCGTTTCGTTCCGTATGACAGCGCCGCGCTTCGATTCAGATGAATGGACCAACTACAACCATGACGGCATTATTGGCTTCACGCCTGGCATTGATACGCAGGAATATTTCTCTGGAACTCCGTTTATTTCATTCGATCCACTCACACTCCTTTCTGGAACGACGACTGTCGCAGTTCTTACAAACGAGCCGGAGGAAGGGGAAGAGGAGCGACCATGGTCAGGAGCACTTGCAACGGTAAGCGATGGGCTTAAGGATGCTCTTGCGTCGCTTACGGACGCAACGGTGAACGCGTTTGAAGGAGCACAATACTTTGCCGATGGTATCTTCAAGCGCATCTTTGCAGGTGAAATCCACACGGATGAACTCTGTATCTCTGATGAGAATGGGGAAACCTGTATCACAAAAGCACAGCTCGACGCTCTTCTTGCCGGAGCGGCAGCTTCCGGAAACGATTTCGGCGGCAACAACAATGGTGGTAACTCTGGAGGAGGTGGAGGTGCTGACGACGGAGGTGACACAGGTGATGATGCTGGAGGCGGTACTGGTGACGACGGTACGGAAGATGGTGACGGCACAGGCGGTGGCGATACCGGAGGAGAGGGTGATGCTGGCACCGGCGGAGATGATGCTGGAGGGGATGGATCAGGTGGAGACACTGGTAGTGATGGAGGAGGTGACACGGGTGGAGGCGCCGATGGCGATGGGTCGGGTAGTTCTGGCGGCGGAGAAGGAGGTGATTCAGGAGGAGACTCTGGTGGAGGCTCAGACGGCGGAGGAGATGGGGGTTCCGCAAGTGGTGGTGGAGGCGACGCAGGCGCCTAGAGTCTTGCGCTATCCACCGACTTTCGGTATCTAGGAACTCTTTTGTTATACTGAAAGAAATTAAACAACCATGACTCATCTCGTAAGCCGAACGACTACATTATTCTTTGCTGCATTTGCTCTAGCGGCGATGATGCTCGCTTCAAGCGCTCACGCTGCAGAGGACTCGTTCCTTACAACCAATCTTTCCTTAGGGGATGAGGGGGCAGAGGTGACGCTGCTTCAGGAATGGCTTTCAAAAGACGCAGACCTTTATCCTGAGCAGGTGGTGAACGGTACGTTTGGACCTGCGACAGAACGCGCTGTTAAGCGTTATCAAGAGAACACCGGCTTCGTGTCCGTCGATCCGTCTGGTGTTTCCATGTATGGGAAAGTGGGCCCAGTCACACGCGCTACGTTGAATGCAGAGTTCTCAAACAGGCAAGGAGGCATTGCTTCAGTAGAAGGTAATTACGACAGCATGCTCAAGTTCAACGGCGAGACTTTCATCCCGTTACAAGAGAAAACGTATAATTTGAATACGGGCATCCGCGCATCATTTAATGTATGGGTTGATCCTTCTGCTCCCGCCGACCACGCGACGGTGATTCTCGAAAACCCAAGCGGTTACAGCATCGGGTTTCAGGACATGGGACGTATCTTTGCAGCTACGCCATCAGGAAGGGCCGTCACCAGCGAGGCGCCTGTTATCGCAGACACCTGGCAGCACATTTCAGTCTTGTTCACACAGACCGATGCTGTCTTTCTTTATAACAACGAGGTCATTGAGATAGTGAAGATTATGCCGAACGAAGGTCCTTCGTTCTTCGAACGGTTGTTCAAAGGCATTTCAGGAACATTCCAAACGATCTTCCCGCCGGTTTCTTCGGTCGCAGATAACTCTGAAGCAGAGGCAGGGCAAGCTCCTGCCGTAGAATCGCAGCGTCCAGGAGTTGTAAAGCAGCTTGTATCGTTTGCTCGCGGATTGTTTGGACTGCCGCCTGTTGCCGAGCCGGTCGTTGTCGAAGACGTCGTAGAGCCTCCTCCCGTAGAGGTTGTAAGCGTGCCTCCGGTAGAACTGGTTCCAGCGAAACCTATTCCTCCAAAGACTGCCATCGTTCCAATCGCGCCAACCATTAAGATTCCGCCTGTCCTGCTGCTCCCAACGACAACGGCAACAAGCGTGCCCCTCCTGCCGGTCATCTCAACAACGTCAACGACAACTGCCTCAACAACGGCAACGACGACCGTTGTTGTTTCAACGTCAACGCCAGCTGCAAAGAAAGCGAAGAGTCTCTCAAAAGGTAAGACGCCAAAGGACTCAACGCCCCTCATTTCTCTTGAGGGAAGCTCGCGCATCTCAGTCGGACCAGGAAGCGTTTATACCGATCCAGGCGCCTCTGCGTACGACCTTGAGGATGGAGACCTCACGAGCCAGATTGTGGTTGGGGGAGACACCATCGATTACGATGAGCCAGATACGTACCGTATTACCTATAACGTGACTGACTCGTCAGGAAAAGAGGCAAAAGAAGTCGTCCGCTCGGTCACGATTCTCGGCATGCCTGACCTATCCGAAGAGGAACAAGAGCCGCGCTATGACCTTGCTCCAGCTGGCCAGCAAGTTTCGTACACCGTTTCAAGTGGAGAAGGTGCCGACCCGGCATTTATCTCGATAGATATAGATCCTCTGCATGTGTACGTGGGTGACACACAGACGTTCACCGTCAAAGTATCTTCTCCAAGCGGAGTCGCTTCAGTCACCACTGAAACGGAACTCGATTCAACCACGCATCGACTTGATTTGGTAAGCGAAGGGACAAGTGGAGACGTCACAACCTTTAGCGGATCATGGGTTGTCTATGACACGCACGTACGCGAATACCGAACACTCTTCACGGCAACCAATAACGACGGGGACGATAACTCAATGACGATGGCATGGTCAGATCCCTGCGCCGGAGTCACGCAAGGATCGAACTCATCGCTCTCGGCTGATTGCACCGTTACGAGTGTCTATGGTCTTGATGGAGGCAACGTCACTATTCCAACCGGCAGGACGCTCACTATCAATAGCGGCGGAACCTGGGCCTGGAATCCGGGAACAACTATCACCGTGGACGGGCAGATCGCGAAGGGGAGCGGTGGCCTTATTCGCAAGGGTTACCTCTTCTACGTAGGAGCTTCTAACGCAGCGGCTAATACAGCGACAATGGTATTTGATACGGCTTCAACACTTTCCGGGCACGTACGCGTCAACCAGTACACGCAAGCTTCCTACTACAGTCAGGCGTATTACGAAGCCTACTACGAGTCGTTCTACTGCTTTGCTCCTGAAACGCAGGTGCTTATGGCAAATGGAACAACAAAAGCGATTCAGGACGTACGTCTCGGGGATGTTGTGATGGGCCAGGACACGTACGGCAGACAGCGTCCAAACGTCGTCACTTATATCTATAGGCACGGTCCTGAGGAAAACGGAGACCAGGACTACCAGATGCTCAAGGTTAACGACATCAGCGTACGATCCGAACACCTCATGTTCACCACTGACGGCTGGATGATTGCGGGGGATCTTGCGGTCGGTGACGTGCTCGTAGGCGCAAGCGGCATGGTCCCTGTTACCTCAATTGAAGAAGGGTCAGCGGAGGCTACGGTCTATAACTTGACCACATATCCAAACCACACGTACTACGCAGGCGGCGTATTGGTGCATAACGCGAAGGGGGACATCCCATAGAGTTGGTACGCGGCAAAAAGTGCTTTTTCTGACTCCTGAATTATAATGAGTGCAATGCGCTCATTACTAGCTCTTTCTCTGATACTCACTGCGTTTTCTATCGCAGGATGCCTGGGCATGCCGCAGGCAGTGTCTGCCGCAACGATTGAGATTCAGATGACTGCAACAGGCTTTGCTCCTGCAAATGTCACGATTCAACAGGGCGATTCGATCACTTTCATAAACATGGATCGGCTGCCACACTGGCCTGCAAGCGATGTGCACCCGACCCATTCCTTATATCCTGGTTCCGACACGAGAAAGTGCGACACATTCCAAAAGCGGTTCTTATTTGATTCGTGCGGGAACGTTGATCCAGAGGGATCCTATACGTTTACCTTCCATACAAAAGGAAACTGGACCTTCCATGACCATCTGTTTCCTCAGTACATAGGCCAAGTGCGCGTACAGGCGGTCGAAGGATACGAAGCGCCGCAAGAATATATAACAGCGCTGCAATTCGCGAAGATCCCTGAACAGATCGCGAGCATTCCCGATTTCTTTTTGCGACAGATAGCTCGACTAGGTAACTGGCTTACGGGCAAGAAAAGCCCGGAGCCTCTCTACGGGCCGTATGGGGCAGGGGATCTGGTTACGTACAAAAACTACGAACTGGAAAGCGCGACGGCAACAACCGCTGACGATCTTGAGACGATGCGCATGATCAACCAGATCGGGCTTGCGCGCACTCTCGAAAAGATTGTTGAGGAGGCAAAGGGCCAACCCGATACGCTGTGCCACCTGCCGGCTCATGTCGTCGGACGCGCGGCGTTTGACCTTGTTGGTGTGAAGGTATTTGAAGGTTGCGACCTTTCTTGTCATTCCGGGTGTTATCACGGGGCACTTGAAAAACTTGCCGCTTCAAGTGATCCTCTTGAACTCTTCGATCAGGCACGCGCGCTCTGCAGTGCTCGCGAGACTGTGTTCGATCGGTATCAGTGCTTCCATGGAATCGGGCACGGCTTCATGCTCTTCTCGCACTACAAACTCGACGAAGCGTTAGATGCGTGCCGTACCCTTGGAACTAATCCGGCCCGGGATGCTTGTTATGGAGGAGTGTTCATGGAAAACCTTGCGGGTGATGGAAGTATTGTCGGTGCTACGGTACGACGCGTTTCAGATACTGATCTTCACTATCCGTGCAGTGCGCTTGGAAACGACCCTACAGCGCAGCAGTGGTGCTATGACTTACAGGGTGGCCGGTTCTTGTTTGTAAATCAAAACGACTTTGCTGCAGCAAGCAAAGAATGCCTCAATGCTCCAGCCTCAATGCAAGCGACCTGTTTCAAGAGCTTGGGACGCAGCTCTGCAAGCGGAAACCTCGACACTCCTCAAGTGACCGAGCAATTCTGCAGCACCGTACCGAGCGCCTATTACGATGAGTGTATTGTTGGGGGATCTAAGCTTGCGATTGATTTTCCAGGCCCAGATCCTGATGGGGGAGCGGTACGGTTCTGTAAAGGTCTCTCGAGCTCTGTTGCTAAGAAAGTCTGCTATGACCGCTATACGCAAAGCTTGAACGAGATGCTGAGCAGCCGTGAAGAGCGTCTTGCTGTCTGCGCTATGTTCGAGTCCCCCTACGATACGTCATGTAAAGCGGAACAGCAGTAGCGTCAGGAGGCCTTCTATAAGGCTTTTTGCTAAACCCTACGCCCGTCGATACAATTGATGCATGAGCTCTGTTTCTGCCTTTGTGCGTGCGCATCCATGGATTGTCGTGCTTCTTGTTCTTGTGTGTGTAACCGCGGCTTGGTTGTATACAACGGCACTTCAAGAATCTTCGTACCCAGAGGTCGAGGAACTTGCCGCAGGAAAAGAGTTGTCATTTCAGGAGTACTCTACGTATTTCCGTAAGCTCTCTGAAGACAAGGGCGCTCCGTATGCCTACGAAATCCTGCTTCGTGCAGAATTCCCGGTAGGTATCGATGTGCACCTACTCGGGCATGTGATTGGCGACATGCTCTATAAGCAGCAGGGTATTGCAGGGATTAATGTGTGTACGCAGGACTTTCGAAACGCCTGCTCCCATTCGGTTGTGATAGGCATATTGAATGATCATGGGGAAGGAGTGCTGCCTGAAATTGCAGCGACCTGCAAAGAGGCTCCAGGCGGTAAGGGCGCCTACACCATGTGCTTCCATGGACTTGGACACGGAGTACTTGCATATACGGGGTATAACCTCGAACGTGCCGTTCAGATGTGTAAGAGAACGGGTACACCTGAATACCAAGAGCGGGAATATATAGAGTGTGTCGGCGGGACTATCATGGAAATGATCGCTGGCGTGCATGATCCACTTGCCTGGCAAGAGCAAGTCGGAAACTACTTCAAAGACAATGACCCGTTGTATCCTTGCAGCGCCCCGTTTATGCCCGGGGAAGTGCGTCCCATTTGCTATGCGCAGTTAACGCCGCATTTATATACAGCAGCTGGAATTGATCTCGCGTCAATTGACACCAGCAAATATGAGAAGGCATTTTCCTTTTGTAACGCCCTGCCGCAAGGCTCTCAAGAACGAGAAAGCTGTTATGGGGGATTCGGCAAAGAATTTATCGTGTCTGCGCGCGAGCGCGATGTGCGAGACATAGGTTCGATGGAAGCTCCGGCGCTCGCACACGTGCGAGAGTGGTGTACCTATGCAAACGATGCTGACGGTGAGAAAGCCTGCAATGGCTCCGCGCTCGCCTCGCTGTTTTGGGGAGCTGAAAACAAGCCCGATGCTGCTTTTACTTTCTGTGCGATCGCCAGTGGCCAAGAGCAGCAAGAGTGTCATTCACAGCTTTCTGACCAGATATCTTTCTACTTAGGGGGAGAGTATCGAGGGCTGTTGTTATGTGATCGGCTTCCTACAGCGCTTCGCGAAAGCTGTAGGCTGCGTACGCTCTAAGGCCATGACACGATCTGCCGTTCAGCTTGGGAGCATTCTTGTAATCGTCATATTTTTGATTGCTTGGTATCTACCGCAAGACAAACAGCCTGTCTACAGAGCAACTCTTGATGACGTGCCTGCGTTTCGTGCAGAGATAGAGCAGAGTATCGCGTCGCTTGGGCCTACAAAAGCATATGCGGCCTTTAAGACTTCCTACCAGCAGGCCAAGCCAAGTGTGCGACACACGGCGGCGCATCTGTTTGGAGAGTCACTCTATAGTTCGCAGAAGCTTGAAGGGGTGCGTACCTGCGACGCGGAGATGAATTTTGGCTGCTACCACGGCTTCTTTACGAAAGCCGTTACCAACGAAGGGCTCGACGTTATTTCGCTTCTTGATAATGAGTGTGGAGCGACATCTCGCGCCTCTGCGTGCCAGCACGGAATAGGGCACGGCATACTTGAATACATCGGTCATACCCGTCTTACCGAAGCGCTTGCTGCTTGTGCGCACACCAACCAGCCAAACCCACTCGCTGGCTGCACGTCAGGCGTATTCATGGAGTACAACGTTCCTGCCGTTACGGACGAGCGTGGGGTAGCAAGTGTTGAGGCGCGTCCGCTTATCGATCCTGAAGACCCGTACGCCCCCTGCTTTTCTATCGATCCTGGTGTAGCAGCGTCTTGTTTCCATGAGCTTCCACAATGGTGGAAGCAGGTATATCACGGTGACTTTAAGCGGATGTCTGGTTTTTGCGCTCGCATACCCGATCTAACAGATAGAGAAGCGTGCTTCTCAGGGATTGGAAAGATCGTGGGGTCCTCAACTAATTACTCGGTCGAAGACACTAAAAAACTGTGCGCCACGCTAGGAGGAAGGGAAGAGGAGTCGACATGCCTTTTGGAAGCCGCGGGGTCGTTTGTTGCTGACGCGGGGGATTATAGCGGCGCAGCTCTCTTGTGTGCATCGGTATCGCCTGAGCGCCAAGGCAGCTGTCTCTACTAGTTATGTCTACCTTTTCGAGACGCTATCAGACATACATCCTCCTTTTTGCGGTAGTGCTTGGGGGTGGAGTGCTCTATTACGTTTCGCTGCAAAACGACACGATCTACAGTGATAGTGATCCGGCATACAATCGTGAGTTTTGGAACCAAAAGATAGAGCAGCAGGGGGGAGAACGTTCTTACGAACTATTCAAAGAGTACAACGCGAAGGCGCCGGAGGACCGTACGCATTTCGCCGCTCACGTGTTTGGGGAAGTGTTGTTTGGACACTTGGGCACTAATGGAATCATTGTCTGTGACTCGTCGTTTGGTTTTGGGTGCTATCACGGGTTTTCTGCACGTGCCATTTCAATCGGTGGCACAGAAACTATTCGGGAGCTCGATAGTATCTGCGTCGATATCTATGGTCCTCTTGGCACGGGATGCCAGCACGGAATAGGGCACGGCATACTTGAATACACGGGATACCAAGATATCGGGAAAGCCCTTGCGCTCTGTACACTGACGACCCAGCTTGTCCCGCTGCTTGGGTGCACCTCCGGAATCTTTATGGAGCTCAAGACGCCTTCGTCAGAAACTGAAAACCCGGAACGCCTTCAGGCGTTACAGCGGTTTGACCCTGCTCACCCCTATGACCCGTGTCCGAGCGTGCCAGGGGAGTACCAAGCTTCTTGTTACTATGAGATTGGTAAATGGTTCCGAACGCAGGCCACTATGGAATACCAACAGCTATGCGAAAATCTTTTAGGTAGTGCGCGGCATCATTGTTTCCTAGGAATCGGTTCAGCGTCTGTCTATAGCAAGAACTATTCAGTCGCAGAAACGCTTGCCGAATGTGCTCAGTTTGCGAACGATGACGAGTTTTCTTGCAAGGCAGGTGCATCCTGGGCATTCGTTTCGACACCGGAGTACAAGCAGGAAGCACGGCGCTTGTGTAGCTATTCAGACCCTGGGCGTACGAGCGAATGCCTTATGCGTGCTGACCTGACCCAGGGACTCGATCCGCATCTATATGAAATCTGACCTCATACGAATCATCATCGGCCTTCTCGCGATCGGACTCTTGTTCGCCGGAGCCTATGCGTGGGAACAGGGTTATTTGAGAACGTACTCGTCTCCGTTAGAAAAATATGCCTATCAGGTGATACGTCTCTGCTCTAAGGATTCTTATCCGCCGCGTTGCTATGACAAGGAAATCCCGCGCCTCATGGATCAGGGGCTCACGATGGAGGACGCGTTTCAGGTAACATCAATTATCCAGGAACAGGTCGGGGGTTATTTTTACTGCCACGTATTGGGGCATAATCTGTCTGCAAAAGAAACAGCGAAGGATCCAGCGACGTGGACTGATGTGGTTGCGCGCTGTCCGACAGGTATGTGTAGTAATGGATGCTTGCATGGAGCTGCACAAGAGCGCTTCCGCGAGGATGTCCTAAGCGACGCCCAGATCCAAGCACTTGTTCCTGAGCTCTCGCAAATCTGCGAACCAGGTACCGGTCGCGACTTTACAGGGCTCGAGAAGGCTAGTTGCTACCATTCGCTTGGCCACCTGACGATGTATATAAGCGGAGCGGACATCGATACCGCTACAGCAGTCTGCGATCAGATCGCGAGAAAAGGGAAGGAAGACCATACGCAGCTCTGCTACGAAGGAGCGTACATGCAGATCTTCCAGCCGCTTGAGCCTGAGGACTTTGCACTGGTTAAAGACATTCCCGCGACGACCCCTCCGCTTGCTGAAGAGTTTTGCGGAAGTTTCGAAGGCGAGCGTCGTGCCGCCTGTCATCGTGAGTCATGGCCCCTCTATCGCGAAGGACTCACACAGCCAGGAGGACTCGAAGCGTTTTGTTCGCTCGCATCCGAAGGATCCCGTAAGCGCTGCTACACGGCCCTGTTCTATGTGCTTGCTGCGCAAGTTAACTTTGACGAAGAGCAGATCGTGTCTTTATGCGCTGATCTTCCGAAGGAGCGTCATGCGCAATGCTTTGCAAACTCAGCTTCCCGATTTATGGAAACCGACTCTCGTCTCGTCCCTCGAGCAATTGGTGTCTGCGAGAGCGCCAAGAACTACGGCGTTGCAGACGCCTGCTACGACGAGCTCCTCTTCTACTCGTCGTATAACTTTCATAGAGGATCGGATGAGTTCAACGACCTATGTCGTGCGCTTCCAGAGCCCTGGAGCACCCGATGTGTTGAAGGAGGTTCTGGTGCCCGTTAGTGGGCAAAGCCAGCAAAGCGTTCGACCGGGGCGTAATTGTCCGTGAGAACGAGGCCGTCGTCTCGTATCTTGGCCTCGGTGAGTACAAGTCGTGGATAGGTAGGATTGGAAAAAGATTCGGGCAATGCATGTTTTTTAGACGCCACCAAGACGAGGTTCTGAGCCTGGGTAGGTGTGTCGAGTATTTTATAGAGAGAGACATGTGGAAATATTGTTCGCGCTGTTGCGACATAGGCAGCAGGGAATTGAGAAAGCTTTCCTTCATAGGAGCCAAGCGCGTTCACGATCATGAGCCCGTCGTCAGTGAGATGCTCCGACATTCGCTCGAACGTCTCTACGGTCGTCAGATGGAATGGCACAGTCAACGAGGAGCCAAAAGCATCCATGACAATAACGTCATAGGGTTCATGGTCTAGGTTCAAGAATATTCGGGCGTCTTCGTGGAGTATGGAAAGGGTGGGGAATTTCTTCTCATCGAATCCGAAATAGTCTCGCGCAACCTCCGTCATCGCCGGATCAATCTCTACAGCGTCCACGACCGCCTTCGGATATTGATGCAATAAATAGCGCGGGAACGAATAATTGCATCCGCCAAGCACGAGCGCCCGTTCGGGTCCCTCGGGCAGCTCTTGGCGGATGACCATGTCGTAGGCTTGCAGGTAAGAGAACACCAGTTGTGAATCGTCGGCATTGCCTTCCTCGTCGATAAACATTGCACATTGGATACCGGTTGGGCTGGTCGACATGGCGAGCGCCTCTTTGGTGAATCGAGTATCGTAGTGGGTAATGAAGATGCGGTTATAGGCTGTCGAGATATCAGCGACTACAGTGTCTACTTTCGTAGGGAATGTATTCAATAGAAGCGCGAGCGCTCCGACAGCAAGAACAAAACTTCCGAGTTTAAGCAGATGCGTGCTCAAGAGTAGGCAAGCCATAATAAAGAGCATCGCAGCAACGCCGAGCAAAATGACATCAACGCCAAAGTAGGAAACGAAAACCGCTCCCGTTGCGACCGCGCCGACAATCGACCCAATCGTGCCGACAGCATTAAGAGTCCCAACAACGCGCGCGCTATCTTCAAGTCGTGTCAGGAGGTTTTTCGCGATCATAGGCGAGAGCGCGGCCAAAATGATGACGGTCGGCATAAAGAGAACTGCTCCCACCAATAAAGCTCCAAAAGTCTCTGGGAGACCGGTCGCGCTAAACAGGGTAGGAATGAGGTCGCGCACGCTCCACGCGAGAAGGGCGGTAGCGGAAGCGGCGAGCAAGAAGGTGCCGATGGTCTTTTGCGAAGCGTCTTTGTCCGCAATCGAGCCTCCGTAGCGGTATCCGATCGCCATTCCTCCAAGCACGATCGAAATAAGGCCAGCCCAAACGCCTACCGAGGTGCCAAGATAAGGCGCCAAGAGACGTCCGCCGGCGATCTCAAATACGAGGATCGCTGCGTTTGTTAAGAAAGAAATCGCGTAGAAAGCTGTTGTTCCCATAAATGTTATTATACGGTGTATATGCTAAAGGGTTATATAGGTATCGGTGTGATCGGGGTACTTGTTATAGCGGCTCTGGTCTACCAGTACTCCTCATTGCCAGCAAAAGTCGACGGGACATTAGAACCGACAGCAACCGACGGAGACTACGTCATTACTCTCACTGAAGACGGATTTGTTCCTGATGAACTTACTCTTCGAGTCGGAGACACGGTTGTGTTCAATACGACAACCGGGAATATGTTTTGGCCCGCATCTAACCTGCATCCTTCGCATCTCATCTATCCCGAATTTGATCCGCAGGGACCGGTGCAGCCAGATGACACATGGGGCTTCACGTTTACGGAAGCAGGTGAGTGGAAATTCCATGACCATCTCGCCCCATACTTTACGGGCGTGCTGACTGTGACTGAATGATGAAACTCATTCTTGTATTTTCTATATTGTTTCTGCCGCTTGTCGTTGGGGCTCACGGAGCAGGCCCGTACTTTGAAACTGTGTCAGGAGAGTACATCGCTGATATCGGCTATAGCGTGCAGGCTCCTTCCGTTGGCGAGGCCGTTCTCTTCGATTTCCAGCTTCGCAACCTCGAGTCGCCCATTATCTCCGGATCAGACGCCGTCTTCTCGGACGTGTGGGTGAAGGTAGAGTCGGAAGAGGGGGTGGTCGTGCTTGCAACGGGCGTCCATAACGCCGAGTTTGGCGGACCGCGTCTTAGCTACATGTTCCCAAGCGAAGGGGTGTATACCATCTCTGCCCGCTATGAAAACGGCATGGAGTCTCTTGCCGAGGCCTCATTTCCGCTCACCGTAGTGCCTGCGAGCGCCGGGTCGCTGTTTGGGTCCTTCAAGCTGGAAGGAGCCTACGGCTTTGGAGCCATGGGGTTTTTGATAGGCTGCCTGGTTACCTTTCTCCTGATTCGCCGAAGACGCATGTAGTACAATGGCCCGTATGAGAAAACTTCGCGTAGCAATAAACGGGTTCGGGAGAATTGGCCGCGCATTCATGCGCCAGGCTTGGAATCAGGAGGATATGGAGGTGGTCGCCGCTAACGACCTTGGTTCGCATGAGAACCTCGCCTATCTTTTGAAATACGACAGTGCGTACGGACGCGCTCCGTTTGAGGTATCGAGCAAGGATGGCAATCTCCTCATAGACGGGAAGGAAGTGAAGTTCTTCTCCGAGAAAGATCCGGCCAATCTTCCCTGGAAGGAACTTGAGATCGATGTCGTTATCGAGTCTACCGGCTTTTTCACCGATTACGAGAAAGCTGCCGTGCATCTTGCTTCTGGCGCGCGCCGCGTTGTTATTTCGGCTCCCGCAAAAGGAACAGGCGGAGAGACGATTCTCCTTGGTATTAACGAAAACAAGTTTCCTACCTGCCAGATAAGTTCGAACGGCTCCTGCACGACAAATGCTGCAAGCCCGGTCGTCGCGATCATTGAAGAGACGCTTGATATCGAGAAAGCGCTTCTCGATACCATCCATAGCTACACGGCAAGCCAATCGCTCGTCGATGGCCCGAACGCAAAAGACTGGCGCGAGGGGCGTGCCGCGGCGCAAAACATCGTGCCTTCCTCAACGGGTGCTGCAACCTCAGTTACAAAAGCAGTGGAAGGCGTACCGTTTTTCGATGGCATCTCAGTACGCGTCCCATCGCTCGTTGGCTCCTATGTCGATCTTACGTTTGTGACGAAGAAGGATACGTCCAAAGAAGAGGTGAACGATATTCTCCGCAAAGCAGCCACGGAAGAGCGCTGGAAGGGAATCTTCACAACAAGCGACGAGCCTCTCGTCTCCTCCGATATTCGCGGCAACACGCACGCCTCGATCGCAGACCTTGAGATGACACGAGTGGTGGGCGGCAACCTCGTTAAGGTTCTGTCTTGGTATGACAACGAAGCGGGATACACACACACGTTGATCGAGCATGCTCGAAAAGCAGGCAATGCCTAAGATATACATCGCAGGAGATCACGCGGCTTTCGCCCTCAAAGGGGAGCTCATTCCTTATATAGCAGGGCTTGGCTACGAGGTTGAGGATTGTGGGGCGTTCACTCTTGATACCTCCGATGATTATCCTGATTACATACTCCCGTGCGCGAGAAAGGTAAGCGAAGACTCGGGAAGCATGGGAATCATCATCGGAGCATCCGGCCAAGGGGAAGCGATGGCCGCAAACACCGTTCCAGGGGCTCGTGCAGCCGTGTATTACGGAGAGCCTGCAAAGCCGCAGACAGATATGGACGGCAAGGAGCTCTCGATGATTGCTTCGGTACGAAACCACAACCACGCAAACATCCTGTCGCTTGGCGCCCGTTTTATTGCCCTCGATGAGGCCAAGCAGGCGATCAAAGCCTTCCTTGAGACCCCCGTTTCCACCGAGGAACGGCATTTACGCAGAGTCCAGAAATACTAAAACCCGCGTGCTATTGTTGGTATATGGCTAACGTTACCTTTGATGAGGAGACCAGCACCCAACCACGGGTCCAGCGAAGCTCGGAGCCTCGTGGGCTCTATAAGCTCGTGGTAAAGCTCGGTCTTGCAAAAGACGAACAGCAAGCAAACATCGCGCTCATTGTCATCGCGCTGCTTGCGATCGCTGTCGCTATCATCTATCCGATGCTCGTTCTCTAGCAATATGAGCATTCGCGCACACAAAGGATTCACCTTAATCGAACTTTTGGTAGTGGTTGCAATCATCGGGATGCTCTCTAGTATCATTCTTGCTTCAATGGCAAGCGCAAGAAACAAGGCAAGCGATTCCTCGATCAAGTCTAATCTCCGCACCACGATTGTGCAGGCGGCGCTCTATCAAAGCACTGCAGGCTCCTATGGTCCGAGCGTTTCAGCAGGGGAGTGCCCAACGTCCGGAACGAGCATGTTTTACACGGACGCGAATATCCGAAGGGCGATCGCTGAAGCAAAGTCGGCGGGAGCAGGCGCGACGCGCTGCGCGACAAACGGCACCAACTACGCAATCTCAGCCAAGCTCCGCTCAAGCGACAACCACTGGTGCGTTGATAGCCAAAGTGCTGTGCGCGAGATCTCAAACGCTTCTTGGGGAGGGGTGGCGTGCCCGTAACTTCGGCTTATGCACCCGAAGCAGTTGTCCCCCTGCTAAGGCGATATACTTACTTCTATGAGCGTCGTCGTACCTACCATACTGACCTCATCGCGCCAGGATCTTATAGAAAAGCTCGGGCGCGTTGAAGGCTTGGTCGACACTGTCCAAATTGATGCGGTTGATGGGCGGTTCGCTAGTCCTGCCACCTGGCCCTACACTCCTCCGAAAGATGATGCTCCCGAGCTTGCAGAACCAAACGGGTTGCTTGCGTTAGGTCGATTCCGGTACGAAGCCGATCTTATGGTCGCAGACCCTGAAGAGAGTATCGGCACTTGGATTGCTGCAGGAGCGACTCGGATTGTGGTGCATGTAGAAAGCACCGACTATCTTCCGCGCCTGATTGATGACCTTGCTCACCGCTTCGGGCACGATAAGGGATTTGCTCCTGATCTTCTTGCGCTCGGGCTTTCGATAGGGATCGAGACAGATACGGCGCTTCTCGAGCAGTATCTTGAGTCTGCGGATTTCGTGCAGTTCATGGGCATCAAGACGATCGGACGGCAGGGCGAGCCCTTTGACCGCAGGGTGCTCGAAAAGATCAAGGCATTTCGCGCCAAGCACCCAAGCGTACCTATACAAGTAGACGGGGGAGTATCGCTTGCCACAGCGCCTGACCTCCTTTCGCTTGGCGTTAACCGCCTTATCGTCGGCTCCGATCTGTGGAAAGCGGAAAACGTCGAAGAGGAGCTCCAGCGATTCCAAGAGCTGGTGGAGCGGTACGGCACGTACAGTTAATTACGCGAATCAATGATGGTTCGTACGCTATACTAGATTCGTGGCTTTGACAGATACAGAAGTACAGGCGATCGAAGCAAAAGCGCGCGACATTCGCGAGACGATCATCCAAATGCTCGTTGCGGCAAAAAGCGGGCACACCGCAGGCCCTCTTGGCATGGCTGACATCTTCGCCGCGTTCTATTTTCATATTCTCAAGCATGATCCTAAGAACCCTGATTGGGAGGAGCGGGATCGTCTGGTGCTAAGCAACGGGCACATCACCCCTGTGCGCTATGCGACCATGGCGCACGCAGGTTATTTCCCGGTCGAGGAGTGCCTCACGCTTCGAAAGTTTGGCACCCGGCTGCAAGGACATCCCGAGCGCACTAAGCTCCCGGGCGTCGAGACGACCTCAGGCCCGCTTGGCTCGGGGCTTTCCCAGGCTTCCGGCATGGCCTACGCACTTTCTATGGATGCTAAGAAGAACCGCGTCTACTGCCTCATGTCAGATGGGGAGCAGCAGGAAGGCAATACCTGGGAAGCGGTCTTGTTTGCCGGCAAATACAAGCTTTCTAATCTGACAGCGGTCATGGATCGCAACAATATCCAGATAGACGGGATGACCGAAGACATCATGCCGCTTGAGCCGCTTGCCGATAAGTACCGCGCATTCAATTGGCACGTGATCGAGGTGGACGGGCACAACATTGAAGAGTTTATAAACGCGATTGAGATGGCGAAGGCAATCCGCGAGAAGCCAACGCTTATTCTTGCGCATACTATCCCTGGGAAAGGGGTTCCTGGCATTGAGTTCGATTACCACTGGCATGGCAAGCCGCCTTCCAAAGAAGAAGCAGAGAAGTTCTTGAAGGAGATCCGCTCGATGGGCGGTAAAGTCCATGAAGAATATGCTTAACAAAAACGCCAACCTTGTTCCAAACGTCTTCGATGAGAAGATAGAGCGCAAATCTACCCGAGACGGCTTTGGCACGGGTACCGTTGAGGCAGGAAAGGAAAACAAGAATGTGGTTGTCTTGTCTGCAGACCTCAAAGAATCTACGCGTGCAGAGTGGTTTGAGAAAGAGTTTCCTGACCGCTTTATCGAAGTGGGAGTGGCCGAGCAAAATATGGCAACGGTCGCGGCGGGCATGGCGGCTGTCGGGAAGATCCCGTTCATCACGTCCTATGCAGCGTTTTCGCCAGGACGAAACTACGAGCAGATCCGCACCACGATCGCGCTCAATGAATTCCCGGTCAAGGTATGCGGCATGCATGCTGGGATCTCGGTTGGCCCGGACGGCGCAACGCACCAGATGCTTGAGGACGTCGGCATGATGCGCATGCTCCCGAATATGGTTGTGATAAACCCCGCAGACGCAGAAGAGGGAAGAAAGGCCACCATCGCTGCTGCAAAGCATCCGGGACCCGTGTATTTGCGATTCGGACGAGCGAACGTTCCTGTGTTTACAAGCAAAGATACGCCCTTTGAGATAGGGAAAGCAGTGACGCTGTGGGAGAGCGAGAAGCCTTCCGTTGCTCTTATTGGAAACGGCGCTGTCGTGTATAACGCGCTTCTTGCTGCACGCGCCCTTGAAGCTGAAGGAATCGGAACGCTCGTACTGAATGTCCCGACGGTCAAACCCCTTGATGAGGCGGCGGTCCTCGAGGCTGCTAAGCGCACGGGACGAGTGATCACAATCGAAGAACACCAGATTGCTGGAGGGTTTGGAAGCGCGGTCGCCGAGTTTTTATCAGGAGTGCACCCGGTACCGGTAACGCGTCTTGGTATGCACGACACGTTCGGACAGTCAGGGGAACCTGAAGAGCTGCTGTCCCATTACGGTCTTGATGCGCACGCTATCATGGAAGCGGTACGAAGATCGCTATGATAAAAAAAGTAAATGACAGTTCATTCGGACGAAAAGCGACATTCGTCCTTATTGTGCTCATTGGCTTTGCGGCCATCCTGATCGTTCTTCGTGCTGGCACCATAGCAAACACGTCGATTCAGGACGCAAAGAAGACCGATGATATCGAATACCAATTGCGACTCTTGCAAGAAAAGCAGAAGACTCCGCCTGCGCAACCATCTGCACGCTAGATCGTTGAGAGTTTGTACTCGGCTGGAGCGTGCTCAAGGAATCCTTCGAGGTTTTGTCGTGAGAGAAGTCCTCGCTGCGCCCCTATTTCCTGCACAACAGACATTGAATTGATGGGTCCCCACAAGAGAGCTTTTTCAAGCGGCTCGCCAAGCACGAGCGCCGCAGCAACGGTTGAGGCAAATGCGTCTCCTGCGCCAGTGCGCTCTACTGGTGCGCGAGGATCTGGGTACATGGGAACGAAGAACTGTCCGGTCTCGTTACGCGCGTAGGCGCCATTCCTGCCATCCGTTAGGATCACCGTCTTTGGTCCAAGCGCCGAAAGTCCCGCAAGAAGCTCATCAATATGAGTGCCTACCGGCAGCCCAAGAATGCGCTCTGCTTCTTCTTTATTGCAGATGACGAAGTTAGCCCGCTTGTAGAAATGGGAGAACGCCTGTGCGCCGCTTCGAATTTCAAATACGCCCGGCTGAAAGGCAAAGAAAATGTCGGGGTGTGACTCAAGGTACGCGACCATGTCGTCTCGGTACTGCACCGCCTTCTCATTTATGGACGAGAAATAAACGGCCTTAGGTTCGGGGAGATCCTTAGGGAAGACGTATGAGTACTCATTTTGCTTAACGAGGATCGTGCGCTCGCTTTCGTAGGAAAGGACGTAATGATAGTTGGTGGGAACCTTTGGATCTCGCTCGATGTGCTTGGTATCGATGCCTTCTGCAGCAAAGGTCTCTAGAATCTTGTCGCCCCGCTCATCCGCTCCTACATGCGAGACGAAGGCGGTCGAAAGCCCGAGGCGTGCTGCAGCAACAGCTGCGTTCGCTGCGTTTCCAACTCCATAAATGACCGTTGAGGATTCGAACGGGACCTTATCGCCAAAGCGCATGCAGATGGTGCAGGCCTCGTTATCGATCTCACAGTGCACTCGCGCGTCCTTGATCGTTATGAAATCGTCGACGACCGTGTCGCCAATCGCTAGAAAATCAACGCGTTCCATTTGAAAAAAGTGTACCACAAGGCCGTGCTACCATATTTTCAATGACTGATCTTTCGGCGATCGCGCACGCGCTTGTTGCGCCCGGGAAAGGCCTCTATGCCGCGGACGAGAGTCCGCCAAGCGCCGACAAGCGACTTCTAGAACACGGAGAGAACCCCGGTGCCTCAACGCGTTGGGCATTTCGCGATCTCTTCCTTGAGACTAAGGGAATCGAAGCATTCTTGTCAGGTGTCATCCTCCACGAAGAGACCCTGTTCCAGACCGCAGACAGTGATGTGTCCTTTTCGAGAGCTCTTCGCGATCGCGGCGTGATTCCGGGCATTAAAGTGGACGAGGGAACCGAGCCGTTTCCCGAAAGCCCTAACGAACTTATTACGAAAGGACTGATCGGGCTTCCGGAGCGCCTCGCGCTCTATCGCGACAAGCACGATGCGCAGTTCACGAAGTGGCGCACGGTCATCAAGATCGACGGCGATAAGCTTCCAAGCTCGCAGGCGATCGTAGAGAACGCGAAGCGCCTCGCTACGTATGCGCGAATGGTGCAAGAAGCGAACATGGTGCCTATCATCGAGCCTGAAGTATTGCTCGAAGGCTCGCACAGCAGGCTTCGCTCCAAAGAAGTGATCACCAAAACACTCGCTGCAGTCGTTGAAACGCTGAAAGACAATGCCGTTGACCTTTCGGCAGTCATCATCAAGTCGTCGATGGCGCTTTCAGGGAGTACGTCCGGCCGCATCGATACTCCTGAGGAAGTCGCTAAAGATACGGTCGACGCTCTTATGGCCGCTATCCCACGGGAAGTGCCAGGCATCGTCTTTTTGTCAGGCGGGCAGACTCCCAAGCAGGCGCTCGATAACCTTGCCGCCATTACCCGCTACGGAAGGAAAGTACAGGCTCCTTGGCCTCTTACATTCTCGTTCTCACGGGCCTTCCAGGATGACGCTCTCACCCTGTGGGCAGGCAAAGAGGAGAATGTAGGGGTCGCGAGGGAGTCATTCCTCGCACACCTGAAGGAAGCGGCCCAGGCGCTTGCCTAATAGCCTTGTTTCGGGCATACTGCGCCCTATTCCTATGACGATTAGTTTGACTGCAACCAAGCGGGAAGAAACCGGAAAGCGCGCAAAGCGCCTTTTGAATGACGGCAATGTTCCGGCAGTCGTCTATGGCCCTAAGCAGGAGGCTACCTCTATTACTCTTTCTGCACGTGAATTCGAGCGGGTCTTGAAGACAGCCGGTGAATCTTCGGTGATTGAGCTTGGAGGCCTTGGAGAAACGATGCAGGTATTGATCCACGACGTGGACCTTGATCCGGTTACTTCAGTGCCTCGCCACGTCGACTTCTATGCAATTGAGAAGGGAGCCAAGGTGGAAGTTGCTGTCGAGCTTACTTACGTTGGCGAATCGCCTGCGGTCAAACTTGGCGCTAACCTCGTTAAAGTGCTCCACGAGCTTGAGATCGAAGCGGCACCAGCAGACCTCCCTCATGGCATTGAAGTTGATATTTCAAAGCTTGCAAACATCGGCGACCAGATCCACGTATCCGATCTTATGATTCCGCCACGTGTCACTGTTAAGGCAGAGCCTGACCAGGTTGTTGCACTCGTGCAGGAAGTGAAGGTTGAGGAAGAGACACCAGTCGCAGCTCCTGACATGAGCGCCATTGAAGTGGAGCAGAAGGGCAAGACGGAAGAGGCAGGAGAGGAAGCTCCGAAAGAATAGCGTTTTTATGTGCGAGAGACACGAGCCGGCCAAGCGCCGGCTCGTGTCGTATCTAAGCCCTTTTGCGAGGTCTGTTATACTTGATCACAGTCCAATGGTACGCATCTACCAAGCCATCGCCGGCCTTCTTGTGTTCCTCGCTGTGTTTGCAGGAGCGAGTTTTGCTACGCCAGGCGCATCTCTTCACGCGCAGGAGCTTTCTGACAAGGAACGCGCCGCCCTCGAAGCCGAGTACGACAAGCTCCAGACCGAAATCGCATCATGGGAGAAGGTGCTTGCAGAGACACGAGCCAAGAAGGGAACCTTGCAGGGCGATGTCTCCGCGCTTAATGCGCAGATCAAGCAAGCAGAAGCGCAGATACGCGCGAAGAACATTGCTATCGGGAACATCACTTCTGAGATCCGAGAAAAGACCGAGCATATTGGTGAATTGGAATTCCGTATTGATCAGGGCAAGGAATCCCTCGCGTCTCTCCTTCGACGGCTGAACCAGGTCGATGATTTGTCGTTGGTCGAAGTTATGTTTGGCGCTGAAAGCGCGTTCGATCTTTTTGAAGACGTCGACCAGATGGCGTTTGTGCAAACGGGACTCCATGTTGAGTTTGCAGAGATCCGTGGAGTGAAGGCGGAGACGGAAGTCGAGCGCCAACAGCTTGCCGCTCGCCAAGACGCTGAGCTTGATGCGCGCTATGTGGTCGAGACCAAGAAAGACCAGGTGGCAAAAGACGAAGCGGAGAAGAAGCGACTCCTTTCTATAACTGCAAACGAAGAGCAGGCATACCAGACGGTGCTCGCAGAGCGCCAGGCGCAGGCAGCAGCGATCCGTGCGCGATTGTTCCCGCTTCGAGATACCGAAGGCATTCAGTTCGGGGACGCGGTTGAATACGCGAAGGCGGCATCTGCAAAGACAGGCGTTCGCGCTTCGATGATCCTTGCGATCTTGTCGCAAGAGTCAGCGCTCGGGACGAACGTTGGTAACTGCCTCGTCACTGACCTCACGACAGGCGATGGTAAAGGAAAGAATACCGGTACGCCGTTCTCAGGCGTCATGAAAGCTCCGCGCGATACCGTGCCGTTCGAGCGCATAACGAAGGCGCTCGGGAAAGATTGGTCCACAACGCCAATCTCATGTCCGCAGCCAGGAGGTTACGGAGGCGCAATGGGTCCGACGCAGTTCATTCCTTCAACGTGGGAATTGTTTGAGCCTCGCTTGAAGGTCGCGCTTGGTGTCCCGGCAACTAATCCTTGGAACGCCGGCCACGCAATCATGGCAACCGGCCTCTATCTTGCAGATGTGGGCGCTGCAGCAGGAACGTACACGGGAGAGTTGAATGCCGCCTGCCGCTACTACTCAGGAGGCGCATGCTCAGGAGGCGCGATCACGACGTATGGAAACTCGGTCATGGCTAAGGCTGCCAAGTTCCAGCAGGACATCGACTTCTTGAAGGACAACTAACGAGGAATATCGAGCACGAGGATATCAGTCGTATCCCATGCAGTTTCGCCCAGCATCTGGCCACGTGCACTTATGCCGTAGGCGGGGGATCCGTTTGCGCTCACGAGCATGGGCTGTCGGTTTCGAAGCGCATGCACTTTTGCGACTTGTTTCAATCTGTTATGCAGAAGCCGTGAGCCGTTGAACCAGGAATTGTTCGCAATATTGATAAGCACATCGGTTTCTTGCGTTGTTGCAAGCGTGCGATAGAGGCGTGGAGACAATAGTTCAGAGCACATGAGTGCACCAATGGTCATGTCATTAAAGGATGCAGCGGAGTACGTGGAGCCCCGGACTGCCGTCCCTTCGATGTAGAGGCTGTAGCCCTTGAGGTTGTCCTCTCCTGCAAGCGAGAGTGCGGCACGAAGCAGGGGCGGCAGGTATTCGCCGACAGGCACGAAGTATTTCTTATCTTGGCGTCCGACAATCCCATTCGCTGATGATTCATACAGAAGCTCAGCGCGCTCGTTGTTTTGTGCGTCTCGAACAACCGATGAACTAATAATGAGCCCCTCGCTGTTAGGGAAGAAGGAATGATAGAGTCCCTGCCGTTGCTTGTCAGAAAGAAACGGAGCAAGACCGAGCCCTTCAGGCGTTGCGATAACAGAAGGCTCGTTCAAAGCTGCAGCGCGAAGCATGGCGATCATGGTGAATGGATCGTTGAAGGGGCCTGGCGGGAAATAGGTTGCAAGGAGAGCGACCCGCATGGTTGAAGACGTGCTCGTCGCTGGAAGCGTAAGATGCGCCCCGACGATAAAGAGCAGGGAAGCGCATGCGCCAGCGAATAGAGGTTTGTAGGCTTTGCGTGCGTATAGCAGGAGCGCGAGCGTTGCTGCAAGAAGCCCCACGAGGGCATTCATGCCGATGCTTCCGAGCTGACCTACAGGAAGCAAAACAAAAGTCTCAGTAAGCGCGTAGCCAAGTCCTGCAACGGAGAAGTCGGGAGCAAACACGGATTCAGGTCCGAGGAAGAAAAGCGCAAAACACCACATGCGCAGTTCTTCGGCAGCAACAAACACGAAAGCGAGCGCGAAGGGCGCATACCAGGTGGTGTATGGAATCCTTCTAACGAGTGGGGCAATGAGAGCAAAGGGAAGCGCAAGGGAAAGGGTGGTGAGAGAAAACACAACGAAGACCACAAACCATTGCAGCGCGCCCTCCGGAACATTTATCCAGGAAAGGGGAATCACATCCCAAAACCACCAGACGCCGCCGGCACTAGTGATAAGCCCGAAGAGAAGTCCGCAAAGCGCGGAACTTTTCCAGGTAGAGGTAAAGCGTTTGATACCAAAGAAAAAGAGCGCAAGACCAACGATCGCAAGCGGCCAGGCGGCAACCACGGTCATACTAAGGAAAGCTAGGATACCGCCTATAAGAAGCGTAAGAGGTCCATGGAGTCGAGAAGGGAGCATGTGTTTTCGCTCAGTATACTAAGGAAGAAAGGCCAATCCACACTATGCACCCAGCTTTATAGGAGAGGTGAAGGTGCGGGTATACTCTATCTATATGACACGTACATCACTTTTCGCTCTTATTCTTTCTCTTGCGGTACTTGGCGGCGCTTCGCTTTCGAGTCCCACCCAAGCAGGCAGCAACTTCGGTCCCAATTCTCCAAGCCTCAATCTTGACCTTGCGGGTAACGTCGACCTTCAGGCGTCTCCTACTGAAGTAGCACCAGGAGGTTCAGTCGTGTTGAATTGGTATTCCTTTTTCGCAAACAACTGTGTCACTAACTTCCCCTACTCTCCAATTACAAATCCATACAACATGGACTATGACGGCGACGGAGTGATTGATGCTGATCCTACTTACTATCCTGCAGGACAAGGAACGGTGAATCCGATGGCGACGACTACGTACACCATTACCTGCGTTGACGAGTTCTCTCGATACGCCCCAACACTAAAGTATGTCACTGACAGCGTCACCATAGGAATGACCGTTCCAGTGGTAGTGGCAACCGACCTTACGACAGGATCAGCCTCTCCATCTACGGGCCTTGCAGGGCAGGCAGTCGCACTTTCTGCAACCGTGACAAACACGGGACAAGCAACGCCAGCCGGGTTCACTAACCTCTTCCAGCGAGCGACGAGCTCGGGAGGCGCGGGCGCAACCGATATCGGCACCTACGTACGTGCGACTTCGCTTGCAAGCGCGGGCACGTTTGCGGCAACTCTCTCACATACGTTCCCATCAGCAGGAGTGTGGTACGTGCGCGCGTGCGCCGACAAGAGTTCAGGAGCAAGCACCGGCTCGGTCACTGAAAGCGATGAAGCCAACAACTGTGGTGCATGGACTGCCGTAACGATCAGCACAGTTACCCAGTGCAACGATGGAATTAATAACGACAATACGGGAGGCACTGACTTTCCTGCAGATACCGACTGCACAAGCGCAAGCCATGATACCGAGTCGCCTGCCGTGACTGTAAACCTCACCGGAAACCCAACTACTGTTGTCACCGGAGGCACTTCGACGCTGACGTGGTCTTCGACAAACGCAACGACCTGCGTGAACGCGGCAGGAGAGGGAGTCGGAGGATTTTCGACCGGCGGCGCCCGAAACAGTTCTGACGTGACGAGCCCGCTTACAGCAAACGCAACTTACCAAATCCGCTGTACGGGTGCTGGAGGAACAGTAACCGACTCGGAACTCATTACTGTCAACACGCCGGTGGCACATATCGCGGTGAATCCTGATCGCGTCGCAAGTGGAAACTCAACGACGCTCTCCTTCAGCGCCACGGGAGTCACTGGCACCTGCATCGTTACGCGAGGAGTAGGCGGAACAACGATCTGGGGACCAACCGCAGGACCAACAATTGCAACCACAACTGCCTCAAGCGGTAACCTCACCAAGCAGACTACCTTTGAGATCTCTTGCGATAGCGGGGCAGCGAAGGACTCGGTCCTCGTGAACATCATCCCTGAGTTCGACGAGTTTTAGCCCTTATCCCCAGAGGGAAATCCGGCAGCCCATCGAGGCAGTAGGATGTAGGTATATGCCTACTACCCATACCCGTACTGTTTGGATCGTTGTCGGTGTCTTAGTGCTCATCGTGCTCGCTGTTGCGTTCTTGCCCGTGTTCTCTTCGGTTCGATCGGCCTTTGGCATTCTCTTTGCTCCTCAGGCTGTCCGAAACACGGCCTATATCGGGGTTGAAGGTAATGAGCGAGGTGTCATTTACTCGCTCGGCATGTTCAGCGTTGAACGTCAGGCGTTTGATGGGTACTCGGTCGCTGACTATGTGCGAGACGGGGTGCTTGGTGTCGCGATCTTGAGGGATGATAGTGGCTCATATGATGTCTACGATATTTCATCGGGTACTCCTGTTCGTTTGACGAGCGATGGGCGAGAGAAGACATCCCTCGACCTCTCAGCCGACGGTACGCAGGTTGCCTACGGAGTAAAAGCTCGCGCACTTCCATTGCCAGTGGGCGCCACTGAAGACGACATCGTGTATCAGCTTGAAGAATGGGATGTTGAGATTATTGATCTTCAAAGCAAGGTGATTTCCTACGTAGGTCCTGGGAACCATCCGCGCTTTTATCAAGAAGGACTCTTCTACCCAGCTCCCACAGGTCTCATCTACCGTATTCCTGGGGAAGACGGGTTTGATGAGCTAGACGAGGGAAGCGTTCTTGTTGACCTGATGGCCTACCGCATCACGCAGCTTGCTCTTTTCACTAACGACGGAGTCGCGGCGTTTCCAAGCGTCGCGCTTCCGGCATACGACGCGTTTAAGGTTGCAGCAGTGAGTCCCTCGCTTCTGCTTGAGCCACTTCCTGAGCACCCGATTCAGGTGCCTCGAGGAACAACAGATCTTCTCTCGTACGGAGGCGGATACTTTACGCTCACGCAGCTTCAAGACGGAAGGCGTGCTGTAGTACGCCTTGGTGAAGACTCTTTCCGACCGGTCTTTGTCTTCCCGGCAGGGTTTATTCCTGAGCTGTTCGTAAGCATCGATTAATCATGACAACGAAACTATCTATGAAAACCAAGCTCGCAACTCTTCTTCTCCCGATGCTTCTTTTGGTCGGAGGAGCGGTTCCTCCGCTTGTCGCATACGCACAGTGCGGCCCAGGCTCCATCGGCGGCTTTGGTGGGCCTACGCATATCGTGATCGACGGTTCAGGCGTCTATTACGGAGGATTTTCTGGGGGTCGCGGAAGCGAATGGTCGCAGTTCATCGAAGACATGCGAAATCAAGTGGATTACGAATACCACGGAAGTACGTTCTCGCTTCTTGATTTCCTCCTTATCCCTGTCGCGCAAGCACAGTGCGGCGGGAACCATCAGCCGCCAACAGGACCAGTAGCCGTGCTCACAGCAACGCCCGGTTCCGTCCTCCTTGGAAACTCATCGGTTCTTACCTGGGGTTCTCAAAACGCAGCTGCTTGCTACAGCCCTGACTTTGCTACCGGCGGAGCAACCTCTGGCAGTACAACGGTAGCTCCTTCAGAGACCACCACATATAACCTTACGTGCAGCACCGTTACTGCAGGAAGTGAGGGCTGCATGATGACTGGAAGCTTCACGTACGGCGGGCCTGCTCAGGCGCAAGAACAATGCGCGGCATCTGGATGCTGTTCCGGCATGGCAATCTGCGGAGGAAATACTGGTCAGTGTATTCCGCCTGAAGGAGGGGTTACGCAAGGTTCGTGGCAAAATGCTGGCGTAGAGATAGTTAACTACAGTTGCTCAAGCATCAACTCAGGAGACGCGATGGGAATGGACTTCTGTCCGAATAACCAAGCTCCACAGGGTTCATGTACGGTAGGAGATACTTGTAAGACAAGTACGAACGGCATGTACCCGGCGCCAAGCCAATGCGTCCAGTACCAGCAGTATGACGAGATGAATATCTATGAATGCCAAGGCCCGGTTTCCGGACAAACGGCATCTGACACTGCAACAGTGGCTGTCCAGCCGTCCTCACTCGTAGCATCCTGTTCGGTAGCACCAACAACGGCAGCTATTGGACAGAATGTGACATGGACCGCATCAGCAACAGGAGGCTCGGGTACGTATACGTATGCATGGAGCGGCACGGGCGGCTTGGCAGGAACCGGTGCTTCAGTTCAGAAGTCGTATACCTCGGGAGGCACTAAGACAGGATCTGTGACGGTCACGTCAGGCAGTCAGGTTTCAACGATGGCCTGCACCAACTCAGTCACCGTGGGAACCACCCAGTGCTCTGATGGGCTGAATAACGACAACGAAGGCGGAACGGATTGGCCAGATGACACGGATTGCCGGGACAGCTCCGATGACAGCGAAGGACCTTCAGGACCAACTGCAACCCTGACCGGAAACCCGACTACGGTCGTTAGCGGCGGCACCTCGATGCTGACCTGGTCCTCTTCACCCGACGTGACCTCATGCGTCAACGCAGCCGGTGAAGGGAATGGTGGGTTTGCAACCGGAGGCCGACCAAATGGATCAGACCCAGTTGGCCCTCTAACCGCAAATGCAAACTATCAGGTTCGTTGCACGAGCCCTGGAGGGACCGTGACCGACTCGGAGCTTATTACCGTCAACACTCCAGTAGCGCACATCTCGGCAAGTCCGGATCGTGTCGAAAGCGGAACGGCAACGACCCTTTCCTTCAGCGCCTCGGGAGTCACCGGGAGCTGCAGCGTGTCTCGTGTAGGTGGAGCAACGATATGGGGTCCAACGGTAGGACCAACGATCGCGACCACGACTGCCTCAACCGGAAAAATTACGAATCAGAGCACCTTCGAGATCTCCTGCGATAGCGGAGCAGCGAAGGACTCGGTTCTCGTGAACATCATCCCTCAGTTCGACGAATTCTAGCCCTCGGATGAAAGAAACCGCCCCGTCTTGATAGGCGGGGCGGTTTCTGTTACAGTCCTACAATCATGAAAACCGATACGCACCCAGCTAACTACCGCACCGTGGCCTTTGTCGATCTTGCCTCTGGCGAGACGTTCCTCATTGGCTCAACGATCGAGACCTCTGAAACCGTCACTGTCGACGGGAAGGAGTATCCGAAGATGACGGTTGAAATCTCCTCGAAATCCCATCCCTTTTATACGGGAGAGGACCGTGGCGTTGACCGTACCGGACGCGTTGAGCAGTTCAAGCAGCGCGCCTCAAAGAAGAAGGCATAGATACCAGGCTACGAGCGCCCCGCTTCTGCGGGGCGCTCGTGCGTTATCATGAAGCGACATGGAATACTCGTCTGATTTTAAGAAAAACTTCGCGACAGCCTACCTGGCTGAGGAGTACGAGCGGCTTGAGGCTGAGCTTGCATCCTCCACTGAAGCTGCAGGCGGGGACGAGGAACTCCTTAGTCTTGCCAAAGACGATACGCTTCGCATACGCGCCCGCCAGGCAGAAATCCTGACGGAGATAGAGCATATCCTCGAAAAGGATAAGGAAGAGGAGGCAAAGCCAAAGGCGATCGTCCTTGAGTTTCGGGCAGGCGCTGGAGGAGATGAGGCGACAATCTTCGCCTCTGACTTGAAGGAGATGTATCAGAAATACGCAGAAGGGAAGGGATGGAAGATACGAATCATTGACGACCTAACCCTTGAGATAGCGGGCACTGAGGCGTATGACGCTCTGCGCTACGAGACAGGCGTTCATCGCGTGCAGCGGGTTCCAGACACCGAGAAGTCGGGACGTATCCATACCTCAACGGCTTCTGTTGCGGCGCTTCCGATACGCACAAAGCCTAAATTTCAGATAAATCCCGCAGATCTTGAGATGGAGTTTTCCCGAAGCGGGGGAGCGGGCGGACAGAACGTGAACAAGGTTGAAAGCGCGGTGCGTCTTATTCATAAGCCAACGGGTATAGACGTGCGCTCTTCAAGCGAGCGGACCCAGATCGGAAACCGCGAGAAGGCGCTCTCCATTCTTTCGGCAAAACTCGAGAACCTGCACGAAGAAGAAGAGGCGCAGCGCCATGCGGCCGAGCGTAAGGGGCAGATCGGGACCGGCGATCGCTCAGAAAAGATCCGGACCTATAACTTCCTCCAAGACCGCATTACTGATCACCGCCTCAAGGAGTCCTGGCACAATCTGCCTAAGATAATGCTCGGGAATTTGGACGATATCGTGGAGGCACTTCAGACTAGGGCCGCAGGCGGGGGGATCGGGAGCGCCGAGGAGGAATAAGTTGCAGATACGGGGCCCTTGGCCTATACTGGCCCCTATGACTACCGATAGCACGGTTGGGGTTGGCGTTGATCGTCTTTTTGAGACGGGAGCGCACTTCGCCCAGTTGAAGCGCCGCCGACACCCTTCCATGAGGGCTTTTGTCGCAGGCGCAAAGGCCCGCGTTGAGATATTCGACCTCCAGAAGACGGATGCGCAGCTTGCGGCCGCAAAGCGCGTTATGGAGGCGCTTGCTAAGGATGGCAAGACCGTTTTGTTCATTGGCGGAAAGCGCGAAGTCGCTGATGCCGTTCGAAAGTCCGCAGGACGCGTAGGACAGCCCTACGTTGCAGGACGCTGGCTCGGCGGAACCATCTCAAACTTCGTCGAGATCAAGAAGCGCATCGACCGCCTTGCTGACCTTGTCGGCAAGCGCGATTCAGGAGAGCTTGCAAAGCTCTACACCAAGCTTGAGCGCGTGTTCCTCGACCGCGAGATCGAGCGCCTCTCAACTCGTCTTGAAGGCATCACCGAGCTTTCAAAGCGCCCAGACGCGTTCGTCATCGTCGACACCAAGCACGAAGCGCATGCAACCCGCGAAGCGAAGCTTGCTGGCATCCCGGTCATCGCTCTTATGAGTTCTGACTGCGACCTTGCTGACGCTGCATACCCGATCGTGATGAACGATGCGTCTCGAAGCGCCGTTGAGCTCGTGCTTGGAGAACTTGCCTCTGCGTTTGACGCGGGACGCAAGGCGTAAGCGCTTGTTCGGGCTTTTATTCCCTGGGCTATAATCTTTTGATCTTTGTATGGATATTTCAACTGACGTCGTAAAAGAGCTCCGGGATCGTACCGGTATTTCAGTAATGCAGTGCCGCAAGGCTCTCGAAGAGGCTAATGGCGACGTCGCCCAGGCCGAGGTCATCCTCCGCAAGCGAAGCGGTGCAGCGGCCGATAAGAAGGCAGATCGCGAGCTTGGTGCTGGCGCAGTCGGGATGTACGTCCATGACGGGGCTATTGGCGCTATGGTGCTCCTTTCGTCTGAGACTGACTTTGTCGCAAAGAATGAGGAATTCATCGCCCTTGCTCGCGAGATCGCGATGCATACAGCAGCATCCAATCCGACCTACTTGAACACGGACGATATCTCAGAGGATGCGAAGAATGCCGCACTCGCCGTATTTGAGAAGGAGGTAGAAGGGAAACCAGCTGAAATGCGCGAGAAGATCCTTCAGGGCAAGCTCGATTCCTACTTCCAGGACCAGGTGCTCATGGAGCAGCCCTACATCAAGGATGACAGCAAGAAGATCCGGGACCTCGTATCTGAGGCAACGCAGAAATTCGGAGAGCGTATTGAGATCTCTCGCTTCGCGCGGTTTTCTGCCCGCGGATAAGATATGGCGCTTGCGATTGCTTTCGTCCTCTCGCTCGCGCTCTTTTCCGGGTTTCTCTATCTCACCAAGCGCGAAGCTCTAGCTGGCTTTCGCTTCCTTCCTAGGGTCCGTGAAGCACTCGATAACGAGCTACGAGTCGTCGAGCACACGCTGACTCACGTTGATGCGAGCGCGCTTATCTTTCATTTCGTGCAGAGCGTAGGCAAGCGCGTCGTGCACGATCTCGCACATATCGCGCTTGCAGCGGTAGAGGCGCTCCACATGATGCTCCGACGATTCGTGGTTCGCCTGCGCGCGCATACGCCTGTGCATAAGGGGAATCCGCGGGCGTTTGTGGAATACGTGACAGGTGTTAAAAAGAACCTCCGGGCTCCCAAGGGAAGGGGCGTACCGGTGCAGACAGAGGTAGAATAGAAGCCAAGCCGCCTTAGCTCAGTTGGCAGAGCAACTCACTTGTAATGAGTAGGTCCGGAGTTCGAATCTCCGAGGCGGCTCCAAAAGAAGAAGGTGCGAATCTTAACCTATCAGGAATAAATTTAAGCTCTGTCTTTCGAGAGTGCAGTCTCCACAAATAATGCCCAGCCTCCTTTGATAACATCTTCTGATATTCCCAGTTCTCGGGCCCAGCGCACACCTCGGTTAGCCGTCGCAACAACATCACCTTCTCGTATGCTTGCATGCTGGAAAATATAAGACATTGTCTGCATCGCAGTTTCTGGCGATTCTGCTCGGATTGAAGCCATTGCTTCTTCAGTCATCCCTCCTTCTGCGAGGGTGGTTTTTTTTGCCTTAATCGCTTCGGCCAGCAGTCCAAAAGCTGAAATTGATCCCGTTGCCGATTCTGCACCTGCCTGTTCTTGCTTGTCCATGTGGTTTTCAGTAAATTATATCTATAGCCGTAGTATAACTCTCTTCAGAAAGCTTCCCACATCGTTCTAGGCAGCCGACTAGAGTTTTACCTGATCTTCAAAAGGGCGTGTTCCGTCTACTACAATATCAGCATTTTCTTTTGGATTATCACGGTTGAAATAGGTTTCCTCGCCCTTCATCCAGCCTTCCCACATTTCTGTAAGCTCCTCTTCGCTCTTGCCGGTGACTTTGTCTCGCTCAACTCCACGCTTGAGGCAAAGCTCGATTGGAGTATCAATAAAGATACTCAAGCTTATATAATCCCTGAACTCGCTACGGGAAGAGCTTACGCCCTCTAGGATCATGATATCGGTGACTGGCTGATCAACGACCGGTTCAGGCTTATGGTGCTCCCACCACTGAGACCGCGGGTAACTGAGAGTCTTTGCGCCTGCAGTAATCGGGACGAAGATCTTCTCTATGACTTGCGGCCACCAATCAAATGGATTATCCCAGCTAGCAAAGTCGTCTTGAGTAACAAGCTCGGCGCCAAGCCGATCCGCCAGCCACCTCGCAAAGGTAGATTTGCCGGATCCTCCGTGGCCATCCACGGCTATAAAGCGAACCTTGCCCGTCTTCGGAGGCTTATCTGCAATCAATGCTCTCAGGTCTACAGGCTCTGACATGCCTGCAGTATACCGCTGAGAAGGAACCTATCGAGCCGCAGGAGTCGTAGTCGGAGTCTCGCTCGCTGTCTCGAACATTTCCTTAGGGAAGAGTTTCTGGAACTCCTCAAGCTCAGTAAAGCCATAGGAGCGTTTGCCTTGGATTACGAACGCTGGGAAGGTCTCGTCTACTTTCTCAACTGCAATCAGGGTCTTCAGAGCTGCAAGGTCGAGATGGTAATCGAAGGAGTAGACGCGGAGGGCAGGGTAGGTCTGGCGAAGGTAGGAAAGGGCATAACCTGCGCGGTCGCAGTCCGGGCAGTCACCTGCGTTTGAATAGAAATAGAGGACGATCGTCGGATCAAGGTCACAGGTGCGGGCAAGGCGCTTGGTTAGAAGGTAGTCGCGGATCTGAAGCAGGGTGTACCGGTCCTTGAGACGAAGCACTTCAGGATCGTTAGTGCCTCCATGCTCCTCGGCAAAGGCGAGTCGGTCGCCAAGACTTGCGAGCTCTCCTGACAATACGTTTCCTTCGGGCAATCCTTCGCAGGAAGCTTCTGAGAGAAGCGCGAACTGCGTCTCGATTGAAAGGGTGTCGGTTGCAAGTTGGTCCTCAATCGCTCGGAGTTCCTCAACGCGCTGGCTGTTTAAATAGTTAACGGCGTACAAAATGGTGCCGACGATGACGATGGTGATGGCAAGCGCGATGAGCGCGTTCTTAGCGTAAAAGGGCATAGTTACCTCCAGGCCCTACGGGTGTTAGTTGCAACGTCAGCAACAGATCCTATGAGCCAAAGGGGAGCGATAAGGCCATAGACCAAGAGGTACCCAAGAATACCGACTCCGAGGCCTCCTGGGGTCTTTGAGATGCGCTTGCCAACCACGATGAACATAATGCTGCCGACAATCGCTACGACAGCGAGGAGTGCGAACAAAGTAACGGGGAAGTAGAACCATTCGATCGCTGCTACGTTCGGGACCATGGATGAGAGTGTGTAGTCGATCGGGACACCAGAGGCAATAAGGATGGTCTTAATACCACTGGCTAGCGTCTGGTAGATAAAGATACCGAACATAAGGATGCCGCCCAAAATTGCGAAGAAGCCAAGCGGCAACACGATAAGACCAAGAGCGCCGTAGCGCGGATTGCCGATGAGGTCGCGGTAGTCATAGAGCATGTTTCGAAGGAAGCCGGTGGTCCAGCGCACGCGCTGCTTCACGAGGCTTCGCACTGAGCGAGGGGTCTTTGTAAACACACGCGCCTTCGTTGCGCTGTCGATGACGAGTCCTGCGCGCTGGATGCGAAGCGCCATCTCCATGTCTTCGGTGTTGTAGCCGTTACGGAATCCTCCAAGTTCCTGAAGGGTGCTTCTGCGGTAGAGAGAGAAGGGACCAGGCGTTACGTAAATGCCGTTTACGGCAGCAAGTATGTGGCGAAGGGCGATGCCGAGGATGTACTCGGCGTTCTGCATACGCTCCAGTACGTTCTTAGGCTTATCAACTGACATAGCGGCAGTAGCAGCGCCTACCTTAGGATCATCAAAGCAGCTGATCATCTCTTTCAAGGAATCAGGCTCTACAAAGGAGTCTGCATCTAAGCAACCGATCAAGTCTGCGTTTGGGGAAGCTGCGATGCCGGCATTAAGTCCGGTGTGCTTGCCTCCGTTTTTCTGATGGATGACTGTTACTTGCGGATGCGATGCGAACTGCTCCATGACCGTGGCGGTCTCATCAGTAGATCCGTCATTTACCAAGACAACACTCAGTTTGTCTGCAGGGTAATCAAGCGCGAGCAATGATTTTGCAGTTCCTGCGACGGTTCGTGCTTCGTTGTAGCAGGGGACCACAATCGCAACCATCGGTGTGCTCGTGCTCTGGACTCGATCTCTCATTTCCCGAGCAGGGCGGGAGAGGAAGGTTACGAGCAAAAAGGCCTCGAAATAGATGGCCGCAAAGAGAAATGGGTACGCAAAAAGCGTCAGATTGAGGTTCCAGTCCATGGCGCCGTATCCCAGGCAGTATAGCAAATTAGCCGTATTCTTCCTATACTCTAAGGATGCAAAACGGCCGCCTGCACCCCATAAGCGTTGCTACCCGCGAGATCGCGGAGATATTCGGCCGTATGGGTTTTGGGATCGCGTATGGCCCCGAGCTTGAAGACGAGTGGCATAACTTCACCGCCCTGAACGTTCCGGCAGATCATCCCGCACGAGACATGCAGGACACCTTCTGGACAAAGGAAGAGTCTCCCCGAGTTCCTCGAACACAAACGTCAAACGTTCAGATTCGCTTCATGGAAGAGCAGATGAAGAAAGGAATTCTCCCGCCGTACCGGATTGTGGTGCCAGGAAAAGTATTTCGAAACGAAGCGACTGACATGACGCACGAAGCGCAGTTTTATCAGTGCGAAGGTCTCGCTGTTGGCGAAGGAGTAACGCTTGGGCACTTAAAGGGAACCATCGAGCAGTTCTGCAAGGAATACTTTGGCGAGAACGCCAAGGTGCGTTTCCGCCCAAGTTACTTTCCGTTTGTTGAGCCGGGCGTGGAAGTCGACGTGTGGTTTGAACCTGCAGGTAAAGCAGGCCGCTGGCTTGAAGTCATGGGAGCAGGCATGGTGCATCCGAAAGTGTTGGAGAATGTTGGTGTTGATGCAAAGAAATACCAGGGCTTTGCGTTTGGTACCGGTATCGAGCGGTTGCTCATGGTCAAATACGGCATCCCCGACGTCCGTCTTTTCCATGGGGGAGACATCCGCTTCGTGCACGCGTTTGAGGAAAAAACGATATGAACATTCTTGAAAGCGTGACGTTGTTGGCAGTTGTAGGCACCCTTGTCGCTATTATGTCAGCGGCTAGTAAATTCATTGGCCCGCCACATCAAATTCGATTGAATTGGAAAAGAAAGTCGACTGAAGGAATCTCACTGCCTCTGTATGTGATGTCCTTCTTGACCTATCTCTTGTGGGCTCTGTACGGTGCCTTGCGAGGGGACTGGGTAGTCTTCATTGCACACGGCGTACTAGGTGCCATCGTAACGGGAATCATTTTGTTTCAGTTCTTCATCTATAGAAAGCAGAAAAATAACGAAAAAACATGAAAGTCTCCCGCACGTGGCTAAACAAATATTTTGTTGATGAACTGCCCTCAGTCGAGGTGCTCGCTGAAGCGTTGACCTTCCACGCTTTCGAAATAGAAGAGGCAGAAGGGGACCTGCTTGATGTGAAGGTTCTCCCAGACCGCGCGGCCTATGCCCTTTCCCATCGAGGTATCGCGCGCGAGATCTCTGCAGTCTTGGAGCTACCGTTAAAGAGCGATCCACTCACCGAAGCTCTGCCAAGCTGGCCGGGAACTGAGAATCTTACCGTTGAGGTGGATTCGGCCTATTGTCTTCGCCACACCGCGGCACTCGTGCGAGGCGTGAAAGTCGGGCCTTCTCCTGCATGGCTCCAGGAAGCCCTTGTTTCCGTTGGGCAGCGTTCCATCAACAACATCGTGGACGCGACTAACTACGTCATGCTTGATATCGGCCAGCCCATGCATGCCTTTGATGCCGGGAAAATTGCTAAGGACGGGAACGTCACCCGGATCAACATACGTGCCGCACAAGAAGGGGAGGAGATTACAGTGCTTACGGGAGAAAAATACACCCTTACAAAAGGAATGTATGTGATCGCTGATAAGACGAGTGGAGCCGCGCTCGACATCGCAGGGCTCAAGGGAGGAGCTGCGTCTGGAGTGACGGAGAGTACGACTGATTTATTTGTATCGGTAGGAAACTACGACGGAACGCTTATACGAAAAATGTCGCAGGCATTGAAGCTTTATACGGATGCATCGCAACGCTATCAGAACCGTCCGTCCCCAGAACTTACTGCATACGGCATGCGCGAGGTGCTCGCACTCATACAAGAAGTTGCAGGAGGGACGCTGGAAGGAGTGGTGGATGTATATCCGAAACCGTCAGCCAACGAATTTGTTTCCGTCTCGCTCGAGACAATCAACAGTAAGCTCGGCTCATCATTCACCAATGAAGAAGTAGAGAGCGTGTTTGTGCGTCTCGGGTTCGACTATCAATCGAAAGATAATGCGTGGAAAGTGAAGGCGCCGTTTGAGCGACGGGACATTCATATTCCGGAAGACGTTGTTGAGGAAGTCGGACGCATCCTCGGATACGATCGCGTACCCGCGGCCTATTTCTCTGCAGATATAACAGCAGACCAGGCTCGCTACCGCGGCATTGAGCGAATCAAAGACTTTCTAGTGGAGCGAGGGTTCACTGAAGTATCAACCCCGTCATTTGCGGTAACAGGCGATATCGTGCTCGCTAACCCGCTTGATAAGACAAAGCCCGCACTTCGCTCAGACCTGTACGTAAATATGACAGAAGCGCTTGTGAACGCTGCATACGTGGGGCCTCGCGTGCTCGGACCCGTAGAAGTCATCGCTCTTTTTGAAATGGGAAATGTGTTCACAAAGGCCGGAGAGCGCTTTGTGCTCGCGCTTGGATTTAGCTCGCGAGTAAAGAAAGATCCGATCGCTCCCGTGCTTGAAAGCTTTGTTGCTGAGTTTGGAATCAAGGCACCGTCTCCAGAAGGAAACACCGTCTCGATTGATTTGACCGATGTTGATCTCGCTGCTCTTGGAGAAGGGTATGCACCGCGCACTTCTGCGCTCGGCCCGTTCCAAGCATTCTCGCAGTACCCATTTGCGCTTCGCGATATCGCGGTATGGACCCCAACGGGAACAAGCGGGACCGATGTGCAGGAGCTCCTTCAGCAGGAGGCTGGGAACCTCCTCGTACGCCTCGATTTGTTCGATGCTTTCGACAAGGAGGGAAGGACTTCCTACGCCTTCAGGCTCGTCTTTGAGAGCCCAGACAGGACTCTAAGCGATGAGGATCTGAACCCGCTTATGGAGCGCATAACTGCGGCCCTAAACGCGAGGGACGGATGGCACGTTCGGTAGCTTTTAGGCTGTAATTAGGCCGATTTCGTGATATACTTTTAACAAGAACGACATGGCGAAAAAGGCAGAAAAAGAGGCTTCAAACCGCGCTCCTAAAGGGAGCGCGGGAGCTTATGACGCTTCTTCGATTACTGTCCTCGAAGGACTTGATCCGGTACGTAAGCGCCCGGGAATGTACATCGGAACCACGGGTCCCGATGGTCTCCATCACCTCATCTGGGAAGTGTTCGACAACTCTCGCGACGAAGCGATGGGTGGATTTGCTGACGATATCGAGATCGCGCTTCTTCCAGGGAACCGAGTACGCGTCGTAGATAACGGCCGTGGTATTCCGGTTGATAAGCATCCGCAGACAAAAGTATCTGCGCTTGAGACCATCATGACGACGCTGCATGCCGGAGGAAAGTTCGGCGGGGAAGCCTCAGGCTACAAAGTCTCAGGAGGCTTGCACGGCGTCGGTGTTTCTGTGGTGAACGCGCTCTCGCTCCACACACGCGCTGAAGTGCACCGCGACGGAGCTGCGCACGCGCAAGAATACAAGATCGGAAAGCCAACGAGCGCCGTAAAGAAGATAGCGACATCCACTAATCGCGGTACGGTCATAACGTTTGAGGCGGATCCGGCGATCTTCCAGGAGATCAAGTACGAGTGGAACCGTATCGTCTCGCATGTGCGCCAGCAGGCGTACCTCGTCAAAGGAACACGGATCAGCGTCATCGATGCGAGAGAGCTTCCTGAGGTAGATGACCAAGGGGCATTCTATCTTCGCGAGCTTTCTCTTGAAGCGCCTTCAATGTCTTTCTACTTTGAAGGGGGACTGCGCTCGTTGATCGGCTTTTATAATCAGCATCAGACGGCGGTACATAAGAATATTTTCTACGTAGAAGGAGAGCGAGACGGCGTTGCTGTTGAAGTGGCACTCCAGTATGTCGATGACATCTCGCCGCGCCTCTCGGCCTTTGCAAACAACATCTACAACCCTGAGCATGGAACGCACGTGACGGGCTTTAAGACTGCGCTCACGAGAACGCTGAACTCATACGGCCGCACTGCGGGTGTGTTGAAAGAAAGCGAAGAGAACTTCACCGGAGACGACGTGCTTGAAGGCATCACCGCCGTGGTCTCGGTCAAAATGCCGGAGATCCAGTTTGAAGGACAGACCAAGGGGAAACTTGGTTCGGTGGAAGCGCGCGGCGCTGTCGAAGCGGTATTTGGAGAAGCGCTTTCCGCCTTCCTCGAGGAGAACCCGGATGACGGGCGCTCGATCGTAAGCAAGGTATTGCTTGCCTTGAAGGCTCGAAAAGCAGCGAAAGCTGCTAAGGATTCCGTCTTGCGTAAGGGCGCTCTTGAAGGCATGACGCTCCCCGGTAAGCTTGCTGACTGCCAGACCAAGGATGCGTCTGAGTCAGAGCTCTTTATCGTAGAGGGAGACTCAGCCGGTGGTACCGCAAAGACAGGCCGCGATCGCAGGACTCAGGCCATCCTTCCGCTACGCGGAAAGATTTTGAACATCGAGCGAGCACGTCTCGATAAGATGCTCGCATCCGAGCAGATTAAGAACCTCGTGGTTGCGCTTGGTACGGCAATCGGAGATGTGTTCGATCTTTCGAAGCTCCGCTACCATAAAGTCATCATCGCAACAGACGCTGACGTTGACGGCGCTCACATCCGCACGCTCTTGTTGACCTTGTTCTACCGCCATTTCCGCGCAGTGATTGACGGCGGGTTCATCTACATCGCCCAGCCGCCTCTCTATAAGCTGAAGCGCGGAAAGGAGATTTTCTATGCATACTCTGACGAAGAGAAGTTTAAGATCATTGGCAAAGACGCAGAAGTAATTGAGGAAGCACAGCTTGCAGAAGAGGGAGTGGAGGAGGGTGAAGAGACCGAAGCGGATGTGAAGGGTAAGAAAGCGAAGTTCTCCATCCAGCGCTACAAAGGTCTTGGAGAGATGAATGCATCTGAGCTCTGGGAGACGACTATGGATCCTGCGCGACGAGTATTGAAACAGGTGACGGTTGAAGACGCAGGGGAAGCGGATCGCATCTTCGACATCTTGATGGGAACGGATGTGGCTTCACGAAAGTCGTTCATTCAGTCAAACGCAAAGCTCGCGAACCTAGACGTATAAAAAGCAAACTGGGTCTCCATACGTACAGGAGACCCAGTCATGTTGCGAGCGCGGCGTCATCTTGGACGATCTACGGGAATAAATCGAATTTCCAGGCCAGGAAGAGGGCACCAAGGGCAAACGCAGCGAGCGTTGCTCCAATGATGACCCCTCCCATACCGTCTTTCGGCGGCGGCGGAACTCTGTATCGATCCTCGTTTTGATCTTGATCAAGGCGACCAGTCATGTGCTTGCTCCATGTTCCGTACTTCCGTACGGGGTATATAAATCCTGCGCTCATTTCTGAAATTGTCAACTATAAAAAGACAGGCCCATCTTGGAAGATAGGCCTGCAAGTTTTGGGAAGAATTGTTGATCAGTTGTAGGGATCCCAGCCGAGGATTGAGAGGACCGCCATTAGAAGGAATGCGGCCACAACAAAACACCCGAAAGCTACCCCAGGACCATTTCTCATAACAAACGCTCCCGAACTCTAACCGCGTGACAACTGCGGCATTGATATTAGTATAACATTTTAATGTTTAAAGTCAAAGAAAAACGCCCGGCATAAACCGGGCGCTCTTCGTAAGAAATGTCTCTTAGTCTTCGTCAACGCGAAGCGTTACTGAACAGGTCTCAGTATCGTCGTCATTCTCAACCGTCAGGCGATACGTGGTGTCTTCGCGAGGGGAGACACGTTCAGAGCCTTCATCCTCGTCGACTGAGCCGATGCCCTCATTGATTCGTGCATCATCAGCGCCATCAGCTTCCCAGCGAAGAGTAGCTCGCTCTCCCTCGTCAATGCGGCTTGGAGAGACACTAAGATCGCAAGCGAGTCGGCTTGAGTTGTTGTTTGAGCCACTTGTGCGGCCGATGTCGATAGATGCAGAGTCGCGATTGTTGCCTTCGTTGCTTTCACGAACGCCATTACCTGGATCTGCAGTAACGACAAAGAGGCGGTCGCTTCCTTCGTCAGGATTATCAAATCCAAATGTAAAGTCCTTATAGCCGCCTGGCATAAGAAGGTCGCGAGAGGTGATGACGTATGAATCCTGGCTGTCTTCGGTAGGATACTCCACGCGCACTTGCCAGTAGTTCACTGCGTTTGTTCCAACGTTGCGGACACGGAAGCGGATCGCAGGACGATCGTTTGCCGAAAGATCGTTTGCCGTGACAAACGAGTTTGCCGAATTGTTCTGGAGGTACCCAAGCGCAAGAATCTCAGGCTGAAGGTCAGGGGAGCCGGTGAGGGCGCGAGGAACCGTAATGACTCCACCTGGAGTTGTCTTAACAGGAGGATTAACTGCGGGTGTAGATGTTGTACCTGGTGTGGTTGGAGTCACCGGTGTTTCTGGGGTTTCAGGTGTCTCTACCGGGGTTTCTTCATCTTCAGGGTTTACGGTCTCTTCAGGGGAGAGGTACACGGCACCCGCGAGGCGAGAGAGGGTCTCAGGAATGTAGCGGGCTGCGTAGACGACAAGCAAGATACCGCCAACGACAAGCGCGATGACGCCAACAACGGCGAGGCCGTTAACCGCAGCCTTCCGGCTCGGGGTGTGCTGCTCGTGGGATGAAGGTGTTTCCATTCCCGGTAATCTACCCCATACCCAATACTTTTGTCAAGACAAAGGGGAAACGGGGGTTGACAAGAAGCATATTTGCTGTGGTATAGTATTTCTATGAGTAACGCGCATCACGCAGCGCCTGCAAAAACCCCTGTAGAGGAAGTGCTCGCCCATAAGTGGAGCTTCCTTTTCTTTTTTGCACTTATCTTTTTGCTTTCGTTCCAGACGCTCTCTGGTATCGGCATGATCCCGTCATCCTTTGCTGCTTTTAGTCAGATGCCAACTAACGCACCAATAGTTGCCGAACCTGAGACTCCAGCAGTCGCGCTCGTTGCAGAAGGGGAGCTCCCAGTTCGTATCAAGATCCCTGCGATAGGCGTCGAGGCTAACGTCTCAAACCCAAACACCACCCGCATCAGCGCGCTCGACCAAGCCTTGCTTACGGGGGCTGTCCGCTACCCAGGAACCGGAACGCTCGGGGCTGAAGGAAACGTGCTTATCTTCGGGCACTCAAGCTACCTGCCAGTGGTCCATAACCAGGCCTATAAGGCCTTCAACGGGATCCAGAACCTCAAGGAAGGGGACCTGATCACGGTGTATGGCAAAGATAAGGCCTATACCTACGCCGTAGAAACGGTGGAGCAGTCAAACACAGAAAGCGGCGAGATTCCGCTCGATGTCTCAGGCTCGAAGCTCACGCTCGCTACCTGCGACACCTTCGGGGCAAAGTCAGACCGCTTCATCGTGACTGCGAAGCTTTATTCAACCGAGGCCCTTGGAAACGGGACATAGTCCTGTATCATTCCAAGTGGCATACCCTAATAACTAACCTTACAAATATGGCCCGCAAAGAACCAGGAGGATTTAATTGGAGAGCAATGGCTGCCGCAGCAATTGGTCTTGGTGCTGCAGAAGCTGCGACTACTACTCCAGCAGCAGCTCAGGAGCGTGTGCAAGAAGCAGAGCGCGGGGCAGTTACTTTGGAATATCTCCGAGACAATCCGTACCGAGGTACCAAAGCAGAGGCAGTCACCATGTTTGAAGGCGCACGCCATCCAGCGTGGTTTGACGCAGCTATGTCTGCCCAGGCTCGCCGCATCATCGAAGGACCATCAAACTTCGATACTGCCCTCATTCAGGGAGTAGACCCGGACACGCTTGATCCTAACGGCGAGCGATTCGACCTCATGACGCAGGGTCCAATTTCCACCAGCGGTGGACGCCAGGCTCTCGTAAACGAAGGCGGTCGAGTGAACCTCGATCTTCGGCGCGGAGTCGTGCGAACCCCAGCTCGGGGAGAGGATACCCACCTCGGCACCATGCTTGAGGCTGAACGCTGGGTAGTTCGAAATGAGGCTGATCCAAGCAAGGTCGCTATCTTCACGCACCTTGAGATCTGCAACAACATCGCTGTCCAGTTCTTGACCCTTGAGAACGTCCCAACTCCTGAAACGCCTCGTCCTCAGGTTGAATGTGCAGACATCGTCATCGAGGGAATGCCAAACCGCGGCTTCTTCGTGGTCGGAGCGGTAGTTCCTACCGACGAATCAGCATCAGCGACGATCGCAGACGTGTGCTGGCCAGATGTTGAGCCATCAACGCTCCTTTGCATCGGGGACGCCTGCGACCCTCGTCGCGCTGCCTTTGATGTTATTCAGCGAAACCGACGCCAGCTTGGTATCCGTGACGTTGCAGGCGCAGATATTGGAATGGAAACATATGCTGCGTTTGTCCAAGGACAAAACGGATCCATCTCAGTTCCGATGCTCGATGCCGACAAGCGCGGATGGGTGGTTATCTGCCCAGTTCCAACCGCAGAAGAGCGCCGCCGTGGCATTAGCTACGCACCCGCCCTTGTTCGTTGGGAATCGCTCCAGGACGGCACACATACGCTCTCTGGACGCGATTGGCCTCAGATTCGAGACCGACGCTAACCTCCCAAAAGGAGATAGATACTGCCAAATGACCGCCTCAGGGCGGTTTTTTGGTAGGGCTTGACAAAGTATTGCCTTGTGCTAATCTACTGGTATCTATGGGTTTGTCCCGTAGGTGGCACAAAATAAAGGCTTAATTACTTTCTAAATTACTCAAACATGAAACAAAACATCACGGGCAATGGGTTCGCAAAGGTTCTTGCAGTGATCGCGGTGGTCGTCGGTGTTGGCTTTGCCATCCCGTCTGCTGCTCTTGCGTACAGCACGTACGATCTTGGTGGCAGCTACGGAAGTGGCAGCGGCTACTCAAGCGCTGGCACGATCTACGGCACGACTTCGTGTTGCGGTAGCTACGGAGGGTACAAGCCCACCTACAGCTATCCGAAGACTCCGACCTACAACTACGGATCGGGTTCTAACTACGGATCGAGCTATGGAGGCGGCCTTAACCTCAACTTTAGCTGGCAGGACAACGACAACGAGACCACCTACAACAACAACGTCAACATCAATCAGAACGGAAACGACAACTACATCGGCGGCGTTGCAATCTCAAACGAGAACAACACGAACCAGGAGAACAGCACGAATACCAACCAGAACCAGAATTACCCTGACTTCGGTGACTACGCATACAAGAACAAGTATGTCGGCGGCCCGGGCATCTACTCAGGATCCAATAGCAACAACAATGATGATGACGATGATCAGAACAACAATTCGAACATCAACATCACCAACGGTTCAAACGATGATGACGACGATGATGATGACAACGATAACAACAACGATGACGAGCCATCTTGCGACCTTGAGGCTTCCGACAAGAGCGTTGACGAGGGAGACCGCGTAACACTCTCATGGGAGACCGATGACGCAGAAGAGGCTAGCATCAACCAGGGTATCGGTTCAGTTGACGAGGACGGCGGCGAAGAGCGCGTAACCGTTGACGAGGACACGACCTTCCGCATGACGGTAGAAGATAACGACGGAGACGAAGCAACCTGTTCGGTTACGGTGAACGTTGATGAGGACGATGATGACAACGACAATGCGTTCTCAAGCACCGTCTTCACTGATGAGCCACCGCAGAACCCTCCGCAGGTCGTCTACCTCTCTTCGATCCCTTACACGGGTCTTGGAGACATCTCTCCTGCAATCATGGCGTACTGGGTGCTTCTTATCGCAGGTGCAGGCGGCGTAGCGTACTTCATGTTCTCAAAGGGCATGTTCCGCTCCCTCGTCCCAGCCTACGCAGGAAACGCTTCTTACTCTGAGCTTGCTGACGAGACCGAAGAAGAATCTGCAACAGACGTAAACGCATTCGTCACGGCCCTTGAAGCCAATGACAACGAGAACGTTATCGAGCAGCTTCGAACGGCAGCAGCTAACGGTACGGGCATTGAGGAATTCCTTTCAGAGATTCGTGCAGCAGTGAGCGACACCGACGGTATCGCCTCTCGCATCGACGCGATGATCGAAGGAAGCCGCATGACCGGCATCCGCGGCGCAAAGCTTGCTCTTGGAGCATAAGCGCTAGAAGAAAAAGCCCCGGGTAACAACCTGGGGCTTTTTCTATACCTGCCTGTGGCATACTTTAGGAAACCATGATCGAACTCATCCTCTTCATCCTTGGCCTCGTGCTCTGGAGCGCCTTCATAGCGTACGTGCTCCTGTTTAAGGTCTTCCCGGCCTTCTTCAAGAAGAAAGACGCGCATCATGGTCCCGTGCAGCCGCCAACCAGAGCGTCTCGCCCCCGCATGACCTACTCGTCCCATGAAGGGTTCAGTTCGCTCAAAAAGGACCGCAACGAGCTCACGATAGACGACATCGTGAAAGCGCTCTCCCAGGAAGGGAAGTAGGCTTAGGCGCGAGTCTTGATCTCTTCCTTGGCTCGCTCGATAAACGCCTCGATGCTCATAGGCTCGAGCTTTCCGCCGTCCCTGCTTTCTGCAGTGACCGTTTTTCCCTCTATCTCCGCATCGCCAACGACAAGCAGGTAGGGAACCTTTTCCATCTTCGCGTTTCGTATGCGCTTGCCCAGAGAGTCGTTTGCGCTATCAAGCTCTACGCGAATACCGGCTGCCTTGAGGGCGGTAAAGAGCTCGGTACCGTAGGCGGCGTGCTTTTCAGAGACCGGGAGAATGCGCGTTTGGACCGGTGCAAGCCAAAGCGGGAAGGCGCCTCCATAGTGCTCAATAAGGAATCCAATAAATCGTTCGTGAGTGCCAAGGGGGGCTCGGTGGATGATCGCGGGGGTCTTGCGAGTACCGTCTGCGTCTACATACTCAAGCCCGAAACGCTTGCCCATGAACAAGTCCAATTGGTTGGTCGAGGCAGTAAAGGAACGTCCAATAGAAGAGTAGATTTGGAAGTCCATTTTTGGTCCGTAGAATGCGGCGCCTTCGTTGACCACCTTGAATGGAACGCCGGATTTTTCCATAGCTTCGATAGTCATCCGTTCGGCATCCTTCCAGTCCTCCTCGTCTCCATGGTATTTGTCCATCTTAGAAGGGTCTCGAAGTGCGAGTTCCATCTCGTAGTTCTTAATACCGAGGGTTTTGTAGTAGTACTCATGCAATTGAATCACCCGCACAAACTCTTCAACGGCATTCTCTTTCTGGATATAAATGTGCGCATCGTTCATCTGCATTCCTCGAACCCGCATAAGGCCGAACAGGCTGCCGGAATCCTCAAAACGGTGGCACCATCCATATTCTGCGTAGCGCACAGGAAGATCGCGGTAGCTCTTTGGTCGAGCGGCATACGCCTTGTGATGGAAGGGACAGTTCATCGGCTTGATGTAGTAAGTCTCTTCCTCAATCTGTATCGGCGCGTACATACTTTCTTTGTAGAGGGGAAGGTGACCAGAGGTGTAAAAGAGGTCCTCCTTGGTGATGATAGGAGTTGTCACACGGTCGTAGCCCCATTCTGATTCAGTATCTTTTGCCCACCGCTCTAGTTCTTCCTTGATGATGTTGCCTTTGGGAAGCCAGATAGGAAGCCCTTTTCCGATGGCCTCGTCAAAGTGGAAGAGATCGAGTTTCTCCCCAAGCTCGCGGTGATCGCGCTTCTTGGCTTCTTCTCGTTGTGCGATATATGCATCGAGCTCTTCCTTGGTATCAAAGGCAAGCGCATAGATACGGGTGAGCATCGTGTTCTTCTCATCGCCTCGCCAATACGCTCCTGCGACCCGGTCAAGCTTGAATGAGTCAGAAGCTATTTCCTTGGCTGGATTCTCGGCGTGGCCGCCGCGGCAGAGATCCCAGTACTCACCGGATTTGTAGAAGGAGAGGGTACCGCCATCTTTTGAAAACTCGTCGATAAGCTCATGCTTGTAGGGGTTGCCCGGGTACTCCTCCTTTGCCTGTTCAGGGGAGAGGTCGAACTTCTCAAAGGATTTCCAGGAAGGAAGGAGGCGACGCATTTCCTTCTCAAGCTTGGGGAAGTCTTTCTCAGACAGCGGGCTTGAAAACTCGAAGTCGAAATAGAAGCCGTCGTCGATAGCCGGACCGATGGTGCGCTTTGCGTCCGGATGCATTTTCATAACTGCAGCGGCAAGCAGGTGGGCGAGCGTGTGGCGTTTTGCTTCGAGTTCCTTAGATGCTGGGTTCATGGTGATGGCTATTATACGTCGTTAAATAAAAATCCCCGCTTGGGCGGGGTAGGTTTCGAAAGGAGTAACTACCACGCCGCAAGCGCTAGAGAGCGGTGGTGGTAGTTGTCTGAAGCTGCATAGGTTCCAGTATAGGAGGGGCTTTTTTCTTGTCAAAGGATAAAACAACGGCGATCCCTTGGGACCGCCGCGTTCTTAGTGTCGGAGGCTGAGAGGTTATCTCAGCGGGTGATCCCCCTCGCCGCTGGTTGGGCCGGGCTGCTCGTGGGCGGCTAGTCGGGTTTCGAGTGCTTCAATCCGATTCAGAAGGGCGAAGAGTATTCGTGCTTCACCAAACCGCTGCGGATTGCTGCGCTTGTACTGCCGAATTTCCTCCATGAGTTCCGAACCGCCAGTTGCGTCAAGATCACGTTCGTCATCGGGCATGGCTTTACTCCTTCCATTGCCTTACGCTACGTATAGCACTTTCAAGCACTTCGCTCAATGAGCGCTAAATAGACTTGAGATTCTCTATGGAAAGCGAGAGCTCGCCGTTGCGGTTAGAAACACTTCCTTTCACCAGAAGACAGGCGCCCGTGACGATCTTGTCCGCGTGTTCCTTATAGAGCTTGGGGAAGATAACAGCTTCAATGTCCCCACTCTTGTCTTCAAGTTTAAGGAAGACCATCTTCTCGCCTTTCTTGGTGAGGATGGTGCGTACCTCAGAAATAAGGACGGGGAGAATAAGCGGAATACCCGGCATCGGCTCTGCCTTTATCTGTCCAATGGAAACAGAAGCCTTGCTTGTCTTATCTGCGTGAGCATCGAGCGGGTGTCCGGAGACATAAATGCCAAGAAGCTCTTTCTCAGACGCAAGCTTTTGGATCATTGAGAGAGGCGCTCCTTCTTGTGGGAAGGCGAGCGTTGGCGCGGCTGCTGCAAACAAGGAGTCCTGCTCGGCTGGAGCGCTTGCCTCGCGATGGAAGGTGAGAAGCACTTCGACGTTATGAAGCAGATTCCCGCGTTCCCCGAAGCGATCGAGCGCTCCGCAGCGGATCAAGGATTCAAGAGATTTCTTATTCAAGTTCCTGGAGTCGATTCGGGAGAGGAAATCGGCGAGGTCCTTGAAGGCGCCGTTCGCCTCGCGCTCGGTCATAATGGCTTCCGAGATGCCCTCGCCGAAGTTCTTGATCGAGGAGAGGCCGAAGCGAATCGCCTTGCCTTCATCCACTACGGTGAAGGTTGATCGGCTCTCATTAATGTCTGGTGGGAGTACGGGAATCTTAAGGCGATCGCACTCAGCAACAGAGATAGAAATCTTCTCAACGTCTCCCGCATCAGCAGAGAGTACCGCTGCCATGTATTCAACCGGGTAGTTGGCTTTCAGGTAGGCGGTCTGGTAGGCCACCTTGCCGTAGGAAGCGGCGTGAGCCTTACCAAAGCCGTAGGCTGCAAACGGTTCAATCAGTTTCCAAATGGCTTCTGCCTTATCGGCAGAGAGCTTGCCGTACTCAACAAAACCTTTGATGAGCTTGTCCTTCTCGGCCATCATGATTTCCGGAATCTTCTTACCCATGGCTTTTCGAAGCGTGTCAGCTTCAAGCCAGGAGTAGCCGGCAAGGTTCACTGCGGTCAAAAGCACGTCGTCTTGATACACGATGACGCCGTAGGACGTATCGAGGTATTCCTTCATGCGCTCATCAATGAAGCGGATGAGCTTAGGGTTTCGCTTTCGCTCGATGTACTGCGGGATCGTTTCCATCGGTCCCGGACGATAGAGCGCCACCATGGCGTTGATGTCGTGGATGGTGGTGGGACGAAGTTCCTTGAGGTAGCGGGTCATGCCTGAACCGTTTAGCTGGAAGGTGCCTTCTGTCTCGCCTCGAGCGAGCATCGCGAAAGTCTTGTCGTCATCAAGGGGCACCGTCTCGATGTCTATGTATATGCCTTTGGTTTCCGCGACCCGGTCAACGGCGGCTGCAAGAATGGCGAGGTTCTTGATTCCCAGGAAGTCGAACTTCAGGAGACCCACGCCTCCGTATTCGTCCGTGATCGAATACATGTCGTACTGCGTAATAAGAATGCCTTCGCCCTTCGGGTCAAACTGCACTGGCGTCCAATCAGTGAGTGGTGAAGGAGCGACAACGACGCCTGCGGCGTGCACGCCGACATGCCGCACGCAGCCCTCGATTCGCTTTGCAAGATCAATGATTTCGCGCACGTCTTCGTCCTCTCGATAGAGCGCTTTCAAATCATCTTCCATTTCCATGGCACGCGCGATTGTCATCGGGAATCCTTGAGAGCCAAGCGGGATCAGTTTTGCGATCCGGTCGCCCGTTCCGTAGGAATGGCCCAACGCTCTCGCAACGTCTCGAACAGCGGCTCGTGCGAGCATGGTGCCGAATGTTCCGATCTGCGCTACGCGGTCCTCGCCATACTTTTGCTTGGCGTAGGCGATCACCTCGTTTCTCCGATCGTCAGCAAAGTCCATGTCGATGTCGGGAGCTTTCGGACGCTCGGGGTTCAAGAAGCGCTCGAAGGGAAGCTTGTAGAACATTGGGTCGACGTTCGTGATGCCGACCAGGTACGAGATCAAAGAGCCTCCTGCAGATCCGCGAGTCGTGGTCAGGATGCCGTTTTGCTTTGCAAAGGTAAGGAGGTCGGAAACGGCGAGGAAATAAGGAGCAAAGCCCTTATCGCCGATGATCTTGAGCTCGTACTCGATACGGACCTCAACGTCATCAGACTTTTCCATGGCGCGCGCCGTAAGCCCGGCATACGCTCGCTCGCGAAGCATCTGGTCGTGCGTCTTGCCCTCGTCCGTCGGGATCTCAGGAAAGACCCACTGCCCAAGCGTCATCTCAATGTTGCAGCGATCAGCGATGCGCCCGCTCTCATCCACTGCCTCCGGAACGTCCGCAAACCACTTGCGCATGTCTTTCTCTGAGACAAAGGAGAAGTCTTCCTCTGCGCTGTAGCCTGGTGCCTGGTGCGCGTTCTGGATGCGCTTCATCACTTCACGCGCTTCGCGGTCGTCAGGAGAGAGGTAATACACATCATGCTGCGCGACGAGCTTTGCGCCAGAGTCTCCCGCAAGCTTCTTCACCTCATCCATCACTCGCTTATGTCCTTCGACCTTCGGGTGGTGGGAGATTTCAAGATAGAGATTGTCTTTGCCGAAGATGCTCTGGTATTCGGCGAGCGCACCTGCTGCTCCCGCGGCGTCGCCTGCGCGAAGCAAGAGAGGGACATCGCCTGCAAAGGACGGCATGATAGCGATCAATCCTTCCGAGTGTTCTTTCAATAGCTCGCGGTCCATGCGCGGACGGTCGTTGAATCCTTCGGTAAATGATTTGGTGACAAGCTTCAGGAGGTTCTTGTAGCCCACCATGTTCTCAGCTAAAAGAACGATGCGTGTTCGATGTGAATCTTCCTGGCGCTCCTTATCAAAGCGTGAGCGGGGAGCAACATACGCGTCAACGCCGATGATCGGCTTTATCCCAGCCTTAGTCGCGGCTTTATAAAACTCGATCGCGCCATGGAGGTTGCCGGAGTCGGTGAGCGCTACGGCGTCCATTCCTTCCTCTTTCGTCTTGTCCACAAGCTCATTAACCTTCGGGAGGGCCTGAAGGAAGCTGTAGTGGCTGTGGGTATGTAAATGGATGAACCGGCCGGCCATACCTGAAGGATACAACAAAGGCCTTCCAAACGCGTAGCATCCCGGATTTTACCGCGATGCTATAGTTATTTTATGAGCGAATTCGTAGACGAGTCCCTGGACGCCAGACGCCGACAAAGAGACGAGGCTGAGCGTAAGCGCCGCTCGTTTGAGACGGTGACCACGGTTGGCGCCGCCCTGTTTAATTTTCTAAGAGAGGGAACCGGGTTCGAGATAACCGTAAAGCGCGCTCCCAAGGGAGTAGAAAAGATTACGATCGTTCCTAAAGAAGATGGCGAGAAAAATGAAGCTGATACTCGGGGTTGACGAAGCGGGCCGGGGTCCCTTGGCGGGCCCTGTCGCGGTTGGCGTAGTCGCCGCTACTGAGGGATTTGATTTCCTGGAAGCGTTCCCGGGCCTCAATGATTCCAAACAACTTTCCGAGAAGAATCGGGAACGGATATTCGCTCTCTTGCTTGAACGAAAGGAGGCGGGGGAGATCCGCTTTTGCGTGAAGTCAGTGAGCGCGTCTGTTATTGATCGAGCTGGGATCACGAAGGCGGTAGTGAGTGCCGTGCATGCGGGCGTTCGCGAACTTGCGCCGGACCCCCTTGAAGCTCGGGTATTTTTGGATGGACTCCTCCATGCGCCAGAAGGGTATGAGCAGGAAACGGTGGTGCGGGGAGACTCGACCATTCCGGCCATCATGCTCGCCTCTGTTGCCGCAAAAGTGGTCCGAGACAGGTATATGGTCTCTCTCGCGGCCGACTATCCTTCCTACGGCTTTGAGCGTCACAAGGGATACGGCACCAAGGCGCACCAAGCGGCTATCCGAGAGCACGGGCTCTCAAGCGTCCATCGACGCAGTTTCTGCAAAGCCTTTGCGTAATTGGGGACTTTAAGGTAAGGTAGCGCCTATGTCTGTACGAATGCGCCACACCAGTTCCCATACCAAGAACCGCCGAAGCCATCACGCTTTGAAGAACATGAAGCTCGTGAAGGATAAGGACAGCGGCACTCTTCGCCTGCCTCATCGCATCGATGAGTCTACTGGTATGTACCGCGGGAAGGTCATCGCTCCTAAGAAGGTCAAGAAGGTAAAGGAAAGCACGAAGGCCGATAAGATGGGACCTGCAGAAGGCCATGTCCATGTCGAGAAGGAAGAGAAGGAGAAGGTAAAGAAGCCAGGACTCGTTGGCCGCATGGTGCAAGATCGCGCTAAGAGTCGCTCGGGATTTGGCGGCGGAGCATAGTTTCCCCATTTTCTAAATTCGCGCATTTTGCGCGCGACGCATCCTCCTGGTACGCTACGAGGAGTTCTTTCCATATATGGCTAATCGGCATCTCGCCCGTTCGGTAGTATTACAAACGCTCTTCGAGTGGGACACAGCCGCTGTACCCGATACCGATGCTCCCGAGGCGCTTGCGCGAAACTTCGGAGAGTTCGGGGGAAGCGATACGGATCGGCCGTTTATGGAAAACCTCCTTACGGGCGTGATCGCCAAGAAAACTGATCTCGACCTTATCATCGCGAAAGCCGCTCCTGAGTGGCCCATTGAAAAGATCGCAGCTATCGACCGCAACATTCTTCGCATCGGCTTGTACGAGCTTTTGTTCTCAGACCGCGCGCAGGTTCCACCTAAAGTAGCCATTAACGAAGCCATTGAGCTTGCCAAGGTGTTTGGCGGAGAATCATCCGGACGATTCATTAACGGAGTGCTTGGTGCCGTCTATAAGGAAATCGGAAGCCCGGGCAAAGACGAGCAAGGGAAGCGCGAGAAGAAGCCGCACAAGGAGCTTCCGGTTGAGGAGCTTGGCGGCGCAGTCGTCTATTCTTTCCACGAAGGCCAGTATTACCTTGCCTTGGTACACGATGTGTTTGGCCGCTGGACTCTCTCTAAGGGACGCTTGTGGGAAGGGGAGGAACTGTCTGCAGGAACGGTGCGGGAAATAAAGGAAGAGATGGGAATCGATATCATCCTTGAGGATGTGATCGGAGAGAACGAATACGTCGCTTCGCACCCGGAGAAAGGAAAGTTCCGAAAGCACGTGACGTATTTCCTTGCCAAAGCCGAGTACATCCCGCTGAAGCTTGAAGAAGGGAAGGGTGGCCTAGACGACGCCAAGTGGTTTAGGCTCCAAGACATCATCAACCTCAACTTCTACGACGACATGCTCCCCATAGTGACGACCGCGGTCCAGAAACTGCTCGACCGCTCGGGAAAGTAGCGTTTTTTCTGGTTTCTTATACTCTTCATACCAATGGATTTTAATGCGTGTGCGCAAAAGCTCGGGCTCACTTTTTCTAACCTCGACCTCTTCGAGGAGGCGCTGACGCACCGCTCCTACCTGAACGAGAACAAGAGCTCGAAGGCGCATAACGAGCGGCTTGAGTTTCTGGGGGATGCCGTGCTCGAGCTCTCCGCGACCCAGTTTCTTTTCACGAAGTTTCCGCAAAAGCCGGAGGGAGAACTGACTGCCTTTCGTGCGGCTCTTGTGAATACCGTCTCGCTTGCAGAGACTGCCGAGAAGCTCGGGATCAATGACATGCTGCTTCTCTCGCGCGGGGAAAAGCGCGACACGGGACGTGCTCGTCAGATCATTCTCGCAAACGCTTTCGAGGCATTGCTTGGCGCCCTCTATCTTGATCAGGGATATGAAGCTGCTGACGCCTTTCTCATAAAGCATTTGTTCCCGAAGCTCGATCCGGTCATCGAGGCGCGCGCGTGGCAGGATGCGAAAAGTAAGTTCCAGGAAGCAGCGCAGGAACATAAGGGAATCACTCCTGCATACAAGACGATCCGCGAAGACGGTCCGGACCATGACCGCGATTTCACTGTTGGCGTTTACATAGGTGAGAAGGAGATCGCTCGAGGGGTAGGGAAGAGCAAGCAGGAAGCGGAACAAGCAGCGGCCCAGGCCGGACTAGACAAGAGCGGATGGTAGTGTTATAGTTCTTTCGAAGCCTCTGTGTGGTACAGAGGTATGGGGTAACACTCATGACGATATTCTCGTCCGAACCCGTTATTATTCTCACGGTTGCGTTGGTTGCCATCATCGGAGGCATTGCTCTTCTGATGGCGGCGATGGAGCGGCGTAAGCCAATCCTTCAAGCGTTCTTTCTCGCGACGGCGTGTTCCGCAGGTTCTGTGGCATGTCTGTTCGAGTCCGCTTGGACTGACTATAAACCGTGGGACATCGGGACCACACTGTTCGGCTTGGCCATGCTCTATTTCATCGGGTGCCTCGTGCTTCGATGGTGGAGAAAATACGGGCCGGCATAAAAAGCCAGAGCCGAACAGGAGACGCGCGCTACCTCATACGGGCGCGCGTCAACACGTTTCTATACTGCATATCCGTAACCGATTTATACTGAATTAGACAAAGACGGCTGTTAGTGTCATAGTCCTCAACGAGGCTCTCGTGCGGTACGAGAGCAAGGGGCTTACAACCGATGACCCAAACGTTCTTCACGTTTTCTCCGTTAGAAGTTCAGTTCGCGCTGCTGCTCGCGGTTCCGGCGACTGTCGTTGTCTTTGTAGTGCTTGTCGCGGAGCGATTCGGAGTTCGCTTCGGATGGCCTCGCGGTTCGCGCTGCATCATGACGGCGGCAGCCCTGATCATGTGGGCTACGGTGTTTCTATTCCAGGACACCCACACGCAGTTCGTCCACTGGAGCCTTCTGACGACGATTACCACCGCAGTCGCCGTATTGTTGGGATTTGTCGGTCTCATCAGCTTTATGATGAAACCAACAAGATACGCCTAAGACGGCACCCATCACCTCACGGTGATTTAGACGCGCGCTACCTGATACGGGCGCGCGTCAACACATTTATATACGGTATAATTGCCTCAATGCTGAAGCGGCTTGAAGTCGTCGGGTTCAAATCGTTCGCACGGAAAACCGTGCTCGATTTCTCGTCGGCAGCTACTGCCATTGTGGGCCCTAACGGTTCAGGTAAATCAAACGTCGCAGAAGCCTTCCGCTTCGCGCTTGGCGAACAATCCATGAAAAGCATGCGCGGCAAGCGAAGCGAGGATCTTATTTTTGCGGGCTCACATACGAACCCTCGCGCGAACCGTGCATCGGTAGTGATCATCTTTGATAACACCAAGCGCATCTTCCCTAAGATCGATTTTGACGAGGTACAGATAGAGCGTGCGGTATTCCGAGACGGAGCAAGCGAGTACTCCATCAACGGTTCCAAGGTTCGCCTCCGCGATATCCAGGAACTCCTCGCTTCCGCAAACATCGGCGAGACCGGTCACCACATCATTTCTCAAGGAGAAGCGGATCGTATCTTGCTTTCAGCTCCGCGTGAGCGCCGAGCCATGCTCGAGGACGCGCTCGGCCTTAAGGTCTTTGAATTCAAGAAGCAGGAAGCGATCCGAAAGCTCGATAAGACTCGCGACAACGTACGGGAAGTAGAAGCCCTTCGTCGGGAACTTTCTCCGCACCTGAAGTTCTTGCAGAAGCAGGTAGAGAAGTTGGAGCGCGCAGAAGAGCTCGGGCGAGACCTTGCAGGCTCCGCGCGCGAATACTTTGCAATAGAAGAAAAATACCTTGCGGTAGAGCGGGTAAAGACTGAAGCTGAGGAACGCGACACGTCAGCGCGCCTTGCTGTTGCCGAGCAAGAAATTTCAGTGTTTGAGCGAGAGACGACGGGAGAGAGCGAAGGAATGAAGCGCATTGAAGCTGTGCGCCAGGCAGAGCGCGAGCTTGATCGTGCAATCGCAGAACAGTCCGATCTCTCGCGAGACATGGGTCGTATTGAAGGAGCGTTGTCTGAGGCCAAGCGTCGCAGTGCACTCCTAGCCCGCGAGCCGTATGTGAAAGTCCCGCGCGAAGACCTGAAGGTCCTCAAAGACGAAGTAGAGCGACAGACCGCACTGTCTGAAACAGCAGATATCTCCGCATTCTCTGCAGCCCTTCGAGCGCTTCGCTCTGCGGTCATGGCCTTCTTTGACCGCTATGGGGCAAGCGAGAGCGACTATCTTGCAGATGAGGAGCAGGCCGTGCAGAAGTTTGAGAAAGAGCGAGAGGCGCTTTCAGATAAAGATCGCGCAATAGCGCTTCGCGTAGAGGAAGCGCGGAAGGTGCTTGCTAAGGCACGCGAGGAGCGCACGGCGCATGAGGAGACCGGACGTGAGAATCAGCACCGAATACTTGAGCTTGCAGAAACGCGCGCAAAGCTCGAATCTTCACTCGCGCGCATTGAAGCAAGAATCAAAGAATTAAATTACCTTGGCGAGGAGCTTGAACGCGAGCGAGCAGAAGTACTCGCGCTTGCCGGAAGCCAAGCCTTTTCATACGAGCCGCTGTCTGAACTTCCCGAGGAAGACCGCAAAGTGCAAGAAGACCGCAAGCGAACCCTTGAGCGCCTGAAGATTCGTCTTGAAGAGGCGGGAGGCACCGGAGAAGAAGTGCGAAGCGAATATATGGAAACCAAGAACCGCGAGGAGTTCCTTGCTACCGAGCTTCAAGATCTTGCCAACTCAGTCATCGGCCTCGAGGAGCTGATTCGCGATCTTGATGAGGAGCTTGCGAAGAACTTTGCGGAAGGACTGGCGAAGGTGAACGAATCGTTTACCGAGTTCTTCGCGCTCATGTTCGGGGGAGGAGGAGCAAAGCTCGTGCTTGAGGATATCGCTCCTGCTGAAGAGGACGAAGAAGACGAAGCTCCAGAAGAAGTACAGCGAGAGGTACGCCCTGGCCTTGAGGTGCAGGTGAATCTCCCTAAGAAACGGCTGCAGTCTCTTATGCAGCTTTCAGGAGGCGAGCGCGCACTTACCTCAATCGCGCTCATCTTCGCGATGAGCCAGGTGAATCCGCCGCCATTTTTGATCCTTGATGAGACCGACGCGGCTCTCGACGAAGCTAACTCGCGCCGCTACGGAGACATGATCGATAGCCTCTCCAAGCGCTCGCAGCTCGTCGTTATCACGCACAACCGCGAGACCATGGGTCGTGCAGGTATTTTGTACGGCGTCACTATGGGAGGCGACGGCATCAGCAAGCTCCTCTCAGTCAAGTTCGAAGAGGCAATGCAGGTAGCAAAATAATGCATTGACACTTTTTATGACCTCACGTACAACAAGCCGCCTGGAGGACTACTGCTATGGATAAAGAAAAACCTCCCATTCCAGAAAAGGATCGCTATAATCCGCTTGGCGGGCATCACAAAAAGGGTGACAAAGGGTCGAGTCTGGATGTACCCAGCTGGCAGCCACCCCCAAAGGATCGTCCCAAAGCGGAACCGACTCCTCCGGAAACGAAGGAGTAAGTGATGACTTATTGGGATGACGCCTGCGGCTAGTACGCAGGCGTTTTCCATTGGTGGGATATACTGCTCCTATCATGGCCGCGTTTCAGTATTTCAAGCACAACACCAGCAAGGCCGCTGACCTCCTCGGGCTTTCAGAAGAGCAGCGCACGAAGCTCATGACTCCTGACCGCGTGCTTCGCGCGGAGCTCACGATCCCGCTAGACGGAGGCGGCACAGCATCTTTTCCGGCATACCGCGTGCAGTTCAATAACAGACGGGGGCCTTACAAAGGCGGCATCCGCTTCCATCCGGCAGCTGACGAGGACGAGGTATCGGCGCTTGCCGCTATGATGGCGATCAAGTGCGCGGTCGTTGGTATTCCGTTTGGAGGAGGTAAGGGAGGAGTGTCTGTTGATCCGAAGAAGCTTTCACATACGGAAACCCATGCGCTCGCGCGCGAGTACGTGAAGGCCTTTGCTGAGCACTTCGGTCCTGATATCGACGTTCCCGCCCCTGACATGGCGACTAATCCAGAGATCATGGACACCATGCTTGCTGAGTATGAGCGGATCGTCGGCCACAAGGCTCCCGCAATGATCACCGGGAAGAGCATAGGAAACGGCGGCATTCTCGGGCGCGATACGGCAACCGCTGACGGGGCGATTATTGTGCTCCGCGCGCTTCTGAAAGATCAGAATGTGGACGCTTCAAAACTTCGCGCTGCCATACAGGGAGCAGGAAACGCAGGAGCGCAGGCCGCAAAGCTCCTTTCAGATATGGGCGTCTCAATAACGGCGCTTGCTGACTCGCAAGGGACTCTAGTTGTGGCGAACGGTATTAACGTCGAGCTCGCTTGCTCTATAAAAGAGAAGGAAGGATCCGTATGCGACGCAGGAACCCAGATGGGAGACGACTCCCAGATACTTGGAACTGAAGCAGTCATCACAGAACCGGTGGAAATTTTAGTACCAGCGGCTCTTGAAGAGCAGATACACCAAGGGAACGCGAAGGATGTGAAAGCAGGCATCGTGCTTGAAATTGCGAACGGCCCGACGACTCCCGAGGCAGATGAGATTCTTGCTGCGCAAGGCGTTGCCGTTGTCCCAGACGTGCTTGCAAACGCAGGCGGAGTTACCGTCTCGTATTTTGAATGGCTTCAGAACAGGTCAGGGGAGACATGGACGGCGCTACAAACAAGCGATCGGCTTGAGGAAATCATGAACGATGCATATCGGGACGTTGCCGACTTTGCGCTTTTCCGCGGAGTGACACTTCGGGAAGCTGCGTATGCGCTTGCACTCTCTCGCATTCTTGAGGAATAGGAGCTAACTAGGACGATGCGTCTTGGAGCGGCTCCATGTCGATATTTTCGACACCCAGTGCGTTGAAATAGGTAAGCACCTGTTCTTCGGTCTTGCCCGTCCTACGAACGTCGTCGACGACTACTGTACGTACGGTTTCCGAGAAATCGCTTTTCAAAAGGTCCCGTACGGACCCATCTGGTTCAACGACATATCCCACCGGATAGTTCCGCTCATCGGGTGCGACGCGTGCATCCGTCTCGGGGATAAAGGAAGGAACCACGATGGCAAGACGTTTGCCTGCCTGTGCGAATGCGTCGATGAAAGAGGCAATGCCGACGAACGTCGCGTGTCCAACGATGCATACGTTTCGAGGGTCTGACGCGAGCCTTGTCGCGTGCGTGCGATACCGCTCGTCTGTGTTGCGAAATCCATGGCGTGAAATACGTGCGAGATTCCGTGCATCAACTGTCCATTCGCCAGGTATTCGAGAGACAGCGGACTCGGCGAACGCGCGCACGAGCTGGGCACGCTGCGTATCCTTATTGGTGGAAAGAGCCTCAGCAAGTTCGTGAAGAAGTTCCTTCTCAAGATCAGGGTCGGTGCTGCTTGCTTTCATAGCAAGATAGAGAGCTGCGTTTTCAAATCCAAAGCGCTCCGCAGAGCCGTCCCGCACCAGAGAGTGGACAAGTTCTTTCGGGAGCTGTGTACTTTCGCGAAGATGATCGCGTACGGGGTAGGGGAGAATGGCTTCGGCAGTCTCTTTTGATGCTTGGCGAGGTTCGCGCCACCCACTAAGCATTTTGTTCAAAGAAAACGCCATAGAGATAATCTGACTCTAGAGAGGGGCGGACGGCGTTTCAACGAGTTCAAAATCTAGCTCTCGCTCAGGAATGCGTGCAGCAATCAGCTTTACCTTGATAGGGTCACCAAGGGCGTATTCCTTCTTGGTTCGTTCGCCCACAAGGCGATAGCGCTTCTGGTCATAGGTGTAGTAGTCGTTCCCAAGTGTGCTTACTCGAACCATGCCGTCTGCACGTGTCTCGTTAAGCTCAACATAGAAGCCTCGCTCTGAAACTCCAGAGATAACAGCTGCAAACTCTTCGCCGATCCTTCCTGCAAGGAATTCAACCTGCTTCATCTTGATCGAATCGCGCTCGGCTTCGGAGGCAGCGACTTCGCGCTCTGAGGAATGGAGTGCGAGCTGGTCGAACTCTGCAACTTCTCCTGGCGTGACGCTCTTTCCAGAAGCGTAGTGCTTGACCATGCGGTGCACCAAGACGTCTGGGTAGCGTCGGATAGGGGATGTGAAGTGCGTATAAAACTCAAACGCAAGGCCGTAGTGCCCGACGTTCTTGGTCGCATACGTTGCCTTAGCCATCGAGCGGAGCGTTGCCATCTTGATGAGGTATTCCTCCGGCGTGCCTTTCACTTTTGCAAGAAGGGCGTTCAGGTCGGTTCCTTTGACCTTCCCTCCGGGAAGCACAGGAAGCTCATAGCCCATGACCTTCAAGAAGGAGGAGAGGTCCTCAATGCGCTCTGCGTTCGGGACGTCGTGGACTCGGTAGACACCAAGCATGTTGTTTCCTTCTTTCTTTACCTGGCCTGCGACAAATTCAGCAACCGCAACGTTTGCCAGAAGCATGAAATCCTCGATGAGGAGGTTTGTCTCCTTGCGCTCCTTGAGGTGGACCGCGATAGGGGCGCCTTCCTCGTTAAGCTCGATCTTCACTTCGGCGGTATCAAACTCGATAGCACCAGAGGCGACGCGCCTTGTGCGGATCTTTTTCGAGAGGTCGCGAAGGATGTTCAGCTCCTCAAGCATCGGGCCTTCCTGCTTGTCGAGCACTTCCTGGGCCTCCTCATACGCGAAGCGCTTGTCTGAATGGATGACGGTCTCGCCAAACCAGCGGTCGATGATTCCGGCATTCTCATCGAGCACGAATACGGCAGACACGGACAGACGGTCAACGTTCGGGTTCAGCGAACAGAAGTTAGTCGAGAGCACGTGGGGGAGCATGGGAATGGTGCGGTCCACCAGGTACACGCTCGTCGCGCGCTTTCGGGCCTCTCGATCAAGCGCGTTTCCTGGCTTAACGAAGAAGGATACGTCTGCGATGTGCACACCTACCTCGATTTTCCCGTCAGGGAGCTTTCGTACGGAGAGAGCGTCGTCGAAGTCTTTTGCGTCAGCCGGGTCAATCGTGAATGTCGGGATATTCCGGAAATCTCGGCGTGCTGTTCCTTCATGTGAAGTGCCCCACGGTACTGAGACGGCCGCTTCCGCGCGAATCATCTCTTCGCCTGTTTCTTCGAGGGTCTTTGCTTCGCTCACTACGGAAGGAGGGAAGTCTGAGCTAAAGCCCTGTGAGAGCGCGAGTGCGCGCATCTCCGTCTCATGCACTCCTGCAGGACCGATTACTTCCTCTACTACTCCCCAAGGGTACTGAGATTCCTCATCCCAGCCCTTAAAGCGAAGGACGACCTTGTGTCCAAGAGGAAGGCTCTCTCCTTTAACGAAGAAAGGCACGTGCATCTTTTTCCAATCAGGAGCAAGCAGTGTGCGTCCGGACTCCTCGATAAGCTTTCCGACAAAGAGTTCGCGAGAGCGAGAGACAATGTCCTGGACGCGACCATTGAGGCGGGGAGCCCCCGTCTTTATGTCCCGGCTCTTGCCGATGACTTCAAGGCGAACGACGTCTCCATGGAAGGCAGCACCAAGTCCCTCCTGCGAGACGAAGATGTCTTCCTCATCAGGGTCGTAGGTGAAAAAGCCCTTGCCGGTGCGGGTTATCGTTATCGGCCCTTCATATACTTGTCGGTCGCTAGCCACGTTATTGAATACTCTAGCAGATTAGTATCGTTATGCTACGATTGCGCTGCCTTCGAAAGATTCCCCTGGTTACGAAGGCCGCAGGTAGCCCTTTAGCCGGAGCCCTGTGACTACCAGGCGAAGCGGTTGAGCTTCGTACTACCGTGCGGCGGACCCGGTTCACCTCTGGTCCGTCGCACAACTTTTTATAGTTGACCCTGGGCTCTAATTCTGCTATTCTCCCGAAACTATGTTGATGATCCGTTTTCAGCGAATCGGCCGCACGAACGACCCAGCGTTCCGTATCGTCGTACTCGAAAAAACCTCTGGCCCTAAGGCCGGCACCTATGTCGACCTCGTCGGCACCTACAACCCAAAGACCAAAGCTTTCAGCGCAGAAGGAGACCGTATCAAGGATTGGATCGGCAAGGGAGCCCAGGTTTCTCCTTCCCTTAATAACCTCCTTATCACGAAGGGCATCCTTGAAGGCAAGAAGGTAAACGTCCTTTCAAAGAAATCTCCGATTAAGAAGGAGGGAACTGAAGAGGTAGCGCCTGCCGCAGCTCCCGTTGCTGCAGCCGCAGTAGCCCCTCTTCCCGAAGAAGCTGAAGTTGCAGCTGAAGCAGTTCCTGCTGAGACTCCAGTTGAAGCTGCTCCTGCGGAAGCGCCTGCTGACGCAGTTGCCGCTGAGGCTCCAGCAGCCTAACTTCATCGCGCCTATGGGTGCGTGTGCGTACAGTGTCTATCTGAATATCCCTTAACGACTGAACCACTTTATGGACCAAGACCACGAATTTCTCGAGTACGTTGTTAAAGCCCTTGTTGATAATCCTGACCAGGTCGCGATTACCCGCGGCGTTGATGAGATGGGCGTGCTGTTGACCCTTACCGTCTCGCCCGACGATATGGGCAAGATAATCGGCAAGGATGGAAACATTGCTAAGGCACTACGCACCCTTCTTCGCGTGGTTGGTATGAAGCATAACGCCCGGGTGAACCTGAAGATCAATGAGCCGGTTGGCGGCAAGCGCTTTGGAGAAGGAGACGCTAAATCAGTCGATCAGGTCGTCGATGCGTTAGGATAAAGATATGGGAAAATCAGATCCGCTAGAAGGAATGCAACCTTTTAAGCGTGAAGGGGTGAATGAAGAAGCACTTTCTGTGTTTCTTGCAGATATAAACAAGTTTGATTACAAGCCATGCATGGCCCTTTTTCGCACCGCAAAGAAAACCTATGCGCTGTATGGACCTGGTACCCAGGTAGCCGGACGAATCGAATCACTTCAAAAAGACGCTTCGTTCCAGACGATTGCAGTACGGGAGCTCCCTTTAGATCTTTTCAACAGATCCTTCAACAAGATACGAGAAACGGTGGAAGGCGAAGCGAGACTGTTCTTTACTGGCTCTAATCGTCCAAGCGGCCGCGACAACTTCGTAGACGTTATAAATGCATACCACGGACCTGATGAAATATGAGCACACTTCGTTTCCACCTCATCACGCTTTTCCCAGAAGCCTGTGAGCCGTATCTGTCCGCTTCTATCCTTGGCCGCGCTCGAAAGAACAAGAAGATTTCCGTTTCCTACCAAAGCCCTCGCGATTTTGTAACCAATAGATGGGGCAAGGTAGACGAACGGCCATATGGAGGAGGTCCAGGAATGGTCATGACAGCACTTCCTGTAGCAAAAGCCGTGAAGAAAGCGATCGGACGTAAGAAGGGAAAGGCGGCAATCATCTGGTTTCAGCCGGGCGCAAAGGCATTTGATAATAAAGAAGCTGACAAACTCATCTCGTTTGATGATGTAGTCCTGGTCTGCGGGCGCTACGAGGGTATTGATGAGAGGGCTGCAAAGATCCTGAAGACACTTGGAACATTGAAGCGTTATTCGGTCGGGGAGGCAGTGCTCACAGGTGGAGAAGTGCCTGCCATGGCAATAGTGGACGCAGTTACCAGACGCATCCCAGGCGTGCTCGGAAAAGATGAATCAGTAGAGGAGCGCAGGATTTCAAGCGGGGAAGTATATACACGGCCTGATTCAATCGAATGGGAAGGGAAGAAGTACAAAGTCCCGAGCGTCCTACAAAGCGGGCATCAGGCGAAAATCGATGAGTGGAAGAAGGGGAGGAAGTAGGGTTTGAGGCAATCCACACCCTCCCTTGACGGTCCCGGACCCCCGGAATATACTCCCCTTATCCAGAACTGATTGAGTGGCGGGGGCACTCTGGGGGCAAATTAGAAAGAATTTTGAAAGCGTCTCAAAACGAGACGCGGCTCGCCGTGTGCGAGTCCGTTGTGCGTTTATCCAATTTTCATCATCGAATCCTCATGCGTACGCAAAAAGCCCTCCCGCAGAAGACCTTCTCGGCATACAAGCCCCCCAAAGTAGATTTCCCCGATCTCGTCGCCCATCAGCGCGACTCATTCGATTGGCTCCTCAAAGAGGGGCTCATGGAGCTCTTCAAGGAGTTCTCTCCGATCCCTGACTATTCCGGCAAGAAGTTCGAACTTCGATTCGATGGGTTCGAGCTCGGTGAGCCGAAAGGAGATGAAGCAATGGCGCGCGAGAACATGCGCACCTATGAAGCTCCTCTCAAGGCTTCCGTCACACTTTTGAACAAGACCATGGGAACTGAGAAGCGGCAGGATATTTTCCTTGCCGACCTTCCGATGATGACCCCGCATGGTTCTTTTGTGGTATCTGGCGTTGAGCGCGCAATCGTCCCCCAGCTCGCTCGCTCCTTCGGTGCTTTCTTCGTCGCAGAAGATATAAAAGGAAAGCGCTACTTTGGCGCAAAGATCATCCCGTCTCGAGGCGTATGGATTGAGATCGACTCAGAACCAGATGGCGCTATCTTCGTAAAGATCGACCGCAAGCGAAAGTTCCCGATCACCAACCTCCTCACCATCTTTGGCGGAGGTTCTAAGGAAGACCTCGCAAAGCATTTCAAAGGAAACGAGGCAGCACTCGCATCCCTTGCCGCTACCCTTGAGCACGACCCTGCTAAGACCCCGGAAGAGGCGTACATGGAAGTACACCGCCGCATGCGAGACGGAGACCTCGCAACCGCAGACAACGCTAAGCAGTACGTGAACACCCTGTTCACGCCTGAGCGCTATGACCTCTCGAAAGTCGGACGTCACCGCTTGAATGCGCGCTTCGGTCTTGCAACAGACGTGAAGGCTCTCAAGGACCGCTCGCTCGGCTTCACCGACCTCATTCGCATCGTCGGCGAGATCTCACGCTTGAACGCAACTCCAGACGCAATTCCAGATGATATCGATCACCTCGGCTTCCGCCGCGTCCGCTTTGTCGGAGAATTGCTCCAGGCACGTATGCGCGTTGGTATGTCGCGCATGAAGCGCAACATCCAGGACCGCATGTCTACGATTGAAAGCGAGACGTCGCTCCCGATGGCATTCGTTAACCCACGTCCACTCCAGGCATCGATCCGCGAGTTCTTCACAGCCAACCAGCTTTCGCAGTTCATGGACCAGCAGAACATTCTTGCTGAGCTTGAGAACATGCGCACCCTGTCAGCTCTCGGCCCGGGAGGACTTACGCGCGAACGTGCAGGCTTTGAAGTGCGCGACGTGCACCCATCCCACTACGGACGCCTCTGCCCGATCCACACGCCAGAAGGTCAGAACATCGGTCTTATTCTTCGCATGGCGCTTCATGCCCGCACCAACGAGTTTGGCGTTATCGAAACTCCGTACGCAGTTGTGAAAAACGGCGTCGTCACTGACGAGATCGTGTACTTGAACGCGCTTGAAGAAGAGACCAAGTCGATCGCGCACGCCGCAACCCCGCTCGATGACAAGGGACGCATCGTTCCTGACTCGATCGAAGCCCGAAAGGGAGGCGAGCCTGCTGTCGTTGCGCGAGGCGACCTCGATCTTATCGACGTATCGACCTATCAGATGTTCTCTGCCGCAACCGCGATGATTCCATTCGTCGACCACGACGACGCGAACCGCGCACTCATGGGTTCGAACATGCAGAAACAAGCTACACCGGTTCTTATTCCGGAAGCACCGCTCGTTGCTACCGGTATCGAAGAGCACGCAGCCCGAAACACGGGACGCCTCGTCATCGCTGAAGAGGCAGGAGACGTCATCTTTGCTGACGCGCGCCGCATTCAGATCAAGAACAAGGATGGCAAGACCAAGGAGTATCGTCTGCAGGAACTCATGCAGACCAACCAGAACTCGGCCTTCAACCAGCGTCCGATCGTCGCAACTGGCGACAAGATCAAGAAGGGAGACGTGCTTGCTGATGCTTCTTCCTCTGCAAACGGCCAGATGGCACTCGGTCAAAACGTCCGCGTTGCCTTCATGAGCTGGAGCGGTGCTAACTATGAAGACGCCATCATCGTCTCAGAGCGCCTCGTGCAGCAGTCCAAGTTCACCACTATTCATATTGAAGACTTCGAAGCTGCTGTCCGCGACACCAAGCTTGGTGCTGAAGTCACCACCCACGACATCCCGAACGTCGGTGAGCTTCGATTGAAGAACCTCGACGAAGAAGGAGTTGTCCGCATCGGTGCTGAAGTGCGTCCCGGCGACATTCTCGTCGGTAAGGTAACGCCGAAGGGCGAGACCCAGCTCACTCCAGAAGAGCGTCTCTTGCGTTCCATCTTCGGAGACAAGGCAAAGGACGTGAAGGATACCTCGCTTCGCATGGAAGGAGGGAAGCGTGGCCGTGTCATTGGTGTACGCGTCTTCTCACGCGAGAAGGGAGACCAGCTTGAGACCGGCATCATCAAGAAGATTGTCGTTACCGTCGCTCAGGTTCGAAACGTCTCAGTGGGAGACAAGCTCGCAGGACGCCACGGAAACAAGGGTGTTATTTCTCGCGTGCTTCCAGCTGAAGACATGCCTTACGATAAGGACGGCAATCCAGTCGATATCATCTTGACCCCACTTGGCGTTCCGTCTCGTATGAACCTCGGACAGATTCTCGAGCTTCACTTGGGACTTGCCGCACATACGCTTGGCTACCAGGCAATCGTTCCTCCGTTTGCAGGCGCAACTGCCGCCGAGATTCGCGAAGAGCTTGAGAAGGCGGGCTTTGACCGCTCGGGCAAGATGAGACTCTTTGACGGACGCACGGGCGAAGCATTCGCGCAGGCCATCTCAGTCGGATACATGTATATCTTGAAGCTTCACCACATGGTGGAAGACAAGATCCACATGCGATCCATCGGTCCGTACTCCCTTATTACGCAGCAGCCGCTTGGCGGAAAGGCGCAAAACGGAGGACAGCGCTTTGGAGAAATGGAAGTGTGGGCACTTCTTGGATATGGAGCTGCATACACGCTCCGCGAAATGCTCACCATCAAGTCTGACGACATCCAGGGACGCTCGGCGACCTTCGATGCGATCGTGAAGGGCGAACCGGTGACCCACTCGGGTACTCCGGCTTCCTTCTCGGTGTTGACCAACCAGATCCGCGGTCTCGCGCTTGATATCGAGCCCATTGATAAGCCATTAGAAGCAGACGCTTAATCCAACTCGTATGGCTATCACCAAAAACCAAGGTCAGAAGAAGTTCTTCGGCGGTCGTGCAAACGATTGGAACGCGCTCCGTCTCTCGCTCGCATCCCCTGAGCGCATTCTTGAATGGTCCCGCGGCGAGATCACCAAGCCTGAGACCATCAACTATCGAACCCAGCGCTCTGAGAAGCACGGGCTCTTCGATGAAAAGATTTTCGGTCCTGAAAAGGATTACGAGTGTTACTGCGGTAAGTACAAAGGCATCCGTTATAAGGGTATCGTCTGCGATAAGTGCGGTGTTGAAATAACTCGCTCTATCGTTCGACGCGAGCGCATGGGCCACATCGAGCTCGTGACGCCTGTCGCGCACATCTGGTTCCTCCGCTCCATGCCAAGCCGCATGGCTCTTATTCTTGGCATCCCAGGATCAGACCTCGAGAAGGTCGTCTACTTCGCAGGCTACATCGTGACCAAGGTCGCCGAAGACGTTAAAAAGCGCCTCTTGAACGAGCTTGATAGCGAATACAAGACCAAGCACAAGGCTTCAGCAAATGATAAGGAGCGCGAAGCTCTCAAGGAGAAGATGGCGCTTGCGCACACGGAGATCGACTCCATCGTCGTTGGACGCGTCTTTGACGAGATGCAGTATCACCGCTTCTCGGTTAAGTACGGAACTCTCTTTGAAGCAAAGATCGGCGCAGAAGCCATCTACGACATCTTCCGCACGCTTAAGCTCGACACCTTGAAGGCCGAGCTTGAAGTGCGCTACCAGACAGCTCCGGCTGCTGAGCGCGAGAAGCTTGCAAAGCGCATCTCACTTCTTTCATCGATGATCGCTTCTGGCGTTCGTCCTGAGTGGATGTTCCTCACGAAGATCCCGGTTATCCCGCCAGCACTTCGCCCGATGGTCGCGCTTGAAGGAGGTCGCCACGCAACCTCTGACGTTAACGACCTTTATCGTCGCGTCATCAACCGCAACAACCGCTTGAAGAAGCTTCTCGATATTCACGCTCCGGAGGTCATCCTTCGAAACGAGAAGCGTATTCTCCAAGAAGCAGTTGACGCTCTTCTTGATAACTCAATCCGCAAGTCAGGTGCTTCAGGAGGCGCATTGACGCCGGCTCAGCGCCGACCGCTGAAGTCGCTTGCTGACTACTTGAAGGGAAAGCAGGGTTACTTCCGCCAGAACTTGCTTGGAAAGCGCGTTGACTACTCGGGCCGCTCAGTGATCGTCGTCGGTCCTGACATGGAACTCGATGAGTGCGGTATCCCAAAGCACATGGCACTCGAACTCTTCCGTCCGTTCGTTATCGCAGGACTCCTTGATCGCGAACTCGCCTTCAACATCCGCGGCGCAGGACGCTTGATCGAAGACGGCGTTGCTGAAGTGTGGGAAATCCTCGAAGAAGCAATCGAAGGCAAGTACGTTCTCTTGAACCGCGCCCCAACGCTTCACCGCCAGGGTATCCAGGCATTCCGCCCTCGCCTTATCGAAGGAGATGCTATCCAGCTGCACCCGCTTGTGTGTCCGGCCTTTAACGCGGACTTCGACGGAGACCAGATGGCTATCCACGTGCCGCTTTCAGAAGAAGCGCAGTGGGAAGCTAAGAACGTCATGTCGGCTAACAAGAACATCTTGAAGCCGGGATCGGGTTCTCCAGTTATCGCAACCTCCCACGACATCGCGCTTGGTTGTTACTGGCTTACGAAGATGCTCGAAGGAGCTAAGGGCGAAGGGAAGTACTTCCAGAGTCCTAACGCAGCCATCCTCGCTCACGACTATGATGCCGTTGACCTTCGCGCAAAGATCTTCGTGCTTCCGGTCATCGAGAAAGAGAAGTATGCGGAGTTTGAAGGCAAGGCATTTGAAACGACCGTTGGACGCCTCCTCTTCAACACCGTTCTTCCGTCTGACTACCCGTACGTAAATACGGCCGTGACGAAGAAGGTGCTTTCAGGAATCGTTATCGATTCCATGAAGAAGTACGGACTTGATGCTGTTCCAAAGATCGTGAACCGCGTGAAGCGTTTCGGATTCGAATACGCAACGACTGCAGGTATTACCTGGAGCTTCGATGACGTATCCGTTCCTGAAGGAAAAGGAAAGGTGATCGAGGAAGCTCGCTTGAAAGTTGAGCGCGTTGAGGGCGAATTCAAAGAAGGACTTCTCTCAGAAGATGAGAAGCGCCGTATCGTCATTGAGACCTGGCACGGAGCTAAAAACGAAGTTGAGAAACTCGTGAGCGATGGCCTAAGCCCTACCAGTCCCGTCCACGACATCATCAGTTCCGGTGCTCGCGGATCGATTGGAAACCTCACCCAGATGGTGGGTATGAAGGGTCTTATCCAGAACACGGCAGGAGACACGATCGAACTCCCAATCATCTCGTCGATGATGGAAGGACTGAACCCGGTTGAGTACTTCATGTCGACCCACGGTTCCCGAAAAGGTTTGACCGACACTGCTCTTGGAACCGCGCGCGCAGGATACCTGACTCGCCGCTTGTTCGACGTTGCTCAGGACTCGATCGTCACAGAACGAGATTGTGCCGGCAAGAACGGTATCAGCATCAACCGCATCTCCGCTTCAGGTATTCGTATCGACTTCTCTGAATCGGTTCGCGGACGAACGCTCGCTTCCGAGGTCTCAGTCAATGGAAAGATGCTCAAGAAGGGAACCTATCTTGAATCAGAAGACGCGCTCGCAATCGCAGCTGATGAGACCATCAACTCGGTTACGGTTCGCTCGCCGATGACCTGCGATACCCGTCACGGTATCTGTGCGTCTTGCTACGGTATGGACCTCACGACTCAGGAACTCGTTGACCTTGGTGAAGCGGTTGGAACCGTTGCAGCCCAGGCAATTGGAGAGCCGGGAACCCAGCTCACGATGCGTACCTTCCACGCCGGAGGAACAGCGTCCGTTGGTGGAGACATCACCCAGGGTCTTCCTCGCGTTGAGGAAGTGCTTGAGAAGCGAAGCCCGAAAGTACCTGCGCTCGTCTCAAAGACAGGAGGCATGGTGGTTGAGATCCGCGAAGAAGGACGCGATAAGACGATTCTCGTCGCTCCGGTTGAAGGATCGGTCATCAAGAAGGGCAAGAAGAAGGGAGACTTGGTTGAATACGTCGTCAGCTTCCCTCGTATGCCGCTCGTCAAAGAAGGAGACACGGTCGCCAAGGGACAGCTCTTGTCTGACGGATCAGCAGATCTCGACGAGTTGTTCGAGAACGCAGGACGCGCAATCGTGCAGGAATACATCATTGCGGAGACCTCGAAGATTTACGAGCTCCAGGGCGCAAGCGTTTCCCGCAAGCACCTTGAGGTGGTCGTGAAGCAGATGTTCTCCCGCATGAAGATCACTGACACGGGCGATTCTGATTACTCCGTCGGCGATGTCGTTGAGGAGTGGGAATTCAACGAGGCTTTGAAGGATGCAGACGCATCCGGCAAGATTCCTCCGAAAGCTAGGGGCATGGTGCTTGGTATCAAGGAGTCGGCACTCTCTCGCCGTTCCTTCCTCTCAGCTGCTTCATTCGAGCAGACGACGAAGGTCTTGATCAGCGCCGCCTTGAAGGGATCAGTGGACACGCTCCGCGGCCTCAAGGAAAACGTGATTCTTGGCCGCTTGATCCCGGCTGGAACCGGGTTCGCAGGCTCCAAGAAGCACGAGTCAGTTGGTAAGATCCGCGCGGCGCGCCAAGTGCGAGCCGCAGAAGCGGAAGAGGCAGAAGCCTCTCGGGCGCTTGCAAACGCACAGTAGTGTTTGACCTTGGACCCGCCTCTGGCGGGTTCGTGGTTTCTCTCGCGTACAATCAACACCATGGCTGACACCGTCCAACAAATAAAAGACAAGCTCTCGATCGTCGACGTGGTCACCCCCTACGTCAAGCTTGTTAAGGCTGGCAGAAACTACAAAGGACTCTCTCCCTTCAATAAGGAGAAGACGCCGTCGTTCTTCGTCTCGCCTGACCGGGGCACTTACTACTGCTTCTCATCGGGGCAGGGGGGAGACGCGTTTAGCTTCATCGAGAAGATGGAGGGCGTGGACTTCAAGGGAGCGTTGAAGATTCTTGCAGAGAAAGCGGGTGTCACGCTTGAATACAGCGCAGGAAACAAGGACTCGAAGAAGGTTGAGCGCATCCGAGAGGCAATGGCTCGCGCAGAAAGCTTCTATGCGAGGAATCTCGACCTGAAGGGCGCTGCGTATAGCTATGCGCTTTCGCGCGGTCTCACCAAAGAAAATATCGCATCGTGGAACTTAGGATATGCGCCTGACGCCTGGCGAGGGCTTTTGGAAGAGCTCACGACTGCAGGGTTCTCAAACGACGAGCTCCTGTCAGCAGGACTTATCAAAGAGGCAGACGGGAAGCGGGGCACCTACTACGATCGGTTCCGTAACCGGTTGATGTTCCCGATACGAGACGCCGCAGGGCGGGTAGTCGCATTCACTGGCCGCGCGCTTGTAAGCGAGGATCCTGCCAAATACCTCAATTCTCCTGAAACGATCCTCTTCCGAAAGTCAGGCGTTCTCTTCGGGATGGACCGGGCCAAGGATGCGATCCGGGAGCGTGGATTCACGCTCTTGGTTGAGGGGCAGTTCGATCTCCTGCTTATGCATCAGATCGGGTTCAAGAATACGATCGCGCTTTCTGGTACGGCGCTTTCTCGTGAGCATCTCTCCCTTATCAAGCGCTATTCGGAGAACCTGATGCTCGCCCTTGATGCGGACCGCGCGGGTCTTGCAGCCTCAGCTAAGAACGCACACGCAGCGCTTCGTGAAGGCTTGCGAGTAAAGGCGGTCCGACTTCCTATCGGAAAGGATCCGGCAGACCTCGCGCATGAGACGCCGCAGGACCTGGTGCGCCGTATCAAAGAAGCAGAGCCGATCATCGAGTTCTTCCTCTCGGTTCTCTCAGCAGCTGAGCCCGATCAGCATAAGCTCGTGATTGCCGCTGAACGCGTTGTGATGCCACTAGTCGCTGCGATCAAAAGTCCCTTGGAGCGTGAACACTTCGTAAGCATCGTTGCTCGTTCGCTTGGTTCTTCCGTTGAGGCAGTACGTGCTTCTCTTCCAAAAGGGGAGACGCTTCCGCAGGAACCAGAGGTCAAAGGAACCAGTGGAGCGAGCGTGCCGCAGCTTGCAACTCCGCGAGATGAGCTTATTCATGCCGTCGCACAGGCATACCCGGGCACCGAGCTTGCCAAATGGGTCGGGGCCGAGTACGCTCGGATTAGTGGTGTAGCGCTACGGGACGACCCTGTCTCCGAGCGCGCCCTTTTTGAGGCCGGCCTTCTCTACGGAGAGTCGCCTGCAGAACGTGCAGCACAGGATCTCTTAAGCGCATTCGAGCGCTCCGTTCTCGTTGCAGCGCTTGAACAAGCTACGACGCGCCTGCGTCGTGCTGAGTCAAGCAAGGACGATACAGAAGTACAGCAAGCGCTTCAAGCATGCAAAGAAGCGTCCGAGCGCCTCGCGAAGCTCGCTTAATAGGTTTTTCATACTATTTAATTCATTATGGCCTCACCTAAGATGAAGAAAAAAACAACCACCAAGCGTGCATCTTCAGCGCGTTCTTCGACGCATAAGCCAAAGGCAAAGCCAAAGAAGGCGGCTCCTAAAGCTAAGAAGGTGCAGAAGAAGGCTCCAGTACAAAAGCGCGCTATGGCCGTCGTTCGCGCTGGCGTGCAGGGTGCTAAAAAGTCAGCAGCGTCTGATCGCATGAAGAAGGCAGAAGCGCTTATCGTAAAGGGGCGCGAGCGAGGCTACATCACCTATAGCGAGATTCTTAAGGAATTTCCGCATGTTGAGGATGACGTTAACTTCCTCGATGAGCTCTATGAGCGCTTCGTCACGACCGGTATCGACATTCTTGAAGGCGGCATGCTCGAAGACAATGCGGACGAGTATCTTGCAACTCGCAACATCAAAGGTCGCGACTCAGCAAGCTACGACTCCATCCAGATCTACCTTCGTGAGATCGGCCAGTACCCACTTCTGACTGCGGCTGAGGAGCGCGAGCTCGCTAAGCGCATTGACGCTGGAGATGACGAGGCTCGCAACATCCTTGCACGAAGCAACCTTCGCCTCGTGGTCTCTATCGCAAAGAAATACGTCGGCCGTTCTCCAGATCTGACGCTCCTCGACCTTATCCAAGAAGGGAACATTGGTCTCTTTAAAGCCGTCGATAAGTTCGACTGGAAGAAAGGGTACAAGTTCTCAACCTACGCAACATGGTGGATTCGCCAGGCCATCACTCGCGCCCTTGCCGACCAGTCCCGCACCATCCGCATTCCTGTCCACATGGTGGAAACCATCGCTAAGTACAAGCAGGTGTCGCGTCGCCTGTCGCAGGCGCTTGGCCGCGATGCGCAGCCTGAAGAGATTGCGGTAGAGATGGGCGTTGAAGTTGAGAAGATCTACCAGATCGAGAAGATCAACCAGGACACGCTCTCGCTTGAAAACCCGATCGGATCCGATGACGATGACAAATCAACGCTTGGTGACTTTATTGCAGACGACAAGATCCCGTCTCCGGTCCAAGAATCCTCAGAGCGCATCTTGACCGAACAGGTTCGCGATATCCTCGATGACCTCTCTCCCAAAGAGCGAAAGATATTGGAAATGCGCCATGGACTCCTTGACGGCATCTATCACACCCTTGAAGAGGTGGGTCGCGAGTTCGGCGTTACGCGCGAGCGAATCCGCCAGATTGAAGCGAAAGCGCTTGAGAAGATCCGTACGCACGAAAAGGCGCGTCGTTTGAAGAGCTACTAAAAGACCAAAAACAGCCGGCGGATGCGTCGGCTGTTTTTTGTTACACTGCTCCTATGGCTGAGTTTGCTACGGCGTACGCGGGACTTAATGCTCCTCAAAAGGAAGCCGTCGATACGGTCGAGGGGCCCGTACTGGTTATCGCAGGACCTGGGACTGGGAAGACGCATGTCCTAACGCTTCGCATTGCTAACATTCTCAAGATCACGCAGGCGGGAGCGCACAGCGTGCTGGCGCTTACCTTTACCGACTCTGCGGCACGAACCATGCGCACCAGACTCTCGGGACTTGTGGGGGAGGCGACCGCACGCGATGTGACAATCACGACCTTCCACGGATTTGCAGAGCTTGTGATGAACCGGTATCCCCAGCATTTCCCAGGCTATGAAGGCAAGCGCCTTGCGGGAGAAGTGGAACAAATTCTTCTTTTGCGGGAAGCGCTTGAGGGCGCCGATGTTGAAATGCTTCGCCCACCCAAAGCTCCCTTTACCTATTTGGATGACCTGAAGCGTTTACATGAGACTTTGTCTCGCGAGAATGTCTCGCTTGCTCTCTACGCTTCCTGGGGAGAGGGGGAACGGGATCGCATACGAGCCGATGAATCGTTGGTGTATGTGCGAGGAGCGCAGGCCGGGCAACTCAAAAAGGAAGGTCAGGAAAAGCTTGAGCGCGTTGATAAAGTGGATGAGGCGGTTCGTGTCCTTACGCGCTATCAAGAACTCAAAGAAGCTCGGGGCACGTATGACTTCTCTGACATGCTCACCACTCTTGTCGGGCGACTAGCGGAAGATGATACGCTTCGTGCTGAGCTGCAGGAGACGTATCAGTATGTGCTTGCAGATGAGCACCAGGACGCCAACGCGCTTCAGCATAAGCTTCTGGAGCTTCTTGCCGCGGATGATTTCCCAAACCTCTTTGTCGTTGGAGACGAGAAGCAGGCGATCTACCGCTTCCAAGGAGCAGACCTCGGGGGCTTCCGCTCGTTTACGGAGCTCTTTCCTCGCGCGAAAGTGATAGCGCTCTCAGAATCTTTCCGTTCCTTCCAAGACATCTTGGATACCGCGCACGAGGTCGTTGCCCCTATCGGCGAGCACCCGCGCCTTACCGCAACCAGAGGGGAGCAGGGGCCGTCGCTTCAAAAGATTACGGCTTCTGATCCGCTGGATGAGCGCGCGAAGATAAGCTCCCTTATTCAGGGCTTGATTAGCGAAGGAACTGCTCCGCATGACATCGCGGTCATAAGCCGCAAGAACGAAGTCGCAGACCTCGTTGCTCAGGCGCTACAGGCTTCAGGAGTGCCGGTCCTTCGCGCAGGAGACGTATCCCTTACCTCGCGTCCGCTTCCACGAGCCCTTCTCTCGCTCATGGAATACATTGGAGACCCAAGCCGCTTTGGATCGCTTCGGATCGCTTTGTGCGCACCGTGGTGGAAAGCCCCCGCTGAGGAGATGCTCCTCATGCTTCGGCGAACTCGCGACCATGAGCTTCTTGTAGAGTTGCACAAGGCATACCCGCAGATCGGGGAAGTGTTGTCCTCGCTTGTTCCTCGCTCTATCGCTGAGACGCCCATCGAGTGTTTCTCAAGGATATTTGCTGAATCTGGCGCGCGCGATTATTTCCTCTCGCACGCGGAATACCTTGATGACATATCGCTTGTACGGAAACTGATGATGCATCTTGAAGAGGTTTCGGTTCATAAAGAGGGAGCAACCTTCCGAGAAGCGATGGAAGAGCTCGCGCAGGCAGGGGAGCACGAGCTTTCCTTCGTGAAGGAGTCGGTCACCGAGCGAGAGGGAATGGTCACCGTGATCACGGCGCACAAGGCCAAGGGCATGGAATTCAAGCACGTCGTCATACCGGATCTGACCGAAAACGGCTGGGAGCGGGGCGGCAAGCCAGCGCTCATCCCGTCTCCCTTTGCCCAGAAGCAGTCGATTGAGGATTCCCGCCGCCTCTTCTACGTTGCACTCACGAGAGCCAAGGACAAGGCGTATCTCTCGTATCCTGCAGAAAGCAGGGATGGACGCGAGCGTCGAGCCTCTGTGCTCATGCCCGAAGGCCTTTCGGAAGTCTCCGTAGAAGCATCCCGGCTGCCCATACTCCATAGCACCGAGAAAGCCTCAGAGCTCCTTATCCGTCTTTCAAAGATCTATCTGACTGAAGATGGTCTTTCGCCCTCTGCATTGAATGATTATCTTGCCTCGCCAGCCAAGTTCTTCGCCTCGCGAGTACTACGTATCAAAGAGCCTCCGCAAGGGCCACTGGTATTCGGAAATGCAGTCCACGCAGGTATCGCATCCTTGCTTGAAGGAAATGATAGCGCGGCGTCAGAGCGTACGCTTGAAAACGCGTTTCGTTTCTCGCTTCTTCCACGAGACGCTGTCTTTGAAGCTCTCATGCGAGATGCAAAGCGCACGCTTACATTTTATGAGACAACGATGCTTCCGGAAGGTAAGCCCATTGCTGTCGAGAAGGCCTTCAAGGTGACACGCGTGGTTGACGGCGTTCCCGTTATCTTGCAGGGGAAACTCGATGCGTTATTTGAAACCTCTGCCGGGGAGTGCGTGATTGATTTCAAGACAGGAAGCACTGTCTCTGCAAAAGACGAGGCGCATGTCCGCCAGCTCATGCTGTATGTCCATTTGTTAAAAGAAAGCGGTCACGCGCCTACATGCGCTTCACTCATTGAGGTCGGGCCTGATCGCGTTAAGGAACATCCAGTTCTCGTCAGCATCGAGAGAGAAGCAGAAGCTCTTGCTGAGTTTGACGCGGTGGTACGAGAACTCCTATCTGGGTCGTGGCGCTCAGGTGAAGCGTCTTCGTATGATGCCGTGCTTGAGCTTGTTACTCCGTCGTGACTTTCGTAAGCGCCTGGTCGATAACCTCTTTCATCGCGGCGTAGGGTATAGCGCCAGTAATGGAAAGCGGTTCGCTTCCTTCAATTAAGATGACCGTGTAAGGAGTTCCTGTTCCGCCAGCATCAACCGCGTTCTCAAAATCACTTGTCACTTTTCCAACGAACCGGTCGCTTTGAACGCAGCTATTGAAGTCGGCAACCGAAAGGCCAAGCGAGGTCACGACGCCTTCGTATCCGGAAGGACTGAACTGGTTGATGTCAGGAGCAGCCTGCTGGAGTGCACCGATGAAGCGGAAGAAGGCATTAGTGCCACCAAGCGACCCTGCGCATTCTGCGGCTTCAGCATGGAGAGCTGCGTTTGGATGCAGGGAAAGGACGGGGAAGTGCCTGTATGTCCAAGCAACTTGTCCGCCTGGTCCGTACTCAGCCATAAGCTGCTCGAGAACTGCCTGGAAGTCTTTACAGTACGCACAGTCGATATCGGAATATTCGACGATCATGACCGGAGCATCCGGGCTCCCAACGACACGGTCAGTATCGTCTACAGGGCGAGTAAGAGACGTGTCTCCCATCGGCGTTGCGATAACTCCTCCCGTCCGGACAAGATAGATGGCGCCTGCTAGAATCGCGCCTGCAATAATGATCGCAACCGGAAGCAAATACGGGTTCTTTTGATCCATGCAAAAAGGATAGCATGGGTAAAAACGAGCCGCGCGGTTTTCACCACGCGGCTGTAAGTAGTGGCGCCGTTGCCCCCGTTATGCTCGCAAGAGCAGGACGGAGGATTCGTTGCCGATTTCAGTGCCGATAAAGACGTCGCGCATCTCGTGATAGGCGATACGCGCCGCAACTGCGATTGATTGGAATACCTGACCGTGGAGGTGTCGCGAGGCGACCATGCGCACGAGTTGAACCGACCTTGGCTTCACGAGCGGTTGCTTGCTCGTGATAACCCTGGTCAGTGTCGGCGCTTTTACGCTCTCCTGAGCGACACGCTGAATGATGTCGTTAAGACGCGCTTGGGCGCCTTCATCCAGCCCTCCATCAATAAAATACATCCCAATCTCCGCGTACGGGTACTGTCTCATCTAGGTCTCTGCCCCTTGTGCTTGGTGCTCCGCAACCTATTTCGCAAAGCACGTCGGGGCATCCTACACGAGGCTGGCGATAGCCGCAACGCGTTAAATCCCCAAGGTATGAGTGAGTGAGCGTCCTTCGCCCGGGGCTTCCCACTGGGATCCGTCTATCTGAATCTCTTTCTTTTTGTTCAGGTCCTTGTATTTCAAATGCCCGTGCTCGCGGGCGTAGTCATAGAGTTCGCGCGTGAGACGCACGTCCTCGACGCAGTATTCGCGTACTTTGTCATAAAGACCTTCTTCCCACCAGACGCCAGCCTGGAGGCCGTCGCCCTTCTTTCCTTTACCAAGAGTAGCTTCGGCAAGAGACTGGAGTCTAATGCGTCGGCCAAGCGCCTTGTGCACCTCGGTGAGAAGATCAAGGGAACGGATCTTCGTGAGATCACCCGGGTAGTAACGGTTCAAGAGGGGAATATCGAAGCTGTCTGAGTTAAAGCCGATCAGCATGTCTGCTCCCTCAAGCACGGGCCAGAGTTTCGGCAGGTCTTCTTTGAGGTACGAGGAATACTCGCCAGTCGAAGAGTCATGGACCCCAACTACCGTCAGTTCCATGGTATTCACATCAAGGCGCCCGCGTACAATCGGAGTGAGCTTAGTTTCAATATCAAACGTAATCGCCCGCATGCTACTTCGCGCTTAGTGTCTTCGCTGCGTCAGCTTTCGATACCGTTGTCTCCTCTCCCGTTGCAAGATTCTTGATGCGGATCTCGGTTCCTGACGCCTCGTCTTGTCCGTAGGCAATGAAGAAGGGAATACCGCGGCGGTCAGCGTTTTTTACCTGGTCTCCAAGGCCCTTGTCGGAGAGGTTTACGAAGACAGAGATGCCCGCTGCACGGAGGGTCTTTGCGAACTCCTGAGCTGCTGGAATCGTATCGGTGCTCGGAGTTCCAAGATAGACTCCCGCTACGCTTTTAGCTTGCGGTAGTAAGTTATGGATCTCAAGGAAGTCTCGGATCACAACGTCGCTGAAGGCAAACCCAACTGCAGGGATAGGATCGCCGCCAAACAAGGCGACCAGTCCGTCATAGCGACCTCCGCCAAAGAGGGAGCGCGAGTTCTTCGGATCGGTGTCATATACCTCAAACACCATGCCGGTGTAGTAATCGAATCCGCGTACGATTTCTGGGTCAAAGGAAATGTTGGTAATGCCGCGCGCCTTGATCGTCTCGATCATCCCAAATAGCTTCTCTTTTTGGGCACGCACCTCAGGATCAGTTGCTTCTTCAACGGCAGCCAACGGATCAGGATTTCCTTTTCGCGCAGCTTCAAACTCTTCGGCAGGCATCTTTGCTTTCTTATCAAGGAGCTGCCAGTACGCTCGAACGCCTTCCTCATCAGTGAGTCCGGTGGCTTTGCAGGCAGCGCCAAGAAGCGCCCGCGAGCTTACGCGGATGGTGAAATCGTTCTCTGTTGCGCCAAAAGCTTTGAGAACAGTGCTTGCGATTGTGAGTGCCTCCACATCTGCCTCGCCCTCAGGAAGACCGATGAAGTCCACGTCTGTCTGATAGAACTCGCGGGTTCGCCCGCGCTGCATGCGCTCATAGCGGAAGCGGTTTCCGATCGAGAACCATCGGAGCGGGAATATAAGTTCGCGGCGCTTGCCGGCGACCATGCGGGCCAGGGTCGGCGTCATCTCAGGACGAAGCGTGATGCGTCTTCCGCCGCGGTCCTCGAAACTGTAAGTCTGCTCTCGGATTATTTCTTCGTTACCTTTCTTCTCATACAACTCAGAACGCTCGAGTGGGGAAGCGTCGTATTCTTCATAGCCGTAGCTTGTCAGCACGTTCCGGATAACGCCAAACATTGCCTTCCGTTCTGCCATATCGGCTGGATAGAAGTCCCGGACGCCCTTATAAGGCTCAGTATCAAGCTGCTTTTTATCGCTCATCAAAAGAGTGTAGCAGAGGAGCGGATTTTTCTCACGCCTTCGGCTCGACGCCGATATTCTCTTCCCGGCGTGATCGGGCTGCTTCCTTAAGGATAAGGTCGCGAACCTCCCGAGGACGCGAAAGCCCCGGCATCTTAAAGCGTCCAGGCTCTGCGCCTGCTGTTTCTACTGAGATGGTGCCAAAACCAAACAAGGTATCAAAGAGCCCGCTGATATTGGTCTCCACGTCTTCGACGCGCGTGAGAAGGAGCGTAGACACCTGGCGGTGCCAGAAATCTTTCTGATCGATGTCAACGATGCGCTCAGTCGTGATGTACCACTGATCGAGATAGAAGTTTATGAACGTGCCGAAGGCGCCCATCCAGACAAAGAGCCAGTAGATGCCGATGATGAAGCGCGTCCACGGGTTCTCAAAAGAGAGGATATCGATCCAGCCGACCACGTTTGCGGCGCTCGCCGTCTCAAGGAAGCGACCAAGCGCTGGAAGGAGGTAGGGCAGGTAATCGAGAATGGCATACGGAATGAGCGAACCCACCAAGATAAGCGGGTGCTTCCTGACCACCATGATGATCTTCTCGTTATGATGTAGTGAAAATTCAGCCATATATTAGTGGAGTCCGCCGGTGGCAAACACGAATATCCATGCGGAGATAAACAAGTGCAGCGCGATTGCGGGAACGGTAAGCCAGGACTCGCGCGCAAAGCGCATCAGGTGGTATCCCGCCACAATGGTGAACACCAGCCACCAGATAAAGATGATGGTGACGACAATCGCAAGCAGAGTCTCAAGACCAGGCAGCTCTATCACCGTTGGAAGCGAGGTTGGGATCGAAGGGCCCTGGTCCATGTCAGTACAATGCTAGCACAAGCCGAGGGCGCTCATACTGGTCGTTTTGGATTGCGGCGGATATCGCACCACCCTCAAGTAAGAGCTTTTGCACCTCCTCTATATGTTCGGTATCGCATTCCATCCAAAGCTCGCCGCCTGGATGGAGGTGCTCTCTCGCTTCTTGGGCGATCTGGCGGATAAGGTGCAAACCGTCTTCGCCTCCGTATAAAGCTTCTGCTGGCTCAAAGGCGCTCACGCTTACGGGGAGTTCTCGTCCTTGAGGTATATACGGAGGGTTAGTAGCAATGACGTCGAAGCGCTCTCCCGTAAATGGCGCAAAGAGATCTCCCGTTCTGATATCTGCGCGAGATGCGTCGAGATTATTGCTTTCAAGGTTCTTTTGAATGAGCGCGGAGTGTTCACGTGCCACTTCGCCAAAGGAGACGTGGACGCCTGGAACATGTTTGAGGGTCGCTAAGCCGATTGCTCCTGAGCCGGCGCACAGATCAAGCACGGTTGAGACGCCGCGTTCGTTTAGATGCGCTACCAGCTTTTCGGTCCACCACTCAGTCTCAGGGCGGGGAATAAGGGGATGAGAATCAAGAGTAATCGTCAGGCCCAAAAAGGGGATGTGCCCGATCACGTAGGCAAGCGGTTCTCCCGCAGCAAGGCGCATAACGTCCTGAGAGATGTCGGCATCCGCGTCGCCTTCATACTTCTCCCGTATGAGTGCCTGTATATCTGATTTGTCCGCTTCCATTCAAGTACGATATACTATGCGCATGCGTAACGCATTCTGGAACGTCCTCTTTGGTGTTTTCTTTGCCGCTCTTGTCCTTATCGGGACTGACTGGCTCCTTCGCGAGGGACTGCTCGCTCGCCACATCTCTGTTGGTGATTTCGTGTTGATGGCGCTCGCCATCTTCCGCCTCATACGCCTTGCAAGCTATGACGTCATTACCCAGTTCATCCGAACCGCAGTTGCAGGCAAGGATCCTGGAACGTTTGTAGGAACGTTCGCGCAGCTTATCAACTGCCCATGGTGCACGGGGCTCTGGTTCAGCTTCTTCGTCGTCTTTTTCTACTTCGCTTCTGCGATCGCGTGGCCGATCATCCTTATACTCGCTCTTGCAGGCATCGCCACGTTCTTCCAAGTGCTTTCAAACCTTGTTGGGTGGCACGCTGAAGGGAAGAAGCGCCAGGTGCTGGGTCCCTCTGAAGCGAGCGTGACCAAGTGCGGGTAACAGCAGAGGTCCGAGTCCCTACCAGGCCGGTACAAGTTATACTCCTTGGGTGACTGCTCCGAATATCTACCGCATCTTTCTCGCCTTCCTTCCGTTCTGGATATTTCTCATCCTGTTCAAGTTTGGGGCAGGACTCCATTACTCTGTGGTTGCGCCTCTTGGAGAGAAGCTTCTCCCGCTTTGGGTAGTAGGAACTCTTATGGGAGGGTGCGCGCTTGCGCAGCTCATCCTTGATGTACCAGTAGGGCATCTTCTTGACCGTTACGGCTACCGTAAGCTCCTGACGCTCGGCACTATTCTGTTCGTACTGGCAGCTGGAATTCTGGTACTTGAATTCTCGCTCACTACCTATCTTATAAGTCTTGGCATCTCTATTTTTGGATGGGTATTTTTCGGTCCAGGAGTTAATGCCTATATTCTCTCGCATGCCCCTAAGGCACATGCGGGGAAGTTCATCTCCTTTCGCGACGTGTTCGGCTCATTGGGAGTCGTTCTCATAAGCGCTGTCCTTGGTATCGCCCTCCTTCTCTCACCCCAATTCATAGCGCTCTGGATGGTCTGCGCGCTCCTGCTGGCGCTTGTCGCTATACGTCTTTCTCCAAAGGATCATACCTCGGTGCATGTCGAGAAAAAGCATCCGCAACATCACTATTTCGTACGGCGAAAGTTCCTTCCTGATACCTTTAAGGCCCTGGCAAAGCTCAACCCCGCAAGTGGGATGCTTCTATTGCTTGGGTTTAGTTCATCCGTCTTCTACGGCATCATCTGGTTTGTCGTGCCGATCGTCATCGTTCATCAGGCAGACGCAGGCCTGCTTTCTCTCGGGCTTGGCATCTTCGATTTTGCGGTTGTTGTTCTGGGATTTTTCCTCGGATCGCTCGCAGACCGGTGGAACAAGCGGACCCTCGTCTTCTTCGGCATCCTACTCTTCTCAGTCTCAGGCCTCTTCCTTGGCTTCCATTTCTCATGGCTCTTCCTTCTGTTTGGCTTTCTCGCAACGACGGGCGAGGAGATGGCAAGCATTACGCTCTGGTCGTGGCTCCACTCCCTCGATAAGGAGCATGATAGCGACGGGCTCGTGTCTGGAATCATTAACGTGTTCCAGGATCTCGGATGGGCGGTAGGTCCCTTTATTGCAGGTATCGCCTATACCCTTATTGGCCCCTCGTGGACCATCGCTATCGGCGCAGGATTCATACTTGTTACCTGGATTGCCTATCAGTTTGTGATACGTGAGCATAAGCATCCGGTGGCTGTGCGGGTGCGAAGCTCTCACCGTCCAAGGCATAAGAGCTAATACGCGTAAGGTACACTCTCTAGTATGAAGAGATATAAGATCGTTATATATGTGCCAGAAACGCACGCAGACAAAGTGCGCGAGGCAATCGGGCAAGCGGGCGCAGGCAAAATAGGTAACTACTCCCATTGCAGCTTTACTCTGAAGGGAACGGGTCGTTTCAAGCCTGAAGAAGGTGCTCACCCAACGATAGGCGAAGTGGGTAAGCTCGAAGCGGTTGAGGAAGAACGCATCGAGACGGTGTGTGCAGAGGATAAGCTCACGGACGTGCTCAAGGCGATTAAATCTACGCATCCGTACGAAGAGCCAGCGACTCATGTTTATCCGATAGGAGTCGTGGAGTGAATCTAGAAGATATAATGTAACTATGGCTAAAAACGAAGGTGGACCTCCGACCAGCACAGAGCCAGTATCCCCAGAAAAGATCGTTGAGGATCTCGGTACGCTGACCGAAGAGGAAGAAGGCGAACTTGCGATGCTGCAGGAGCTCATGGGGCTCATGCGCGAGGCTGATAGTCCAGGCCGAGAAGAACAGGAGAGCTTCTTCGTCGAGTTTCAGCGACTGACGTATCTCATGACACATGCTCTGGATGAACTGCGGGATACGGACCAGGCAATCTATCTGAAGATAGTTTCCGCGGCTCGGATGGACTATCAAGAGTTTCTCGATGCTATTAATGCTGCAACAGCTGCAGATCCGACTATGGATACGATGCGCGCTGAGCATTTCATGGAAGACCCAGCTGATCTTTCATTCAGCGGACTTTTTACGACTGATGGATTCCAGATGCGTGCCCGCTTGATTAGCTGGCTACAAGACAAGCCTCAGGCAGCTAAAGTAAGACGGATCCTAGAGAGGCTGCAGGTCGTATTGCCCGAAGTCTCAGGCGACGTTGATTTTTAGGGTCGTAAAACAAACAAAAAACACCCGGGAAGAAATTCCCGGGTGTTTTTCTGTAAGCGAAATTAGTAGCCTCCGCTGTGGTAGCCTCCGCGATCGTTGTTTCCGCCGCCGTAGCCGCCTCCGCGGTTACCGCCGCCAAAACCTCCGCGACTGCCACCTCCACCGCCTTCGCGAGGAGGGCGATCACCCTGAGGGCGAGCAAAGGAAACTGAGAGCGTGCGCCCATCAAATTCCTTGCCGTCCCAGCGGTCGATAGCTGCCTGGGCTCCCGCTTCGTCAGCCATTTCAACGAAGCCGAAACCTCGTGAGCGGCCCGTCATGCGGTCCATAATAATGCTTGCTGATGTGACTGCTCCGGCCTCTTCAAAGGCGGTTCGCATCTCATCTTCGGTCGTGCGGTAGGGGATGCCTCCGACGTACAACTTGGTATTAGCCATGCGTGAACGTGATTTTTTAAGTTCTCGCCGATACCGAACTGCCGAAGCCTCTTGAAACCTGCGAGTTAGTCCAAGTATGGGACACAAATCACCAAAAAGCAATGTCGATGCGTGTCCTGTGGATTACGCCCTCGTGAGCATGTCCCGCTCAATATCGGCGAAGGTGCCGCCCACTTTTTTGCCTGGATTGAAGATATTCATGGGATCAAAGATCCGCTTCGTCTTTTCAAAGAGCGCAACCATCTCCTCGCCAAAGAGCATCGGAAGGTAGGGCGTTCGGATGATGCCGTCATTATGCTCTCCGGTCGTCGTCCCTCCATATTTAAGGACAAGCTCGTATACTTTCGGCCCAAGCTCAATGATGACATGGCGCACTTCGGGGGAATTGAGATTCATGAGCGGGATGATGTGGAAATTCCCGTTACCAATGTGCCCCGCGATCGTGTAAATGAAGCGGTCCTTATATTGCTCGAGAAGCGCATTCAGTTCTGGAAGAAACTCAGGATAGGAATCCGGAGGAACGACAAAGTCGTCGATGAACGGGCTTGCATAGAGTCCATGCAGATTCTTTCGAAGGAGCGCGAAGCTTTCCCGGCGCACCGTCCAGTATTTTTCAGATGACTTCTCATTCCACTCCACTTTCGTTGGAAGGTGTAGATCTTTGAGTGCTTCTTTTGCTGCAACGGTTTTCTTATCCGCTTCTTGGATCGTATCTTCTGCAAACTCGGCCATGAGAATGAGTTTCGGAACGCCTCCGGTTAGTGCCATCCAGATCTCGGGAATAAAGGACCATCCTAGGTGTATGGCGCGTAGCAGCCCCATCTGCCCGAGCATCTGCGGCAGGAAGCGAAGTGCAAGCGTAAAAGTGTGATGGTCATAAGACTCAAACGATTCGGGAGAGAGGGCCAAGACACGCCGTACCACCTCAGGAAGAACCTTCTCGTCTGAGACGAAGACCACGAGCATCGCGCGGTGGCCTTTGGGCTTAATGAGGGAGAGCTTCATCTTGGTCGTAAGAGCCAGAGTTCCTTGAGCTCCCGTGATGAGCTTTGCGAGGTTGAAGGTTCCGTTATCCGTATCAAAAACGTCCCAGAGTGCATACCCGGCTGAGTTTTTCGAGACGCGAGGACGTGCTGCTTCTATCTGGGTTCGGTTCTCGATGATGAGAGCGCTCATGCGGCGATAGATATCGCCTTCAAAATCCTGCTGTTCCTTTTTCTTCGCGAGCTCGTCAGGGCCGAGCGCTTTGAAGGTTGTCTGCGTTCCGTCTGAAAGCACGACATCAAGCTCATCAACGTAGCGGTCAGTCTTGCCGTATTTCAATGTACGTTCACCGCCCGAGTTGTTGTTAACGATGCCGCCCATTGCAGCGAGTGAACGGGAAGCAGGGTAGGAGGGAAGTAGATAGCCTTTGGCAAGCGTCGCGTCTTCGAAGTCATGATAGAACGCACCAGGCTCTGTAACAGCGTAGCCTTCGCCAACCTCGATCACTTTATTCATGTAGCGCATGAACTCCGCAACGATGGAGCGAGTGAGCGGCCCTCCGGTCATATCCGTTCCTGCAGAGCGTGCGGTGATAGAAACATCTTCACCGTCTTCTTTGGCCTTTCGCACTGCTTTCACTAAGCTTGAAACATCATTTGCATCTTTAGGGTAGACGACAAGAGAGGGCATCCGCTCGAAGACGCTGGTGTCGCGAGAAAACTTCTTAAGTGTCGCAGCATCGTCCTCAACGTCTCCCTGGAGTAGGGATGCGAGATGTTCCTTGAGTTCCGGGGCGTTCATGACCTCCAGTATACATTCGACGCTCGCGTCATAGTGATCTTAGGATTGGGAAATGTCCCTGCATACACGCAAATGTTATACTGCCCGCTACATGTCAGTTCCTCCAGCACTTGAAATCACCGGTCTTAAGAAGACCTACAAAAAGAGCGATAAAAGCGCGACGCCAACGGAAGCTCTTAAAGGAGTATCCCTAACGGTGCCTGCAGGAGAGTTTTTCGCCTTGCTGGGGCCAAACGGAGCCGGTAAAACAACCCTTATAGGGGTACTTGCGGGCCTGGTTGAGAAGTCCGAGGGAACGGTAAAGGTAAACGGTATATGTATTGATGAGGATCCGGATAAGGTGAAGTCCTATATAGGTCTGGTGCCCCAGGAGTTCAACTTCAGCATCTTTGAGAAAGTGATCGATATCGTCCTCGATCAGGCAGGCTACTACGGCATCCCGCGTAAGGAAGCCATGCCAGTTGCTGAGCGCATCTTGAAGGATCTTGGGCTCTGGGAAAAGCGAAATGATAAGTCGCAGGCGCTCTCGGGAGGAATGAAGCGTCGCCTCATGATTGCGCGCGGCCTTATACACCAGCCAAAGATTATTCTTCTTGATGAGCCAACGGCAGGAGTCGACGTCGAGCTTCGCCGCGGCATGTGGGAATTTCTTCGACGCATCAACGGGGAAGGGACGACTATCGTCCTTACGACCCACTACCTTGAAGAAGCGGAGCAGCTCTCGCGTCATCTTGCGATCATCAATAAGGGAGTCGTCGTTACTGACGAACAAACACAAGACCTTCTTGCAAAGCACGAAAACAAAAAGCTCGAGGACATTTTCCTTGAGTTAATAAACACGCCATGAGAAATGCCGCTCTCATCGGGTTTTACACGATGGTCCGCAAGGACGTCATTCGCATATTCCGCATCTGGTCGCAAACCTTGCTTCCGCCAATCATCACGATGGCGCTCTACTTCGTTATCTTCGGTACATTCATCGGGTCGCAACTCGATCCGATCAACGGACATTCCTATATCGATTTCATCGTGCCGGGTCTTGTAATGATGACGATTATCACGAGCGCGTATATGAACACGGTGTCGACGTTCTACTTTGCTAAGTTCATCAAGAACATCGAGGAGCTCTTGGTGTCGCCTATGCCAAGCTGGGTTATCGTCGCGGGCTTTGTCGCAGGAGGCGTCGTGCGCTCATTCCTGGTCGGCTTTTTGGTTATCGTTACGTCGCTCCTGTTTACGGACCTACCCATAACGAACACGTGGGTCATCTTTGCGGCCGCACTCCTCACTTCGTTCCTGTTTTCGTTTGCCGGCCTGGTGAACGGCTTCTTCGCTAAATCCTTCGATGCTATCTCAATCGTGCCGACGTTCGTGCTGACTCCGCTTACGTACCTTGGCGGCGTCTTCTATTCGATCTCCTTGCTCCCTGAGCCGTTTCGCACCCTGTCTCTCTTCAACCCTATCCTTTATATGGTGAATGCCTTCCGGTATGGGTTCCTCGGATTCTCAGACATCAACATCGTCTTGTGCTTTGCGGTCCTTATTGGGCTCACGATCCTCTTTTTTGCCGTCACGCTCTGGCTTTTCATCCGCGGCGCAGGCTTCAAAAGCTAATTGCTTCATCAAAGGGCTACTACAGGCCCCGTATCATTAGCGTTTTCAGAGGAGCTCTTGAAAGAGCGTGAATTTCGTGTCGATGAGCGATGTCCACAGGGTTTTTGGAAGAACGGTGCGTGGTACCATGAGCCTCCAAGCAAGGAGTTGGCCGGACACAAAGAGTCACTTTTCTCGCTTGCGTCCTCGGCCGAATTATCAAACCTCTAGCCCCATGACGGTATGAGAAACATCAAAAAAAGGAACGGTTCAGTCGTCGAATTCGATGCAGTGAAGATCACCAACGCGATACGCAATGCGTTTCTCGCGATGAATGTGCCGGTTACCGAAGACACGCTTCGCGAAATGACCTTTACGGTTGTCGATGAAGTCGAGAAAGCCTTTCCAGAAGCAACTCCGTCAGTTGAAAACGTGCAGGATCGCGTTGAAATGATCCTCATGCGCGGTGGCTACCACTCCGTCGCTAAGCACTACATCGTCTATCGCTTTGAGCACACGAAGATTCGCGAAGAGAAGAAGCAGGAGACACTCGAGAAGATTGAAGAGCAGACACTGAACGTACGCACGCGCTCCGGAAAGTCGGAGCCGTTTTCAGAAGAGGAGGTTCGCACCACGCTTGTTAATTTCATAAAGGATGCAGTCGGCGTCGATGGCTTCATTGATGTTGATTCGATCGTCACGCAATTGAAGTACGAGCTTTACGAAGGCATCACGACCGATGACATCATGCGCGCAACCATCATGGTGGTGCGCTCGATGATCGAACGCGACATCGCGTACTCGAAACTCGCTGCTCGTCTCTTGCTCGACAAGATGTACCGCGATGTATTCGGTGTTGACTTCAAGAATCAGAATCTCCAAGACGCGCACGCAACGATCTTCGCGCGAAATATTCACAAGATGATCGCAGACGAGATGCTGGACCCACGAATGGGTGAGTACGATCTTGAGAAGCTTGCTCGCGCGATGAAGCTTGAGAACGAACACTTGTTTGAGTACATGGGTCTTGAGATTCTCTCGTCTCGTTACTGCATGGAGGATAAGGACACCAAGAAGCAGCTTGAGACTCCGCAGATGCTCTGGATGCGCATTGCCATGGGCCTCGCCTTGAACGAGTCTGAAGCGACTCGAGAGGCAAGCGTGCTTGAGTTCTACGACGTTCTCTCAGGCTTCTATTACACGCCTGGAGGCCGCACCCTCTTCCAGTCAGGAGCGTTGAAGGCGCAGCTCTCAAACTGCTTCCTCAACACCGTCCCAGACGATCTTGGGGCAATCTTCAAGTCCTTCTCAGACAATGCCCAGTACCTTAAGTGGTCAGGAGGCACAGGAACCGACTGGACCCCAGTTCGAGCCACAGGAACCTTTATTAAGGGCACAGGAGTAGGTTCTCAGGGCATCGTGCCGTTCCTAAAGATCGCTAACGACGTCAACCTCGCCATTAACCGCTCCGGCAAGCGCCGAGGCGCAGGCTGCGTCTACCTTGAGACCTGGCACCTTGATATCGAGGACTTCCTTGAGCTTCGTAAGAACACGGGAGATGAGCGACGCCGCACCCACGACATCAACACGGCAAACTGGATCCCAGACCTATTCATGAAGCGCGTTCGCGACGGGGGAGACTGGACCTTGTTCACGCCATCTGACGTCCCTGATCTCCATGACCTGTATGGCGCAGCATTTGAAAATAAGTACGCACAGTACGAAGCAATGGCAGACCGCGGTGAGATCAAGCTGTGGAAGCGAATTCCAGCGGGAGATCTTTGGAAGAAGATGCTCGCAATGCTCTTTGAAACGGGACATCCGTGGATCACCTGGAAGGATCCGTCGAACGTCCGTTCGCCGCAAGACCATGTGGGCGTCGTGCACAACTCAAACCTCTGCACAGAGATTACGCTGAACACGAGCGCTGACGAGACTGCGGTATGTAACCTAGGCTCGATCAACTTCGCGCGTTTCGTAGCAAACGGAAAGCTCGATCAGGAACTCATGGGCCGCGTGATCCGAACCGGCATGCGCATGCTCGATAACGTTATCGACCTGAACTACTATCCGACCGAAGACGCTCGTCGCTCGAACATGCGACATCGTCCGGTTGGGCTTGGCGTTCGCGGCTACCATGATGCCTTGTACATGCTCGGCATCAACTTCGATTCTGATGAGGCAGTCGAGTTCGCATCTGACTCTATGGAGATCGTTTCCTACTACGCGATTCTCGGATCATCAGAACTCGCTAAGGAGCGCGGTGCATATGAGACCTACAAGGGATCCAAGTGGGATCGCAACCTCTTCCCGCAAGACACGATCGAGCTTCTTGCAAAAGAACGCGGTGAAGCGATCGATCTGCAGTACGAAGGTAAACTTGATTGGACACCAGTGCGCGAGCACGTTGCCAAGTACGGCATGCGTAACTCAAACACGATGGCGATCGCGCCAACCGCATCAACGGCAAACTTAGTCGGCTGCATCCCTTGCGTAGAACCTATCTACAAGAACATCTACGTGAAGAGCAACAAGGAAGGGGACTTCGTCGTCGTGAACAAGTACCTCATCGAGGACTTGAAGAAGAACGGCCTTTGGAACACAGGCATGCTGAACCGCATCAAGTACGCAGACGGCTCCATCCAGACGATCGAAGAGATCCCGCTTGAGCTTCGTGCCAAGTATAAGGAGGTGTTCGAAATCGATGGACGTTGGCTCGTGAAGGCCGCAGCAGAGCGCGGCAAGTGGATCGACCAGTCCCAGTCCCTGAACATCTTCTATAACGGTACGTCAGGCAAGGATCTTTCCGACGTGTACTTCCTCGCTTGGAAAATGGGTCTCAAGACCACGTATTACCTCCGTACGCTTGGAGCGTCCCAGGTAGAGAAATCAACGGTCTCAACCGCAGAGTTCGGCGCAACCCATACCCGTGGCGCCTCTATCGTCTCGACCGCAATGGCGTCTATTGAAACAGCGCCGGTGGCTGAAGTTGCAGCTCCGTCAGTGCCAGAGGGCTTTAGCCCTGAGGAGTGGAAGGCGAAGCTTGCCAGAGTGGCCGCAGGGGAGGAGTCAGGGGTGTGCGAGAGCTGCGAGAGCTAGAAACGAAAAGCCCCGAAAGGGGCTTTTTTGTTGAAACAAGGCCGTAGGACGGTCTTAGTAGAGGCTTTCCTTTTCCCGCTTTTAGGGACGTGTCTTAATCCGCTCTCCACACCTTGCACCGTACGGTTATACGCGAGAAAATACGAGTCCAACCAACGCCGAGCACTTGTCTGCTCAATTAGTAACTAACCAGGAATCCACCATGCCAATTAACAAAGGAGCCACGCCAGTTGATGTTAATGCACGCCGCGTCATAAACGGAAAAGATGCCGATGTGATGCAGCTTTACCCGATGCGCCACACGTTCGCATGGGAAGCGTACCTTGCCGGAAACTCAAACCACTGGCTGCCAACTGAGATTTCAATGCAACGCGACATTGAGCAGTGGAAATCAAAGGATGTTCTCTCTGCTGACGAGCGCCAGGCCTTTGAAACGGTGCTTGGTTTCTTCACGACCGCTGACTCCATCGCGGCAAACAACGTCGTGCTCGCGCTCTACAAGCACATCACGTCGCCTGAGTGCCGCATGTACCTTCTTCGCCAAGGATACGAAGAAGCGATTCACACGCACGCGTATCAGTACATCGTTGAGTCACTCGGTATGGACCAATCGAGAATCTTCAACATGTATCGTCAGGTGGAATCCATCTACAACAAAGACAACATGGTGCTCGCGCTCAACGAAGGAATCTTCGCGCCTGACTTTAAGACCGGTACGTTCGAGAACGATCAGAAGTTCCTCGAGAACCTCTGCGTGTTCTCGCTTATTCTTGAAGGCATCTTCTTCTACTCCTCGTTTGCGGTTATGTTCGGCTTCCAGCGCCAGAACAAGCTCACTGGTTCTGCAGAACAAATCCAGTACATCATGCGCGATGAGTCGCAGCATCTTAACTTCGGTATCAACTTGATCAACTCAATCAAGGAGGAGCAGCCGGAACTCTGGACTCCTGATTTCCAGGCTCACATCATTGATCTCGTGAAGCGCGCAGTTGTCCTTGAATACACATTCGCGACGGAAGTGTTCCCGCGCGGTATCTTCGGTATGAATGCTGCAGGCTTCAAGCAGTACATTGAGCACATTGCAGATCGTCGCCTCGAGTCTGTCGGGCTTCCTCAGCAGTTTAAGGTTGCCAACCCGTTCACGTGGATGAGCGAGGCCGTAGACCTCAACAAGGAGAAGAACTTCTTCGAGACTCGCGTTACCGAGTACAAGACCGGAGGCCAGCTCTCCTGGTAACCCTAGGAGTTGCGAGGAAGCACCTTGCGAAGCTCTGCAATTCCAACAGGCTTCACGAGATGGTGGTCAAAGCCCACTTCCTTCGCGCGATCAAGATCGTCATCCTCACTATAGCCGGTGAGGGCCACAAGCGTGCCTGCGTATCCTTGTGCTCGTAGGGTCTTCGCTACGTCATACCCGCTTTGATCAGGGAGGCCGATGTCGAGGAGAATGGCATCGGGCGTGAACTCCTCAACCCGTGCAAAAACCTGTTCGGCGTCATAGGCGTACTCAATTTCATACCCTTTGATTTCCAACAGTTTCCCAATACCCCAGGCCGCAGCATCATTATCATCAACGACGAGGACTTTCTTTCCGGCCCCCGGCGCTTTATCAGACCCTGAAATAGGGGAGGGGATAACGATTTTTGCTTCAGGCGCTTTTCCTGTAGACAAAGGCAGCAGAACGCTGAACTGGCTGCCTTTGTCTTTCCCTTCGCTACGCACTTTTACGGTTCCTCCGTGCATCTCAATGAGATTTCGTACCAGCGCAAGTCCTATCCCAAGACCCTGGCGGGTGCGTTGTCCCAGCTCAACTTGAAGGAATGGTTCGAAGATGCGCGAGATCATTTCTTTCTCAATGCCAACGCCCTGATCGACGACCAGCACCTCTGCAATAGAGCCTGATTGCCGAACGGTAAGGGAGACTTCCTCGCCCATGTTCGAGAACTTCGAAGCGTTCGTGAGCAAGTTCGTGAGCACTTGCTCAATGCGCACCGGGTCAGCCTCAATAAGCACTGGAGTATCAGGTAGGTTAAGTAGAAGCGTTTGATCGCGTTCTTTAAAGTAATGATCTGCGGAGAGAGCGGCGTGACGGGCAAGCGCTGAGAGATCAACAGTTTCTTTTTGAAGCGAGAGCTTTTGCTCAGTTATGCGCGAGACGTCCAGAAGATCATCAAGGAGGCGCTTCACTGTCTGCATACGGCTATGCATGACGTCGAGCGTCCCAGCGTCTTCACCTGAGACCTTTGCTTTTAGTAAATCTATCCCGCTTGCAATAGGAGCCAGTGGATTGCGAAGCTCGTGGGCAAGCATGGCGATGAATTCAGTTTTTGCACGGTTTTGAGACGCGAGCTGATCGAGAGCTCCACGGAGGTTTTGCACTTGGGATATAAGAAGCGACTGAGCCATGGTTCGCTCGTCTTGAAGGGATACAAGGACATAAAAGATGAGAGCGATGATGTTTAGGAATATCTGCACCTGAAAGAGCCGCATTCCAAGATCCTCTGCACCTGGAGCCCCCATCCCGTACATGGTTCCGGAGATCGCGACGACCGCAAGGAAGACAAGCGCAAGCGTCAGGAAGCGCGTTCCCATGCGAAGAGCCATCCAGAAGAAGGGAACCAGCAAGAAATAGACGAGCGAGATATTCAAGACGGCGACGACCCCATCCCAAAAGAGCGGCACGCTGATAAGAGCGAGAAGGCCAAAGGCCGCTGCAATCTCAAGAATCTCGGACCATGACCGATTGAAGTAGGGCTTTGACAGCCAGCGCATCACAAACGGAGCAAAAAAGAGGAGTGAGAACAAGGTGCCCGTGTACCACGAGATCAGCGTGACGCTTGAGGGGGCAATGCCGTAGAAGTGCTGGTTCAACGGGCCAAGGATAAACATCCCAACAAGGGGAACAAAAATGGCAAGAACAAGGCTTGTGCCAAGCACTGCAAACATGTCCCGAAGACGATGGAAGATCGGATCAACGTTGAGCTTGCGCAAGAGCCAGGCCCCGAGGACAGCCTGCAGGGTGTGAGCAACTGGCAATACCGCCATCGTGACCAAGGTCGACCCATTCAAGATGTAGCCAATAAGGGAGGCGAAATAGACAAACGGCCAGAGGATAAGGCCTTCAAGAAAAAGTCCGCCTAGGGCGATGCCTGAAGCGGGGAAGATGATCGCTGGGGCGGCAAATAGGGCGCTCGAAATGCGAGTAGCCGCTATGTAAGCGATCATGAGAAGGGCCCCCGATCGCCAGTGGCGTTTGGTGCGGGGGTACGAGACCGTGATGCCGAAAAGTCTCATATATGCCTAAGAGTGCTGTTTGTGTACCATAACGCACAATTCAGGCAATCTACAACCTTATATACGAAAAACCCCGCCGCAGCGGGGCCTCCCAGGGTAGGGCATTGGTCTATTTTAGACGGGTAAGACGGCTCCGGCAGCACCGGACTAGGGTCTTTTGTATCATGTGGACCCGGAAGATTAGGTGAAGCGGATACCTGTCAGGGCTTTTGGCTGTGGAATACTCATTAAGGGCCTGAGGTCGTCAGCAAACGGCCTAGAATAAGGGTATTACAGCGAGTGCTACTATTGACATATGTATGAATGATGTCATAGGCATTGACAAAATGGCCTCTCCTTGCTAGTATCAATGCATCGCCGGCGAAAGCCGGTTTTCCTTTATGCATGCAATCGCTATAGCCCTTGTGGGCTTGTTTGCTATCGCGGGAACCCCCGCACCGGAGGTTTCGGCTCCTATTGCCGAAGCAGCCGAGGTAGCAACCACCACCCTTGCCGTCGCTACCCCGACGAGCGTTGTCCGCGCCTCAGGCGAGGAGGAACTGCTCGTAAAGCTGACGTCTTATAACGCCGTACCTGAGCAGACCGACCATAATCCGAACCTGACCGCCTCTGGAGCGCGTTCAAACCCGGAAGTCATCGCTGCCCGCTCAGTTGACCTTGCCGGGACCCTTCCGTACGGAACCATCGTCGCTATCACCCGAGAGTCAGTGGACTCTGAGAACTGCCGCTTCGGGGCTGTTGAGCACTTGATCGGCTACCGCGTTATCGGGGACAGCATGCACTCCCGCAAGCGCCAGCAGGTAGACGTCCTCTTGAACCAGGCGGATACCGTCCCTGTGCACGGGATCCAGACCAACCCGAGCCTTGCCCTTGGTGTCTGCATCGGAGTCTCGGTCCGTGTCATCGGAAAGGTAGCCCTAAGCGACATTCCTGAGACCCAGGAAGACCTCCGTGCCCTGGTCGAAGACGACACCTTCGCTCTTCGCTAGATTTAAAGACAGCCAAAACCCGCAGCCCTTGTGGCTGCGGGTTTTGCATTACCCTCCTTTGACCGGCAGCTCTCCTTAGCTACAATCAATATATGGGCGTGTATCCGCCTTGCTCGCCTCATCGGGAGGGTAGTGATGATCAAGAAAAGCGCGAAGAAAAAACGGATTAAGCACCGGCAATCTTCTCCAACGGTTCGCAAGAATCGTCGGGAGCGAAGGGAGCGTAAGCGCAACGTTCGCTACCAGATGAGCCACGGGTTCATCCAGCAAGCGACCAGCTGACGACCTCGTTCCCATTCTCGATTTATCAAAACTGGGCGTCGACTCTCATGTCGGCGCCCAGAGTTTGTATACGCTGTATATATCGTGTTGACCGCAAGCGTCTATGCCGCTAGTATCGTCCAAATGGGCGTAGCGTTCGCCTGCAGTTAGGGGAGAATTCTCTTGGCCAAGCGTCTAAGAGCGGATCGAAAGCAGATCCAAGCCAAAGCGGTAAACCACGTTAAAAAACGTCGGGAGAAACGCCGTCCGGTGCGAAGTCTGATGCCAGAAAAGCCGATCACCAAGGGTATCCGTAAAGGTAAGCCCATGGGCGGTCGCTAGGCAGCAGGCAAGCACTAGTTCCACCTTTAACGAAGAAGAGGGCGTCGGAGAACTTCATGTCTCCGGCGCCCTTGATCATTTAATCAAAGAAATCAATCAGGTACGGATCAATCTCTCGCTGGTCCAGGTCGTAAAAATTCTTATCGTCATTCCGCAGGTCTCGGGCAAGATCTTCTCCAACAAAGCGCCAGTGCCACGGTTCGTACTGGTAGTACGCGTTTCCTTCAGGGTAGGAAAGTATGAACCCATATTTATATGCGTTATGCGTGAGCCATTCAAATGCTTCGCTGTCATCAAACCCTACGAAATTGCCTCCCACGTCTTTAGTAGTGAAATCGATGGCTGTCCCGAGCTGGTGCTCTGAGTATCCTTGCTCGGCGGAGAAAGCGTTTGCCCCTGAGCCGTACCGGACCGTATAGCTTGCCTTAAGGCCCCCTTGCCGCCCGAAGGACCGGTAGGAAGAGGCGACGAGAAGCTCAACGTCGTCATCTTTTGCATCCTCAAGAAGCTCAGTGAGAAACGGGAGCATCTGTGCATGCACCTCCTCAAGCTTCTCTTCGTTAAACCGGTAGCCAACATCTACCGTAGCCAGGGCCGAAGGAGCATAGTTCTCGTTGAGGAAGTAGACCTTAGAGTATTTCTGCAAAAGCTCAGGATCCATCTTCGAGAGCTTATCGAGCTTGCCCACAGTGCCGCTGATCTCGCTGATCTTTCCTTCAAACGCATCGTTCCGATCTTTCTCGGCCTGAAGCGCGTCCGCAAGAACGTCACTTTCCGCTTCTTCTGTCCGAAGCTTCTCCTGAAGCATTGCGGATGTCGTCGTTGCCTCTTCAAGGGCAATGCGGGTATCGGTAAGCGCCACAGTCTTTTGGTAGTAGAGATAGGAGATAACCCCAAACAATATGACGATGAGTACTCCTAGGGCGGCTGCTAGTTGGGTGTTCCGCTTCATACGATGCCCCATGGTAGCACGAGGCACTTTTAGGTGCGCGGATCGCTCTTTTTCCACTCAATGATCGTTCCAGCGCGCCGCTCGATCTTATCTGCAGCTCGTATATGCCTTTTATTGGTAGCAGGTACGAGTGCATGGTGCTTAGCATCTCGAAGGGCGTGGGCTATGGCCCAGAGATTCTTCTCACTTGTCACCCAGTCTTTTCCAAACTGGGTGAGACGTAAGGGATCTGAATACGCACGCAAAGTCTTAGCACCTGTCTTGTTTACAAAGTATTCATGGAAATAGGAGAGAGCGAGCTCGCGGACGGTTTTGTATATGGGATCCCGGAAGCGAAGAGATGAATGGTTGGTCTTTGAGATGGCACCCCAGTAGCCATTAATGCGATACAGGGCAACTGCGTGATCGTCGTCCCCGTTGGCAGACTTGAGGTTCATGAGGAGCGGCCTTTCCCCGTACGCCCAGAGCGCGGCAGCTGCAAGCAGTGCTCCTTCGAGGCAGTGCGCCTTCTTTGCTTTGAGGACATGTGAAGGGCTCATGCAAGTCTCACCCTGCTTCTCGTAGTTTATGGGAAGGGTGTCCAGAAAGTCTTGGATTTTCTTAGGGGTTGAGAGTTTCTTGAACGCTGGAAGCATTCATAAATGATACGCTCTCGCCCCCAAGCGTCAAAAGTGGCGCGGACTCGATATTTTATTTATACTAGAAACACTATGACTCTCATTGCTCGATCACTTAGTCTTGTTTTCGTTCTTGCTCTCGTTCTCGGAGGCGCTCCTTCCGCGCGCGCTGCTGATATCGAAGTTTCCGGCTGGATTCCGTATTGGAGCGGCTCAAAGGGAACCAAGGATGCGCAAAAGAACTTGAAGGACCTGGACATGATCCACCCGTTTGCCATTGGCGTGCAGCCAGACGGCACCCTCAAGGATCTTGCGGGACTCACAAAAAGCAGCTGGTCCAAACTTCTGAAGGACGCCAAGAAAAAGAAGGTGCTCGTCGTTCCTACCGTCATGTGGAGCGATACCGTAAACATCCAGAAGATTCTTTCGGATTCGAAACTTCGTGCCGATCACGTGAAGCGGATCGCTGACCTGGTCAAGAAAGGAAAGTATGACGGAGTCGATATAGACTACGAAGGGAAGTCGGCAGCCACAAAGATCTACTACTCCCTGTTCCTTAAGGAACTCGATGCGGCGCTAGGCAGCAAGATGCTTGTCTGCACCACCGAAGCGCGAACGCCTCCGGATTCCCTCTACCGTGTTATCCCGCCTGTCATTGAGTACGCAAACGACTACGTCGAGATCAACAAGTACTGCGACCGTGTGAACCTCATGACCTACGACCAGCAGCGAGCTGACTTGAAGCTTAACGACGCACGAAAGGGCTCACCCTATATGCCCCTCGCTGACATTGAGTGGGTGCGCAAAGTCGTGAACTTCACAGCGCAAACAATCAGCAAGGACAAGATCGTGCTTGGCGTTGGGACGTACGGACGCGAAGTAGAAGTAACGGTTGCCCCAGACTGGTACAAGGGCTACCGCATGCTCTGGTCTGTGAATCCTGAGTACGCGCTTGATACGGCTGATGAATATGATGTAACGCCAAGCCGGAACTCCGCGGGAGAATTGTCCTTCTCGTATATCCCTGACGACTCCGGAACGCGTCTCCTCTCTTCTGTCTCAGCTCCCAAGGGAACGGCAAGCGGCAACGAAGTCGCTGCACGCGCGCTTGCGCAGGCAAACAAGACGGGACAGGAAGTGAAGTTCAATCTCGTCTGGTGGAGCGATGCAGAGGCGATCGAAGACAAGATCGACCTTGCGCAGTCCCTTGGCCTCAAGGGCGTAGCGATCTTCAAGATAGACGGAGGCGAAGATTCGGATCTTTGGAAGAAGCTCGATTAGCTGTATGCCGCGCACTAAACGGAAAGGGAAGTTTGTCCCAGGGGGATTTAAGGTGGTCGTGAAGCGCTCACATGCAGGGCTTGGGCTTTTTGCCGGGGAAGAGATACCGAAAGGCGCTTGCATCATCGAATACAAGGGACGCACCATCTCAAGCGAGGAGGTGTATACGAGCCGAAGTAAGTATCTGTTCGAGGTGAACAAGCGAAAGACCATAGACGGAACCATGCGCTCTAATACCGCGCGCTACATAAACCACTCCTGCCGGCCTAACAGCGAGATTGAGATACGCAATAAGCGCGTCTTTGTGATGGCACGGCGCAAAATCAAGGAAGGAGAAGAGTTTTCCTACGATTACGGCAAGGAATACTGGAACGATTACATCAAGCCGAAAGGCTGCTCCTGCGAGAAGTGTTCACCCTAGCCTACGGTTCTTGAGGCATATTGGGTGCGTCCGCAGGCTCAAGACCTTCGTCGCTTCCCAAGCTTTGAGGAGGTAGTTCAGGGATGCCAGGAAGAGTACCGTCCTCGTTTAGCAATTCCTCAATCAGTGTATCCACGCCCTCAAGCGATGGTTGGTAGGGGTCATAGGGCAAGGCCATACCGTTCTCACTTGAAGAGGCTGTAGTAGCGCCTTGCACGCCTGCGTTTGGGGCGTAGGCAGTTGCTGTCCCAAAGGTAAGCAAGAACACTGAGAAACGAAGTACGGATTGCCACAGCTTTGTTCGGCGTTTAGGTGCGTCTATGAGCACCGAATCGCTTTCTTGGATTCTTTTCTGTTCCTCAAGAACGGGGAGAAGTGTTCGTTGATAAAAAGCGGCCATGTCATATACGTCTTTAGTTCCCATCGCATCTCGCCACGCTACCGCGTACGAATGGAGAGCGGTAGAGAACTCCTTGCGCGCTTCGTCCACGCTTATGCCAAGATAACCTTCTCCCGCCCACATGCTCTTGTAGCGAGTAAGGAAGGTGGTAGCAGCTTTCTCAAACGCTTTTCGTTCAGTCTCAGTCTTTTCGAATGCCGCCTCTCGCTGCGCAAGCTGCTCGTCAGAATCCTGCGTAAGAGGTGTGTCAAGTTCGTCAGCAAACGTTGATTCGGCCTTCCCAAACACAGACACCAGATTGCCTGTCTCGTCGACGTGCACCCACATGGGGACGCCAAGCTTCGCAAATATCGTTTCTGCCTCTCTACGAAGGTTAGTAAAGGTAGCTTTGTCACCTGTCTTGAAGGGAAGGGTTCGTTGTATCTCCTGAAGCTTTTGTTTTGCTTCTTTGAGCATTTTTTCCTCAAGACCATCTTCTTCGGTTACATGGAAGCGAGCAGCGATTTCCGCCATCTTCATTTGCTTTCGGTTTTCTATCTCCGTATATGCTTTCTCAAAGAGAGGACGCAACTCCTGCATTTGCTTTGCTCCTTCTGCCCAAGTGCGCCACTTAGGACCTTCAAGGCCTGGTTGTTTCTGTCCATCAAATGCCATAGATAAATAAAATATACCCTATATACACAGGTTTACTTTCCACAGCTCCAATTTTCATTCATCTGTCCTTCATGATAAATCAACGTATCATGCATAAATGATGCGTCCCAAAACTGCTCTCGTCCTGCTCGTCATCTTCTGCGTGCTTCTTGGCGGATACGCCGCCTATGATTATGTGAAGAAAACGCCGCCAAGCTGGTTGATCAAGGCCGTAACGAAGACAGACCCGCCCCCACCGCTTCCGGCAGGACCTGTCGCACCTTTTCCCGTTCCTGAAGGATTCATAGCAACCATTTACTCGAGAGATACTCCCGGGGTCCGTGTCCTCACTCGAGACCCTAATGGCGTTCTTGTTGCTTCGCTCCTTAACTCAGGAAAGATCGTCGCGCTTCCTGACGAGAATAATGACGCAGAGGCTGATGAGGTCATCACGATACTTGAAAACCTAAACAAACCGCACGGCATCTTGTTTGACTGTGATGAGGGGGGAAGTTGCTTCCTCTACGTAGGCGAGGAGGGCGCGGTGAAGCGTTACAGCTATGACCCAGCGGCTCGTACTGCAACCTATGACGAGACGCTGCTCACTACTCCAGCGGGATCCGGGCACTTCACCAGGACCTTCCTCATGCATCCTGACAGCAACACATTGCTCGTTTCGATCGGCTCCTCTTGCAACGTCTGTAACGAAACCAATCCGCTTCGCGCAACGATAACTGCCATAGACCTCACAACCGGAGATTCAGAAGTGTATGCGACAGGACTTCGTAATGCGGTATTCCTCGCGCTCCATCCAGTCACGGGAGAGATCTGGGCCACTGACAATGCTCGTGATCTCCTCGGGGACAATATTCCTCCTGACGAAGTGAATATCATCCGGAAGGGGAATGACTATGGCTGGCCTATCTGCTACGGAAATAATGTTCACGACACCGACTTCGATAAGCGGCAGTACATCCAAAACCCCTGCACAGGAAAGATTTCTCCGCACCTAGCGCTCCAGGCGCACTCAGCAGCTTTGGGAATCGCTTTCGTGCCTGAGGAAGGATGGCCGGAAGACATGTGGCATGACGCTCTTATCGCGTATCACGGTTCTTGGAACCGCAGCACTCCGACCGGCTACAGCGTCGTGCGCTTTGACCTTGCGCCAAACGGCATGCCGGTCTCAACCACGCCCATAGACTTCATGTCTGGTTTTCTGCCTGAAGGCGGAGACGAAGATAGCGTCCTTGGACGCCCGGTAGGGCTTCTTGCAGAGCCCGGAGGCGTGGTCTTCGTATCAGATGACCGCTCAGGTGCGATTTACCGGGTAGCCTGGCAGGGACAATAACCTTGTACCTACAAGCTCAATTTTTGACTCGGGGCTAAAAAACACGTAAGTTATGTAAACGGACCACGCCATGGGGGCGTGGATTTCGTCTACCCAGGGTCAGAAATGACCTAGCGAGGGGAGCAGTTCTATGAAAAGTGCAATTTTCGGTTCAGTTGCAGTTGCGGCCATCATGATGACGGCTTCAGCGCCTGCGTGGGCCCAAGATGTCGAAAGCCATCAAGGACCTTATGTTGGAGCGGATATGGTCGGCGTGTCGGCGCCGATCACCTACACCGGTGGAAAGCCTGACCCCGATCTTAGCGGGGCGTTCGCCGGTATTACTGTGGGCTACAACCACCAGTTCGACAACAACTTTGTTCTCGGCGTTCGCGTAAGCTACGCCGCCGGACAGTTGTCGGCTTGTGAAGACGATGGAAACTTCATCGATCAGTGTGCATGGCTTCGGAGCCTGCTCACCGGTGAAGTCGTTGCTGGGTGGTCATTGGGGCGCTTCATGCCCTATGTGACGGCCGGCCTGACGCAGCGGGAGGCTGAAATCTCCCAAACGTGCGTCAGACGCGCCGTCGCATTTCCGGTCTCGCCAGGCAGCCACTGTTCGTTGAACGGCGGCGACTTCGGCTACGAGCGGTATGCCACCCTCGACGATACCGCGCCAACGTACGGCGCGGGCATCGAATACAACGCTACTGATCAGTGGGCCTTCGACTTGAGCTATCGGCACACTGACTTCGGGCGAGTGATCACCTCGCTCGGGAACAACGGAAACGCTGTTCCTGCTCCGATCCCGGACACCGACCCGGACCAGGTGGTGGACGCCGTCTATTTTGGCGGCCGCTATCGCTTCAACTGAACCAAGCACCAAATAACAACCCCATACTAACGACTGAACGGCGGACCCTAGGGCCCGCCGTTTTTCGATTTCTTTCCTGTTGCTAGCGTTTCTTTGCAGTTTTCTTTCCCTGTGCTGCCAAGCGCGCTGCCTTGATTGCAAGGCGCTTAGCCGTCTTATGCGGACGGGTTCGTATCTTCTTCGGACTCACTCCATGACTGTTTGCGGCCATATAAATTGCGTAGCTGGTATCCTGATACTCTACTACGCAATCCAGCAAATAGCTCATGCGGGTCCTGCATATTAAGGAAACCTTCATGTAAGATGCCTCATGATGCGGCATCAGTCTATCTAATCCTTCCATGCTCCAAGACCCAATCCAGACACGTTCACTTGCAGTGGGAGCGATTATTAATACGACGAGCGGCGGCACTAATGACGCTACCAAAGATAAGCTAGAAGCTATTATCAGCGAAGCAGGGGTCGTGGGTGCACAGATATGGTCTGTAGAAGCAGAGAAGCTAGAGGGCGCGTTCGCGCAGGCACTCAGTCATGACCTCGATGTCCTCATCGTCTTTGGCGGGGACGGCACTATCCGCACCGCAGCGCAGGGCGCAACGATGGAAGGACCAGTGTTGCTCCCGCTTCCCGGAGGGACTATGAACCTCCTGCCAAAGGCACTTTATGGCGATATGGGATGGGAAGAGATCGTACGTACGACTTTTGAACGGCCGAGCGTGCGCACTATTTCCGGAGGGAAAGTCGGCAAAGAACGATTCTTCATAGCGGCTATCTTTGGCGCTCCGGCACTTTGGACAAAGGCTCGCGAAGCGCTTCGAGAAGGAGAGCTTGCCACTGCACTTGAGGAAGGGAAGCAGGCACTTGAAAACTTATTTGCATCAAAAGTGAACTACAGCTTTAACGAGCTGCATGAGGGAAGCGCCGAGGCAGTGTCAGTCATCTGTCCTCTCATTTCAAACACGCTTGCAGATGATCGGCAGGTACTGGAGGCTGCAGTAATCGATGCGCCTGGGGCAGGCGAGCTTCTCCAGCTAGCGAGCGCTGCGGCGTTTGGCGAGTGGCGTGATGCACAGAATGTGGCGGTCGTAACCACAAAGCATGTTCGGATCTCCTCGGAAACACAGATCCCGGTCATCGTGGACGGGGAGATGATAAGCGCTGGGACAACGCTTGACGTTGAGTTTGTGCCGGAAGCATTTAAAGTGCTTGTCCCTGCCTCTGCATGAAATATTTTCTCGACTTTGACCGCACGATATTTGATACTCCTGCGTTTAAGAAAAGCGTAGCGCGGCGTCCAACACTGACTGAGCTCTGGCGGCAGCTTGGAGCAGCCATCCAAGAGCTTCGAAGCCCTTCGGAAAACGATTCCCGGCAGCGAAGGTTCATGCGCACGCTTGGTACATTCCTCAGCCACGGAAGGTTCGTCCTTTCTCCTCAAGACTTGAAGAAGTATCTCTATCCGGAAGTCGCTGCATTTCTTGCAGACCACAACTGCACCATTGTTACCTATGGAGTAGAGATGTTCATCCGCGCGAAAGTTATAAGCGCCCTCACTGATCTTCCTGTGCAGAACGTTGTGTACACCAGCAGGAGAAAAGGGCCTACGATACGAAGGCTTACCGAGGACAAGGAAGCCGCCCCATTTGTCTTTGTGGATGACGCGCGGTTTCAGCTTGAATCCGTGGCCAGATGGTGTCCTGAGGTCATCGTGATAGAGATACGGCGAGATTCTCTTCCAGGAGACGGTCGCTGGCCCGTTGCCCACACGCTAGATGACCTCGCTACTCTCGTAGCAAGAACGTAGGAATGGATACTATCTATACGATTGGGCACAGCAACAAGTCTTTGTCTGAATTTCTTCAGAAGCTTGAAGAGAAGGGAATAGACACACTCGTTGATGTGCGCACCTTCCCGCGTTCTCGCTTTTGCCCGTGGTTTAACGAACGTAGCCTTAGTGAGAAACTTCCCAAGAAGGGAATCAGCTATCTGGGAAGAGGCTCCAGCCTTGGAGGCAGGGGAGTTAACACCGCGTACGAGGAAACCATAGACGAGGTGGTGCAGCTCGTGAAGAGCGGAAAGAAGGTAAGCGTCATGTGTTCTGAAGGGGACTATCGGTCCTGTCACCGCCTTACTATGCTTACCCCCTCGCTCCAAGAAAGAGGACTTGGCGTTGAGCATATTCAACACGAAAAGCGTGCTAAGTAACCAAGTCTTTTGTTATAAGATATACGTATGGCAGAACTGAAGACACAACTTACCAAGGCGAGCGTCACGGCTTTTATTCAAACAGTGCCTAACCCTCAGAAGAGGAAGGATGCTACTGCTCTCCTAAAACTCTTTAAGGAAGTGACTAAAGAAAAGCCTAAGATGTGGGGTGCAAGCATCATTGGGTTCGGCTCCTATCACTACAAGTCGACCAAAAGCGCGCAGGAAGGGTACTGGCCTCTTACTGGATTTTCTCCACGCAAGCAGAACCTGACGCTCTACGTCATGTCAGGATTTGCTGATCAAAAGACGCTTCTGAAGAAGTTAGGTAAGCACAAAACGAGCGTAGGATGTCTGTATATCAACAAGCTAGAAGATGTGGATATGAAAGTTCTCAAGCAGATCATCAAGAAGTCCGTGGTGGAGATGAAGAAGAGGAATAAGTAACACTACTTCTTTTCGTCTTTCTTAGGCAACAGTGGAATAAAGGATGTCAGAACGATTAACCCACAAACTGCGTAGAGCCATGTATCGTCACGACCGTTTACCCACCAGGTGACTCCAAGGAATATAAGTACTCCGACAAGAAATACACCTGCAACCATGTGTAGTTTAGCTTTCGTTTTCATACTTACAGTATTCCAAGAAATACCGTGTAATGCTATCTGCTCCGCGGGTAGGATTCGAACCTACGACCAATCGATTAACAGTCGACCGCTCTACCACTGAGCTACCGCGGAATGTAACGCGCCCAACGAAGGGCGTATGGGCATTCTAGCCGAATTCGTCGAATGGGCAAATGGTATACTTCGCGCCCAAGCCATGTACGTACGCGTCCAGGTACAGCCCTCCGCCAAGAAAGAGTCTCTCATCCAGACTGATGAAAAGACCTATTCCATTTCGGTCAAAGAACCGGCCGCGCGAAACCAGGCAAATGATCGCGTCCGCTCGCTCCTTGCCTGGGAGTTTCGTATCCCGATTACGAAGATCAAGCTTATCTCAGGACACCGCTCGCCGAGAAAGATCTTCGATATCGACACCTAAGCGCCTTCAGAGAATTCTTTATATCCCGTCTCTTTCTTTCCTTCAGGAACGATACGCTCAGGAGTAAACATCCCGTTCGTAAACGTCGCGGTCTTTATCTTCACCCGTAGTTTCTTGCCGTTTTTTTCCATGAAAAAGTAGGTCCCAGGAGACTCTGCATACGCTCGGTACTTATTCCAATTCTTCTGAGGGTCGTCCTGCAAGGAAAGCTCGCCTTCAGACTTCTCAATGCGTCCGCAGGTCGTGGCCTCACCAGCGTCTTGAGGGGTAGCTGGAAGCGTACCTTCTAGAAAAGCGGGAAGGGTATCTGCAAGGAGTTCTGCTCCGATCTGGACAAGTCTCGGGCGAAGTTCCCGAGTAGTCTCAGTAGGCTCGATCGCCACTTCCTTCATTGCAATCAGATCTCCTGCATCAAGCTCATACACCATTTTCTGTATCGAGACACCGGTGACCGTCTCGTTATTGAGAAGCGCTGACTCGACAGGGGAAGCACCTCGATACTTTGGGAGAAGGGAATAATGGATGTTGAGCACTCCAAGCGGGAAGGATTCGATAATCGCGCGAGGAAGTATCTTTCCGTAAGCAACCACGATCGCATAGGAAGCTCCATAGGAGCGGATCTGTTCAAGCACTTCGCTATCAAGCCGCTCCGGCGTTAAGACGGGAATCTTGTTTTCCTCTGCTACTACCTTAGTTGACGAAGGCGCATACGAGAGGCCGCGGCCTTGGCGCGCGTCAGGCGAAGTTACTACTGCTAGAGGCACAAACCCGCGTTCGATCAGTACGGAAAGCGTATCGCTCGCCACATAGGGCGTTCCAAAGTAAATGAATGAGTTACTGTTCATCGGAAGGGGGACCATGTCGCCAGCAATCAGTTGCCTGGTCAATAAACAGAATGCCGTCTAGGTGATCTATCTCGTGCTGGAAGATTTGTGCAAGGAGCCCTCCAGCACCTCTCGTGAACTTCTTCCCAGATTCGTCATACGCCTCTACGGTGGCGCGCTCAAAACGAGGCACATATCCATAGAGGTCGCGGACCGAAAGGCAGCCTTCGTCCATGATGACGCGCTTGCGTGAACTGCGGATGATCTTCGGGTTTATGAATACGCCTAGGTCAGGCGCTGAGCCTGCTGTTCGTGTCTTGCGATTAGTGCGGTCATAGCGGACAACGAACAGGCGCTTCGAAACCCCGATCTGGGGAGCGGCAAGCGCTACCCCGACTGAATAGTCGTTTTGCTCGACATCGAGCAAATCGGTCATCTTTTTGATGAGTGACGTGAGCTCTTTGGAGCCAAACTCCTCCTTGGAAAAGGGTTTAGCGATCTCGCGGAGTACTGGGTCTCCTTCCTGGACGATAGACATGGCAAGACTATAACAGAAAACTGGCCGGCGCTTGAAGTAAGCAACCGGCCAGCTCTTCCTTCATCCTCGTAGCCTGAGCCAGCGGGAGAGGACGAAGGGCGCGACGGAGCAATAAACATGCGTGCGAGGCACGCCGCTCAACATCGCTAAAACAGTATTCCGGGAACAAGGGGGGTGCGAGGCGGCGAAATCACGTAGGCCGCCCCGCACCGGTTGGGCCAGGGAGGCTGCGAAACGATCCCTGACTTATGCAAGAGCATACCTTTCGCGCATGGAAGGTCAAGAACTAAAAAGGATTTTCTGTGACGTGCTTCTTCGGATCGATCTCCCACCAGAACTTCTTACTAAAATGTTTGGACTGATTGCAGACGCTTTGGAGGTAATACAAATCTTTGGTCGGGATACCCTGGAGAATCCGTCCAAGACGCGCCATCGAAAGGAGGGGAAGTCCGTCCTTAGCGCGCGACGCGTTCAAGCGCGTGATGAAATAGCGCATCAGTTCGCCTCGCTCTGTTTTGCGCGTCTTCTCATTAGTGATGCGCGAAACGAGGTCACCGATGTGCTTCATAGAGAGAGCTGATAGAAGAGTTTGCCGTCTTGAACGAGTATCTTGCCGTCTGTACCTGGAATGCCAATCGGAGCGATTCCTTTATAGAGAGGAGCAAAGAAGCGCGGGTCTCGGGGATCAAGCTCGAGCACGTAGACCATGTTCCCGGAAGACACCAGAAGGGCATCGTCTCGGCCAGGAAGCGGGGAGACGGAGCGGAGTGTGCCTGTTGGCGGGAAGATAACGGTCGTTGCGCACCCTTCGCCAATGCAGAGGTAGTCAGGAGGTGTCGTGCAGGTCTCGGTCGTTGTCGCTTCCGCAACGATTCGGTTCTGGGCGGTATAGACAAGAGCGCAGCCGCTTGCAAGAGAAAGGGGTCCTGCTTTCAGTGGAAGCTTGTAGGCGAGGATTGCCTTGCGTGCTGCTTCTGCATCAGCGCCCGCGAGCTTTTCTCCGTGGATGCTTGTTGGTGCAAGGATGGGAGAGACTTCAAACGATTCGCCAGATTCGATCAACACGAGCTCGCTCCATGGCTGAGCTTCTGGCGCTGCAATGATGACGGTATGAGGACCTGGAGAAAGTGCGATGCGCGCGACTCCGCCAACCACTGCCGCTCGGCGCGTGTCATCTACATACACCTCTGTCTGCTCGGGAACGTCAGAGATGAGAAGTGTACCAACGCGAACGATGGAAGGACCTGGACCAACGCGAAGCCCAACGGTGTAGAGGATTGCAATGAGCGCAATGAGCCCAAGAAAGCTAAAGAAAAACCAATGTGTTTTGAGAAGTGAGACGACTTTTTTCATGGGGTGCTTAGGGTCTAGCCTACCAAAAAAGAGCTGAAGGGGCTAACTGGCCTCGACGTCGGCCCCTATGCTCTTCAGGCGCTCAGCCAGGTTCTCGTAGCCGCGGTGGATGGTATAGACGTTTTTAAGGACAGAACGGCCCTCTGCGGCAAGCATGCCGATAAGAAGGATGGTGGCAGGGCGGAGCGCCGGCGGGGCGGTCACCTCGGCTCCTCGAAGGTGTCGGGGACCGGTGATCTGGATGCGGTGCGGATCAAGAAGGAGTGTCTCCCCGCCAAGCCGATCAAGCTCGGTGTAGTAGATGGCGCGTTTCTCGTACACCCAGTCATGGATCATCGTCGTGCCATTTGCGACGGCCGCGATGACTGCGAAGAAGGGAAGGTTGTCGATATTAAGTCCAGGGTATGGACGCGCGTGAATCTTTTCTGGAAAGGCAGAGAGTTCAGACGGAAGAATCTCAAGGTCAACGAGTCGCGTGATGCCGTTCTCTGACGTTGGCGCTGGCGTGATGGAGAAGGCAAGTCCCATCTTTTCAAGCACCGCAAGCTCGACTTCAAGGAAATCAATAGGCACGCGCTCGATTCGGAGCTTCGATTTTGTCGCTGCTGCTGCGGCGATGAAGAACATGGCGTCTGTAGGGTCTTCGGCAACTGAGTAGTCGACATCGGTGCGGATATCGGTCTTTCCGAGCACGGTAAGGGTCGTAGTGCCTATGCCGTGGACGGCAACGCCCAAGCTTTGCAGGTAGCCGCATACTTCCTGCACCTGGTAGTTGGCGGAGGCGTACTTAATGATCGTGCGGTCCGGGATGCCGGCAGCAACGAGGAGCGTGTTGATGGTTGCCGTGTCGCTTGATTCGTACAAGACGATCTCGGTCGCCTTAAGCTCCCCGCGAGAAATATTGAAGCGATCAGAAAGGGCTTCGATCGAGACGCCGAAGCGCTCAAGCGCCCAGAGATGCGGGCGTACGCTTCGAAGGCCCAAGGTGCAGCCGCCAGACTGAGGAAGATAGAACGATTCGAAGTGATGGAGAAGCGGCCCGATGAACATGAGGATGCTTCTGGTTCGCTCTGCGGCCTTTCGGTCTAGGTTATCAAGCGAGAGCGTTTCTGGCGGAGTAATGACCACATCATGATCCTTCCATTCAACTGCAACGTCGATCGAACGGAGCACTTCGATAAGCCGATTCACTTCTTCGATCTTCGGGACATTACGAAGCGTCGTTGTTCCTTTATTAAGGAGGGAAGCGGCAAGGAGAGCGACCGCCCCGTTTTTGGAGCGGTTCGTGCGTATAGTGCCGGAGAGCTTCTTCCCGCCGTTAATAACAAAGCTCGATTCAGCGTTCATTTGCCGAATTGTAGCGCAAGGGAAGCTTTTCAAGAAATACCTTTCTTTTATACATTTTGAGGCTTTCCGCCTCTCGCGGTATCATGCAGGGACGTTATGGCATTTTTCTCTCCCAAACTCGGTATCGACCTTGGTACGACCAATGTGCTGGTCTTTCTGCCGGGGAAGGGTATCGTCCTCAACGAGCCGTCAGTGGTCGCCGTCTCAACAGAAAACAACAAGGTAGTCGCTATCGGAGTCGAGGCTAAGAAAATGATCGGCCGCACTCCTGATTCCATTACTGCGTATCGCCCTATGAAAGACGGCGTGATCGCCGATTACCGCGTCACCGAAGCGATGCTCCGTTATTTTTTCCGCAAGGCGCTTGGCAAGTGGAATGTGTTCAAGCCAACCGTTCTCGTTTCCGTTCCCGCAGGCGTGACGTCAACTGAAAAGCGCGCAGTGATCGAAGCTGCGATGAAGGCAGGTGCGGCTGATGCCTTTGTCGTTAAGGAGCCAATCCTCGCTGCCATTGGTGCTGGTATCCCGATTCATGAGCCGTCAGGACGGATGGTCGCTGATATGGGAGGAGGCACCATCGACGTCGCCGTGATCTCCCTTGGCGGCATCGTCGCTTCAACTTCGGTCAAGGTGGCTGGAAACGCGCTTGATCGGGCTATCATCGACCACGTCAAAAAGCAGTTCAATCTTTCAATAGGTGATAAGACTGCAGAAGAAGTAAAGATAACTATCGGCTCGGCAGTTCCCATGAGCGAAGAGCTTTCGATGCCGGTCAAAGGACGAGACATGGTGTCTGGTCTTCCGCGCACCATCGAACTGAAATCAAACGAGATCGTGCAGGCAACTAACCGCGAGCTCCGCGACATGATGAATGCGGTTCGCAAGGTGCTTCAGGAAACTCCTCCCGAGCTTGCGTCAGACATTATTGATAACGGCATCATCTTGACCGGCGGTACCTCGCAGCTTCGCAACATGCCGGAACTTGTGTTTAGGCGCACAGGCGTTCGTGCGCGACTCGCGCAGGAAGCCTATTTCTGCGTTGCGCGAGGAACCGGCATTGCCCTCAAGCACCTTGATACCTACAAGAAGAGTATTCTTTCCAAAAAATAACAATGGCACACCATGCCTATTTCATTGCGGGAGACGGCGAAGAGGGAATAGCCAAAGCGCACGCATTCGCTGCAAGCGAGCTTTCACTGGATCCTGTAGGGAATCCGGACGTCATTACGTTTCGATATGACTTGTTTTCGGTCGATGATGCTCGAGCCATTATCGATAGTGCGAATCGGATGCCGCTTCGAGGCGATAAGAAGCTCATCGTCATTGGTGCCAAGCGCCTTTTTCACGAAGCGCAGAACGCTCTTTTGAAAACCTTTGAAGAACCTCCTCTAGGAACCTATCTCATACTCGTTGTTCCGTCAGAAGGTGCGATCATCACGACACTTCGCTCGCGACTGCTTGCACTCCCTGAAGAGGGGAGTGAGGCCCCGCTTAAGGGGGAGGAGTTCCTGAATGCGACGCAGGTAGGGCGCGAGAAAATTATCGAGAAGATACTCGCTCGCGCAAAGAAGAACGAACCAGAAGAGAAGCAGGCTGCGCGCATCGAAGCGCTTTCATTTGTACAAGAACTGGTGAGAGCGACGTACGAAACAAAACGAACGGATGATTCTATTGCATTCTTGCAAGACTTAAATGCTTTCGTTCCAATACTCCATGAGCGCTCGGCTCCCTTGAAACCCATTCTTGAGCATCTCCTGATTGCAGCTCCCAAAAGATTGACAAAAGACTAGTTTCGGTGGTATAATATATAGGTACTTACTGAGGTTATTCCTCACCCATTCGCGCGCATCCACAAGGCGAATGCTACACTTTCTAACAACAACCTATGGCAACTGTTGAGATGGCGGGAGCTTGGATACGAGAGCCTGAACCGGGTGAGCCTGAATACGTACTCAAGCAGAAGCTTGCTGAGTCGCCTTTTACAGAGATAGAAGGGGTTTTCTCCCCAGTCCGCATAGATCAGGTGCTCTCAGCGCGCAAAGCGTACTTCACTGCGTATTACCAATACTGGAAGACGCGGGACCCACAGGCAGAGAAGCTCGCTACCTGGATGCGAAATCAATACAACGTTGCACGCGATACACTCGCGAGCGATCTTGCTGCTTATTCCGAGCGTCGCAATATCGATCCAGAGCACCAGGCAATCCTGATCGATAACTTTGCGCGAAGAGAGCGAGAGCGCTTGAATGAAATCAAAGCATCGCTTCTTGGAAGTGAACGCCAGGAAGCGTGGAAGCGGACAAAGGAAGCGCTTCGTAAGTTGGTGCCAGGCAAACTCCGAGCGCTCGCGTTTGCATTCGTTGCCGTTGGAACAGCAGCTGCAGTTGATTACGCAACTAATCCAGATCGAGAACCTGAACCTACTGAAGACACGGCCCGTCCAAACGTAGGCCAATCAAGTGCAGGGCAGCAGCAATGGGATAACGAAGGACTCTCAACCGAGGAGAATCTCCGTAGCCGGGACAATGTGCACACGCTCACTCCGGAACTGGTTCAAGAAGGGGAGGGAGCGATACATGCCTTTAAGCGCCTGCTTCCACGCATGGGGCAAGCGAATCTGCAGTCACTGTTTAGTCAGCTTGAAATTCCTTTGCCAGCAACACTCGACGAGCAGGCTGACGTGCTCGCTCGTCAGTTGAATCTTTTAAATGACGAAGGCGAGTCTGCGCTTCTTCCTTATGTAAATCCGCAAGAGCAAAGCTCCTTTGTTATCACCATAGTGACGGTTGATGGTAAGCAAAAAGTCGAGATCGTTTTGAATACCCCAACGGGGAATCCGCAGGTGCTGCTCGATACGCAAAATGGCCCCCAGCCGTATGAGGGACCGTTCGATACGAAATAAACCATGACAAACGCAACTCCCATGTTCCTTGGAATACCGCTCGCTTCAAGCGATACGGCTGACTCGCTGGAGATGACCATGCTTGAGACGATATCGCTCGCGGTCATTGATGCGCTCCCTAGTGAACGGCTTGCCGAGTTTGAAGAAGTGCTTGCTGAGGGGGATGAAGAGAAGATAAGCGCCTTCATCGAAGCGCATGTGCCGCAAGCACGTGACGTTATCGGTCCTATCATTGAGGACATCCACGATAGCGTGCTTACATTCGCATAACACCTATGAGCCAAAACGGCTTTATTCCTAACCTCGAGCGCCAACCGCTAAAGCGGATGGAGGTCACTATCGTTCCCGAGAGCGAGCATCCGCTCGTGGGCGAAGACGTAGAAGCACAGACCATCAAGCTCCGTGTCCATGAAAAAGGGAAGGAACATCCGCTAGTGATCGAGATTCCCAAGCGTTCTTTCGCTGCTGGAGAAACACTTACATTTTCATGGCACCGTTTCGTAGGAGGAGGAACGCCGGTATATGTCGGGATGGTAATAGATAAGGAACAACCAGTGAAGTCCGCGCCTCCTGTACAGAAAGCAGAAGTCCTAACAGAGGAGCCAGGCGTCTTGGACTCTAAGGCTGTAGCACGACAGTCAAGCCTTGCGGACGACGAGGCGCTTGAGCGCTATCTCGGAGAGCCGGAAAGCTCCGGTGAGCCATCACTTCCTGAAGGTGCGGAAGAGAAGGAACTCGCTGCGCTCATGAAAGAAGTGACAGGGAAGGCAGTGAGGCCGAAGCGGAAGCAAGAGCAGAAGGAATCCTTAATAACAACCCGCGCGATTCTTTTTAGGGGCGCAACGGATAGCGAGCTCGTCCTCCTCGACAACGACAGAGAAATTCCCGTCATTACCAACGGCGCTCTTGCGCGAGATGTTGTAGACGTCCACATGTCACCGGATGGTGAAAGCGCGGAAGTCGTTCGCATCGTTGAACGCTATCCTCATAAGGTTGTTGCAACAGTTCGCCTCGAACAAACGAATCGGGGCCCAGCTCTTGTTGCGTACCCTGATAGCTTTATCCTCACTCGCCAGCCTCTTGTGCTCCCACTTACTGCACTTGATGTCGGCTCAAGCGTCCGCGGCTTGAAAGTAATCCTTGCTCGCGAACCAAATATACAAGAGGAAGAATGGAAGCTTTCACGAGTAATCGGAGAGGCAGGCAATGCTGTCATTGAAGCAGAAGCAATTGCGCTTAGAACGCCAAACGGCGCCAAGCGTGTCGAACAGCTAAATGACGAAGACATAAAGGCGTACGCTGAATATCTTGATCCTCACCGCTTCCCGATACTGAAAGGACGTCTTGAGAGCCTTACGGCAGAGAAGCTTCACGAACAGATAAGGTTCCTCGAAGACCTGGCGCGTGACTTGAAATCAGGAAAAGTCTCAACGGACGAGCTTGTCGTCCGCTGTCTGCAGGAGTGGGAGCTTGGTTCAGATCCTCTTGTCGACTCCTTGGACAAGTATGTACACGGATCCAACCGACTCGACATTCGTGACATCCGGACATTTACCATTGATCCCAAGCAAGCCAAGGATTTCGATGACGCGCTTTCGTATCGGGAGCTTCCGGACGGACGCATCGAGGTTGGGGTACATATTGCAGACCCGACAGCGCTTATACCTTCCGGTTCTCCACTCGATCTTATTGCGCAGTTCAGGCAGGCAACGCAGTACTTGCCGAAAACACTACCGCTTTTCCCTGAAGTGCTAGCGAACCTCCTGTGCAGTCTTGTGGAAGGGGAGGACCGCCTTGCGTTCACGACATACCTTATCTATCCGCCTCGAGCTACCTGGGAAAATCCTGAAGAGCCTCCAGAGCCTGAAGTACACCATGTACGAACGGTCATGAACTCAAAGCGCCGCTCTACCTATCAGCAGGCGCAGAAAGACCTGAAAGATAAGAATGCCGAGTGGCATGAGGAACTCGTAGCGTTACAGTCGTTTTCCAAACACTTCGAGAAGCTGATGGAAAAAGACGGCTTCGTTATGCTGACCACCGTAGGAGGAGACATTGAGTTTGAATTGAATGCGAAAGGAGAGCCGGTTCAAGCAAGCCAAGGAAAGCCGCTTGAGAGCATGAAGCTCATCGAGCACATGATGATAAAGGCAAACGAGGAAGTGACTAAAACTACTTTACAGGCCGCGCCCGGTGCGGTCGCATTTCTGCGTGTTCACCGACCGCCACAAAAAGGAAATATCCTCGCTCTGCTTAAGGGCATAGGGTACGAGGATATTTGGGACGGGGAGGGCGCCTATAGGCCTCACGAGATTTTGGAAGCGATACGAGCTCGCATTGATGCTGAGCCGCGTGAAGACGTGCAGATTCGCAAAGAAGCTACGCTCGTGAGGACCATGGAAAAGGCTGGATACGCTGTCGAGACGCAAGAGGGGCTTGGAGGTAAGGAAATACATTTTGGGCTAACACTGAGGCACTACGGCCATTACACCTCTCCCATACGGCGCTATGCAGATATCAAAACACACCGACTGCTCAGTAGCGTGCTCTACAAGCGTGCGGTAACCGTCGATAACGAAGCAACGCTGAATGAGCTGAAAGAGGTAGCCGGTATCGCAAACGTCCGCGAGCGGCAGATCATGCGCTCTGAACGAGACATGAATTCGTTCCTCTCGCTTTCGCTTCTTGAGAAGAAGCTAGGAGCCAATACTGCTGATACTCGGATTGCTGTTCGGGTAGTACGGGTTGAAGAGAGAGTGGCTCTGTTCGAGTTCGACCTTCCAGGCGGGGCCCGCTTCTCGCAGCGAATGAGTAGGAACGACATTCGCAGCAGTTCCGGTGAGAAGCTTTCTGCGGAGAACTGGGCGCTGCTTCGAAGCCCCAAGAACGAAGGGGGGAAACGGATCGTCTTTACGGTAGGGTCAATTGACCCGACGCTTCGGCGCGTTACTGGCACTGTCGACATCGCGGCTCTCATGAACGAACGAGGCCTAAAACAGTTACAGACACTTTCTCCTACTTCGCCGATCGCTGCCCACGTAGACGCGTATGATCAGGCAACCGGGATGGTGTACGTCAAGATGCATTACGGGAAGAAACAGCTCCTCGAATCCTATCCTCTTCCGCTCACCTCACTACGCACAAAAGACGGAACGCCTCTTGATAAGAGTACGCGGGAAGCTCTGACCACACGATTACGAGAGGGAGGACAAAAGATGATTATTCATATCGGCGCATCGGCATCGGCCGCGACTCCCGAGTTCATATTTGAGCGCCTTGTTAAGACCCGGGCGATTCCTTTCGTTAATCCATACCAACGGGTCGGAGAGAAATATACAGAGAAGATTGTGCAGGCACGCATCGTAAGCCGAGGTGAGAACGCTCTCTATATCACTCTCTTAACGCGTCCGAGCGTTAAGTCGTACGAGCTGCGTCGAGAGGAAATCCCTTCAATGAGCGACAAGGCGTGGAATGAAGTGGTCGCAGGAAAGACGCTTGTTCTAAAGCTACGCAACGTTGATCTTAATAAAAACGAGTTCTTCTTTGACTTCGTGCGAGTCGCTCGGGAAAAAAAGCAAGTTCAGCCACCGCCTGTGCCGCAGGAGCAGCGGTCTCGGAAACGACGCCGACGGGGACGACCCCGGTCAGACGATAGTGTAAACTGAGGGTAATGGCATACGACTTTTCTAAGCTCAAGAACCACATCAAGGAAACCGAGGAATGGCTTACTCGGGAGTTTTCCGGCATCCGTACCGGGCGCGCAACCCCGACGCTCCTTTCTTCTGTCCGAGCCGAAGCGTACGGCAACCGCATGTCCCTCCAGGAGCTAGCTTCCATTTCAGTTGAAGACGCTCGCACGATCCGCATCATTCCTTGGGACAAGGAAGTATCGAAGGCAATAGAGAAGGCGATCACCGAGGCTGACCTTGGCGTCTCTGCGATGGCAGATGATTCGGGTCTTCGCGTGATCTTCCCTGAACTCACCGCCGAACGCCGCACCATGCTCAAGAAGCTTGCAAACGAGAAGCTCGAGCATGCGCGCGTTACCTTGCGAGGACATCGAGGAGATGCAATCAAAGTATTGGAAGCAGAAGAGAAGGAGGGAGGCATGGGCGAAGACGATCTGAAGCGCCTGAAAGATGACGTGCAGAAGCTGATCGATGAAGCGATGAAATCACTTGATACGCTGCTCACCAAGAAGGAGGAAGAGATCTCTCAGTAGCACTGCCTCATGAGCATCATTCTTTTTATAGTAGTCCTCGTCGCACTCATTGTGGTGCACGAGTTCGGCCACCTTATCGCTGCAAAGGTGTTCAAGATGCGCGTTGATGAGTTCGGGATCGGATATCCGCCCCGCGCGATGACCTTTTATCGCAAGGGCGGCACCGACTACACGCTGAACTGGCTTCCGTTTGGCGGATTCGTGAAGATCTTTGGCGAAGACGGAGAACCGGGCGCAGCTCCCTCTGCAGATTCTTTTGCCGCAAAGCCCAAGTGGCAGCAGGCACTTGTGCTTGTTGCAGGTATTGCGATGAACCTGGTATTTGCGTGGGTATTGCTTTCCATAACGCTTGCAGGCGGCATGCCTCGTACCATTTCAGCCGAAGAAGCACTCCAAGTCGCTGATTCTCAGATCGTTATTTCACGCGTCATTGCCGGATCTCCTGCAGAGCGCGCCGGCCTACAGGCGGGAGATGAGGTGGTGGGCGCCCAGGCGGGAGACACGCTATTTGAAGGGGCTACCGCCGAATCTTTTACTGCGTTTATCGCGCAGGGAGGAGAACAAGGTCTCGGGCTCACCATTCTTCGAGATGGAGAAACGCTCATTCTTTCAGCTCGTCCGGAAGTGGGAACCATAGCCGAAGATCCTTCACGCGCGGCGCTTGGCGTCGGGGTCGCAACGGTGACCAGCACGCCCGTCCCCCTGCTTGAAGCTCCGATAGAAGGCGCAAAAGTCACAACGACAGCAACGCTTGCTATAGGCGAGGGACTCATCCATTTCTTCGGAAGCATCTTCACGTTTACTGCTGATCTATCACAAGTTGCAGGACCCATCGGCATTGCCGGAGCAGTGGGGGATGCTTCTGCAAGCGGGCTCCTCGCGCTTCTTTCCTTGACCGCGGTCATTTCAATCAACCTCGCGCTCATCAATCTCATACCTATTCCAGCGCTTGATGGTGGACGGCTTCTCTTTGTGTTGATCGAAGCGATAACTCGCCGTCCCATTTCTGCGAAAGTAGCTGGTGCTGTGAACGGCATCGGGTTCGCGCTCCTTATCCTTCTTATGGTTGTAATTACCGCAAGCGATATCTTGAAACTCCTGTAGGAAAGGTATGGCGACTATCGAAGACTTCGAACAGATAGAATTGCGTGTTGGAAAGATCATCGAGGCAGAAGAATTCCCCGAAGCTCGCAAACCCGCATACAAGCTGCGCATAGATTTTGGAGATTTCGGCGTGAAGTCATCAAGCGCGCAGATAACGGACCTTTATACTCCTGCCGAGCTCATCGGAAAGCTTGTAGTGTGCGTCACTAACTTTCCGCCCCGAAGCATCGGACCGTTCGTCTCTGAGGTATTGACGACCGGATTCTATCGAGACGACGGGTCGGTCGTATTGGCCGTGCCTGACCAAGAAGTGGGTCTAGGCGCCAGGCTCGCCTAAAGCTCGTTTTGCGGCAAAGTAGCTGCCGGCTTATACTAGAGCGACTATGCGGCAATCGGAGCTTTTCACAAAAACGAGGCGCGAGGCGCCCTCAGATGAGGTAGCCAAAAACGCGCAGCTCCTCATTCGCGCAGGCTTTGTGCATAAGGAGATGGCGGGAGTGTATGACTACTTGCCGCTTGGCCTTCGAGTTCTCGATAACATCCGCACCATCATCCGGGAAGAGATGAATAGTATCGGTGGACAGGAAGTATCGCTCTCAGCGCTTCAAGATCCAGAACTGTGGAAGGCGACTGATCGCTGGGATGATGAAAAAGTAGATGTGTGGTTTAAGACAAAGCTTAAGAACGGAAACGAGCTTGGTCTTGGATGCACCCACGAAGAACCGATGGCACGCATGATTCGCGAGCATATTGCTTCGTATCGAGATCTTCCACGCTACACCTACCAGTTCCAGACTAAGTTCCGTAACGAGCTTCGCGCAAAGTCAGGCATTATGCGCGGGCGCGAGTTCCTTATGAAGGATATGTATTCCTTTAATAAGAGCGAAGAGGAGCTGGATGCATTCTATGAGAAAGCAGTTGAAGCCTATAAGCGGGTGTATGACCGGGCTGGAATCGGCGATAAAACCTACGTAACGTTTGCTTCAGGCGGCATGTTCAGCAAGTTCAGCCATGAATTCCAGACCATCTGTGATGCTGGCGAAGACGTGATTTATATAGATGAAGAGAAGGGCATTGCGGTAAACGACGAGGTAATGCAAGACGAAATCCTCGCCGGTCTTGGCGTGAAACGGGAGAATCTGAAGGAAGCGAAGTCCATTGAAGTAGGAAATATCTTTAAGTACGGAACCCGCTATACCAAGGAACTTGGCGTTACGTTTACTGACGAAGATGGCACCGTGAAGCCGGTAGTTTATGGCGCATACGGGATTGGCCTCGGACGCCTCATGGGTACGATTGTCGAGCTGCTTGCTGACGATAAGGGAATCGTCTGGCCAGAATCAGTCGCTCCGTTCCGTTTCCATCTCCTTTCGCTGCTTCCAGACGATGCTGAGTCGGTAGCGTTTGCAGACGCGCTCTACGCTGATCTTCAGAAGAAAGGATCAACCGTTCTCTATGACGATCGCGATGCTCGCGCTGGAGAGAAGTTTGCAGACTCAGACTTGATCGGCATCCCGTACCGAGTGAACGTCGGAAAAGAAACCAAAGCAAGCGGGCAGCTTGAGCTCGTGAACCGAAAGACGGGCGAGACCAAGAAAGTCTCACGTGACGAGCTTCTAGCCTTCTAATATGGCAAAGCGCATTTCCAAAAACTCCCTGTTCTCGACCGATATTGGTATCGATCTTGGAACGGCGAACACCCTCGTCTATGTTCGAGGAAAGGGGGTTGTCTTGAATGAGCCATCAGTCGTTGCAGTGAACGATAAGACCGGGCAGGTGGTAGCAATCGGGAAGGAAGCGAAAGCGATGCTCGGGAAGACGCCTCCGCACATTCGCGCAGTTCGTCCGCTTTCAAACGGCGTTATCTCAGACTTCGAAGTGACTGAGGAGTTGCTTGCGTACCTCATCCGCAAAGCGCAGGGAGACCGCACACGCATCTTGGGTCCTCGCGTTGTGATTGGTGTTCCGACAGGTGTCACAAACGTCGAGAGTCGTGCGGTGCGAGACGCTGCCATGGCAGCCGGCGCACGTGAAGTGTTCATCATCGAGGAACCGGTTGCTGGCGCAATCGGCGCGAAGCTCCCGGTGCATGACCCTGTCGGAACCATGGTGCTTGATATTGGTGGCGGCACAATCGACATCGCGGTGCTCTCGCTTGGGGGAACCGTCGCATCAAAAAGCTCGCATGTCGCCGGGGATCGCTTCAACAACGACATTATCGAGTTTGTCCGCAGCGAGTTCCAGCTTGCCATTGGCGAGCGTACTGCCGAGGACGTGAAGATCGCTATCGGCGCCGTGCTCCCGCTTGATACTCCACTTGAGCGCACGGTTCGTGGTCGCGACCTTGCAACCGGGCTTCCGCGAGAAATTATCCTGACGGACACCCATGTGCGCGAAGCCTTGCAGCCTTCCCTTGATCAGATCATGGAAGCGATGAAGGAAGTAATCGAATCAACGCCTCCCGAGCTTCTCTCGGACGTTCTTGAACGCGGCGTAACCGTCTTTGGCGGGGGAGCGTTGCTTCGAGGGCTTCCAACGCTTCTCTCTAAAATGCTTGGCGTTCCCGTGTTTGTTGCAACCGATCCGCTTACCGCCGTGGTTCGCGGGACCGGCATCATAACCGAAGACCCGCGCCCATGGCACGGCATGTTCCTCTATGAAGACGTCATTCTCCCGAAGGCCTAAATTCAAGGGCGGACTTGCGGTTGGCGCTATTGGTTTTTTCGTACTCCTCCTTCTCATTCTTCGTTTCGTATTTCCAGGGGCACTCGCCGCGCTTGGCGACCCCCTCTGGCGTATGGGATCTGCCGCAACGGCAACGCTTGCGTTTCCTGAAGGGGCAGCAGCCGTTATGCAAGAGCGCGATACGCTCCGCATAGAAAACGAAGTGCTGCTACGAGAAAACGAGATGCTTGCTGCGCGTCTTGCCGACGTTGCTCCCTTTGACGCATCGGGAGTATTAGCTGGAGTGCTTGCTCGTCCGCCGCTTGCTCCCTATGACGTTCTAGTCGTTGGTGCGGGAACCAAGGAAGGCGTAACCGAGGGGTCACTGGTGTATGCACCAGGAGAGATTCCAATCGGTACCGTTGGGAATATCTCGCAGTCGCGTTCGCGCGTCGCGCTCTATTCAGCTTCCGGACGAACGACTGAGGGATGGGTGGGTGAAGAGCGTATTCCTATCACGCTTGAAGGGCAGGGAGGCGGGCTCTGGAGCGCAACGGTGGCAAGTGACGCAGGAGTCGTTGAAGGGGCCGTCGTGTATCTTCCAGGACCCGGCGCGGTTCCCGTTGGTACGGTGGCCCGCGTAAAGACAAGCGCTTCAGCGCCCCACGCTACGCTTTCGATCCGCCCGTCAGTCAATCCCTTCATGCTTACCTGGGTTCGTATTGCAGACCCGCTATGATCCGCATCATCTTGATCGCGGCAGCATTCCTTTCTCCCTTTCTCTTTCCATACCCCGCAACTCTTATCTTGGCGCTCGTAGCGTCTCTGCTGCTCCCGCCGGTAGGCATCATGATCGGCCTTCTGGTTGATGCCCTCTACTACACGTCAGGCGCCTCGTGGCTTCCCGTGGGGATCCTAACGGGAGCTGTATTGACCTTGCTTGGCATTCTCGTGCGCCGTTTCGTAAAAACGCGTATCATAGGGTCGTGAAGATATTTGGAAGAGGCAAACGACACCGAAAGCGCGAGTATGAACTTGCGCCCGATGAGATATTTCTTGATTCATCAAACCTGCCCGACTTCGACCAGGACCGCCTTGAAGGGCAGATCGTCCGGCCTCTTTCGCGGTTTACGCACATCAGTCTCTCGGTCACAGTACTCGTTCTCTTTTTAATTCTGTTTGTTCAGGCGGGCGTGCTTGAGATCTATAAAGGAGACGCCTATGCCGCTCAGAGCGAGCGCAACCGGCTTCGTCCAGAGATCATGTTCGCTGCGCGCGGCGCGATAACCGATCGAAATGGTGTCGTCCTCGCGTCAAACGAAGCGGTTGAAGAAGGATTCCCGCTTCGCGTGTACAAAGCTCCGGGCTTTGGAACGGTACTCGGCTATGTGTCGTACCCTAAGAAAGATAGCTCCGGCAATTACTATGAGACGGAGATTACGGGTGTGTCGGGCGCTGAGAAGACATTTAATGCTGTTCTTGCTGGCGTAAACGGTAAGCATTTGGTCGAGGAGGACGCGCTTGGAAATATCGTATCTGAGGGAAGCGTGATTCCAGTCAAAGATGGGGACACGGTGGCGCTTTCGCTTGACGCACGAGCCCAGCAAGCGTTTTACGACGCTATCTCTGAGCTTGCTGACCGCATTCCATTTCGTGGCGGGGCAGGGGTGCTTATGGATGTTCGTACCGGAGAACTGCATGCGCTTGTCTCGTATCCTGAGCCTGACTCAAACGTTCTTTCCACCGGCTCTCCCTCTGAGACCATTCAGTCGTATCTGAGCGACCCTCGAGAGCCGTATTTGAATCGTCCAGTTGCGGGTCTTTACACGCCAGGCTCGATCGTAAAGCCCATGATCGCTGCTGGCGTCTTTAACGACGGCATCATTTCTCCCGAGAAGATCATCGTCTCCACGGGGCAGATCTCAGTGCCAAACGTGTATGATCCCTCAAACCCCACTATCTTCCGCGATTGGAAAGCGCTCGGTGCGATGAACATGCGAAGCGCAGTCGCGTATTCCTCAGACGTCTATTTCTATACTGTTGGCGGAGGGTTTGGCGGCCAGCCCGGATTAGGGATCGAGCGACTCGCGTACTGGTACAAAGCATTCGGTCTTACGTCGCCAACAGGTATTGAGATTGGAAACGAAGCAGAGGGCTTCGTGCCAACTCCCGCCTGGAAGGAAGAAACCTATGACGAGCCGTGGCGCATTGGAAACACGTATCACACGGCAATCGGGCAGTACGCAATGCAGATCACAGTGCTTGAAGCCGTTCGTGCGATCGCTGCGGTTGCAAACAATGGGAAGCTGCTGCAAACGAGTATCATTAAAGACTCGATGATTCGCGGCGAAACCATCGCTATCAACCAGGAAGGTCTTCAGATTGCACGCGAAGGCATGCGCCTGGGCGTAACCGAAGGAACGTCGGTCGGATTGAATCCTCTGTCGTACGTGCAGGCTGCAGGGAAAACCGGAACGGCGCAGATCGGAGCCAATAACGAGTTCTATAACTCCTGGGCTGTTGGTTTCTTCCCGTATGACGATCCTAAATACGCGTACGCCGTTGTGATGGAGCGCGGGCCAAACACGAATGCCGTTGGCGGTATCTACGTCATGTACCAAGTCCTGTCTGAACTTCGACAGACGGCACCCGAATATTTTGGCCTTGCGCCCGTTGCCGCTATTTGACGTACGTGTGCGTCTGCGTACAATAAGCCCACATTCATAAAACCCTTTCATGAGCGACCAGGATACTGTTGTGAGCCAAGAGAAGTTCGACGAGATGGCAAAAGAGCTTGATCATTTGAAAACTGTTCGCCGCTCAGAAATTGCTAAGAACCTCGAATACGCCCGTTCATTAGGTGATTTGTCTGAGAACGCCGAATACCAGGAGGCACGAGAGTTACAGGCAGCGACCGAAGAGCGCATCCGCAAGCTCGAGGACCTGGTGAAGAGAGCAACGATTATCACTGACGGCAAGAAAAAGGACGTCGTTGGTTTCGGTTCGTCAGTCACCATTAAGAAGGAAGGGAACGATGACGCTCACGAATACAAGATTGTCGGCAGCGAAGAAGCTGACATGCGCGACCGTAAGCTCTCCCACGTCTCTCCGCTTGGAGCGGCTCTCATGGGCAAGAAGAAAGGGGACGTATTCACATTTGAGACCCCGAACGGCAAGCAGACCTATACGGTACAGAAGGTGGCATAAGCCCTGCCTCGGCGGGTTTAGACCGGGTATACTAGGAAGCACATGGCGCTACTAGAAGAGGTGCGAGCCGAACGACTAAAGAAGATCTCCCGCATGCAAGAGCAGGGGATCGATCCGTATCCTGCCACGAGCCTTCGCACCCACGATGGCCGGGGTTTTCTTGGGGTACACGCTGAGCTTGAAAAGACAGGTGCACAAGCAACGCTTGCCGGACGCATCATGTCCATGCGCGGGCACGGCGGACTTATGTTCGTTGATTTGTTTGATGGGACGGAAAAAGTCCAGGCGTCCCTTAAAAAGGATGCGATTGATCAGAAACACTACGACGCGTTTGTCGACTTTGTTGATCTTGGCGACATCATCGAAGTCTCTGGTACTGCGTTTACGACCGAGCGAGGAACGAAGTCTCTTCTCGTGTCTGAGTGGCGTATGTCTGCTAAGGCGCTTCGTCCGGTCCCTGATCAGTGGTACGGCATCAAAGATGAGGATGAGCGCTACCGCAAGCGCTATCTCGACATCCTGCTCTCAACAGATCTTGCAGAGCGCATACGCCGCAGGTCTCTCTTTTGGAATACCATTCGCTCCTATCTGCTTGAGAAGGGTTATATCGAAGTAGAGACTCCCGTTCTTGAAACGACGACGGGAGGAGCAGACGCTCGACCGTTTGTGACGCATCACAATGCGCTTGATATCGATGTGTATCTTCGCATCTCAGCAGGCGAGCTCTGGCAGAAGCGCCTTATGGTCGCCGGTCTACCGAAAGTGTTTGAGATCGGCCGCATTTTTCGTAATGAGGGAATGTCCGCGGAGCACCTGCAAGACTACACGCAGCTTGAGTTTTATGAGGCCTTTAGCGACTACCGCAAGGGAATGGAGATGATTACCGATCTCTACCGCACGATCGCGAGGGCGGTGTATGGCACCGAGCGGTTCACCATTAGGGGCGTAGAGGTTGATTTTGCAAGCCCCTGGAAGGAGTACGACTATGGTTCGCTCATACAGAAGGAGTTTGACCTCCATCCTCTGGAAGCAACAGTTGATGAGGTCCGGGCGACTCTCATGAAAGAGAACATCCAGTTTGACCCTAAAGAATTCAACCTTGAGCGAGGAATCGATCTCCTGTGGAAGCAGATACGAAAGAGCTTAGTTGGTCCTGGATTCCTGATCGGCGTTCCGGCATATATGGAGCCGCTCGCTAAGAAAGATCCGAACAATCCGAAGGTCGTCGAGCGCTTCCAGGTCATCTTCGGAGGATCAGAGATGGGCAAAGGATTTAGCGAACTGAATGACCCTGTCGATCAGGCTGACCGCTTCGCGCACCAGCAATCGCTTCGAGATCAGGGGGATGAGGAGGCGCAGATGAATGACTCCTCGTATGTGGAGGCGCTTGAGTACGGTATGCCGCCGGCATTCGGGTTCGGTCTTTCTGAGCGACTCTTCAGTTTCCTTGAAGGAGTATCAGTACGAGAGGCGCAAATTTTCCCGCTCATGCGCCCCAAGGAGGGAGGAGGCAAAGCATCAAAGGAAAAGAAGGTCGCCGTTGCCGTTGTGAACAAGACGGGACTCGAACCGTGGCAGGTGCTAAACACAGTCGCACATCTTTCTGCTGAGCTTGGTATACGCGAAGGTCGACCACTACTCACACAAGACTCGATCGCAACTGCTGACGGCGAACGTATTCCGCTTAACATGCAGCACGCCATTGTCCTCAAACAGACGGAGGAGGGAAGCGATTTGCACGCGCTTCTATTAGCGGCGAAAGCCGAAGGTCTCCAGGTAGGAGCATTCACGCGGGAGATGCTTGAGACCACGAACGATCGCAAGATCGCAGAGAAGACCGCTCTTATGCAGTTTGCAGATGTTGAGCTGCTTGGTGTATTGGTGTTTGGAACCTCCTCTCAGATAGACGCGCTTACGAAGCGCTTCCCCTTGTTTGCATAAGAAAGCGGCCCCAACAAAGTGGGACCGCCTGCATTCCAATACGGAATGGCTGACTTAGTCGTATTCGATCCACCGACCGACTCTCGTCCGATTTCTCCGCTCGCGCGGAGCTTTTTTCGCTTTATCGGTAGGAGGCGGTGTCCACCCCGTGAGATGCGCGTGCATGTCACAAAGGGCGGCCTTGAAGTTCGGTTCTTCCCCTGTGCGGGAGGCCTTGAGAGCGACGTGCTGCGAAGCTGATGCAGCCCATGCTGGAATCTCAATGCCCAGACGCGTGTTGTGTGGCGTCACGAGTCGGAAAAACTTACTTGGCATAGCTCCGCTTGTCGGGAAAATCGAGATGGCATCCTCAGATACCGGCTCGTCGTCCTCAAGAACACGCGTTGCTGCGCCAAGAGAGGCCAAGTGCTCAAGCGCCAGAACGCAGAGCGGGTCAGTGGAACGGGCTACATAGACCGTCATTATTATTCCCCTTGTAGGGTTTGAAAGACGATAGGCACGTCTTTTGTCTGTAAGGTACAACCTGCGGCCTAAACGCAAGCGAGCCCCCGGTCGGGGGCTCGCTTCAGTGTTCTCTTTGTCCTTTTAGATGCGTATTGGAGAAAGCTCAAGCGAAACCCCGACCTTGGTAAGTAGGGTACGAATCACAATACGTAGGACCTGGGACATCGCTTGAGTCATGTAGGAACCATCCTATCGGCCTTGTATATGGCTGTCAACGAACGTTTCTTCCCTTATCCACAGGCTTAAAAGAGGGAAGTGGGAGAGAGTGTCATATACTTGCTTACTAGTGGGATGAAGTGGGATTAGGGATAATCACTTTAAGACAGATCATCCCCAAACGCCCGTCGAGACCTTCCACCCACAGTTTGTTTTTTAAACTCCAATACCGTTCCAAGTCATGGTGGAACGCTTGTGAGTGGAAGGTTTCGGCGGGTGTTTCCACGGCCTCACTTCACCCCCTCACATTATTTTCATGTTCATAGGAGAGTACCGACACACGTTTGACGCGAAAAATCGCATCTCACTTCCGGCTAAGTTCCGGAAGGAACTCGGTAACTCCGTCATTGTGACGCGCGGACTCGATAAGTGTCTTTTTGTATACCCGAAAGCCTCTTGGAAGAAAGAAGCAGCAAAGATAGCAGGTCATTCAACTGGCGGAAGCGCCGGCCGCGGCCTTGCACGCCTCATGCTCGCAGGAGCTGCTGAAGCTGACGTTGATTCTGCAGGACGCGTCTTGGTTCCAGACTATCTTCGCTCCTTTGCAAACTTGAAAGAGAAGAGTGTGATCGCCGGCGTGTCTGATCGTGTTGAGATTTGGGATGAGAGCGCTTGGACTTCGTACACCGCGTCGATCGAGCGCGATGCTGATCAGTTCGCTGAGAAGCTTTCCATCTAATATGACTTCCGTACACGAAAGCGTCTTTTTGAAGGAAGCAGTCGAAGGGCTGAACGTCGTTCCTGGCGACATCATTGTCGACGCCACTATTGGCGGGGCAGGGCACTACGGCGCATTGCTACAGAAGCTTGAACACGAGGGGCTCCTGATCGGCATTGATGCGGATCCTGAGGCAGTTGAACGAGGGAAAGAGATCGCAGGCACAAGCGAGGGAGTGCGCGCTGAAGTAGTGCTCGGGAACTTCCGTGACCTTGATCGGATATTAGATGAGCTTCAGGTGGAGACAATTTCAGGAGCGCTCTTTGATCTGGGCTGGAGCTCGTATCACCTCACGTCCGGTCGTGGGTTTTCATTTCGCGTTGAGGAACCGCTTCTCATGACCTACGGAACTCCTGAAATGGGGAAAACCGCGGCAGATGTCGTTAACTCAGCCACTGAGGAAACGCTCTCCGATATTCTCCACTCGCTTGGCGAAGAACGCTTCGCACGCCAAATCGCACGCGGCATCGTGCGCATCCGTTCCAAGGAACGCATCCTTACGACAACGGCACTCGCTGACGCAGTCATTGCAAGCACACCAGAGTGGTATCACGGTCGCCGCATCCATCCGGCAACCAAAACATTCCAAGCGCTTCGCATGTACGTAAATGATGAACTCGGCGCGCTTCGCGAAGGGCTCCAAAGCGCGATGAAGCGCCTTTCGGTTGGCGGACGCATTGCTGTCATCACGTTCCATAGTCTTGAGGACCGAGTCGTCAAAACAATGTTCCGAGATGGGGCACACGGGGGTTTTGGAACCGTCATCACCAAGAAGCCAATTGAGCCTTCTATAACTGAGCGAACACAGAACCCTCGCGCTCGTTCCGCTAAGCTCCGCATCTTCGAGCGTTTAGAAGGCGGGACCTCTTCACTTACTCACTTTGCCACCTATGCCTATGCCTAAACTCATCCCAGCACTCTCTGCGGCTTGCGCCCTCGCGCTTACCGCATACCTAGGCCTTCTGGCAACGGCGGTCTTGTTTGCAGCGTCCCAGACGGAACTTGCGGCTTCCGTTCGCGAGGCTGAGAGCCGCGTAGGCGCTCTCGAAACGCAGTACTACGCTCAAATCGCAAGCTTGAATGAGATTGATGCGGCAAGCATCGGTTTGGTCCTCCCGGAGCGAGTTGAATACGTAGCGCTTGATGGCACGCCAACCGTGACCCGGGCGTCTCGCTAGCATATGCGGGCAGCGCTCCGGCTCAAGCTCCGCTTCTTCTCGGCAGCACTCATCCTCTTTGCACTCTTGCTTATCGTACGGCTGTATTTCATACAGGTCGTGCATGGTGAAGAGTTTTCTCTAAAAGCGGAACGTCAGTACACAAACGCCTCAACTGCTTTGTATGATCGCGGCTCCATCTATTTCACCCGCAAAGACGGAACGCTCATCTCTGCTGCAGGCCTTTCAACCGGATTCCGGCTTGCCGTTGCGCCTGATCGCATAGAAGATCCTGAACAAACGTATTCATTTATCGCAGCGCAAGCCTCTGTGGATCGAGATATGTTTCTCTCTGCGGCAAGCAAAAAGGGAGATCCGTACGAAGCGGTCGCGGTTCGCCTTCCCGAGAACGCAGGAAAAGTTATAGCTGACGCTGAAATGCCGGGGGTCATCGTTGAGCGCGAGCGCTGGCGAAGCTATCCGGCAGGAAACTCGTCTGCGCAGTCAGTCGGATTCGTTGCCTTTGATAATGATGATTCGCTTGCAGGGCGTTACGGTCTTGAGCGCTACTACGAAGACGTTCTCTCCAGGCGAAGCGAAGGACTCTTCGGCAACTTCTTCACGGAACTCTTCGCAAACCTTGATAGCGTTGCAGGAGATGCGCGCGATGCAAAAGAAGGGGATCTCATCACGACGATCGAACCGGTGGTAGCAGAGAAGCTGCGACAGATCCTGCTTGATGCGAGCGCCCGGTACGCGAGTGTTGAGACGAGCGGCATCATCATGGACCCTAAGACCGGAGAGATCATCGCGCTTGAGAGCGTGCCGTCCTATGACCCCAATGACGTTGCAAACGGGGATCCCGAGCATTTTGGCAATCCGCTTGTCGAGCACCGTCATGAGTTTGGTTCGATTGTTAAGGCGCTTACTGTCGCTTCAGGCATTGATGCGGGCGTTGTGAATGCAGACACCACCTACACCGACCTGGGCTGCATCACCTTGAACACCAAGAAGATCTGCAACCATGACTTGAAGGCTCGTGGAGTTACTCCGCTTCAAGAAGTGCTCTCCCAGTCCCTTAACCTCGGTGCTTCCTATGTCGCCGGACGCCTCGGGCATGAGCGCATGCGCTCATACATAGAAAAGCTCGGGTTTGGAACTGAGACCGGCATTGACCTTCCAAGCGAGATCTCAGGTGATATACAAAACATCAAAGACAGTCCGCGCGATGTTGAGTACGCGACCGCTTCCTTCGGTCAGGGTATCGCGGTGACTCCCGTTGAGATGATCCGTGCGCTTGGCGCGCTTGCAAACGAGGGATCGCTTGTGACGCCGCACTTGGTCAAAGCGATACGACTTGAGAATGGCGTTACCAAAGAGCTCTCGTGGGGAGGAAGCGAGCGTGTGTATTCGCCCGAAGCGGTTGAAGAGACCACGCGCATGCTCGTGCATGTGGTCGATCACGCGCTTGCTGGCGGGGTGCACACCATCCCTGAAATGAGTGTTGCGGCAAAGACAGGAACAGCCCAGGTCGCAGACGCTGGAGGCGGCTACTCCTCATATCGCTACTTCCACTCGTTCTTTGGCTATTTCCCGGCCTATGATCCTAAGTTCATTATCCTTTTGTACACTCGCGAGCCTCAGGGCGTGCGCTATGCTTCCGAGACATTGACCGAGCCCTTTATGGAGCTGACCCATTTCCTTATAAGTTATTACGATTTACCACCCGATCGCACTCCGTAGAAGGAGGTAGTATAATTTCTTATCGTTATGAAAGAGTTTTTTAGATACCTAATAGCATCCGTCCTTGCGTTCTTGTCACGGGCAATCCTTCGAAAATACAAGCCGACCATCGTGATGGTGACAGGAAGCGTGGGGAAGACCTCGACCAAGGACGCGGTCGCGGCAGCGCTTAAGGAACGGTATTACCTTCGAGCAAGCGAGAAGAGCTATAACAGCGAGTTCGGGGTCCCGTTCACCATTATTGGCGTAGAGAATCCGTGGATCAATGTAGGGAACTGGCTTGGGGTGTTTGAAGAAGCACTCGCTCTTATTTTTTTCAAAAGTCACTATCCGAAACTTTTAGTACTTGAAGTTGGTGCGGATCGCCCTGGAGACCTCGCTCGCATTTTGAAGATTGCAACTCCTGATGCGGTTATCGTCACGCGACTTCCTGAAGTACCGGTGCATGTTGAGGCATATGCGTCTCCGGGGGACGTTCGTAAAGAGGAATTTGCGCCAGCGTATGCGCTCCCTCCTGAGGCTCCGCTTATCGTATCTGCTGATGATTCGTTTGCCGAGGCGCTCGCTAAGCCGCTACCAGCTACCGTCACCACCTACGGCACCTCACCAAAGGCGGACATTCGCTTTGAGGAGGTGCAAGTCTATATGGAAGAAGGAAGGCCTGCAGGAATGCAGGCTCAAATTTTTGTAGGAAATGACAAGCACATGCTTATTGTTCGTGGCGTGCTCGGCCGTCAGCAGCTCTACGCGCCAGCAGCAGCGCTCGCTCTTGCGCTCTCGCTTGGTATGAGCGCCAAGGATGCCCTCAAGGGGCTTGCAAGCTATGTTCCTCCTTCAGGGCGAGCCAGGATCCTAGGCGGCAAGAAGGGCGTCATCTTGATCGATGACTCATACAACGCGTCTCCTGCGGCAACTGAGGAGATTCTCCGGTCCCTTGCACTTGTCTGTGATACGCCTCGTTGCGTTGCTGTTTTGGGAGACATGCTTGAGCTTGGACGCTATTCCATGGACGAGCATGAGCGGATAGGGAAGATCGCAGCGGAAACCGCTGACGTTATCGTCGGTGTCGGGTTCCGGGCCCGCTCACTTGCAGAAGCTGCTCGGGGAGCAGGAAAGACGGAAGAGAGCGTCTTCCACTTTGATGACTCGCATGCGGCTGCAGCAGCGCTCCCAGACATTATCGAGCCTGGAGACATTGTCCTTATCAAGGGATCACAGTCAGTTCGCACTGAGCGAATCACGGAAGCGCTTCTCCACGACGAGAAGGACGTAGAGCATTTGGTGCGCCAGGATCTTGAGTGGAAGAAGCGCTAGCTTGCCGGAAGCGTAAAGTATTGGTATTTTTCTCTGACTGGCCTCATCGTCTAACGGTTAGGACGCTAGCCTCTCACGCTGGAAATCGGGGTTCGATTCCCCGTGAGGTCACCAACGAGTTGTTCTTACGAAAGTAGTGCGTCAACAACGGCTTTTACATCACCTCCGTCAGCCTTACCCTTAAGGTCTTTCATGACTGCGCCCGTGAGCTGACCGGCTTTTGATTTATCTGCTCCCATCTCGGCAATTTTCGCTTTCACGACCGCCTCTATCTCTTCTTTAGACATCTGGGCAGGGAGGAGCGCCTCGATGATGGCAAGCTCTGCTTTCTCAGTCTCAGCAAGTTCTCCGCGTCCTGCAGCCTCAAATTGCTGGATGGAGTCCTTTCTCTGGTTGGAAGCCCTCTTAAGGACTGCGAGCGCCTCTTCATCAGTCAGGAATTCATTAGGCTTTCGCTTTTTAGCTACCACCTCATTGGTCATCGCGGTCAAAAGGGAGCGTAGGGTACGCAGGCGCACCTCGTCTTTTGCCTTTAAAGCCTCTGGAACGCCAGCCTTTATTCCTTCATGAATCGTCATATTTCGTAGGGTACCACACTCTTGGTATACTGATTTCAATGGAGTTACGCTCGTGGTACGCGCTTCCTGTAAAGGAGGCGCTTACAGCATTCGGTATAGACGCCTCGACAGGTCTCTCGCTTGAAGAGGCTCGTCTTCGTCTTCGCCAAGGTCGCAACCGGCTCGCTACGCCCCCGGCCGATACCTTGTTCAAGCGCGTGTTCAGACAGCTCAAAAGCCCGATCGCGGTAGTGCTCTTGCTTGCTGCCTTTGCAACGCTATTCATCTCCCACTACACCGATGCGCTCATTATCGCGCTCGCACTTCTCGTTAACGTCGCTATCGGTATCTTCCAAGAAGGACGGGCAGGGAACGCATTCGCTGCTCTTCAAAAAGAAGAAGCGCCCCATGCAGTGGTGCTTCGCCATGGAGAGCGTCGTGAGATTCCGGCTGAAGAAGTCGTTCCTGGTGACATCGTCGTGCTTTCAGCTGGCGCTAAGGTGCCAGCAGACGTCCGCCTTATTGAAGTGCACGGACTCATGGTGCAAGAGGCTGCGCTTTCAGGAGAGTGGCTTCCGGTAGACAAGGCGACAGAACCGGTTCGGCCCGACGCGCCGCTTGTTGAGCGTTCGAACATGGCATACGCAGGAACCCTCACCGTCTCAGGAGCTGCGACTGGCGTCGTGGTTGCAACAGGGGAGCACACCGAACTGGGTGCAATCGCTCGCGAACTTTCACAAGGGCATCGAACCGAAACCCCGCTGCAGCGCGATATTAAAAGCATTGCCCGGCTCCTTCTGGTTTTGGTTGCCGTGGTCATCGTGCTTATCGGAACACTCGCACTTCTCCGTGGCCTCTCGCTTAGCGAAACATTCCTGATCGCTATCTCTCTTGCGGTCGCGTCTATCCCAGAAGGCCTTCCTGCTGCCGTTACGGTTGTACTCGCGCTTGGCATGGAGCGGATCTTGAAGTCAGGAGGACTCGTTCGCAATCTTCTTGCTGCCGAGACCCTGGGAGCGACAAGTATCATTTTGACGGACAAGACAGGAACGCTGACCGAAGGGCGAATGAAAGCTGCAGGATTTGTAACGCTCGCAGGCACGACTGAAGAGGCAGACGGAGAGACTGCCCGCACCATGCTTCGTGCTGCCGTTCTCGCCTCTGACGGCTATATAGAGGAAGTGGATGACCCGGCGCCAGGTGCAGACCTTATCGTTGCGAGGGGCCGCCCTATGGAGCAGGCAATCCTTCTTGCTGGCCTTGAGGCAGGGTTCTCAGAGCGCGTGCTTCGAGCCGAGTGTCCTCGAATAGATGAGCTGCATTTCACCTCAACGCGCCGCTTTGGGGGCATGATCGTCAAAGAAGGAGCAAAGAATGTCGCTTACGTAACGGGGGTGCCGGAACTCTTCCTCGCACACGCTGTCCGCTCTATGGGAACGAGAGGCGGCGACCGCGCGTTTACTCCGGAGAACGCAGAATACTTTGAGGAAGCATTGAAGCGTGCCGCACGCGAAGGGAAGCGCGTGCTTGCGGTCGGGCGAATCGTTACCAAAGATAAGGCTTTCCCAGAGGAAGCAAACCTTGAAGCATTCATTTCAACACTGGAACTTATTGGATTCATCGTCTTCTCGGACGTGGTTCGAAAGGACGCTCTGCAGTCGGTGCGCGAGATGCAGGGAGCGGGTGCTCGCGTCATAATGCTCACCGGGGACAATCCGGAAACGGCGCTCTGGTTTGCCAAGCAGACAGGCATTGCCGAGGAAGGAGCTACAGCGCACACCGGAGCTGAGTTCAAGGAGCTCGGGGACGATGCCCTCCTTGCGCTTCTTCGCGAGAATACGGTCTTTGCCCGCGTTGCTCCGGCCGACAAACTTCGTATTGCCCGCGTGCTTACCTCAGCTGGAGAAGTTGTCGCGATGACAGGCGACGGGGTCAACGATGCTCCTGCGCTTGAAGCTGCCGCTATCGGCGTTGCGCTTGGAAGCGGGACCGATGTCGCCAAGGAAGCGTCTGACCTCGTTCTTTTGAACGACAACTTCTCGGTCATAACCAAAGCGATCCAAGAAGGCAGACGCCTTCGCGACAACGTGAAGAAGATGTTTGCGTACATGCTCTCCACGAACTTCAGCGAGATGTTCGTTATTACTGCGTCCCTTGCTGTTGGCCTCCCGCTTCCCATCCTTCCGACCCAGATCATGTGGGCGAACTTGATTGAGGGAGGTCCTATGAACGTCGCGCTTGCGTTTGAGCCTCTCTATCCAAGTGCCATGAAGCGCTCGCCAAAGCATCCTGACGTCGCCAAGGTGCTCTCCATGGATCTTCTGAAGCTCATCGTGTGTGTTGGAAGCCTGACGGGCATCATGCTCATCTGCATCCACTTCTACCTTGTCGGGACGGGTATTCCAGAGGAAGAGCTTCGCACCATCATGTTCGGCGCGATCTCCGCAAGCTCGGTCGCCGGCGCCTTCTCCTTGAAGTCCTTTGGTACGAGGCTCTGGAAGCTGCCGCTCCTTTCTAACCCGTTGCTCCTGGTCTCATTGCTCGGAAGCATCCTCATGCTTCTTGCGGCTCTCTTCGTTCCTTTCATCCAGGCACTCGTTCATACGGTTCCTGTGAGCGGCTTTGACCTTGCCATCATCGCGTCAGCCGGCGTACTGAACCTCTTCCTTATCGAGATAGCCAAGGAACTCTTCTTCATCGGTCCTGCGCGCCGCAAGGGAAGCGAAACCGGTATACTAGCCGCATGAGCCTCTTTTGGATCGCCATCATCGTTCTAACGCTCCTCTTCTTGCAGGGCATAGGACTCTGGATCATGTTGCGCCGCAAGGAGGAAGCGAAGGCCCCCGATAGCCTCTTCCTTATCCAAAAGCAGATGGAGAACCTCGAGCGCACGCTCGACTCGAGAATGAACGAGTCTTCCAAGCAAGTGCACGAGACGATGCGGGTACAGCTTTCAGAATCATCGCGCCTCATTAAGGAAATGACCGAGGAGCTGACCTCCGTCAAAGAGATCGGGCGGCAGACAGGGAAGTTCGCAGAGCAAATGCAGTCTCTGCAGGATATTCTCAAAAACCCTAAGCAGCGAGGTGTCCTTGGGGAGTATTTTCTTGAGACCGTATTGAAGAATGTGCTTCCGCCGGGAATGTTCCGGATGCAGTATCCGTTTAAGAACGGAGAGATCGTGGACGCTGTAGTCTTCGTCAATGATAAGGTAGTGCCGATCGACTCTAAGTTCTCGCTTGAAAACTACAACCGCCTTGCCGCAACGACCGACCCAGTCGAGCGCATCACGCTTGAGAAGGCATTCGTGAACGACCTGAAACTCCGTATCAACGAGACGGCAAAATACATCCGTCCTGACGAAGGAACGATGGACTTCGCGTTCATGTTCATCCCAAGCGAGGGCATCTACTATGAGCTTCTTATAAACTCGGTGGGAGCAGGGGAGGAAGAGAACCTCATCCAGCGTGCAGCATCCAAAGACAAGGTCATCATCGTCTCGCCAACCTCCTTCCTCGCCTATCTGCAGACAGTTATGCAGGGCCTGAAGGCGCTCCAGATCGAGCAGAAAGCCGTAGAGATACAAAAGCGCGTCGGGGAACTGGGCAAGCACATAGGCTCCTATGAGGAGTACTACAAGAAACTCGGGAAGTCCCTGGAGACCACCGTCTCCCATTACAACGCCGGATATAAGGAGCTTGGGAAGATAGATAAGGACGTATACCGGATTGCAGAGTCTAAGGCCGGGATTGAGGCCACGCTCCTCGAAAAGCCCCGAGCTGACGAGGCTGAATAACCCTTAGAAAGGGCCCGCTACCTTGCTTTTAGCCCTGGTCTAGGGTACTCTTCGGGGACTATGGAATTGGCAGTCATCAAGACCGGCGGCAAGCAGTATGTCGTCTCTAAGGGCACCCAAATCAACATCGAGAAGCTCGGTCGGGGTATCAATACCCAAGCTTTGAAGAAAGGGGACTCAGTCACCTTCGACGAAGTGCTCATGACAGACGACGGAAAGACTGCCGTTATCGGCACCCCTTTTGTTAAGGGAGCATCGGTTACAGCAACGGTAGAGATCGTTGGCCGCGCCAAGAAGATCGACGTCGTTAAGTACAAGGCAAAGAGCCGCTACTTGAAACGCCGCGGACACCGCCAGCCGTATATCAAAGTGAAAGTCGATTCAGTCGCATAACGAAATCCCGCCAGAAGGCGGGTTTTTCGTTTACGTCTCCTTTCTGTTTTGAAGCGCTCCCGAGAGCGTTTCTGCGTCTGAGTACTCAAGCTCGGATCCCGTTGCGAGGCCCCGGCCAAGCTTGGTGAGCTTAATCGTGTCCCGATACTGTCGGAGGGATTCACGAAGATGGTCGGCGGTATTCTCTCCTTCGCTTGTCGCGGAAAGAGCGAGAACAATCTCCGTAAGGCCATTCTTTGATCTTCGTTCAACGGCTTTCATAAGCTCCTTCTCTCGGATCACACCCTTACCAGAAAGCGTGAGCACGCCCCCAAGCACGAAGTAGCGTCCCTTGTAGGTACCAGCACGCTCAAGCGCAAGAAGATCCTGGTCCTTTTCGACGAGCATGAGAACGGAATCATCCCGAGACGTGTCTGCGCAGTAGGAGCAGACGGCCGCGCCCCCGTTGGCGTAGCGCATGCATTCAGGACACTGCTTCACATCCTTACTAAGATCGGTCAGCAGGGAAGCGATCTTCGCGCGATCGCTTTGGGACGTGCCAAGGAGAAAGTACACGAAGCGTCGTGCCTGCCGAGGGCCTATCCCAGGAAATCGTTCGAACGCACGCGCAAGTTCCTCAACCCGGTCCATGATTAAAATTCGTTAGCGAGCTCGCCGTATCCCTTGGTGTCCACGGACTGGTAGCTTGCGCGCTTCTCATCAAAGTAGAGATCGACTTTGCCGGTCGGACCGTTGCGATGCTTCTCGATAAGGATCTCAGCGATGTTCGGGCGATCCGAATCAGGGTTACGCTTGTCGTCTCGGTGGATGAACATAACAACGTCAGCGTCCTGCTCAATCGAGCCTGAGTCGCGAAGGTCTGAAAGGCGCGGCTTACCGCCTCGCTGTTCGACGGCACGGGAAAGCTGGGAGAGAGCAAGCACCGGCACATTCAACTCACGAGCAAGCTGCTTCAGGGAGCGAGAGATCTCCGTGACCTGCTGCACCATGGAATCTGAAGCTTTAGCGCCAACGGGGGCCATGAGCTGGAGGTAGTCAACGACAATGAGCCCGATACCGCGTTCGCGCTTCAAGCGCCTGGCTACCGCGCGCATGGCGAGGATGTTGTTGCCTGGCTTGTCGTCTATATAAATAGGAGCCTTGGATAGGGTCTCCAATGCGTCACGAATCCTTGCGAAATCTTCCTCCTCCTTGATGGCTCCGGTGCGGATCTTCCATGCGTTCACGTACGACTCTGCTGAGAGCATGCGATCGATAAGCTGCTCCGAGCTCATTTCAAGCGAGAAGATACCGACTGGGACATTGTGATGCACGGCAGCATGGCGCACGATATCGAGCATCAAGGATGACTTACCGACCGAAGGTCGTGCGGCAAGAATCACGAGGTCAGACGGGTGAAGACCGGAGAGAAGACTGTCGAGTCCTGAGAATCCAGTTGGCACGCCGCGGATGCCGTCTTCTTTCTTGGACATCGCCTCGATGCGATCCCACGCGTCTCCAAGCTTGTCGGAGATTGCGGTGAACTTATGCGAAGACATGCCGTTCCCGATCGCATAGATTTGTTTTTCAGCCTCATCCAGAAGCTCGGCCGCTTCGCGTCCTTCGTCATACGCGCTTTCAGTGATCGTGTACGAGACATCGATCAATGAGCGCATCACGTGCTTGCGCGCTACTAGTTCTGCGTAGTGAGCGTAGTTTCCAGGAGCCGGAGCTGCGTTTGCAAGCTCCGCGATGTAGGCTCTGCCGCCTGCGCGCTCGAGCGCTCCGTTACCGGTGAGGCGCTCTGAAAGGGAGAGGAGATCGATAGGCTCCCCGCGGTCAGAGAGATCGCGCATCGCTTCGAAAATAAGCTTGTGCTTTTCCGCGTAAAAAGAATCAGCGCGGACCGTATCAGCAACGTCGTGAAGTGCGTCGGGCTTTAGAAGTAGGGAACCGAGAAGCGCACGCTCGGAATCAAGACTTTGGGGAGGAACGCGAAGCGTGGGGTCAGAAGCCATTACGGCTCATAGTATCACTTCGTGCTTTTGCTGAAGAGGGGTCCGGAAGGGGTGTCTTCCACATGATATCCCCGGTTTGATAAGTGGATACGTAATTCGTCCGAGCGGGCAAAGTCCTTGGCTTTGCGAGCCTGCTCACGCTCCTGCGCAAGCGTCTGGAGGTCTTCTGGAAGCTCTGAAAGAGATAGGGTGTTCTCCGAAAAGCCCAAGGAAAGGCCAAGAACCGCGTCTGCAGTCACGATAGCGCCCCATTTCTCTCGGTCGGTAAGCTCGTCGCTTCCAAGCGCCTCCCAGAGGCAGGCAAGGGCTTTAGGAGTCCCAAGGTCGTCTTTGAGAAGGGTGTCTATCTTCTGCCTCACATCTGATTCGCTTTCGCGTCCACCAGCCCTCTTTTGGATTTGCGCTGCGCTGCGCTGGAGGCGAGTCAGTCCTTCTGCAGAGGCTTGAAGCGCTTCGAAGGAGAAGGAGAGTGAGGAGCGGTAATGAGCCTGCATGAAGAAGTAACGGAGCGCGAGTGGATCGAATCCCTTTGCGGTGATGTCGGCAAGTACGTAAATGTTTCCGAGAGACTTGGAAACTTTCTCTCCTTCAATAGTAAGGAAGGCATTGTGGAGCCAGTAGCGAGCGAGCGGCCTGCCGTTTGCTCCTTCAGACTGTGCGATCTCATTGTTGTGGTGAACGCCTACATGGTCTTCGCCTCCTGTGTGTATGTCGATCGTCTCGCCTAGAAGCGCGCGTGCCATCGCAGAGCATTCGATGCTCCAGCCGGGATTTCCGGGTCCCCACGGAGAGCCCCATACCTGTAGGTCTCCTTTCTTTGCAAAGCGCCAAAGCGCAAAGTCATGGATGTTTCGCTTGCCGCTGATCATCTTCACGCGCGCTCCGGCCATGAGCTTCACGTCCATAATCCCGCCGAGCTTTCCGTAATCAGGAAACTTCTTCGTATCAAAATAGACGCCGTCTTCAGCACGGTAGGCAAGTCCTTTCTTTTCAAGAGCGTCGATCATCGCTATTTGCTCCTTGATGTACTCGGTTGCCCGCGGGAAGAGGATAGAATCCGTATTGATGTTGAGCGCCTTGATGTCTCCCAAGTATTGCTTGGTGTAGCGTTCTGCGATTTCTTCCGGACGCACGTTCTCGCGCTTAGCTCCCACTTGCATCTTGTCCTCTCCTTCGTCTCCGTCTCCGACCATGTGCCCGACGTCCGTGATGTTAACTACCCGGCGCACTTTGTATCCGCCCAACGTAAGGGTGCGGGCAAGGGTGTCAGAGAAGACAGCAGCTCGAAGGTTGCCGATATGTTGGGGGCCGTAGACGGTCGGTCCGCACGAGTACTGCAGCACTTTTCCGGCCTTAAGAGGGGAGAATCGTTCCTTGTCTCCCGAAAGCGTGTTGGTAAGGAATATGGGTGCTCCAGGACCTTTTCGCTTCTCTTTGCTAAACGGCCACATACGCTAGATCCAACGCTTCAGTCGAAGGAAGAGAAGCATAAGCACTTCAACAAGTACCATGAGGCCGATGATAATCCAGAAGTCATGGGGCGTACCAAGTATCGGAGGATGCTTCGCGTGCATGCCAAACAGCGCTGCGATAAGGGCAAGCGGGAGGATCGCCACGTTGATGACGGTAAAGATTCGCATCACGTCGTTTTGAGACGTTGAAAGCAACGAATCGTTGGTACTTCGAAGCTCACGGGCGACTGCGCGGTAGGAAGCGACAAGGGCTGCCACGTGGGAGCGTTCTCCTTCGATGTGAGAAGCAGAAGCTCCGAGTTTCTTACCAAGAATAGAAGGGGCCTGGAGTTCGAGGAGGAATTCTGAAAGAGGCTCCTCGTGCCTGGCGAGTGTCGTATCAAAGCGGAGCAAGATGCGCCCGACTTCAGAGATGGCGCGCACCATCTTGCGCTCTGAGCCTCCGAAGATGTCGCCTTCGATCCGATCCAGGGTTCGTGCGACCTGCTCGATCTCCTCGCGCATGCTTGAGTACAGGTGCCGCATAACGCGCTCCAGAAGGAATGAGGTGTCTGATTCCTTGCTCGGGGCACTAAGGAGTATTTCCGCTTCAAACGCCTTATGGAGGGAATGGATGCAGCTCACCACTTCGTAACGGGCGGTAATGAGGAAGTTCTTACCAGCGATAATATCGACCTCCTGGTTGCGGGTGCCGCAGGTAGCGTCTGCGGTAGGGAAGTGAAGGATCAGATACGAGTAGGTAGGGAAGGTTGCGACCAGTGGATAGGGGGTCGGGGAGACGATTTCCGCTTCGATACGGGCATCGATGCCAAATTCCTCGATCACCGCATGCAGCTCTTCGCGTGTTGGGGATTCCAAGTCGACCCAGGTGACCGATCCTCGCTCATGCCGTGTTGTCATGAGTGACAGTATACCGTTCTTGTACACGCTTCAAAAGCGGCGTGTGGTATAATTTTTAGAATGACTGACTCTGAGAAGCACGAGCGTCCCACCTTTATGATGGGTATCGCTCGAATTGCGGCGCTCTGTGCAATCGTTGCCGCGCTTGGCTTTGTCGGAGGGCTTTCGGTGGGGGCTTCTGGCACCAAAGTCTTCTCAGATATCCCACTGTTGAACGGCGGCCTTGATCCGACTCCGGATCTTTCAGTTGATCTCTCTGATTTCTGGAAGGCCTGGAACGTGCTCGATACCCGCTTCGTCGAAACGCACGCTTCGACGACCATTCCTAACGCACGAGAAAAGCTTTGGGGAGCTATCGATGGGCTAGCGCAAAGCTATAACGATCCATACACGGTGTTTCTCCGTCCGGACGAGGCAAAGCTCTTTGCCGAGGATATCGCTGGGAACTTCAGCGGCGTAGGAATGGAGATCGGGCTTAACAAGGAAGGAGTGCTGACAGTCATTGCGCCACTCAAAGGAACCCCTGCAGAAAAGGCGGGCGTTCGCGCTGGCGACCTCATTCTTGCAATAGATGACGTGTCTACTGACGGCTCTTCAACTGAAGAGGCGGTCAAGAAGATTCGTGGCAAGGAAGGGACGCCCATCACGTTCCGCATGCTTCGCGCAGGTGAGACGCTTGAGATTACTGTTACCCGGGCAACCATCCAGGTGCCGATCATCGAATCCTCGCTTGATCCTATAAACAACGTCTACACCATCTCCTTCTACAGCTTTAGCGCAAACTCAGGATCCTTGTTCACGCGCGCACTCGCCGAGTTCCGCGCTTCAGGTTCGCACCGCCTTCTTATCGACCTTCGCGGAAACCCAGGAGGCTACCTTGCCGCGGCTGTCTCAACAGCAAGCCACTTCCTTCCTGAGGGCGAAGTGATCGTGACAGAAGACTACGAAGGAGCGAAAGAAGACGTCATCCAGCGCTCCCGCGGTACCGGCGGCATTCCAAACGGGACCACGATCGCCATTCTTATAGACCATGGCTCAGCATCAGCCTCTGAGATTCTTGCAGGCGCGCTCCAGGACACTGACGTTGCGACTTTGATCGGCGTTAACTCATACGGCAAGGGATCGGTTCAGGAACTTGTCGACATCGGTGGAGGATCCCTCAAAATCACGATCGCTAAATGGCTCACTCCTTCAGGTCGCTCTATTTCAGACGGAGGTCTTACGCCAGACATTGTCGTCGAGCGCTCCCAAGCAGACACGGAGGCAGGCAAGGATCCGCAGCGCGATCGAGCCGTACAGTTTCTTACAACAGGAAAATAATTGACCACAAGGCCCTTCGGGTCTAGGATTCCTCCATTGTCGAGGGGAAACTGCTATGCCCAAAAAGCCAAGCGAAACCCGGCATACCGCAGCGATTGAGTATCGTTGCGATCGCTGCTCGCACATGATTGAGGTGGGAGAGACGTACGTCAAAACGGTGTTCAAGGGGAAGAAGGTTCCTGGCAGAAAACAGCTCGTGATGACTTATAGAAAGCACGAACGATGCCAGCACAGCCCAACCCCCAATAGCGCCGTGGTAACGGAACGTCAGACTTCCTTTAGTTTCGACACTCGAGAAGCGCTGGCAGCGTAAAAGGCCGCTACTACGAATACGAAGCGAAAGGCCGCTTCACTCGTAGGCGGCCTTTTGTTATTCAGTTGCGAACCTTAGGGGGACAGGGTAGGATGGGCGGACTATGAAAGTCGTACTGCTTAAAGACATCAAGAAAACGGGAAAGGCGTATTCGGTCGTGGACGTCAAAGACGGGCACGCTATTAACTTTTTGATCCCTCGCAAGCTCGCTATTGCGGCAACCCCAGCAGCTCTCAAAGATGCTGAGATGCGCCATAAGCAGGTTCAGGAGCGCCGTGAGCTTGATACCAAGCTTATCGAGGAACGCCTCGCAGCCCTCGCAGAAGAGCGCATCGTCTTCATCAAGAAGGCAAACGAGAAGGGTCATCTCTATGATGCCGTTGATGCAAAAGAGATCGCAGAGCGTGTGAGTCTCCCAGAGGACGCAATCCACATCGAGAAGCCATTTAAGGAACTTGGTACGTTTGAAGTCCCGGTTGCCTTTGGCGAGAATTTCGGCAAGCTCACCATCACGGTTGAAGCTGAATAGGGAAGAGAAGATAAAGAAAAAGCCCGCTTGATGCGGGCTTTTTCTTTTTAGCTGTCTTAGACGACGCTAACGACTTTCTTTCTGAAGACGCGGCCGTCAAATCCGGTCTTTCGCTTCTCGGAGAACGCAACCTTTCCGGTCGTCATCGAGTAGAGCGTGTGGTCCTTGCCGACTTTGACGTTCTTGCCTGCTTCAACCTTGGTGCCGCGCTGGCGGACGATAACCATGCCTGGACGAGCTGCTGCGCCGTCTGCGAGCTTCACACCCAAGTATTTCGGGTTTGAGTCGTTGAGGTTTTTTGCTGATCCACCGGCTTTTGTATGTGCCATAATGCTATCCTGTAACTAGTATGGCGATTATAGCCGACATCTATGCCAAAGGCAAGGCGCTTCTAGGCCGTATTCCAGAGGGGACCCTGACCACCCTCATCGTCCTTCTTGCCTGTTCTGGAAGCTTCGGACTAGGCGCCCTCTATGGCCAGGATACCCGGAAAGGGGAGGTCACTTTCCAAGAGATCCCTCAGGTAAATCAGATGCCTACGGCGGCCAGTGCGCTGGCTTCTTCGGAAGAGCCATTACCCCCTATGGCCGCAGGAGGGCAGTACGTAGCCTCTAAAAGCGGTAAAAGTTACCACTTGCCCTGGTGTGGCGGTGCTAAGCAGATCAAAGAAGAGAACAAGATATGGTTTGCGACTAAAGAAGAGGCGGAAGCCAAGGGCTACGCTCCGGCAAAAAACTGTAAAGGTATATAGAACGTAGTAAAATACTTGCATGCCTCGCACTCCTAATGACCCTCCAGAAGGACCAAAGCCTCTCCCCGACTTCGAGTCACAGGCAATGCTTTCCATACTTGAAGAGACTGAGAAGCGCGAGAATGCGGTTCTTGAAAAAATGACTGAGCTATTCAGACAGGTAGATGAGACGATTCCCAGTCTTCCTTCTACAGACCAAACTGAGATTACTTCGCAGCAGCAGGCAGCGCAGGAGAAAATAAAAGATGCGATATTCGTAACCTATCAAGAACTGCTTCGCAATTATTATCATGGCGACCTTAATCCTGCCGACCAACCAGGACTGATTGTCCCCATCATTAATAAATTGTTAGCGCAGCAAGCAAATAAGCACGAGCTTGTTAAGAAAGGTCTTTTGACTGAAGATCAATCAAAAGCGTTTACGATGCGTCAAAACGAGAGACAGGTGCGCCTCCGCAGTTATGCCGACTACCTAGGGAACCTTATGGGCACGCATGGGGGGCAGATATTTTGGGAACCAAAGACATGATCGTTCTTGATGTAGAGACAACAGGGCTCCGTCCCGACCAGCACTCAATACTCTCCCTTGGGGCGCTCGATCTTAGCGACCCGACGAATCAGTTCTATGGAGAATGTCGTGCATGGGATGGGGCAAAGATCGAAGAGGCAGCGCTCGCAATTAACGGGTTTACCAAAGAAGAAGCACAGGACCCTGCTCGACAAAGCGAAGCAGAGCTCGTAAAAGCGTTTGTCGCCTGGGCAACCGATAGGCCAGAGAATCGAACCTTCGCAGCTCAGAATGTCTCCTTTGACTTTGAATTTGTCGCTTCTGCCTGTAGGCGAGCTGGTATCGATTTCCCGTTTGCTAAGCGCACCATCGACGTACACAGCGTTGCCTGGCTTCATATGACCAAGCAGGGCATGACGCCTCCAGAAGGGAGCCACCGCTCACTTATGGATCTCGGGTTCATTCTCCGCTATTGCGGGCTTCCTGAGGAACCCAAGCCTCATAACGCGCTTATGGGAGCGCTTCTCCACGCCGAGGTTATCTCGCGCATGGCGTATAATAAGAAACTGATACCAGACTTTGATTCATACGACATACCATGGCTGACGACTTGAAACCAAAAACACCGGCAGAGCATCAGCAGATGGGGCTCAAAGTCGCGCGCATGGTCGAGGAAGGGAAGGGCTCGGTACCCGAGGAGCCTAATCCTCTGGTGTGTAAGCCTCGCGAGCTTGAACCGTGGCGCGTATTCAAGATCATGTCCGAATTCGTGGAAGGATTCGAACTCCTGCAAAAGCACGCGCTTGCAGCATCTTTTTTCGGTACTACCCGTGCAACCTTTGACAGCAAGCTCTACCAAGACGCGACGGATCTTGCAGCGCGCCTTTCCAAGCGCGGGTTCTCGATCATTACCGGAGGCGCTTCAGGCATCATGGAAGCAGCCAATCGCGGGGCATTTGAAGCGGGAGGTGCATCTGTTGGTTTGAATATCCGCCTCGCAGACAACCAGTCCACCAACCGCTACGTCACGGAGCAGCTCATGTTCGATCACTTCTTCGTGCGCAAGGTGATGCTTACGTTTGCTTCTGAGGTCTACATCTACTTCCCAGGAGGTTTTGGCACCATGGACGAGTTCACAGAGATCCTTACGCTTGTGCAGACGAGGAACATAAAGAAGATTCCGATCGTGCTCTACGGTAAGGAATACTGGACACCAGTCTTGCACCACTTCAAGACGAAGCTCTATGAGCAGTATCACGCGATCGATGAGGCGGATATGGATCTCTACAAGCTCGTTGATTCAGTAGATGAAGCGTACGAGTACATCGTCGCGAACACGCAGTGCTAAGACTGTCGTAGCTTGTCTATGAGTACTCGGAGACGCTGCACCTGCGGCTCCATTTCTTGTGTTTCTTGAAAGACCAGGAGCGTTAGGTCTTGGAACTCGTTTGAAAGGGTATCGAGACCTTCTTGATCCGTATCGTTTTCAGGAACGTCCTCATCAAGATCTTCTTCTGGATACGAGGCAGTAAGTTTCTCAAAAATCTCCGTAGCCTTGGAATTGTTTTTATGCATCTCTTCTTCGGTCGTTGCCCATGCTCCTATGTCCAAAACGACTTCTCCTTTCGTGATATTGGGGTTTGCAGCGAACTTCTCTTCAAGCCTGGTGAGAATGTCCTTTCGGATCGCTAGGAACTCTCGAGCGCGTTTACGCTTCTCAACCGCGGTTGTGAGTTGCGTCTTAATAGACTCAAGTTGGCCAGCGACCTCTAACTCCTTTATAAGCTTAGATTTGCCGTCTGGTTCGCCGTTCTCTGCCATATAGCCAGGAGTATAACAGGAGGTGCACAATCTGCGTTGTACGAAGTCGGTACAAGAGATTACGGGCGGCTCGATTTTTTATGCTATTTTAGATTAGTGTCCACCAGCACTGCAACATTCATAGTTGCCTTGACATCATTTAGCGCTGACATTGTTCAGGTTCTACTTGGTATTGCTGCGTTCGTTATCGGCTTAACACAGAGAAAGAAGATTTCTGCAGCCTTTTCCCTGTTACTTAGTTATTCTTTAAGAACCTCTCTTTCAGATTTAAATCACTTAATAGAGAAGTTAAATGAGCATTCAATCGAAGACCCTCCTAACCCACGTGCTGTGCGAGTAACCCTTGCTCGTATTCATGGAAAGATTCGTGGAAACGAAATATTACAAAAACACATGGGTACAAAAGTGTTAAAACCTATTAAAATAATGATAGATGAACTGGATGCTGGACGAACAGTTAATGAAACGGATAAAATAAGTTTATGCACGGAGTTGAAGGAACGACTCACAACCTTAGAGATTGAAAATCATACTTCAAAACAACAAAAATAATATGAATGACAAACAAATACAAGACGTTGTGAAAAAAATGTTATCTGATCAGGATCAAATCCAATCAGTGCGAAAACCTACAACACCTGTCGAGAACGCAGAAGAATATTTCTTTACTTATCCCGGCAATAAATACTTATGGTCAATAATGCAAGATGAAGACGGAGATTATCATATGTACTTCTACGCTTCAAAAGAAGACGAGCAAACTTACCTTCGTTTTGGAGAAGACGTTTTCGGTCCTGAAGGTAAAGAAAAGTTGACCACCCTTTTTGGTGTTCTGCAGGGCAAATTGCACGGTTTTGATCAAGTTTTGAAAGATATTCTTGGTTCTTAGATATGTTTGTTTAGAGAGGGAGGGGAAGTAGGATGCTGGTATGCAGCAATTAAACATTGAGCACCAAGAGGGAACAGGTCTGCGTCTAACTGACTTCCCGGACGCACTTAAAGCAGTCGCGCTGCGAGGCAAGAAAGCCCAGGAGTTGGCAGATATGACTCTCCACAGACACGATCTGATAACAGCTCAAGACTGTTTGGTAGCTTTGAAGAATGCAGAAGATAGAAGCCTTGAACAAAAAGTCTTCTGGCGGTTGGCTGTGATTAGTTTTCTTAAATGTTTTGGAAAAAATAATGCAAGAGCTACGCAGCTATTCAAGGAAGAGGTCCTAAAAGGAGACCTTATGGGTCAGGAAGTTTTCGAGTTTTTCAAGGATCTAAGGGATAAAAATATAGCTCACGATGATAACCCTTTAATGCAATGTCTACCAGGCGCAGTGATTAATAAGCCAGGAGCGCCTTTCAAGATAGCTAAGATTATAGGTGTGAGTTTTAGTGCAGAAATGAATACTTCAGAAAATATACAAAACCTTGAGTTGCTGATTACAAAAACGAGAATGTACGTTGAATCAAGATTTGACGTTCTTTGTAGCGAATTAACTGAGGAGTTGGAAGCTGTCCCTCACGCAGATTTGGCTCGGATGGAATCAATTGAGTATGCGAAACCAGGGGTTAAGGTGATGAAAGAAAGTAGAAAGAAGTTATTTTAGTTAATTTCTTTCAACTGAACACTCAAATGTTAAAGGTGTCGATTTTAGTGAAATAGATTAGGGTAGGGGAGTCAGAGATCTTTTTCAGTTTTTTACCTAAATCGTCTCTCAACTCTCCCCCAGTACCCTACTGAGAGGGGATTTATAGCAGTACATCTTTTACAAAGTGGAGAAATGAGAGCGAGTGTTCGCATAACCAGTTTAAGTTATAAAGACTGCTCATTAGGTGGGGAAGACATATTGAACGGAGATCCCTAAGCTTATCTGACCTAAAATATAAGACCTTCGCACAATATATCTTTTGCGAAGTACTCCTAAGGGAACAAGGAAAACGGCTTCTGATCCTTTACTCCGGCTTTATTTGTATTGGAGACTGAATTCCTGCTTGATGGCCGGTCATATCTATCTCCCCATGGTCTTTCTCGTACTTAGTAATTCGCTTCTGGAGCTCGAGAAGGAAGCCCTTAGCGCCTTTAGGACTGAGAAGGAGGGCTGATTTATCAGTTCCTGAGGTAAAACCGAAGAAGAACCACACCCGATTGTTATTCAGGTGCCAGGCATCACATATAAGCTTAGGCATTGCGTTAAAGTCCATTCTATAAGCATACACTGCTCTAGAACCTAATCTCGGTCGACCGAGATGTGTTGTAGTGAAGCCTCCATTTGACGAGATACTTCATAAAGCCTAGTATCTGTCTGCGGCATGGGGCCAAGGTAGTCGTGAAGGCAAATGGTGTCCGCTACCACACCGCGATTCGTGCAGCACGACTATGCTCCCTTGGTTCCCATGTCCGCATTTGCGCCTCCAACTTTTCGGGGGCGTTTTCTGTACCTGACTTCCCTGTCTAATACTGAAAGTAAAACATTCTTGACACAGCTGGTTCCCTAGTCCAATATCCTCGAAGCGTCACGGGTTGCAGACAAGCTTCGAGTTAGGAACATCCCCGCCCCGTTCCTCCCTCTCGGCCCTAATGCTTCCCGTGCCGTCGCCGATGCGAGGGTTGATGTTTGTGCGGGTCCGGTAAATTGCTTTCCCGCCGCACATCGCCCACCTTGACCCTCGCGTCGGTTTTTACGCTCTAGCTATGCTGGAGCGTTCTTCGTTAGTACGTAAGCGTCCAAGTGGTGCCGCGCATCGGGAAGGTGCCTTTGGTAGATGCTTTGCCTTCAACTCCAGCGACATCTATCAAAAGTTGTTTGCCAAAGTGAATGCCGCTATCGCGACTCAAAATCGCTTTTATCGTAAAGATGCGCAGCTGTCCGGGTGCAAGCGTTGCAGGAAGCGGAACGAAGGCTGAGCCTTTGTTGAATTGTTTTGATCCTTCGAAACCTCCTATCGTTGCGCGCGAGCCGCCCTTATCGTCGCTTACTGAGAACCCGATAACAACATCGTCAGGAGCGGATCCATTTTCTATAAGGCGGAACCCATCAATTGAAGTTGTGGTCTTGCCAGTATTTATAAGCTTCACGTATGCAACAGGGATCGAGGCTCCGTGCGCTGCGTTACCGCCCCACAAAAGCGGGACTGGAGAAGCTGAGAGAGTTCCGCCACTCGCAGAGCTTGTCGTAGGCTTCTTTGTTCCTGAGGATGAGGTCGTCGGAGTTCCTTTCTTAGACAAGATCGTAAGGGTTCCTGTGGTAACAATGCTTTGCTTACCGCTTTGAACGCTGTAGAGGGTGACTTTGTACTTTCCAACGGTGAGGAGCTTAGAAACCTTGGTTTTCCACTCCCCGCCCTTTGCCTTGATGTCCTTACTCTTATAGACATTCTTTCCCTTCTCGTTTTCAACAAGAACACGCACGACAGAGGCTCCAGAGATCTCGCCGCTCAAAGTTGGGCGGGTTGTCGTTGAAATAAGGGACGCCTGGTCAAATTCTCCCTTAACTGCAGCGAAGGTGCTGCTTGGAAAGAAGATGAGAGAAAACATGAGGATTCCTAACACTGAAAGATGTAGACGTGAGGTATGCATATGTCTCTAAAGTATAGGGTCGAAGACGATTATGAGCGAGTTTGTGAACTTATTCATGAAGCAAGGAGAAACGCTAAACTCCCGAAGTCATGACTCCGGGAGTTTAACAAATAAACCGGTTTATCTTTTCTTTAGGTTCCAGGAACGTCGTCTCCGATGACTTCAGAATCATCTGAGCCGTCAACAAGCATCACGCCGCTATGAACGTGAAGGTTTGGAGCTGTAGTGAGAGCCTGGGTAGCTGTTGAAGCTTCCACAGACATCACTTCTCCTGCTGTGTTCACATATGCGTACGTGGCGGCCATTGCGAGTGCGGGTCCTACGAGGAAAAGCGTTGCTGCCAGTGCCACTGTCTTCATACGAGGGTAAAAGTAAATGGACAAATGGGGTTCCAGTAAAGGAACCCGGTACCCAAGTAATACAACAAGAACAATGAAGACTTTATGAAGATTTAGTCGAACCACTGAGCGATCGGGCGGAATGCATCTTCAAACCAAGCGGTTATATAGTCCCAGCCGTCTCGGAGCAAGGCTAGTAAAAAGGACCAATTGTCCTGGTTTGTTGGGTTATCAACGAGTGCTCGAAGGGAGATGCCAAAAAATGAGAGGGCCAGAAGCCCAATAACGATCCAGATAATGAGGCGTACCATACGACGGATTATATAGCCTAACGTGCGTAAAAAGGAAGGCTCCTGGGTATAATCAACTTCACTATGCATCCTGATCTCCCTAACGCTCTTCGCCACTTCAAGCGCGTCGATCCAATCATGTACCAAGCTGCGTACAGTCACCGGAAACTTATTCTGCGACGTCCTCAAGTACGCGGGTCTGATCGCTTGTTCGCGGCGCTTGCTGAATCAGTCGTAAGCCAGCAGCTAGCCGTGAAGGCAGCGGACGCTATTTGGGCTCGGGTAGAAAGTGTGTGCGGAGGCAAGGTCACTCCTTCGTCAGTACTGAAGACTTCTCTTCCCCGCCTTCGCAAAGCCGGACTCTCCAGCGCAAAAGCAAAGACCTTAAAAGAACTCGCAAAAGCGGTTACCAAAGGACTCGACCTCCCTTCCCTTCGCAAGAAGTCCCCGGAAGAAGCAGAAGAAACATTAACTGCAGTATGGGGCATTGGCCCCTGGACGAGCGAGATGTTTCTCATGTTCGCGCTTCAGCATCCGGACATTTTCTCTGCAGGAGACCTTGGGCTCGTACGCTCTATTGAAGATCTGTATATGATCAAGAACCCGTCACGGGCAAAGCTTGAGAAGATATCTGCTTGCTGGTCTCCGTACCGCTCGCTCGCCTGCCGAATCCTTTGGAAGAGCCGGGATACTAAATAGCTTTAAGCAGACTTCCCTGCGACAACTACTTTGCCGTCTGAAGTGATAACGGTCTTCCCTTCTGGTCGGCCCCAATCAGTGAATCTCCACCATGTTGGAGTGAAGGAGAAGAAAATGTTGTCTGGATCTCCTGCCTTTGCTTCCTTTTCTGGAAACTTCGACAGATAGACTTTCTTTAGCTGGTCATCACTCGTAAGCAACGTTGCGATCCCGTCTGCTTGGAATGTTTTTTCAGTCGGCCCTTCAACAAATCCAATGACGAGCGTTGCTCGGGCTGTGTCGTTGGCGAGCAAGGGCTCGCTCTTGCGGTATTTCGAACTCGTTTCAAATATGAAAGTTAACGGGTTCTCTTGATGTGCGAAATGTACTGTTGCACCATGTGGTGAACCATCAAGCATCTCGATTCCAAACACGGAGATTCGCTGGGATTTAATGTAGTCTAGAATGCCTTGATCCATACAAAGAATTGAGCTTAGCCAGTTTTTCCAAACAGCGAAGGGTTCGCAAACGGGATTAACGCCATAATCGCCGGATCGACATAGTACTTCGTCCTCTCGATTAATCCCTTCGTGAGCATGCCAACGGTGCCTTGGTTTTGCTTCAGGTTGGTCTCGTTAAAAACTGCGTCCGCTGCATGCCCGAGTTCCATTCCCTCACGGATCTTCTGGGCTACCGCAGGCGGCAAAAAGAACGCGGCGCTTCTTCCTTTGCCAATCGTTCCGTCTTTATCTTTTATTACCACCCACGCGAAACATTCAAGATCTCCACTTTTCTCTTCTAATCCGCCCTCGATTCCTACCCAGAAGTCAGCATCGCTCTCTTTCTGGGAAGCGTTTTCCGCGCGGTTTACAGCACCGGTATACGTCTCAGTGTCGGTCATAGGTTGGTCAGAAACGTCTGAAGGAACATCAGTCCCTATAACCTCAAATGTCTCTCCCGGAAACATTTGCTTGAACGCTTCCCTAGCGGCATTGATTTTCACAGGATTGTGGGAAGCGATGATGACTTTCATGCGGAATATAGTAACAGATTGTTATTAATTGCCTGGAACGACATGGAAATCTTGCTAGCTGAAATAATAGGAGAGAGCAATAATGCCAATCGATACAAGCGCAATACCGAACGCCTGATGACCACGAACACGCTCGCGGCTTACGAAAATACCAAGCAGTACCCCAAGGGCAACATATCCCCCGCTAATGGTCGTAGCGATTGAGATCGGAATAAGGGTTGCTGCAATGGCAAAAGCAATCCACGCGAGGTTATCAAAGACGCTTTGGCAGCCAATAGTTACAGGGTGGCTGCGGATATCTTGTATAACGGATCTCATCTGGCCAGAACGAAGAATATACAGACCCGACACGAGCGCTAACGTCCCGTGCGAAAACCATATAGAAACGAGTGGAGAAATCTCCTGACTCGACATACCAACCAAGAGCGAAGTTAACGCTGTACCAATTGCTGCTAGAAAGGCGAGCCACACTCCCTTTTCGAATGCCTGTGACAAGTGGCTTATGCTTTTTGTAACCGTAAGCCCCGTTCCAATGAACACGAGAAGCATCCAAAAGAGCTGATGTCCTGTTAGATGTTCACCTACGAAGATGACGCTCAGAATGACCGTCATCGGAAGCTCAAGACCCACCACTGGTTCAACAGCGGCCATTTTGCCGGTGCGCAGAGCCTCGAAGTCAAAAGCTGCTCCGAAGATAACCGCTAAAGACAGCGTCCCGAGCAAGAGGTAGTTTGCGAACGTGAGATGTGGAAGTTCGTGTAGTACAAACGGAAACAAAACAACGAATGCAACAACTCCTATGAAGAAAAGAGCCTTGGCGCTACCTACCAGCCTGGTAGTTCTCTGAATTAAAAAGTCCCCCAAACCCCATGCGACGAGGGCTATCAAGGCAAGCAAGACACCAATTGCGACAGACATAGGGATATAAAGTTTCTAAAACAGTACCACGTGCCCCAGTCTGGGCCGACCTTGCAACTTATTTCTCTAAACTGCTTAGGAATAATCTGATCCGGTCTTCCACCTCGTCAAAAGAATCGTAGCGTTCAAATATGTAGTGAGGCTGTTTGATACCAAGAAGAAGACGTGAGATTTTCGCATCCGTATGCGCAAGAGCGAGCGTCGGCTTCTTGAGCTTCTCGACTGCGACACTGAGTTCATAACCAAGACCTATGGCTGGCAGATCGCAAATCGCAATGAAGGCATCGCACTTTGCAACGCATTCGTGAATATCCCAGTTGTAGACCTCATGAGGTGTGCCAGCGACGGTACCAATGAAGTCTAATACGTCGTAGTCCTGCCGGAGCCTGTTCTTTAAGTCTCCAATAACGGTCTTAAAGTCCTCTGGAGCTTGAGTAAGTGAACAACCGAGATATATCTTCATAGGACTAGTATAAACGAGCCGGTTGTCTGGGACGACGTTGGAACCTTGCTTAGAGAATATGCCTTGTGGAGATACTGGCTATTATTTCTTCTTAGTCCCTGCTTTGGCTACCCTTTTTACTGAAGCCTTCTCAGTAACAGGCGCCTGGGCAGATTCCATAAGTTGAATGAGCTGGGTAAGCTTGTCGTTTACGCCTTGCATCTGCATTTTTAGATCCTGCATCCCATGGTCATCGCGAGAAGGCGCTGGGCTAAAAGATGGACGTGGAGAAAAATCACGCTTCGGACCATATGAAGGACGGGGCGCATCGTCTTTGACGAAACAGTTGCTGCAGAAAACTGGTTTCTTGCCGTTTGGGCGAAACGGTACTTCGCACAGATTGTTACATTTGCTGCAGTTAGTTTTGTGCATCTCTTTTGAATCGCTAAAACGATCTTGACCCCCACGGTTAAAGGGTTTTTTGGCAAAGCGAGGCTTTTGATAATCAGGCATGAGTAGGAGTTATGTTTATTGGATTAAAACATATTAAAATCGGAAACACAAGATTATGGTCATTTACATACAGATCAATCCGCAAGAGTGGACGGACTGTAAGTTGATTCTTTGTTGTACACATCGATAGATTCCTTTCGCTTAAGCCATGCAACCCTGGCTGTCTGGGACGATGTTGGAACTTGCCAAGCACCTGCTAGCATGGGGGTATGAGAGCCGACCTACGTGAGATTTTCAATCAGGTTCGGGATATTCCCTATCGAATTCCGCTAACCTCGAAGGAAACTGACAAATCCTGTACCGGTAAACATAAGCAGCTTAAGTCGCTTCTTGAGAAGGAGGGGCTTCAGGTACGATGGCGCGTATGTTCCTTCAAATGGAGCGATATCAATCTTCCCGTTGAGGTGTCAGGAAAGGCTCACGAAGATGCTTCTACCCATGCATACCTTGAGGTACTTAATGAAAAAGACTGGATTAATGTCGATGCGACCTGGGATAATTCTTTGAGTATGATTCTTCCTGTCAGTGAGTGGGACGGAAAGTCGAACACGTCTATCGCGGTTTCTTGTTTAAAATTGTTCTCCATTAAAGAAAGTGCTGCAATTATCGCCGATGAGAACGTGGAGGTCATTAATAAAGACCTTGCTCTCAACGGAGAGTTCTATGCTGCTTTTAACGAGTGGTTAGAGAATGAACGTAGAAAATAGCTGGCTGCCTGAGACGATGTTGGAATCTTTTTAGGCTCCCTTAGGACTAAGGGCATTCTTTACCTCTTCTAAGACCTGCTCAGACATTCGTTCTTCTCTTGTCACATGGCGAGGAACTTCCCCTTTCAAAAGAATTGAGATGTTTGTTCGCAAATCTCGTATAGCTCGTTGCAGTTCGCCGTTTTTATCTAATAGCACGACCGGACTGACACAAAGGAAAAACGACATGACGCCAAGATAGTAAGTATGTTCATCAGAGGCATCGACTGCAGTTTGCGCGAGGTACCCACAGACATTGCCTTTCTGACTTTTTATTTCTTCGAACACCGGATGATAGGTAAGTTTCTTTGAGCTTTGTAAATCATCAAGAGAATAGCCGAAAGCTTTTGGAGGATTTGTTCGCAACTCGCTTACGACTCTCACTCTCACGCCGTTAAGAAGAACAGTATTTTTTGAAGTTAAGAAACTGATCCACTGTAATGTTTTTGTGGTAAAGAAATCTATGCTCACCGGAACACCCTTATAGTCTGCAATCACAGAAAATTGTTCTACTCTTCCTTCCTCATATAGCGCGCTAAATGCTTCAAATCGTTCTTGCTCCCTAGGTACAAGTAATTTATTACTGATATAGCAATCGATTATTTTCTTCATGCCTTGGATATCCTTTGCCAGGACCAAGAGATCGATATCCGATTTCTCGGTAACCGCATAGTCCGCTCCCCAGGCGTTTGACCCGCTAAGCAAAACGCCGTCTGCACGGTCTCTAACCGAGTCAATAAATCTTTGAATGACTTCTTTATTGCGTTTCGTAAGGTCGGAGGCAGAAGTGCTGTCCATACCGTTATTATAGCTGGCTGTATGGGACAATGTTGAAACCTATATAACGTACTTGATTTATTAGAACTTCTAAGCTATTCTGCTTAAACATGAATACGAAAGCGCACATTTTTGCACTTCCCGTACCGCCCATCGTAAACCCCGACGGTGGCGCTTTCTCTGTATCCTAGACATTTCTTTCTAGAACTCATCTGAAAAACCCCGTCTCCACGGGGTTTTTCTTTTGGGTCTACCACCCTGCTAGGGAATGGTCCTTGGCAGGAAGTGGATCTTCAAAGGAGAAATCCATGTGTATCTCTTACGACTCGGTTCGCTATGTGAGGAACAAGCCGACTGGAATTAGAAGAGTCTACTATGAAGTCGTTATATTCCTTTGGATATGTTCGATTGCAGTCGGGGGTCTGACTCTGTGGATCTTTGATTCGATTCGTAACAAGTTTAAGAAAGGAGTGGCATAGAACCTTGAGCCCTCGGTATATCCGGGGGCTCCTTATTTTTCTGGCTAGCTAGGATTCGAACCTAAAGATACGACATCGGATCAAGGTATGCGTCAGGGTTAGATGCAACGGTCTTGATGCCTGCGCAGTACGTAGAGCCAAGCGCGGAGGCGTCAACGATACGAATACCGGAGGTGGCATACACACCAAAGTGAAGGTGCGGCCCGGTTGCATATCCCGTGTCCCCGCTGTGCCCTATCGGATCCCCTGTTGAAACAGTTTGTCCTGGAGAAACGTTCACTGACGAAAGGTGGCCATAAAGCGTAGAGAGCCCGTTCGCGTGTTTCAAGAGTACCCACTTACCGTATTGGCAACCACTCTTAGTCTTCGTGCTTTCAACATCGGTGACGACTCCCGTGAGAGACGCTTTGATTGGCGTGCCAATCGTTGCTCGGTAATCTATGCCGCCGTGCGTTCCAGATACGTACAATCGCTTTGCATCAACCGTTCTACCAAAATACTGCGTGACAAAGACGCTATCCAATGGAGATGCGAGAACGCCAGAGCCTGCGCTTGGAATGGAAGAAGGATCGAGTGCTTGTTTCAATTGCGCTTCGTATGTAAAGAGCTGGGCTTCGAAAGCGGCTTGCTGACGGCGCTTCTCTGCGATCATTGCCTGGTACTGGCTTTCGGTCGCTTGGGTCTGTGAAAGAAGCGTCTGCTTTCCTTGTCGGTTGATATCCAACGCTTGTTTCTGGCTTTCAAGATTAACGCTATGAGAAGCGAGCTCATTCTTGGTCGAAGAAACGGAAGTCTGCTGCTCTGCTAGCGCGATCTTTGCTCCTGCAAGCAAGGCAGCATGCTCCTGGAGCGATTGATTCAAGGTCGCGAGGTTATCAATAGAGGTCCACGCTGCTGCAAAATCATCCGCTCCAACAAGCCGCTCGACAAAAGAAACCTGGTCCGCGATATCGATTGCACGAAGCGATGCGGCGACGGTGGACTGATCAAGCGCGATGGATTGTTCCTTGTCGGTGATCTCAAATGAAAGCTCTTCAAGGCGAAGCGTTGCTGCCCCGATTTTGTTTTGAATCTCTTTTATCTGCGCAGAAGTCTTGGAGCGGGAGACATCAAGCGTCTGGATCGCAGACTGGAGTGTCTGCTTCTGTCCTGAGATGACGTTAAGCTCCCGCTGGTATCCGGCGATTTCTTCGTCTATCTTCGCGCGCTCGCGATTGATCTCATCAATCCGGTCCTTGATCTCATCGATAGACTCGGCATGAGTCGGAAGTGGAGTGCTCGTGGCGATTGCTCCAAGAAGAGCAACGCTAATAAGCAAAAGAGCGATCAGTCTCATCCCGTCTAGTATACCTAGACGTTCTCGACGAGACAATAATCGCTTGTATGGCTTACTTGCTACCTAAAAGAGCGATAGCATTCTTCACCCGGCTCACGCTCTCGGAAGGGCCTAAAATAGAGACAAGCGTGAAGGGATCTGGCGAGCGCTCTACTCCAGAAAGAGCGTATCGAAGGGGCCAGAGAACCGCTCCCCGGCCTCCCTTTTTCTTTGCCTCCAAAGCGTCTGCAAACGGCATTATGGCCTCCTTCACCGCATCTCCCGAAACGCCCTCAGGAAGGGCTCCTAGGGGCTCTAAAAGGCTTTCCAAGGCCGTTCTGGTTCCCTCTGGCTCTAGTTCCTTGGTCAGGAGAAGGCTTGGGTCTAGGGCTGGTGCACTAAAGAGGCAGGAGAGCTCGCCCTCTAGCATGAGCTTCGCTTCCCCAAAGGTGTGCACACGGTCTTTGATCAAAGGAATGGCTTTCAGCAATCGTTCCTGATCAGGAGCCTCAAGGCCTCCGAACTCCATGTATTCCTCGTCGGTCAAGCGACGCAGCCACTCGCGATTCAAGAAGAGAAGCTTGTCTTCGTCAAAGCGTGCGCCTCCCTTTTGCACACGTGTCAGATCAAATGCGGCAATGAGCTCCTCAGGCGAGAGCACTTCCTGGTCTCCTTCGGGGTGCCACCCAAGGAGCGCGAGGAAGTTCATCATCGCTTCGGGACGGTATCCTTCATTGCGATACTCAAGAATGTCTTTTGCGCCGTCTCGCTTTGAAAGCTTCTTCGTCCCTTCGCTTCCTAAGATGACCGGCATCGTGGCAAACTCCGGGCGCTTTATTTCAAGCGCGTCATACAAAGAAAGGAATTTCGGGGTTGATGAAATGAATTCCTCTGCGCGTACGATGTGCGTCACCTCCATTAACAAGTCATCAACGACATGCGCGAAGTTGTAGGTCGGATACCCATCTCCTTTTATAAGTATGAAATCGTCGAGCGCCTCTTCTCCTGCAGACAAACGTCCTCGCGCCAGGTCATTCCATTCGTAGCGCTTTATTTCCGGTACGCGGAAGCGAAGCGGCTTGGTCCCGTCCCAAGGTTCGGTATTTTCCGGTCGATGTTCGCGGTACAAGAACGGACGCTTCTCTGCTTCTGCTTGCTTACGAAATACTTCTACCTCTGCTTCAGTAAAGGGATCAGTGTATGCATGCCCTTTATCTATGAGGATCTGTGCATACTTTTTATATTCAGCGAGACGATCTGACTGCAGATAGGGGGCGTGCGGTCCTCCCTTGTCTGGCCCTTCGTCCCACTCGATGCCAATCCACTGCAATGACTCCATAATGTGCTCGATCGAGCCTGCCACTTCCCTGGCTTTGTCAGTATCCTCGATGCGAAGGATGAACTTACCTCCGTGCTTTCTTGCATAGAGCCAGGCAAAGAGTGCCGTGCGTACGCCTCCGACGTGCATGAAGCCAGTTGGACTTGGGGCAAAGCGAGTGACGACGGAGCTCATGACGGGATGATCGGCTCATGCGAAAGTCCGATCGCGATGATCTCTTCGGCAATGATGTTTGCGGCGTTTGCGTTTGCAAACGTTGAACTCTGTTCTCCCATCGTCTTTCGAAGTGTGGCGTCCCCGAGCAAGCGCTTCACTTCAGAGGCAAGGACGTGAGCGGTGAGGTTCGCTTCCTCGATCACGATGGCAGCCCCGGTATTAGCGTATGCATAGGCGTTTGCACGCTGGTCATGGCTCACGGACTCAGGAATAGGAACGAGAATAGCCGGCTTTTTCCATAGCGCGATCTCAGCAACGGTCGTCGAGCCTGCGCGAGAGATGACGAGGTCAGCTGCACCTGCGCCTCGGCGAAGCGAAAGAACCGAAAGGAATGGGAACGGATGGTAGCGAGCTGCGTTGCCTCCCTTTTCAAGCACCAAGCGCGCAAGCGCCTCGACTCCCTGGAAGTTATCTTTCCCGGTCTGGTGGATGACGTTGGCTTCCTCGATAAGCTCGGGCAATGCCCCAAGCACGATGTCATTCAAACGCTGTGCTCCTGAGGACCCTCCAAGAATGAGGATGGTAGGGACGGACATATCGAGCTTCAATTCTTCGCGAGCACCTTCAGGCTCTGGACGCGTGAGTCCCGATCGGATCGGGATACCAGTACGTGCGATCTTGCTCCGTGTTTTCTTCGGAAAATAAGCAGACGCGCTATCAAAGGCAACCGCGATGCGCATAGCAAAACCTGAAGCCATGATGTTGGCGCGCCCTGGCTTTGCGTCTGACTCATGGATCATCACCGGAATGCCAAGCATGCGCGCAGCAAGTACGACCGGAACGCTCGCATACCCTCCTTTAGAAAAGACGACATCCGGATAGATGCGAAAGAGCGAGAAGATCGCAGAGATAAACCCAAGCCCGGTTACAAATAGGTCGGTGAAGTTCTGGAAGGAGAAATACCTGCGCCACTTCCCTGCAGGGCAACGTATAAAGATGATCTCGTTCTCAAAGAGGGCCTCCTGATCGAAAGCTGAGGGGGCAAGGTAGTAGAGGCGCGGCATAAGGAGCCTGCGCTCACGAGCAATAGCTCGCATGGATTCTGCGACGGCTATGTTGGGGTAGAAATGTCCGCCCGTCCCGCTTCCCGTAAATACGACTTTCATGGCAGTATCCCGCGATTATAACACTCTAGGCCCGCTTAGATTTGCGGTGCGCGGCGACGTTCAAGATGATCCCAACCGAAGCCAGGGCCGCCAAAAGTGCGGTTCCTCCGTGGGAGACAAACGGAAGCGGCAATCCGGTCAATGGCAAAATGGCAAGCATCGCTCCGATATTCAAGAACGCCGAGATGACGATGATGAGCGTCAGGCCCGCCGCAGTGAGCGAACCGAACATAGTGGACGCATAAGAGGCAATGTAAAAGCCGCGCGCTGCAAAGGCAGTAAATAACAATATGAGTAACACTGCGCCGACAAACCCGAACTCCTCGCCGTAGACCGCGAACACGGAATCCCCTACCGGTTCAGGAAGATAATTAAACTTCTGAGCGCTTTGCCCGAATCCGCGGCCAATGATCTGCCCGGAACCAATGGCGATCAAGGATTGCTGGATCTGATATCCGGAAGAGAGCGGGTCTCGGGCGGGATCGAAGTACGTCGCAACTCGATCCATCAAGTACGGTCGCATCATAAGAAGGACGCCAAGCAATACGACCGCGATAACGCCTATGATCGCGATATCGCGAAACGGAGCGCCAGCAAGAATGTAGAGCGCCGTCGCCATGATGCCGATCACGATCACTGTTGAGGTGTTTGGCTGGAGCAAGAGAATAAGCGACGGAACCCCGACGATGAGCAAGAACGGGATAAGGCCATGCGAAAACTCATGCAGCTTCCCTTTCACTCGGGCAAGATGAAATGCGAGCATGAGCACCACGCCTATCTTCAGGAACTCCCCTGGCTGAATAGTCGTAAACCCAACATCAATCCAGCGCGTGGCTCCGTTCACCGTCTCTCCAAGTCCCGGGACAAACACGAGCGCTGTCGCTACAACCGTAATGCCATAGATCCATGGTGCCCCTTGAGCGATCAATGCCTGCGGAGAGAAGCGAAGAATGAGAAGGGCGATCACACCCGGAATAAGTCCAAGCGCAAGCTGGGTGAACGCAAGCCGGCCGAGCGCTGAGTCTGGGCGCGCAAGAAGGCCAAGGGCAGCAGAGGCAAAGGTAGCGATGCCTCCAACAACGAGAATGAGGACGATAAAGAAGAAAACGCGGTCGCCGGAAATGGTTTTTCTCATAGGCTCTGCGCAAATCTTACACTGCCCTCACCCATACTTATAGTTGAGAGGCCTCGTTTATTTCAAAAGCGCCATCGCAAGACCAAACACGCTCGCGATAATCGTGATGATCCAATAGCGCATAGTCACCTTGTAAGGCGGCCAGCCGACCGCTTCAAAGTGATGATGGATAGGAGCGATGCGAAACAGCTTCTTCTTCCATATTTTCTTCCAGAGCACCTGGAGAACGCTCGTACCGACGGTGGCTGCAAGCGGAAGCGCGATAAAGGGAAGAACACCCACCCCTACCCCATCCCCAAGCACGTCGGTTGAAAAGGCGGTTACGGCAAGCGCGAGCGTGAGCGCCATCGTTCCGGTCTCGGAAAGGTAGAAGCGCGCAGGCGGCACGTTAAACCAGAGGAATGCGAACAAGCCGCCAGAAACCGCTGCTGCAAAGGCCGAGAGTGCGATCTGGTTTTGTGCAAACGCGATTCCCGCATAGGCCATGAAGATAATCGCGAACACGCCCCCGGCAAGTCCATCAATCCCGTCTATTACTCCGCTTGCGTACAAAGCCAGTGTTACCAGTATGAAAAACGGAATGAACAGAAGACCAAGTTCGAAGGGACCAAAGAACGGCAGGCCGACTGCGGAGACGCCAAGCTTTTCAAAAAACCACCAGCCTGCAAACGCGCCCATGATAGCTACAACTAAAAGTCTCCAACGAAGCTTAAGTCCTCCCGTCCCGCTTTTCACTTCTAGGAAGTCATCGAATAAGCCAGCGACCCCGCCAACCAGGAGCGCGACAAGCGGAAGCCACGTTTGTCCGCGATTCACGAAATCAAGAAGCGAGAACACGCCATTAAACAAATATGCGAGAATCACGAGTCCAAAGGCGGTTAAGGCAACCGATGCCCATACCAACATGCCGCCCATGCGAGGCGCACGCATCTCATGCTCCCGATGCAGTTCATCAAACAAAGGAGTGCCGTTTTCATCTCCCATTCCGTTTCCCTTCCCTGCTTTCTTCTTCCAGGCTTTCCTGCGGTAGAGCTCGTTAGCGAGTAGGGGCGCGAGTATGATTCCTGTCGCAAAGGCGAGGATGAACGGAATCAGGACTCGTGCGGCGTCGAGAATCATGGAAGGAGTCCTGCAAAGGAAGAAGCTGTTGCGCGAACGAGCTTATCAACGTCGCTAAATCGTTCCTCCCGCGTCGAGCCAAGAACGACCACGGCGATCGGATGGTTCATTCCAGCATCAAAGACGATCGCGAGGTTCCCGCCTGCAAGATCCGTATACCCTGTCTTTGAAAGGCGCAGTCCTGGGATAGTAGAGACTTCGGGGTTCGTGTTCTCAAGCGTGTAGGAGCGGCCATCAAGGGAGGTTGCAGACACTGTTGCGTTCAATGTTGCCCTGGCAATTCCAGGAACGCGCTCAAGAAAGGCTCCTGCAAGAAGCGCCATATCGCGTGCGGATCCATAGCCGCCTGAAATGATGCTGCTTTCATCAAGTCCTGTTCCGTTTAGCGTGTAGGTCTGCGAAAGCCCAACGGCGCTTCCCGCTGCCGCAAGCAATTGTTCCTTATCCATTCCTCGGCTTCTCTCTGCGGCAACGGCAATAGCATCAGCCGCGTCATTTGATGAAGCGACCAGAGCAAGCTTTGCAAGTTCGGTGAATGTGAATCGCTCTCCTTCGCTAAATCCGTTATCTCCTTCTTGGGCAAGCGAAGCCGCAGTCATCGGGACTGGCGCTCCTCCGGCAAGTGCGTCAGCTGCTGCGTACAAGGTCAAAAGCTTTGTGAGAGACGCAAGTGGGAGCTGGGCTTCCGCGTTCTTCTCGTAGAGCACCTCGCCGGTTATGAGGTCGTACACGATCGCTGCTTTAGCAGTAAGCACGACCTTCCCGTATGGATTTGGCGCTGGCGCTGGAGTTTCAACGACCACCGGTTCTGGACGCGCAAGAAACTGAGCGGTACCAAGCGCGCCTACAGCAAGCACAAGCGCAAGACCTGCAAAGAAAAGCCCAGCGTGTTCGCGTGCCTGAAGCTTCGAGAAGATGTGTCCGAGATTAATCATGCAGGTGTTTCTTCAGAGACTGCTCGCTCATCAAGCATGCCGGTCAGTTCCTCATAGCGCGGGAGCGCGGAGCGTTCGGTAACGCCAAGGTGCGCAAGCGCATCGATGGTGGTCTTATAACGAGCACGACGTCGGTCAGTCGTGTCTTCGGTTCGCTCAACCAGTCCGCGAAGCATAAGGGAGCGGAGTGCTGCAGACGAATTCACGCCTCGCACCCAATCGATCTCTCCTCGAGTTGCGCTTCCCTTATAGAGCACGATCGCAAGTGTCTCAAGGCTTGCCTTTCCAAGGTCGCGTGACAGTTCTGCCTCTCGGAGCTTTTTCACAAAATCAGCTGCTTCAGGCGAGGTGCGAAGCTCAAGCTCGTCGTCCGTTTCAACTAAAGAAAGACCTCGAGTCGCTAGGTCATCTTTGAGGACTTCAACTGCCTTCTCGAGCATGTCAGGAGTGACCCCAATGAGGGATGCAAGGCGCTTTTTGGCTATTGGCTCTCCTGCAGAGAAGAGGAGCGCTTCAAGGAGTGCTGGGGGCGTAAGCTGCATAGATAGGCTACAGAATACCGCGCTAAGCCCTTGGGGCAAAGCGCTCGCGGTATACTAGGGGCCACATGAGCTATTTAGACGCGATCATTTTGGGAGTCGTTGAAGGACTCACAGAATTTCTGCCGGTTTCTTCTACCGGTCACTTGATTCTGGTAAGTGACCTTCTTGGCATTCCCTCAACAGAGTTTCTCAAGAGCTTTGAAATAGCCATACAGCTCGGAGCCATTCTCGCTGTGGTTGCTCTCTACTGGCGCTCTTTCCTTGATATTGCGATCCTCAAGCGCGTCATCGTCGCGTTTATTCCGACAGGAGTGATCGGTCTCCTCTTGTATGGATTCGCTAAGGAATATCTGCTTGAGAACACGCAGGTAGTTCTCTGGGCACTCTTGCTTGGAGGCGTGGCGCTTATCGCGTTCGAGCTCCTGCATAAGGAATCAGAATCCGCTGCTAAGGAAACTAAAGACATTTCCTACACGCAATCGTTTTGGATCGGCGTGTGCCAGTCACTCGCTATTATCCCTGGAGTCTCACGTTCTGCTGCAACCATCCTCGGAGGTTTGCTGCTTGGCGTTGGACGCGTTGCGGTCGTCGAGTTCTCGTTCTTGCTTGCGGTCCCCGTCATGTTTGCCGCAACGGGTCTCGATCTTTATAAGAGCGCAGGACTCTTCACACCTGACGACTTCGGTCTCCTTGCGGTTGGATTCGTGATTTCCTTTATCGTTGCATTCGCTTCCATCAAGTTCCTTCTCCAATATGTGCGAAGCCATACGTTTATTCCTTTCGGCGTCTACCGAATCGTACTTGCGCTCCTATTCTTTTTTGTCGTTCTTTAGTTACGAAAGCTCTTTGATCGCGCGTTTGGCGTAATAAGCGACGTCGGGACGTATCCCATCAAGCGTATCGAGGTTTTCTACCGTATACCATTTCCACTCATCAGTTTCCTTTTCTGGAATAACGACGTCTGATGTAGCTCGCCCAAAGTACACTGAACTAACGTGCTCATGAGTCGGTGAGATCCTATGGCGGTTCTGTGCTATCGGAGCAACGAGTTCCTTAAAGTCGTTCTCCTCGTGCGTAAAGCCTCTGGTGTCATAGAGTTCGATGTCTAGACCAACTTCCTCCTTTACCTCTCGAAGAGCAGCTTGGTTTGGATCTTCGTCGAGTTCGATGTGTCCGCCGATCGAAAGCCAGATGCCGTACTTGTCGTGCTTCCTTAGGAGAACTTTATCCCTATGGACGATAAACACCTCAACGGTGAAATCTATCTTTTCGTGGATGTGAGGCATGCGCTATTCGTACTTAGGCAGATCCGCTGTTGTATTCGTAATTCGTATCTCCGAAAACGTCCCATGCTGGGCAACGTCAATCGCTCCCTGCTTTACAAGCTCAAGCATCGCTAGGAACGAAACGATCACCTCCACCTTCTCTTTCACTCCTCCTGAAAACTCAGAGAAAGACAAAGTGAGTGCGCTTTGTACACGCGTCATCAGGCGATCCATCATCTCTTCGATAGTGACCATGGGGCGCACGCGTGTCTCAGGAAGCTTTTCTTCCTTTTCCATCGCTGCGAGTGCTTCCTGAAGCGCTCGTTCAAGATTCTGAAGCGTCATATCCTTGCTTGGCGCAAAGACAACGTCTGGAAGGCGTTCTCCCGCAGATACCATCACTGAGCGCCCGAAGATGCGGGAAAGTTCTTTCGCTGCTTCCCTCGCCCGCTCATAGGCAAGCAAGCGGAGCTTGAGATCATCAATGTCTTCCTCCTCGTCTCCCGAGAGTTCAAGGTCAGGGATAAGTGACTTCGATTTTATGAGAAGCAGCGTCGCGGCGATCTGAATGAAATCAGCAGCATCCTCTATCGGGAACTTTCCTTGTCCTCGCACATACGCAATGAACTCATCGGTGACCTTAGAGAGTGAGAAGTCGTTCACCAGGAGTTTCCTCTCTTGGATAAGCTCAAGCAGAACCCCGAGAGGTCCCTCGTACACCTCGGTCCGTATCTGGAATCCTGACGTCGCTACGCTTTCCATGACTCGATAAAGGATAGAAGCAGTCGCACCGGAGCACCGGCAGCTCCCTTGGCGAGCTCGTCTCCTGGAGCAGAAGTCATACGCGGAGCTATATCAAGGTGCGCCCATGGACACTCAAGTTCTTTGGCAAACTGCCAGAGAAACATGCCGCCATTAGTAGCTCCTCCATAGCGCGCTGATGCCCCGTTCCCGGGAACATTCGCTATATCTGCAAAGGAGCTTTTGACCCCCTCTTCGTACTCGTCCCAGAGCGGCAATCGCCAGAGATAATCCCCAGTCTGCTCTCCAAGCTGGAGCAGCTCGTCTGCAAGCTCGTCGTTACGCGTCATGAGGCCGCTTGCATAGAGGCCAAGTGCGACCATTGATGCGCCGGTCAAGGTAGCCGCGTCGACTACAACAGACGGTTTCAAACGTTTGGCATAGGTAATAGCGTCAGCAAGGATGAGACGACCTTCCGCGTCAGTGTTCAGTACTTCAACCGTTTTCCCTGCCATAGACTTCAAGACGTCTCCCGGTCGATAGGCATAGCTTCCTGGAGCGTTCTCGACTGCAGGGATAAGACCGATGACACGCTTCTTTATCTTCAAGCGAGCAGCAAGCGCAACTGCGTGAATAACCGCTGCAGCTCCCGACATGTCCATGTGCATTTCATAGATTCCAGACTCAGACTTAAGGTTCAGTCCTCCGCTGTCGAAAGTGACACCTTTACCGATAAGGACGATCGGCTTACCCGCTCCTCCCTTGTAATCCATAATCGTGAAGCTTGGAGGAAATGGAGAGCCTTGGGCAACGCCAAGGAGAAGTCCCATGCCTTCTTTCTGTATCTCTGCCTTGCTCAAGGTTTTAACGGCAACGGGGAGACCTTTGACCGAATCCTTTGCTTCCTTGGCGAGTCGCGTAGGAGTCATGTCACCTCCGGGAGTGTTTGCGAGCGCACGGCATGCGTTTACTGCTTCTCCTATCGTCTGTCCTCGCTTAGCAGCCGCGTGTATTGATTTGTATGATTTTCCGCAAAGCAAAAGGTCTTCAACGATGTTCCAGCCACTTTTCGGCTTTGTCTTATACGTGGTGAACTCGAAGTTAGCCATCTCGAAGTTCTGAGCGGCAATCGAAGAAATTTCTTCTGGCGTAATGTTCTGTAGATTCTTGAAGAGTTCTGGCGTTGCATCAAATTGCAGCGCAATTTTCTTTGATTTGTTTTGCTTTGCAGCCTGGATGATAGATCGACAAAGAATAATGAACCGACGAAGATTCATATCTGAAGGTTTCCCTGCTCCAATCTCAAGCCAATCGGCACCGTCTTCGCGCACGAGACGCTTGATTCCCCGTGCTTCGGTTGTGAGTTTGACGCGGGTATACCCTTTTGGTGCTTTCTCTATTTGCGTTCCAAATGTTATGTTCATGCTTTTTTCTTTAGTTCAAGTCCAAGCTCATCAAGCTGCTTCTTCTCCAGAGGTTTTGGTGCCTTCATCACAGAAGTCTGTCCTCCACGGGTCATCGGAAACGCCTGCACTTCTCGAAGATAGGTTTCGCCGGTCAAGTTCATGATATTGCGTTCGACGCCAAGGGCGATGCCTCCATGGGGCGGAGTTCCGTACTTAAAGGCGTCTAGCATGTGTCCAACTCGCTCTGCCATCTCATCTTTAGAGAATCCCATCACTTTGTAGGTCGCTTCTAGGATCTCAGGACGATGTGCTCGTACTGAGCCCCCTCCTGATTCGTATCCGTTGCAAACGAGATCGTACTGCGTCGTAAGGATGTCTTCTATGTGTTCCCCCTTCATAAGCCATTCAACATGCTCAGGGATAGGCATTGAGAACGGGTTGTGAGTGAAGGTCCATTTACCGTCATCCGTTTTCTCAAAGAACGGGAAATTAACTACCCACGCGTATGCGAGAATGCCCTGCTGCTTCTCCTCTTCTGTGCGTAGATCAAATTTATCTGCACCGTGTTTTTCCATTGCATCTTTATAGGAAATGCGCGGAAATGGCTTCTCTTTAATCGTGTATCCCATGCCTTCAACAACAGTCGTGATCATATCCTCTACGGCCGCCATAACGTCCTCCATAGTGACGAACGACATCTCGATATCTATTTGGCTATGCTCGAAACCGCGGTCGGCACGAAGGTCCTCATCACGCACGGCTCGTGCGATCTGGAAGTAGCGTTCAAATCCTGCCGTCATCAAAAGCTGCTTGTATTGCTGGGGAGACTGAGGAAGTGCGTAGAACTTCCCTGGGTTAAGTCGCGAAGGCACGACAAAGTCACGAGAGCCTTCAGGAGTGGACTCGGTGAGAAGCGGAGTTTCTATTTCAGTAAACAGCTTGCTAAACAGGTGCTCGCGGCAGCGTCGTATGAATTCGCTTCGCACGCGCATGTTGTTTTGCATGCGTCTTGAGCGCAAATCAAGATAGCGGTACTGGAGTCGAACCTGTTCGTCTATCCCGCTCGTGTCAGTCGTTATATCAAACGGAAGCGTCTCTGCAGGGTTTAGTATCTCGATTCCCGTCACCTCAAGCTCAATGTCGCCGTTGAGCTTGTCTGCCTGTACGTTCTTTTCAGGTCGCTTGTTTACAATACCTGTAACGGTAATAACAAATTCAGATCGAACTTCTTTGGCGGCATCCATAGCCTCACTTTTCGGAAGCACAACACCCTGCACCATCCCGCTCATGTCTCGGAAATCAAAAAACACCATCTTGCCCTGGTCACGACGCACATCTACCCATCCGGCGATGGTTACGGTTTCCCCCACGTGCTTCCCAAGGTCTCCAATGAGTATTCGATCTTTCATATGAGTATTATGCTACGCCAATAGCCTTTCGCACTAACTGCATCTTAGCCTCACTCACCTGACGGGCATGTACTCCTCCTTCGTCGAGGATTTTCCGAATATCTTCATCAGTAATAGATTCTCGCTTTGCTCTCATGGGCGCAATAAAGGAGTCGAGATCTTCAATCAGTGCTTCTTTAAGTTCCTTATATTTTCCGGCTTTTTCATTGTAGAGCGTTGTAAGCTCGGCCTCGCTTTTTAAAAGTGCGTGGATGGCATAAACGTTCTCTGGCCGTTCTCTTGAAGAATCAGTCACGATACTCATCACTGACTTAACGATTTCATCCCGAGTTCCAAAGAGAGGAATGGTGTTTCCGTAACTCTTACTCATTTTCTTTCCATCAGTACCAGGGACAACACCTACTGCTTTTAAGATAAGCTCTTTTGGCTCCTTGAATAAAAATCCATACGCGTTATTGAACTTCGCGGCTGCTTCACGTGCGTACTCAATGTGCTGGCGCTGATCTTCTCCCACAGGAACAATGTCTGTATCATAGAGAAGAATATCTGCGGCCATCAGCATTGGATATGTAAACAGGCCCGCATTCGCTTCAAGTCCCTTAGCGACCTTGTCTTTGTATGCGTGCGCTTGCTGAAGAAACGGAACGGTCACCAGGCAGTTAAAAATCCACGCCATCTCGGTATGTGCTGGAACCTCAGATTGTTTGAAGATAGATACTTTTAAAGGATCAATTCCAACGGCAATATAGTCGCGAACCACATTCATCGTGTTCTTGCGAACTTCGTTGGCATCTTTTAAAGACGTGAGAGAGTGATAGTCGGCAACCATGAGGAAGCTGTCATAGTTTGGATATTCACTTTTAAAAGGCGCAAGCGCGCCAAAATAGTTCCCGATGTGCAGGTCTCCAGAGGATTGGAGCCCAGTCAGAAGAACCTGTCTGTCTTTCATTTGGCCACTATATCAGAAAGTAACCACTGTTGAGGCCTCGTTGCGACGTTTGACAGTTTATATAAAAAATGTCACAATGTATTTACTCCCGTATTGAAAGCGGGCTTGTGTTAAGGGGCTGATTACTATGCGTTACGTGAAAAAGTTTCTCGGGCAAACCACGCTGGTCGGCATCGCCATCTATACGCTTTACCTGTGCTACGGCCAGAAGTTAGCGTATCAGACGGCGGCGTTGATGCAGCAGTAGCCCACACCCCACACAACAACAAAGTTCCCAACCTTAAATCGCGAGCCTCACACGCTCGCGGTTTTTTATTCTTCTCGTGGTGCGCCGGGCAGGATTCGAACCTGCGTAGGATAAATCCGCTTGGTTTACAGCCAAGTGCAATTGACCACTCTGCCACCGACGCATCGGTGGCCACACTATAACATCACTCACTATCTTTTCCAGGCAGGGGTTCAAACGGGTTAGGGACGTCAAATGTGAGGATAGGAATGTGTCGATTTACAAACTGATAGTCAACGCCATATCGCTCCGCATAGACCTTATCTGCAGTATCGAACCGGGCTTTTTCCCATGCAAAACCCAGTTTTGTTGAAGCGGCTTTTACGCTCTCCTCGGATGTTCCTTCTACTTCGACGAAGGGTTCAAGAAACGGCCACTCGTCTATGGTGATATCGACATCGTCGAGCTGCCATAGTTCCCGCTTGGTTTCTTGGTAATTCTTGTCTTTACAGCCAAGACCTCGGAGCAAGTCCCTCGTTTTCTCGAAATCATCAACCGTAAGTTCGATTTCACCCATCTGATCGATACGGCTATTGTCCCCGGTCCGTTCTTTAAGCGAGAGCGTGATCTTCCCTCCTTCGTCTCGCACGCGAACCCATGCACGAAGCGCATACTCTTCGTCCGGAGGATACAGATTCACTCGGCGCATAAGGCGTTCCGGATAGACCATGACCGCGCCTGCGTCTTTGAGGCGTTTTCGCATCTCACTCTTGTCGATGGGCCAGAACGTTGCTTCCCACTCTGTTTGCATACAAGGATTATTTCAAAACCAAAAGCAGAGCGTCTTTCTTTCCTTTGCGCAGGAGCGCCAATCCTTCTGAGAAGTCAGAGGCGGTGATAGTGGGCTCAACGGTATCCACTACCTTGCCGTTTATGGTGATTCCCTTGGCCTCGATAAGGCGCCTGGCGTCTGACTTAGACGAGGCGAGCTTCCCTTCGGCGAGCGCGTCCGCTATTGAGTATCCTGGAGAAAGCGAAGCCTTGGGAACTTTCAAAGTCTCAATCTCCCCGAGAAGCACCGCTCGTTCTTCACGAGACAGGTCAGCAAGCGTCTTGCCGCCAAACAGTACGTCGGTTGCGGCTGCCGCCGCTGCAGTTGCAGCAGGTCCGTGCACGATCTCAGTCACGAGGCGCGCAAGCGTCTCTTGTCCTTCTCGCTCTCCCGGATCTTTTCGATGGGTTTCAAGCAACGTGTTCATCTGCTCTGCTGAGAGAAAGGTGAAAAGTTTCAGGTATTGCTCGATCTCACTGTCTGGAGTGTTCATCCAAAACTGATAGAAACGGAAGGGAGAGGTTTTCTTGCCATCAAGCCAGACGGCGTTCCCTTCGGACTTTCCGAACTTCTTCCCGCTTGAGTCGGTAACAAGCGGCCACGTGAATCCGTACACTTCGTCCCCGAGCTTCTTGCGGACAAGATCAATACCCGAAAGGATATTGGTCCACTGGTCAGACCCTCCTACCTGCAGGTCGATTCCCTTTTTCTTGTGGAGAGTGAAATAGTCATAGGCCTGCAACAGTGCGTATGAGAACTCAGTAAAGGAAATGCTCTCGTCTGGGGTTTCAAGACGGCGCTTGATAAGGTCGCGCTTGATGAGCTCGTTGACGCTGAAGTGCTTTGCGGTGTCTCGGAGAAACTCCAGAAGCGAAAGCTTTCCAAGCCAGGTCGCGTTATCCACCATTTCGATTTTTCGTCCGAGCACTTTCTGAAGCTGAGCACGCAGTCCGCGCTTGTTGTGTTCAAGGGTTCGCTTATCAAGGAGTATTCGCTCGCCGCTTTCTCGAGGATCCCCGATCATGCCCGTGCCTCCGCCTACGAGAAATACTGCGCGATGTCCTGCGTCTGCGAGCCGCTTCATGAGAAGCAGCGGTACCAAGTGGCCCACATGTAAAGAGTCTGCGGTCGGGTCCATTCCGAGGTAGACGCCGCGCTTTGCAGCGAGGATTTCCTCAAGAGGAGCTGAGGACTGTTCTGCAAATCCGCGAGCTTTCAGGTCTTCCGCAAGCGTCATATCGGCCCAGTATAGCATTTAGCCTTTTACCGAAATGATGTTCAGGATTCTATTTGGGACAAAGACGATACGTTCGGGCTTGTTTTCGACAAGCGGCGCCAGTGCCTCGTTATCTCGAAGAGCGGCAAGCGCGTCTTCTTCGCTTGCGTCTCGAGCAAGCGTGATTTCCCCTCGCTTCTTGCCGTTTGCTTGGACTACGATCGTAACGCTATCACTTTGAGTTTTGTTGGGGTCAAAGGAAGGCCACGGTCCCTTTTGCAGCGTATCTTTGTGACCGAGTGATTCCCAGATCTCATCTGCCATGTGGGGCGCAAATGGTGCAAGAAGAAGCACCAATGTCTCATACGCTTGCTTGGGTACCGCCTTAAGTTCATGGAGCGCGTTCGTGTAGATCATCAGGGTCGAGATGGCCGTGTTGAAGGCAAACGACTCGATATCGCCTCCAACTTTCTGTATGGCTTTGTGCATGTGGCGCTCGGTCTCCGGATCAAGCGGAACATCCTCAACGCGGCTCTGCAAATGCCATACCTTCTCAAGGAAGCGGTAAGGACCAGAGAGTCCTTTCGTACTCCATGCGATCGTATCTTTAAAGGGACCCATGAACATCTCATAAGTGCGAAACGCATCAGCTCCCCATTCAGCAATGACATCATCCGGGTTCACGACGTTGCCGAAGCGCTTGCTCATCTTCCGTCCGTCTTCAGCGAGAATGAGCCCGACTGAATGGAGTTCGGTAAACGGCTCTGCAGTCGAGACTGCTTTGATGTCATAGAGGAACTTGTGCCAGAAGCGCGCATAGATAAGGTGACGGGTCGCATGCTCTGCGCCGCCCACGTACACATCCACTGGCGCCCAGTGCTTTTCTTTAACAGGATCTACAAAAGCGGTGTCGTTATGGGGATCCATAAACCGGAGGTAATACCAGCACGATCCTGCCCATTGCGGCATCGTGTTTGTCTCGCGCTTCCCTGCCTTACCGCACTTAGGACAAGGGACATTCACCCACTCAGGTATGAGTGCAAGCGGAGATTCGCCTGTCCCGGCAGGTTCGTAGTGCTCTACATCAGGAAGCTTTACCGGTAGCTCGCTTTCGGGAACCGGCACCACCCCGCACGCTTCGCAGTGGATAAGGGGAATAGGCTCTCCCCAATAGCGCTGACGAGAGAAGACCCAATCTTGTAAGCGATACGTCGTCGTCTTGGTTCCTCCTACAAAATCGGTGATCTTATCCTTGGCTTCTTCGTTTTCCATTCCCGAGAACTCGCCAGAGTTTATGAGAATGCCTTCCCCGCCATAGGCTCCTGCTGTGCCATCAAGGAGCGAGATAAGGTATTTGTGCGACTCAGCGGTCATGAGCTTGAGACACTCTTCTTTCGTAAGCCAGAGCGGCTCATGCTTTTCTTTCTCAGCTTCCTCCACTTCTTCGCGTGTCTCGCTTTGCAGTTCAAAATAAAACGGACGGAAGTGCCCGAAGCGGTTCTCATCTTTTGGTCCATGGAAGAACTTGCTATGGAAGACACCGAACTCTCGTACAAGCTTCAGGTCCGTATATCCGGTCTCTTCCCGTATTTCAGCGCGTATCGCTTCTTCAGGTGTCTGGCCTTTCTCGATGCCTCCCGTAATGAACGTGTGCCAGGCAATCTTCTTCCACTTAAGCCCAAGGTACTTGTCTTCAGTCGGGTGCTTCACGATGCCCGCGACGGCATCTCGCTCTACAAAAGGTTTGGAGGGCTCTACTTTGTCTGTAGCGCCCTTGCCGTAAAAGAGAGGCTCGAGCACGTCTTGGATCGGGACGTTGAACTTAGTTGCAAACTCATGATCACGATCGTCGTGCGCTGGGACTCCCATCACAGCTCCTGTTCCGTAATTGCCAAAGACATAATCGGCCACAAAGAGCGGGATCTCTTCGTTGTTGGCAGGATTCACTACCTTGATGCCCTTTAGTTCAACGCCGGTCTTCTCTTTGTTTTCTTGTCGTTCGAGTTCGCTTTTGTCTTTTGCCTTCGTTACGTACGCAGCCACTTCGTTGCCGTTCTCCAATCGACTGCCTAATACTTGGACGAGCGGGTGTTCAGGCGCAAGCACGAGGAAGGTGACGCCAAACAAAGTATCTGGACGAGTCGTGAAGACCCTCACCGTTTCTGTACCCCCTGCGATTTTGAATTCAAGTTCCGCGCCCTCACTCTTCCCGATCCAATTACGCTGCATCTCCTTAATATGCTCGGGCCATCGTGGAAGCCCGTCAAGGTCAGCAAGCAATCGGTCCGCATAGTCAGTGATCTTCAAGACCCACTGGCGCATGGGCTTTTTCTCGACGACGCTTCCGCAGCGTTCGCAGTTCCCTCCCTCGAGGTCTTCGTTAGCAAGACCAGTCTGGCACGAGGGACACCAGTTGATGGGCGCATATGACTCATACGCGAGTCCTTTCTTAAAGAGTTGGAGGAAGATCCACTGCGTCCAGCGATAGTACTCAGGGTCAGTCGTATTAACTTCGCGGGACCAGTCGTAATCAAGCCCGATCTTCGAAAGCTGCTCCTTGAAGCGCTCTACGTTTTCAGAAACCGCCTTTCGCGGATGCACTTTGTTTTGAAGTGCGTACTGTTCTGCAGGAAGCCCGAACGCGTCCCAGCCCATCGGGTGGAGAACGCTATGTCCTTGCATGCGCTTCATGCGCGAATAGGAATCGGTCGCGATGTAGCCCTTGGGGTGCCCGACATGGAGCCCTGCTCCTGAGGGATACGGGAACATATCAAGCACGTATGCCTTTTTCTCCCCAGTGTCGCTTGCCTTGTAGACGCCCTCCTCTTCCCAGCGCTTGCGCCACTTGGGTTCTATCTTAGAGGGCTCATAGGGCTTTTTATCTGCCATATGAAGTCGATAGTACCATGATGGGTTTTATACTAAATCAAAATATTAAGAAATCTCAAACGAAAAGATCAAGCAAGATTTTCCTTCTTCTAACCCAAATTCCCGATAGGCCTTTTAAAACATGTTCGATAAACTGAGTACTCGCGATAGATATCAGATGATACAATATACAGATATTTTAGGTATGAATAAAATTTTCCTAACTTCAGACGGATTAGAAGCTAGAGCCGTTTCAGAGGCTTTCCTGAATGTTATGGAGAAACCTCCCCAGAAACTTAATGCCCTTGTTGTTGCTCACTCTAAGAATGCAGTTGAAGAGCAGTTTTTAGAAGAATCAATAAAAAGCTTAAGAGGCTTAGGAGTTCATAACGTTGTAAGCATTAATCTTTTCAAACAGGATTCTCCACTGGAGTTAGACTCGCTCGACATAATCTACATGTGTGGTGGCAATACCTTTCTTATTCTTAAGTATCTACGGCAAACGAAACTTGATCAGTTCATTATCGAGAATGTAAAAAACGGTGTGATGTACGTAGGTGTATCAGCGGGAAGCATAATTGCAGGACCAAGCATTGAGATTGCTGGTTACGGAAGTCAGGGTGATACTAATGACACAGAGATGACAGACTTGAGAGGTTTAGGGTTAATTCCTTTCGCAATTTATCCTCATTTTGATCAAAGTTTGACTCAAGAAGTCGAGGTATTTAGGAGCACAGCACCGTACGAAGTCTTAAATCTCAAAGATGGAGAGGCTTTGCTTGTGAACGGAGATGAAGTCGAGCGAATTGATTCAAGAAGTTAGGTCAAGGATGTAGTAACAATAGGATTCTTTCCTTCTTTAGAAAGAATATGTGACTGATAGAGGGTGCTCATAATTTTTACTGGAACAGAATGTGAATCAATGTTTGATATCAAATCTTTCTTCTCTTTTGCGCCAAGAATAAACTGAAGAAATTCATAAATCACAGAGTCCTTTGCTTTCTCCACTGTAAGCCTATCTGTAGAGCCAGTTAATATATCTTTACTCGATAACTTGTAAAAAGGCTTATCCGTACCGAACATTGCCGCATTCCTAAATACATATATGTCGAAATGATTATTACCTCCTATCTCGAACTCCTGTGAGTTATCGATGTCGTGTTTGTCGCTTGCTTGATAGTTATGGATATGAATACTTTGAAAAGGGCCTTGTTGTATAACAAATTGCTGGTGCTTTACGCGCCCGTTTCCTTTATAGAGATCGGTATTAGGTTCGCTCCATGCTCTACGTGAGAAACTATTATGCATAAGATTCATTGATACATTGCAAATGTTCTCACCTTCTTTTAAAAGTCGAATTATATTAAACGCATCAATCTCTCCAAAGTCTTTAATGTAACTTGCATACTCATCTTTTGAAAATCCTGTCGATTTATAACTATGATTTAAGAATGACGCATAATCATCTTCCGTAATCTGCATGCTGTATCCTTTTGGAGTTAAAAATGAAGAATAAACCTGCATTGAGTCCGGGAACTTGTCTTCAATACTTCCAGCTTTGTAAAATTGCCAAATAATATCAAATATATGATAAGCACTATGCGAGCACATACCATATCCATATTTATACGGATGCGAATCCTGAGTGATTATCTCATTGGGGAAAAGCCATGTACCATCAGCGTACATCGCTTGAATTGAAGTCACAGGAATATTAAAACGATCCTTAGCTTCGGTAATAAGTTTATGCACATGTTTGAAACCAGAATCATACCTTCGTTGCGTGTTTATAGAGAAAATTGTCTGTTTACGCACCTGATTAGACTTGTATTGATTCAACAACTCTTCGTAATCAGAAATTAAACCAGTTGCTTGAAGAATGTCGGTATTTATATGTTTTCTTGTGGTAATGGGCTTATCCATCAGAATATTCAACTCATTATCAAGTGCCCACTTAGCATATGCCTTATGCGCTAAGGGTTCTGTAGAAATAATGACTCCAGAAATGTTCTTACTTGCAATAAGTTTATCCAATTGTTGTACAGTTTTCTTAGATAGAGATTGATTTGAATCCAATGGGTCAACGTAAGTTATGTCAATCTCATGCCTTCCTTTCTTAAGAAAGTCCTCAATTCTGTTTTTCTGAGAATGGACGTCTACTGCAGCAACCAACTGAATTGGAAATGATTTCGAAAATTCCATTATTGAGGGCACATAGATCCTTTGTGCGTGGAATCCAATACCAATGATCAGTATGTTCTTCTTCTCTAAAAAGCTGTCCATTTTATATGAGGATTGAAACGCGCAGGGCAATTCTTAGTTTTCTCCCTGAAAAGATCTCAGGTACGTAAGTCAGAAAATTAAGTATCAATAGGCGAGATTATACTGTAAATATGAAATTTATCCATTCCATTCAACTATCGTATAATTAAAGTTGATGTCCTATATCCATTTTCTCAGTGGTAATTTTGTTTCTGAAGACGAATTGTTAATTTCACCTAGAGATCTAGGGTATTCACGCGGATATGCCGTTTTTGATTTTTTTAGAACATATTCCGGGCATAAACCATTTATGATCGACGTGCACATTGAGCGGTTATTTCAGTCCGCGGCCCGAGTCGAACTTAATATTCCATGGTCTAAATATCAAGTTATTCAATGGGTCTTGGATACCATTTCGAAAAATACAACAAATCACGAATTGGCTATTCGAATAACAATATCCGGAGGAGTGTCTTATGGGTTAACTCCTCCAGAAATACCAACAATTCTCATTACCGTTGATCAAGCAATTGATTTCTCAAAAGAAATATATGATAAGGGAGTAAATGTCATCACTGTCGAGTATCAAAGGCATCTGCCCGCCAGCAAGACGACTAATTATTTAGAAGCAATCAGACATCAACGATTAGCCATTACACATGGCGCAGATGAGGTTCTCTACTGCAGCAAGGGTAATGTACTGGAAGGTGCGACCAGCAACTTTTTTGCTGTAATTGATGGGAAGATTGTTACCGCGAAATCTGGGATATTAGAGGGCATTACGCGAAAAATATTATTAGAATCTCTCGAAATTAGTCCTTCAATCCTTGTGGGTGATATTCCGGTAAACAGATTAAAAGATGCATCTGAGGCTTTTTTAAGTGTTAGCTGTAAAGATATTATCCCTGTAGTTAGAATTAACTCTATTCCTTTGGGAGAAGGAGTAGTAGGTCCAATCACGAGAAAAGTGATGACACAATACAGTGATTATCTCCATTCAAATCGATGGGATTTGCCACAATAACAAGCAGAAAACAAAATCAATCCCACAAGAGTAGTTCTTCGTTCTTAACCCCAATAAATGTGTTAACGCTTAATCTCATCTTGCTTGAAGACACTTCTCCAACTTGATGAAAATTCCTTGAATTAAAGATCACTAGCTCTCCGGCTATAGGCTGGATACTTATTGACTCCTCGTTTATCAAAAAAGAATCTTCAAAACCTTTTGGACCCTTTTCAAGTTCATCTTTGTTGTACGCTTCATCAGAAATATCCCAAGGTCTATTAAATACCGTTAAGGCTCCTTCGGAATCGGGAACCTGAAGGTAAAGAACTGCTGATAGTTGAGAATCAATTTCAGATACCTTCCATCCAGGAAGTTGGTGTGGAGCAAAATCGAAATGTGTGGTGCTTTTGTGCTGCATCGCTCGTATAAGTCCAGTAAAATATTCTTCGCCAAGATCAGATTCTACAGCCACTGATGTTTTAAATTTTTTAGAAAGATAGCTAATTAAACGATGAGTTGGTTCAAGTTTCGCACCGAATATCCTATTCTTGACGGCAATATTTTCAGGTTGAAGAATAAAATAAGCTTGTTTTCCATTAATCTTTGAATGATACTCTGTCGCACATAGACCAATTCGACCTTGTTTAAATTCAAAATTCGGATACCAATTTATTCCATGACTCATCGTATTTTGAACGATGTTGGAGAGTTCGTTAGATGAATAAAAATCCTTAACCTTCAATGCAGCTATTTTGTTTTCAACCAGATCTGAAATGACATCCCCAGCAAGAGTCTCTAGATAACTGAGCTCTAATATTTTCCAGTCCGAACGAGTTTCGTTACTCATGTTTGCATTGCATGTCTAATCTACTCAGCATCAACATTAGTAAACTGCCCTATTAGCAGTTCGGTACCCATTCCTCCAGCAAAACATTTCTCCCCAGGGTCTTGCATCAGCTTCTCGGTCCATTTGGTAGATCCTGCCGAAGCTAGTAAAAAAGAATTTCCACTGTTGTTTTCACCTGTTATGGTAAAACAAAGATCTTCGTAATAACCCATACCTGCAATTCTAGACAAATCATATTCAAAAACGACGTTTGGAAATTTGGCTTGCAACCGGGCAAATACAGGATTTCCAACTCTGCTTAGATAGGCAAGGATTGGAGTAATTCTATATCGCATTGCTAATTCATGATCAACATCCTCTCCTGGAGAAATGCTTTTTGGCAACTCTATGCCATAAGTTGAAAAGAAATCGAAATTCGAATTATGAGTATTTCTAGTCAGCTCTGTTTTGTCTATAGCTTGAGCTTTGAGCAAAGCATTGAATATTCTTAAACTGGACAGCTTTACCGTTGTTTTTTTAATTTGCACTAGATCTTGATCTGCCGCGGCCTGTAGAATGTTCAAGTAGAAGGTCAAATGTTTCTCGATGATTTCTCCCATTTTCTCTTCATCATTGGCTTGAGCTTCCTCAGAAGAAACGAGAGATATGGCTCTGAAGTGTGGTAAAAAACCAGAATCGTTATCATACTTTTGTGCTCTAATTTCTCTTTGTGAGGTAGACAAATAGACTGATTTACTTCGGTCAGCTAACCTTCTCTTTGAGGCTTCTAAAGCGAGACTAGTTACGGTATCTGCCATGACTTCGCTATTTCTTGCCGTTGCGATAATTGTCTTTTGATTTATAGGTGTAAGAACTGAATTTGCACCTAACGGAGCTACTGGTGATAGTTCGATAAAATCAATATAGGTGTCACTGATCCTTGCAATCAATGCATCCATTTCTACAAAAATGCGCTGATCAATTTTAGACGGTTTGGTGAAACGATCGCTTTCGTACTGTCGGATTAAGTCTGCTGGTTTAAGCTGACTCGTTCGTTCCTCAAATAGCGTAATAAGTACTGAGGCCAAATCTTCTCGTTTCATCTTTACCAAATCATCATAAAGCTTCTCATTGCCACTATCTCGAATTATCCTTTCGAGAATAGGTCCTACTGTTTTCTTTGGAGTACCCTCGGTCATGATGGCTTGGATTTTAAATCGATTGGGAGTTCTACGATAAAGCGCGTTCCCTTGCCTGCTCCATCTGACTCAGCCCAGACCTTGCCACCATGACCTTCTACTAACTGCTTGGCGACATACAGACCGAGGCCCGTGCCCGTTGTGTTGACTTCATTTGCTCCGCGAGCGCGCTTGAACTTCTCGAAGAGTCCCCCGATCTCGTCAGCAGGGATGCCTACTCCCGTATCAGAAATAGTTATTCTCGCTTTTGTATCCACTTCGCTAACACTGACCGTAACGCTTCCTTGTTCTGTGTATTTAATCGCATTATCAACGAGATTGGTTATCACCTGTTTTATCTTTCCGGTGTCCGCCACGATTATCAGGTCCTGAGGAATTGAGGTCTTTATCTCAAGGTTCTTTACTGCAGCAATAGGCGAAAGTTCGTTGACGACCTTCTTTGCAAGATCAGCGACGTCTAGCTTTCCCTTCTCATACTTCATGCTTCCCTGTTCGATACGTGAGATGTTCAGGTAGTCTTCGATTGAGTTCACCATGAGACGACTTGTCTCCTGGATTGTTTCAAGGGGCTTCTTGAAATTCTCTGGCACTTCCCCGTACGTTCCGTCTGAAATGTTAGCTGTATATCCGCGAATGGCCGTGATAGGGGCGCGTAGCTGATGCGAGGCAATAGAAAGGAATTCGCTCTTTAATCGGTCAAGTTCCCGCAGCTTGTTGTTGGCAACCTTGAGCTGCTCATCGAGAAGTGCCTTATCAAGCGCGACTGCTACCACGTTAGTAAAGCTCGTGATGGATTCTTTCTCGTGCTCTAGAAGCTGATCGTAGGGACGGTTCATCCCGAAGAGCAGAATGCCGATCACTTCATTGCCGCTTACAAGCGGATACGCAAGCAGTGACTTCACATGGCCGCCAGATTCAAGTTCAGCAATCATCTCCGGAGAGAGCGAGCCCTGCCACAAGTCGTCAAACTGTTCGGAATACCCGTACGTCCTCTCCTTTATTACCCGGCTAATAAACGCATGGTCGGTAGGGATAGGGATAGAGGAAAAAAGCACCTTGAAATGCTCCTGCACTTCCATCAGGCGCTCTGAGGAGGAGAACGCAACGGGGGCTACGGATTTCTTGTCCTCATCGTACAAAAAGATGCCAACGAGCTCGAAGGAAAGGTTCTCGCGGATGGTGTTAGAGACGCGCTCGGCAAGCTCTTTTGGCTGGAGAGCGAGGATGCTTATCTCGTAGAGCTTGCTGAGCAGGACGAGCGTCTTGTTTTTTGCCGCAATATCGAGACCTCTCTTATAGAGATTCTCCGCAAGCGTCTTTGACGCGTCGGTTCTGCTTGAAGTGTCATCAACTGCAGGTGCGTCAGCCATGATCTGATACTAACGTGAGCGCAAACTTATGAAAAGTTATTGAAGGCTCGATGGAACTTCAGACGGCTGCAAATCCGAGATAAGCGCTATCGCCGCCTCGCGGCACGCTTCACGAGCTGCACGACCGAAGAGGCTGACGTATCGGTTGACCAGCTCGTTAATGACTTCCCCGTGATCCACGCCAGCATCAATATCAACAGTGCCCGTAACTCGGTCAATAACATGCAGATGCTTTACCTGGTCGGCTTCCTGCCAGGCGAGCGGACCAATGATGAGCTCCTGCTCTTTTATTATCTTGCTTGCGATTTGATCGAAGGTATCCATAGGTTTTATGTCTGCACGTCTTCTGCTTGGGGCACCGCATCAGCATGCGGAGCCATCAATGCAAGGCTTAGAGAAAGGGTGAACATCGCTGTCGCATAGAGGAAGTCTGCGAAATGTCCATTGAAGTATGTTTCGTTAACCGTGACGTAGAAGAAGGTCGAGTCGCCCGCGTAGTTCAAGACAAAACCAAAGAGCAGAAGCAATATAGGCACTTCGAATGCTCCGCCCAGCAGTTTTCTTGAGCCCTGGTACGTAAATATGGCGAGGGTACAAACGACGACCCCGCCGATCGCGTAGAAGAGGTTAAAGAAGAGCTCCAACCCGCCTGCCTGAGTAAAGTCCCAGCCGCGTACCGATCCCGTAAGATAGATTGAAAAAAGAGCGAACAAGCAGGAGATTATCAAAAGCTTAGTTCGCTCCCCTTTATTTCTCAGAGTGAACCGTACGCCGACCACTTTGGCCATCTGGAGAATTCCTAACATCCAAAACAGCATGCTGAAGACGAAGATGGCGTCAGCAAGTGACGGGTACGGGACCTCGACGTTTGAAAAGAAAAGGTAGTAGGCCCATATTGTCATTCCGCCAGCCCAGGCCAAAAGACCAAGTCCTACGAACATGGAGCTGCGACCGAGGAAACTCCGCAAGCCTCCGAATTTCAGTGAAGTGCGTATGCCAATTATTCCGCCTAACAATGGAATGGCTAAGAGCGGGATCTGCGTGTAGGTCCGGATCGTATCTAAAGTCTCCGAATCAACAGACGTCGTCATCGGCCAAACCACAATAAAGGCCCAAAACAATACCGTGGCCCCGTAAAGTATTAAAAGTAGTCTTGTAGACAAAGTCATCGTTTGCATAGCTATACTACCACAGCGTAAGTCATTAAAAGCAAGTAAAGAGAGTTATGAACAGGTCGTGAAGGATATATGGACAATGACCTTCCTATATGGTATAAATCTACTAAATAAGCACTTGCGGCCAGAATCAAGTCTTTTTATGAAAATCATAGGTATAAATTCTTCTTTACGGGGAGAGGACCACCCCGCATCTCAGCATAGGAGCTTTACTCGAGAGTTGCTTGCCGCAGGATTGGAGCACGTCGCTAAGAAATATGATGATGCGGAAACCGAGATCATTGACCTCGGTGACTACCATATAGGTACTGAACTAGGCACCTATAGCAGTAATGAGAACCATCTCTGTATGCCCTATCCTGATGAGAGGGACGAGATGGCCAAACTGTACGAGAAGATAGTGGATGCTGACGGTATTATTTTCAGTTCCCCAACCTATTGGGGTTATCCTTCCGCACTCTTGAAATCTTTCATGGAAAGACTCACGCCGCTTGATGAGATTTCTGATGACCCAACGAAACGACGTCTGCAAGGTAAGGTTGCAGGAGCAATCTCTACATCAAAATTCGATGGCTCTAGTCGTGTTGCACAAGACATTCTTAGCATGGCTAACTACTTAGGTTTCCTTATTCCTCCCCACGCTTTTGCATTCCATACCGGCAGAATGACGACGTCAGTCGTAGAAGACGATGAAGACTTCGAGGCAAACTATTTTGCAATGCGTAACGCAAAGGCCGTAGTTGAAAACGTATATATCGCCGCCAAGGCAACCAAAGGACAGAATTGGAAAGTCTTCCAGGAATTCACACACCCGCTAAGCGAGGATCAGGAGAAAGGAACCTTCGATTTCCACAAAGAGAAGAAAAGACTAAAAGATAATGGTTTTTATAGAAAGGAAAACGAAGAGAAGGGATTCGTTTAAAATCAATTGCTAAGCACTCTGAGCAGATCGTAAGTGCAGGTTGGGATGTCTCTAGCCTAAATCAAGATACTTGAGGATGATTCCTAAGAAAAAGAGAGGTGCGCCAAGCCAGATGGCCCAGTCGCCAAAATACCAAGAGCCGAGTATGAGGATGACTCCAATGGTGATGAGTGTGTTTCGAAAACCCATAGGTCTAGCTTACAGCCTCTTTAATCGCTCTTAATCCTACAACGGGGATAAGAATCTTAACCGCCGGTCGTAAAGACCAGCAACGGGAGCGCGATAAACACAATTGCTGCGACGGCGAGAATGCCGACCGCCTCCTTATCCTGCTGCTTGTGGCCGGTGAAAATAAGAAATCCAAACACGACGATCATCGGGAGGAGAATGAGAACCGGAACGTATTGCATTTATAAACGAAGATACCACACCCTACTCCTCCACTCAACGAGCGAAGATGAAGAGGCCAAGCAAAGGCGCGATAAACCAGTAGAAGAAATACCCCTCAGGAGCAAACAGCTGATTCAATGGATCGGAGAATGAATAGATGTTGCTCACATCAAAGACGTGGTACCCAAGGGCAAGTAGAAACGCTCCTGCCAAAAGCGACAGAAGCAGGTTCTGGATGATGGAAAGAGATCCGAATCCTCCTCCGGTGAGTCTTCGGATAAGGACGAAGGGCGGAAAGGTGGCAATTGCAAAGAGGATGACCGAAAGGATTGCCTGTATGAGTGGGGTTCCTCCTGCTCCGACAACATTGTCTGTGTACGGGAAGACGATATAGAGCGCGTACCCTGCGTAGAGGGCCAAAATGAGGGAAATAAGGCCGCTTCTCCCGCCTCGCATGGAAAAGAACAGAAGTATCGCGGTCAAGATGATGAGCGCCAGAAAGTTCCCGGCCCACAGCCACGCGCTCGATGTAAGCGTCGTCGCCAAGTTCCCTACCTCTGCAAGCGCGTCCAAGCCTTCCATACGGGCAGTATAGCGCACCCAGGCACCGTGCTACCCTACCCTCATCATGAAAACGGAAGGCGCTGAAGGTCACACACAAGCCCCGGTCCCCATTATCTCCCTTGAGGAGAATCAGGCGTTCGCCACTGTCTATCAAACCAAGGCAGAGGAATTCGAGCGTCGTGCGGGTTCTGCGTCCCAAAGACTTGGACAAGTACGAGTTGATGTTGCTAGAGCGCACCGAAACAGCATCACCACAACAGACGCAATCCAGAAAGCCTATAACGCTGAGTACGAAGGACGAGAACCGCACTATGCATACTTGAGTCCCATACTCCTTACCGAAGGATTTACGCAGATAACCGGAGTGAATGTGGCAGAGGCACAAAAACTCGCTGTCCTTGACGTAGGTGCAGGAAGTAACGAGTTCCTCCGCTTTTGCAAAGAAGAGCTCCAGATACCAAGCGAGCAACTCATGGGATCGGACATAAGCATGGCGAGCGTCGCTATCGTGAAGCGCGATGGGTTTAAAGGATTTGAGGGACGACTTGAGACGCTCCCGATTCCTGACCAAAGCCAGGACCTCATCTATCTGAGCTACTTCATCGATTACGATACGGATCAGCAAGCAACCTTCGATGCGGCTGTCCGTCTTGCGGCTCCCAAAGGAAAGATCGTGCTTGAGGGCTGGTTCCCCGTGCAGCCTTTTGCGTTTTTATCATCAGACAAAAATACGTATTCGTTTGTAACGAAAGGAAATTCCACGCTTGAAGACCTGAACTTGGTCAAAGAAGCGTTTGAGCGTTCAGGAACGCAGCAGGGCCGGCAGATCACCGTCGAACGCTTTGTAGAGGGACAGCGCTATGTCAAAAGCCACTACGGCTTTCACAAGCTTCCCTCGCACTTTATCGTGCTCTCGGTCGACTAAAGACCTTCGCTCTTCAGCTCCTCTATCGCCTTCCGTGCCTTGGCTGAGAGCTTCTTTGGAAGCGTTGAGGTAACGCTGATCAACAGGTCGCCAGCTCCTCCTTCGAAGGCAACGCCCTTGCCGCGAAGACGAAGAATCTCTTCGGTCTTACTCATCGCAGGAATCTTCACCTCAAGCGTCTTGTCATCGATTGTCTTTACAGAAACTGTTGTCCCGAGCAGTGCGTCGGTAAGCTTGATCGGAAGGTTCATGACCAAGTTTGCTCCTTCCTTGCGGAACAACGCATGCGGCTTCACATGTATCTTTACGTAGAGATCTCCAGGCACACCTCCTTTGACCGCCTCGCCTCGAGCAGGCATGCGCATCATCTCGCCGTTATCAATTCCTTTTGGAATGTCGAGCTTGATCTCTTCTTCCTTACGGAGGATGCCATGACCGACACAGGTCTTACACTTTTCTTTAGGCACTTTCCCAGCGCCATCACAGACCGCGCAGGTTCGAACACTGGTGAACGCTCCAAGCGGAGAGTTGCGCGTCTCATGCACCCGTCCTGCGCCGTTGCAGGCCTTGCAGGCCTCAAGCTCGGTTCCCGGCTTTGCTCCAGATCCGTCGCAAGTTTCGCACTTGCCGATCTTCGTGATCAAAACAGAACGCTTCGCGCCCAAGATAGATTCCTTGAACGAGACCTCGATATCAACCGAGATATCTCGACCGCGTCGCACTCGCCTTCCTCCACCGCGCGCCTGGCCGAAGATATCTCCGAATCCTTCAAACAAGTCACCTAAATCAAACTCAACGCCTCCCTGGCCGTTTTGGAAGCCCTGGAAGTTAGAGAAATCAAACCCTGCGGCTCCCGGTCCCTGGCCTCCCGCAAACGTCTGGCCATACGAGTCATATTCGCGACGGCGCTTCTCGTCTCCAAGCACTGAATAGGCTTCAGTAATTTCCTTGAACTTCGCCTCATCCCCTCCTTTGTCCGGATGGTGCTTCTGCGCAAGCGTTCGGAACGCCTTTTTCACGTCGTCTTTAGTGGCTTTCTTGTCGACGCCCAGGATTTCGTAGTAGTTTTTTGCCATATCGTTTGTTCACTATACAAAAAGCATTGGGTGGGTGCAAATAGCAAATAAAACAGGCGACATGCAGTGCGCAGGCCGCCCATTTATTCCTAACGCCCGTCGCTTTTACTTAGCTTCAGGAGATTAGGAGGAACACGGTAATTCCGACGGCCAAAACGATTGGCACAGCCAGGAATACCGGGGTCCACGTTCTGCCGAGGTTGATCGGCGGGTCTTGTGCTTCAGGATGGCCGTCATGGCAGATGAGAGTGTCACTTACGTGAACATATCCGCCAGCGCCGTCAGGTTGCAACATTCTATGCTCCCTTCCTGCTGGTGTTTCCCTTAGCCAGCAGTTGATACCATCCTCGTCTTCGACAAGATAAAAGTCAAATGAAAAACCGCCCTGAAGGGCGGCTTTTCGTACTTCGCTATTCTTCTTTTGGCTTTTCCGTAAACTCAGCGTCGGTAGCGCCAGCTTCAGGTGGTGTTTCTCCTGTAGGAGGAGTCTGCGGCTGCTCCTTTGCCATTGCCTCTCCGATCTTTTGCATTGAGGTGGAAAGGGCTTCGGATGCTGACTTGATCGCATCAACCGAATCTCCTTCGCGTGCCTGCTTAAGCGCATCGATCTTTTCCTGCACATCTTTCTTGATCTCCTCGCTAACCTTCTCACCATTATCCTTCAACGCTTTCTCGGCGGTATAGACCATCTGCTCTGCGAGGTTCTTGGTGTCAATAACCTCTTTGCGTTTCGCGTCGTCTGCCGCGTGCGTTTCGGCGTCCGCCTTCATCTTCTCGATGTCAGCTTCAGAGAGTCCTGTCGATCCTTCGATGCGGATCGATTGCTCCTTGCCGCTCGTCTTCTCCCTGGCTTTCACCGTTAGGATGCCGTTCGTGTCGAGGTCAAAAGACACTTCGACCTGCGGCATGCCGCGAGGAGCCGGAGGAATACCGTCGAGGTTAAAGCGACCGAGAGACTTGTTGTCTGCTGCCATCGCGCGCTCACCCTGGGTGACATGAATCTCCACCGATGTCTGATTGTCTGAGGCTGTAGAGAAGGTTTGCGAGCGAGAGGTTGGAACAGCAGTGTTTCGCTCGATGAGCTTTGTTGCAACGCCTCCCATGGTTTCGATTGAAAGTGAGAGCGGGATAACGTCCACCAAGAGAATATCCTTAACGTCTCCCTGGAGGATACCTGCCTGAATCGCAGCTCCAATAGCAACCACTTCGTCCGGGTTTACATCCCGATGCGGTTCCTTTCCAAAGAGCTTCTTCACTTCTTCCTGGATCTTTGGCATGCGGGTCTGTCCGCCAACTAAGATCACTTCTTCGATGTCAGAAGGCTTCAAGCCTGCTGCTTCAATAGCGCGCTTGGTGATGTCGATGGAGCGAGCAATGTATTCCTCGGCAAGTGATTCCATGGTTGCCCGCGTCACCTTCACGAGAAGATGCTGGGGTGTGCCATCAGACCCTACCGTGATAAACGGAATGTTAGCTTCGGTTTCAGACGCAGATGAAAGCTCGATCTTCGCTTTCTCAGCTGCCTCATCAAGACGCTGGAGAGCAAGCGGATCCTTAGTCACATCGATACCTGATTGCTTCTTAAATTCGTCTGCAAGGTAGCGCACGAGCTTCTGGTCAATGTCCCGGCCGCCCATGTGGCTATCACCATCAGTGGACTTCACTTCAATAACATCATCACCCACTTCAAGGATGGAGACGTCGAAGGTTCCTCCTCCAAAGTCAAAGACTGCGATCTGTTCGTCCTTCTTCTTATTAAAGCCGTATGCGAGCGCTGCTGCCGTCGGCTCGTTGATGATGCGCTTCACATCAAGTCCTGCGACTTGTCCGGCAGCTTTCGTAGCGGCGCGCTGAGCGTCGTCAAAGTAGGCAGGCACCGTGATGACTGCTTCCGTGATCTTCTCGCCAAGTTTGGCTTCCGCATCTGCCTTCAGTTTTGAAAGGATCATTGCGGAGATTTCCTCCGGGCGGTAATCCTTATCGCCCAAATGCGCTACAACACCTCCTTCGGTACCTTCCTTGATCTCATACGGAAGGATGTTTCTGTCCTTCTGAACAACGTCGTCGCTGAAGCGATGTCCCATGAATCGCTTGATGCCGTAAATAGTGTTCTTGGGGTTTGTGACCGCCTGGCGCTTTGCCAGGGTGCCCACAAGCCGCTCGCCGTTTTTGGCGATCGCAACCACTGACGGGGTCGTGCGCTGTCCTTCGGCGTTCTCAAGGACGCGAGCCTCGCCCGCTTCCATGATCGCCATTGCTGAGTTGGTCGTCCCAAGATCGATTCCAAGAATCTTTGTCATATGTAGTAAGCGTATCGCTTAAAAGTTAATAATGATGAGCCCCCGCACCGATAGTTCTATTTTACGCTTCCTGAGCGGGCTTTCAAGTCCAGCCACCAGCGCTTGATGAACGGGAGGGATTGGATCGAGAGCAAGAAGCCGAGCGTTGCGATGACTGCGTTTCGGACCGGGAACTCGTCCCCGATCAAGAACAAGGCAAGCATCGTAAACAAGAACGTAATGACCGCGATTACGGCTGAGCGAAACATGCTCGTCTCCCACGCCTTGTCTGCTTCAACGCGCGCATTGCGCTCCTTGATCGCGAGCAGTTGAGCCTCTACTTTCTGAAGCCTCTCTTCCATAACTAGCCTTCAAAGTGCGAAACACGAACCCTGGCTGGGAACATGACCGTTTCCTTGGACTTCCATCCAGGCTCAAGAACAGCCGTGATCTTGTTGTCTTCTTCCTGGTTCTCCACCGGATCCTGGCCAAGCGCCTCATGGAAGTTTGGATCGAATGTCTCTCCAATTGCTCCAAAGCGAGCGAGTCCCAACATCGCCGCAGCTTCATGGAGCTGTTTTGCGATTCCCTTAAAGGATTCTGGAACCTCCCCGCTCGCTTCTGCACGTTCCAAGGAAGCCATTGCAGGAATGAAAGCGCCTGCGGAAAGCGTCTTGCCAAGCTCGACTGCTCCCTTCTTCTCTTCTTCGAAGCGGCGGAGCGCATTCACGTAATCTGCCTTGGCTCGCTGCCATCCGTCCAGGTATTCCTGCTTCTCCTTCTTTACCTGGTCAAGCTCTTTCTTAAGCTTTACAGCCTTCGCGTCCATGCGCGACTCTGCAGCCTCAAGATCTTCTTCGCTTCCTCCTTCTTCAATGCCGTCTGCTTCGATTGTTAGGTCATCGTCTCTGTCCATATAGATAGAATATGCCTGAAAAAACTTTGAGAGTCAAAAGAAATGAGAGTTGGGTATGAGCATGCTTGTTTCAGATTCCCGATTCTCATTTGACGAATATATATTTCGATGATGTAATGCTGCTGGAGTTCGCTCCACCTTCATCAACCAGGAGAGACAGCAATGTCTAAAAGAAACCCTGTTGGAATTCTGCGAACCGTGGGAGCAGTGTTCGTCTTACTGCTGTTTGGTGTTCCGCTCGTTCTCGCTATCCTGTCGAAGGCCGACGATCCCCCTCCGGTGATCGCGCGGCTTGCTGACGGAACGTGTCCGGAAGGATACGCTCAAGGAACCTCTGGCTTCGTGCCGGGGGATGGTGAGACGAATTGGACGCGCCAACAAGACGCCTGCCTCATTCGCTGAGGATGAAAGAAGATGGCCGGTTGCAACGATGCACCGGCCATCACGTTTATATACGAAAAAACCCGCTTTCGCGGGCTTTGTCGTTTCTCTAGCGCTTCGACCAAGATGGTCGCTTGCGAGCTTTCAAAAGGCCTGGCTTCTTGCGCTCCACTGAACGTGGATCGCGAGTAAGGAATCCTGCTTCCTTCAACGGCTTGCGGAGATTTGCATCGAACTTCTCAAGCGCGCGAGCGATACCCATGCGGATAGCTTCAGCCTGCGCTGAGATGCCGCCTCCGGCAACCTTTGCAGTCACTTCGAAGTTCCCTTCGACGCTATCAAGATGGAAGGCATCGAGCGTGATGTTCTGGCGCTCACGGGTCTTGAAGTATTCCTCAGCAGGCTTTCCGTTGACGAT
>CAZQGQ010000001.1:308839-319026 GCA_964593365.1 uncultured Candidatus Saccharibacteria bacterium | reverse complement strand
CCCGAGTGCCCCGTCTGCGCTTCCCTGTGAAAGTCCTGCAACCAGCGCCTCAACCAAAGAGTTTTTCGGAGCACCCGTCGCCTTTTCTGCTTCTTCGCGCGAAATCTTCTTATCCTTAGAAACCGCAAATACCTTTTCCAATACTGAGAGCGCGTCTCGATACGAGCCTTCCGCAAGAAGCGCCACGAGTTCTGCAACGCCTGCGCCAAGCGTGTATCCTTCTTTCTTTGCAATTGAGCTTATGAGCTTCACCGCTCCTTCGCGAGACGGCTTTCGAAACTCGAAGACCTGGCAGCGAGACTGCACGGTATCCGGGATCTTCTCGAGCTCGGTTGTCGCAAGCACAAAGATCGCATGCGCAGGCGGCTCTTCAAGCGTCTTCAAGAAAGCATTCCACGCGCCCTTAGAGAGCATGTGCGCCTCATCGAGTATGAAAAGCTTGTAGGGAGATGCGAACGGAAGTGTATAGATATTCTCAGCGAGTGAGCGGATGTTCTCAACGCTGTTATTGGAGGCTGCGTCTATCTCATAGAGATCGCGTTCCGTGACGCCAAGCTCGCGTGCAAAGATGCGGGCGACGGAGGTCTTCCCAAGGCCGCGAGACCCAGCGAACAGATAAGCGTGGGAGACCTTGTCAGCGCTGATCTGCTCAGACAGCGCGTCAATGATCTGATCCTGCCCGACCACTTCTGAGAACTTCTGTGGACGGTATGCCCGGTACAAAGACTGATGTGCCATTGGAGAGGATTATACAGGAAAACCACTTACCCACAGGCCACTTGTTTTTGCAGCAGTTAGGTATATTCTCATCTACGATAAGTTCCGTTCCCGAGATCGAACAATGGTGGGTCTGAGTCCTGTTTCTCCCAGGAACTACCGCTCAGATCATACTGTTGGTGCTGGGGAGCACACCGCCGACTCCGTGGGGAGTCGTCGCGGAGGTGGGCTGTGGTTACGCCTCGCGTGATCACAGCCCATTTCATTTAGAAACACTCTGTACTGCGTCTTGAAACTCTTCAAGTGTAGTCGCTTCCATCATTTTCGCCCGAAGCTCAGCGGATCCATCAAACCCGTTCACAAACGACTTCACGTGCTTTTTCAATATCGCAAAGTGTTTCGCGGGCTTCAGTTCACCAAAGTAATCTGCTAAGCGCGCAAGCGCTTGAAGCTTTTCTTCCTTAGAGATGTCTTCAAGCTTTCTCCCAGAGAAGAGCCAAGGATTACCGAATATCGCTCGACCAAGCATGACGCCATCAAGGTTGTGCTCCTCTGCTAAGACTCTGGCCGTCGCTACGTCTGGAACGTCTCCGTTTCCGGAGATGAGGACGTTCGGATTCACGCTCCTGCAGAAGGAAGCGATCGTTCCTGCAAGCTCCCAGTGCGCCGGGACTTTGGACATTTCTTTGCGTGTACGAAGATGGAGCGCAAGCGCAGCGATGTCTTCAGAGAGAACATGCGGAAGCCACTCCTCGTATTCAATCTTGTTGTATCCGATACGGGTCTTCACCGACACCGGAATCTTTCCTTGGGCGCCACGCACAGCAGCTCGTATGACCTCCTGCGCGCGTTTCGGATCTTTGATATGTCCTGCTCCGGCTCCCTGCTTCTCAATTGATTTGTCAGGACAGCCCATGTTGATATCGATCCCATCGAATCCGCGTTCGACCGCAAGCACGGCGGCATACTCCATCATCTCCGGAGTACTGGAGAAGAATTGGGCGACGATAGGACGCTCAGCTTCCGTATACGCAAGGTCCCGCACCAGAGGATTCTCCTCATCCTTCATCCCCTTCTTTTCCCTGGTGTGATACAGGCCATCGGCTGATACAAACTCGCTCCAAGTAACAAAGGGAACCGAGCCTTCTTGCCCTTTGGAGAGCTCCGCTATGAGCTTTCGGTAGGCAGGGTCAGTAACGTCCGCCATGGGCGCGAGCGTAAGAAATGGCTTTGGAAGCGAGTTCCAGAAAGACTGCATGGGCAAACGATACAGGGTTATCTTTATTCTGGCACCTCCGCTCTCCGCTTCAGGTACACTTTCCCGTCAAAGCGAAGGTCGACATAGTCCAACGACCCGTCCATAAGATTCAGGCTTGGAAACGCGGCCGAAGCCCCCTTTGCTGCTTCCTCCTCATTCCCGATCACGTAGGTGATACGAGTGCCATGAGGAGCGCGCAGATCCGCTTCATCCTCTCGAATAGCAATTGATTCAACGGGAATGCCCAGGGACTCGACCGCACGCACGAATCGCAAAATGTCGGGGACGCGTCCAGCACCCACCACCATTCCACGAAGCGGATATGACTCGGGCGGCGCGCCATCGAGAGCCGCATGCACGATGAGCATCGGAGTTGTGCTTCCGATGATCGCCTCAGCATGCGCAAACACATAGCCTTCCGCATCGGCTTCAAAACAATTATCCGTACCCGCCTCCGGAGGGGTGCCACACCACCAGAAAGCGGCGACTCGCTCAGAGGCTTTGAGTGAGATCGAATCGAAACCGGTTCGAGAAACTGAAACGGCAGACACGTTTGGATGAGCCTCGAGTACTGCCGCGCGTATGGTGCGTTCAGGATAGAGAAAGAACGAGTCGCGAGGAAATACATTCCAGTACGTCCCTTCCATTTCCTTTGCGGCAATGGCTTGCAGTGAAGTTGGATCTGCCGCTCCAGAAGCCTCGACTTTGCTTATGCGTATCTCAGGGCGCCAGAGGAGGAAAATGAATCCGCCTATAACGACAGCGCATACGATAAGGAAAATAAGTACGGTATGGCGCTGCTTTTCCTGGCGGCGCGCCTTCAGGGGCTTTCGGGAGACTGGTGTGCGACGACGAACGGAAGGAGCTTTTTTAGCCTTCCCACGCGCGCTAGGCCGGACGTCGAATGATCTCTTTGCCGACATATGGGATGAGGACTTCTGGAACACGAACCGAACCGTCTGCTTCTTGATAATTCTCGAGAATAGCGATCAAGATGCGACCAATCGCAAACGCTGTCGCGTCGTTCATGTGCACATGCGTCAGATTGCCTTCAGCATCGCGAATGCGAGTGTTGAGTCGACGCGACTGGTAGCCCCCCATGTAATCCGAGGTGTGTGTCTCACGGTACGCGTCTTGGCCGGGCATCCACGTATTGATATCGAACTGGCGCTGGTCGGCATTGCCCATATCGCCTGTGCAAACGATCAACGTCTGGTGAGGGAGCTTTAGCGAGCGGACAAGATATTCCTGTATGGCAACAAGAAAGTCCTGCTCGCGGTAACCATCTTCCGGCCGCACAAACGTTTCCATCTCAAGCTTGTCGAACTGGTGCTGGCGCAAGATACCGCGTGTATCTTTGCCTGCAGCTCCTGCCTCGCGCCTAAACGACGAAGAGTAGCCGACGTACCGTATAGGCAAGTCCTTATTCTCGAGAATCTCGTCCATGTGAAGTGGACCAAGCGTGTGCTCCGCACTTCCAATCAGTACTTGTCCATCCTTCTCGAAGTAATACCGCTCATCAATCGGGTGGAGGCGTGCCATGCGACCCATCACTTCTGCTCGCATGATGACTGGCGGGATAACGGGGATAAACGGTTTTGGATCTATCGTGAGGCCTGCCTCACTTGCAATCTGCTGGAGAATCTCACGGCTCATTAAAGTCTTTAACGTAAAGGAAACAAGAGCGAACTGCAGGAGGACGAGGTCTCCTTTTATATAGTTAAAGCGAGCACCAGAAACCTCTGCAGCTTTTTCTGTATCAATAACGCCAAGTTCCTTTCCTAGGTCCCAGTGGGCCTTCGGAGCAAATGCAAACTGCGGTCGTTCTCCCCAGCTGCGCACCACGACATTCCCAGACTCATCTGGGCCAACCGGAGTGTCTGGGGACGGGATATTCGGAATGGAAAGGAGAAGCTTTTCCCATTCCAAGGTCAATGCTTCGTAGCGTTCCTGAACTTCAACGGCGCCATCCTTAACGTGGCGCATGCGCTCTATGAGCTTGGTCTTCTCATCCCCCTCTGCTCGCTGGATCGTGCTCGACATCCGGTTCTGCTCCGCTTTCTTTTCATCAAGCTGCTGACGAAGACCTTTGCGTTCTTCGTCTACAACAAGCAAGCGGTCGATATCAACGTCGACATTTTTCTTGCGTGCCCCGTCTTTCACCAGGTCGGCGTTTTCCCGAATAAAATGAATATCAAGCATATATAATGAACAAGCATAGTATGGGAGCGGAAATGCGACAACTTGCCCCAAAGGATTATCCTTTGCAACTACGCGAGATTCCGGAACCGCCGGAGATGCTTTTCGCGCGCGGCGGCTGGCCGGCACCCGGTACCAAACTCTTATCGGTGGTCGGATCGCGCGCGCTAACCGACTACGGACGAGATGCTTGCCGGAAACTCATCGCAGGCCTGAAAGGTTATCCAATCTCCATCGTTTCAGGACTCGCGCTTGGCACTGACGCCTGCGCTCACGAAGCCGCGCTTGAGGCTGGACTTCACACTATTGCGGTTCCAGGAAGCGGACTGGGTGACGCTTCTATTTATCCGCGCACAAACGCGGGACTCGCGCAGCAGATTCTCAAAGCAGGAGGCCTTCTCCTTTCTGAACATCCTGAGAACCATCGCGCTCGGTCAGAAGACTTCCCGTCCCGAAATCGAATCATGGTCGGGCTTTCAGAAGCAGTGCTTGTCATAGAAGCAGCTCCTAAGTCAGGCACCCTTATTACGGCGCGCCTTGCGCATGAATACAATCGCGAGCTTCTCATGGTGCCGCACCGAATCCAAGACCCGCACGGGTTTGGTGCCAACCTTTTTATACGCCTTGGCGCTACGTTAATTTCAGAGCCTGCGCATATCCTTGAAGCACTAGGCCTAGACGCAGAAAGCCAGCCGAAGACGACACAAGCGAATCTGCTACTATAGCCCCATGAAAGAACTCGAAGAGACCCTGAATGTATTTGAGGAGAAATTCCATCCCACATCCATTTTTCTCTATGGCTCTCATGCCAAGGGAGATGCAAAGCCTGAAAGCGACTACGAGCTCGGGCTTCTCTTTCCAGAAGCGGATTACGTACTGAGCGCTACAATCCGAGCCGCTTCAGTAAGCGAAAAGGTAAGTCCCTACCCATTCAAGCTCGAAGCATTTGTCGCAGGGACTCCTGATACGCCGTTTCAAAAGCGACTCTACATGCGTGAGCTTGCTCTTACAGCACGCACCCTTCGCGGAGAGAAGATTGTAGAGAACCTTACCCCACTACCCATTCGTCTTAGCGACCTGCTTGCAGACGCACAGTTCCGCCTTGGCTGTGCGCTCTCTGCAGTCGTTGCCCATAAAGACGGGGCGATCGAAACGGCGAAGACCCTCTTTTATAAAAACGCGCTGTATGCCGCTCGAGACCTCGTGATCTTGCAGTCAGGAACCTTTCCTACTACTCACGAGGATATCTACACGCAGAGCATCGGGCTGGTGCAGGAGTGGAGCGAGTACGTTCTTGTGCTTGAGCATGCCTTTGATATGCGAACAAGTACCGAATCCTATGTTCCTGAGCGAGTCTTTCGAAACATCACGTTCATCAATCAGCATGTCATTCCGCTTATCGAAGCGAAGATAGCCGAAAAAGGTGCTGACTTTGTGTGTTTGCCTTAGCCTATCTTCTCTCACCGTAGGTTCATCTCAATTTGACAATATATAGAGCAGTGCGTTATCTCTTAGCTTGTGAGCAAAACTCTCTTGATAGTTGAGTCCCCCGCAAAGGCGAGGACGATACAGCAGTACTTGGGCAAAGACTACGAGGTGCTCGCCTCCGTCGGGCACGTGCGTGATCTTCCCAAAAGCAACAAGGACGCTGTCGATATCGAAGGCGGCTTCTTGCCGCGCTATGTCGTATCTGCGGAAAAGCGCGACGTCATCGACAAAATCCATAAGGCGGCCGATAAGGCTTCCGAGGTCTATCTTGCGACTGACCCCGACCGCGAAGGAGAGGCTATCGCCTGGCATATAAAGGAGGCGGTCGGCCTCAAGAACCCCAAACGCGTGGTCTTCCATGAGATCACCAAGGAAGCTGTCGAAGAAGCGCTCGCCCATCCCCGAGACATTGATGAGCACCTTCGACTAGCTCAGGAAGCACGACGAGTGTTGGACCGCATCGTGGGCTACGACCTCTCCGGGCTTATCTGGAAGAAGGTTCGGTACGGCCTTTCTGCAGGACGCGTCCAGTCTCCTGCGCTTCGGATCCTCGCTGAACGGGAACGAGAGATCAAGGCTTTCATCCCGGAAACCTATTTCGTACTAAGCGCACTTTTCAAAGCAAAGAACGGCGAGTTCCCTGCAACCTGCGTCGAGGAACCGAAGACCGCCAAGGACGCAGCGCATATCGTTGAAGCCGGACGAGCGGCGACGTGGACGGTGGGTGCTCTTACTGAGCGCGCAGAGGACCGAAACCCGAAGCCTCCTTTTACTACGTCGACCCTGCAGCAGGCAGCATCGACGCGTCTCGGGTTTGCGCCATCGAGAACCATGCGCGCTGCCCAGAAGCTCTACGAAGCGGGACACATCACCTATATGCGAACCGACTCGGTCAACCTTTCAACGCAGGCCGTAGCTGCCATGTGCTCCTTGGTTGAGAAGGATTTCGGCAAGGAATACGTCGAAGCGCGTGTTTACAAGACAAAAAGTAAGAACGCACAGGAAGCACACGAAGCCGTGCGCCCCACTAATCCTGCAAAGAAGAACGCAGGTTCTGCAGGCGACGAAGCGGCAGTCTATGACCTTATCCGCACCCGAGCGATCGCATCCCAGATGGCAAGCGCCAAGGTTCTCCGCACCCGCCTTGAAGCAAAAGCAGATGCGGATATTCCTCTCTTTGTTGCAAACGGATCGCGCGTCACCTTCCCAGGCTGGCTTGCGCTTGATACCAAGGCGCGCGGCGAGGACACCGAGCTTCCTAAAGTAGAAGACGGAGAGTCGCTCAAGCTCCTATCGCTTGATTCTCTTGAGAAGCAAACGGAACCGCCTAACCGCTACACCGAAGCAGGACTTATCAAGGAACTCGAGAAGCGCGGCATCGGACGTCCGTCTACCTATGCGTCGATCATGAAAACGATCCAAGATCGCGGCTACGTAGACAAAGAAGGCCGCACACTTCGCCCGACCGCAACCGGCATGGTCGTCTCAGGCTGGCTCGAAGAGCACTTTGCGGAGTACATAAGCGATTCCTTTACTGCAGAGATGGAAGACGAGCTCGATGAGATCGCCCGAGGCGAGCGCGAGTACCTGAAGACGATGCAGGACTTCTATACGCCTTTCTCGAAAGCCGTGCTTGATAAAGAGTCGCTTCCGAAAGCTACTTCCCTAGGCGCTGTCCCTGCTGAATTCACCTGCCCGTTGTGCGCATCTCCTATGGAGTTCAAGCTCGGCCGAGGCGGCATATTCATGAGCTGCTCGCGCTATCCGGAGTGTACTGGTGCTCGCCAGGAGGATGGAAGCGAAGTGAAAAACGATGAGCCAATCGGTATGCACCCTGATACCGGCCTTCCTATCTTTATGCGAACGGGACGATTCGGCCCGTATGTTGAGATGCCGCTACCAGGAGAAGCTCCCGTAGAAGAGCCTGAGCCAGTAGTAAAGACCAAAGGCAAAAAGAAGAAAGCAAAGAAGGCTAAGGTAAATGCTCGCCGTGCAAGCATTCCCCCGGGCACCAAGCTTGAGGACGTCACGCTTGAAGCAGCTGTCCGTTATCTCTCGCTCCCGCGCGAGCTCGGACTCCATGCGCTAAGCGGTAAGCCAGTCTTCGCAAACACGGGCCGCTTTGGTCCGTATGTCGGGCACGACGGCGAGTTCCGCTCCATCAAGAAGAGTGATCCGTATACGATCTCCTTCGATGAGGCGATGGTGCTTTTGAATACGCCTAAGCAGCCCCCCAAAGGCGCGATCATTGTGCGCGAGCTTGGAAAGCATCCGAAGACTGGCAAGTCGCTCACTTTGTATAAATCGAAGCAGGGACTCTTTCTGAAGAAAGGATTGCGTCGCATTTACCTTCCTGAGTCAGTCAAAGAGGATGAATTCACCGTCGACGAAGCTGCAGAATATTTGAAGTAGCGATAGCACGCAGAATGTCGAGAATTGGAAAAGTGCGACATCTCTTGTATTCTCGATAGTAATGACAACGGTCAAGGAGATTATTGCGGAAATGCAAAATCCCAGTACCGAGGACATCGCCCTCGTTGAGAAGGCCTATACCTTCACCGAACGTGCTCATAAGGAAGACGTGCGTTATTCGGGCGAGCCGTATTTCATACACCCCGCTGCAACTGCAAAGATTCTCGCGGAGCTTGGCATGGATGCAGAAACCATCGCTGCAGGACTCCTGCATGACGCGATCGAGGACGGCAAGGCAAGTCCCGAGGAAGTTACGAAAGAGTTCGGAACGGAAGTGCTCTTTCTCGTTGAAGGAGTGACCAAGCTCGGCAAGCACAAGTACCGGGGCGCTGAGCGCCATGCCGAATCCCTTCGACGCCTCCTCGTCGCTACCTCGGAGGACCTTCGGGTTCTCATCATCAAGCTCGCCGATCGGTATCACAACATGACGACCATAGAGCATGTGCCCAAAGAAAAGCAGAAGCGCATCGCGCTTGAGACGCTTGAGATCTTCGCTCCTCTTGCGGACCGCCTTGGTATGGGACGCATGAAAAAGACCTTGGAGGACCTCGCGTTCCCGGTTATCGATCCTGATGCGTACCAGCATGTGCTTGAAGTGCGCAAACTTAAGAGCAAGGAAACCGAAGACGGGCTTGCGAAGGTCCAGAAGGAACTGCGCAAAGAACTCGTTAAGAAAGGTATCAAAGACTTCCGCACCGAAGTGCGCATGAAGGGGCTCTGGAGTTTGCATCAGAAGCTGAAGCGCAAAGACGATGACATCGACGAGATTCATGACGTGGCCGCGCTTCGCGTGATCGTGCACTCAGTTGATGACTGCTACACCACCCTTGGGGTCGTCCACGCCCGCTTCAGACCGCTGCCAGGCCAATTCAAGGACTACATAGCCTTCCCAAAGCCTAACGGCTACCAGTCGCTCCATACGACCGTACTCACAAGCGACGCAGGAGTGGTGGAGATGCAGGTGCGAACCGATGAAATGCACCGGCATGCGCAGTTTGGAGTTGCTTCCCACATGAGCTACAAGCAGCTGGGGCGGCAGGCGCCTAAAAATGCATTTGAGAACCTTTCCCTCTCATGGGTGCGCGATATCGTTCCCGCCCTTCTAAATATTTCTAAGAAAAACGCCACCAACCGGAAGAGCTCCAAAGAGGCTTCCCCGCGTTGGCTCACAGAGCTCGCTGATGTCCATACGACCCTTTCTGAATCGGGGGAGTTTGTTGAACGTCTTAAGGAAGACTTTTTCTCGCATCGCGTCTTTGTCTTCACTCCGAGGGGAGACGTTATTGACCTGCCACTGCATTCAACGCCCGTAGACTTCGCATATGCTATCCATAGTGACTTAGGCGACCATATGAACGGAGCGAAGGTAAACAAAAAGCTTGTCTCCTTTGATACGCAGCTTCGAAACGGCGATATCGTCGAGATTCTTAAGCGTGATTCCGCGCATCCAACCGCAAAGTGGCTCGACTTTGCGAAGACCTCCATGGCTCGAAAGCACATCCGCTCCGCGCTTGAGGCGTCAGAGCGTCCTGCGATCGGGAAAGTCAAAGTGGATACCCGAAAGCTCCGCAATAAGAAAGAGCCTAAAGCTAAGAAAGGTTCTAAACGCTAAAGTTCCGGATTGAATAGAGGTCGTCGTCCTTGGGAGTTTCTCCTGGAGGAGTGTCTAGTGCTGTTTCTGGCGTTGCTGCTGGCTGCTCTGCTTCCTCTTCTTTGACTGCAAGCGCTGAGACGATGTTTGAGAGATCTTCAGGCGAGAAGAACTCTATCAAGAGACGTCCGCCGTTGGGACGATTCTCGATGATGACGCGCGTGCCAAGGGTCTCGGTAAGGGACTTCTCGATCTCAAGCATCTGGTCTGTCTTATCGCGCTTGCGCTGCTTATCGACAGCGACGCGACGCGCAAGCTGCTCTGCCATGCGCACCGTCGTCTTCTTCAATACAATCTCGCGGAACAACGTGTCTTGCTCTTGCGGACGATCATTCAACATCTGGAGGGCGCGCGCATGCCCTTCGGTAAGGTCCTTGTCGACAATAGCTTGCTGAATCGCTT
>CAZQGQ010000001.1:118628-308829 GCA_964593365.1 uncultured Candidatus Saccharibacteria bacterium | reverse complement strand
GCTCTTACCCACCTTCATGCCGATCTCGTTATGCGAGAGACCAAACTCCTCCGCAAGCTTACCGAGTGCCTTGGCGCGATCTATCGCGTTCAAATCCTCACGCTGCAGGTTCTCGATGATGGCAAGCTCGAGCTTCATTCGCGCATCTTCCTCGCCTGCACGAATAACTGCAGGGACGGTCTTGAGGCCGATCAGCTTGGATGCTCGAAGGCGGCGCTCGCCTGCAATGAGCTCATAGCGGCTCTCGAGGCCTCCGTCAGGGCGCTCTATCTCTGTTCGGGTAACGACAAGCGGCTGCAGCACGCCGTACTGGCGGATGGATTCGGCAAGTCCCCGGAGACGATCTTCGTCGAATTCGCGGCGCGGTTGGTACGGGTTAGGAGAAATACGATCAACCTCGATCCAGAAGACCGAGTCGTATTTGGTTGGCTCGCCGTACTTTGATTCACTCATGCAGAAAATATAGCATGCGATGCGTCGAGGATGAAAAACTTTGTGCAAAATGATAGGCTGGAACGCACGCCGGGGTGGCGAAATTGGTAACCGCAGTGGATTCAAAACCCACCGCCGCAAGGCTTGAGAGTTCGAGTCTCTCCCCCGGCACCCGTTACGAGTGATGCTATACTCGCTCGCATGAATATCTTTCTTCGCATTGCATCGGCTCTGCTTTTTGTTGCTGTCATTACGACCGCGGTTCCGGTCCACGCAGCAAGCAAAACAAAGGCGGTAGCTCCCAAAGACCCCATTGCAGAAGCAACCGTTAACATTATTTGCCGAGTCAAACTTGGAGGTGCAAGCTATCTGACGACTGGGTCCGGAGTATTCATTAACGATAAGGGCGTTATTCTCACCAATGCCCATGTGGGCCAATACCACCTGCTTACCGAAGGCACCGGTAAAAGCAAAGTAAATTGCAGCGTGCGCACGGGCTCGCCTGCGCGCGACCAGTACGTCGCTTCGCTTATCTACATCTCTCCGAAGTGGCTAGATTCCTATATCAGTTCAGTTGCAAACAAGAGTGAAGGCTCGGGCTCAAGCCAACGAGACTTCGCGCTTCTCCAGGTCACTAAAGCAAAGAAGGGAGATCTCCCTGCGCACTTCCCCTTTGTCCCGCTTGCGAGCCTCGAAACCGTTAACAGCCTTACGGCAGGAGAGACAGTCGCAATCACGGGATATCCGGCAGAAAATCTTGATTACAAAGAAGTAGACAAGAAGCTCGCAACGCTTACCGCCACGACTACCATCTCTGAGATCCGTTCTTTCGATCGCCCGTATTCTGACGTGCTATTCCTCGCTCCGTCTAAAGCAGGGCAATCTGGGATCTCTGGCGCACCCGTCACGTACGCAGGTAGCGTCGTTGGCATTGCGGCAACGCTGAGCAACGAGAAGGTGAAGAAGCTTAAAGGCCTTCGCGCACTTTCACTTCCCTATATCGATCGGATGGTGCGCGCTGACGTAGGCATACCTTTCTCTAGCCTATACTCAGGAGACATTGCCGAACGCACCCGCCTCACGCTCGCATCCCTTCCAACGGATATTCGAAAGACCCTCGAGACAACGCTCCGACGCAACCGCTAAGCTTGGTTTGCTATACTGAATTCCTGGAAAGAGAGGTGTTCCAATGGTAGACGTCAACGGAATCCCCGTCGATACGAAAGAAGTTCCTTGTAGGTTTGGATGCGGAGATATCGCGGTTGGTCATTTCAGTACTCCAAACGGCTGCGTCTGCTTCCCAGACGATGTCGAACAGGATCTGTGTGTCCAGCACGCCTTAACCGCAGAACCGCACGGAGCATTCACGCTCGTCACCATCTACCACATAGGCCTCTACGAGCTCTTAACGAGCACGTAGGCTAAAGAACGCGGCGGTCCCTACGACCGTCGCACTCTTTTTATATCTTCCCTACCAAGCCCATCCCCGGTTCAAGCGTATCGTCTCCCGGTTCCCATGAAGCCGGACATACCTGGCCTTCGTTCTTCTCGACAAACTGAGCTGCCTGCACTTTACGGAAGGTCTCACGCGCGGTTCGCCCGACGCTGTTGTGATTTATCTCCATCGCTCGGAGGATGCCGGCTGGATCGATGATGAATGTTCCGCGCATCGAAAGCCCTTCGTCTTCTACCATCTCGATGCCGTCTCCCTCAATGAGGACACCGAAAGCATGTGCAATCTTTCCAGCAGGATCCGCTCCCATCGGGTAGCCGATCTGCTTTATCGCAGGCGAGGTGTCATGCCAGGCCTTATGGGTGAAGACCGTATCGGTTGAGAATGAAATCACTTCCGTGTTGATTTCCTTGAATTGCGGATAGAGCTTGGCCATTTCCTCAAGCTCGGTCGGGCAGATGAAGGTGAAGTCTGCTGGATAAAATACGACGACGATCCACTTCCCTCGATAATCCGAGAACTTCAAGGTCTTGGTCTCATCGTTTTGGTACGCCTCGAACTGAAAGTCAGGAACAATTTCCCCGACTTTGACCTGCGACACATACTCCTGCACCGGATCGTGGAAATCCCCACAGTGCTCACAGTAGTTGCTCTTTTTTCCGTTTGTACTCATAGATATAAGCTTATCCTGACAAAGATGATGAGCGCATGATAGCATCCCACGCATGGACAGAAAACTCCCCATCATCTGCGTGATCGGCCCTACGGCCTCTGGGAAGTCTTCCCGGGCGATCGCGCTTGCTAAGGAACGCGATGGCGAAGTCATCTCTGTCGACTCCCGGCAGGTGTACCGCATGCTTGATATTGGCACTGAGAAGATCAACACAGAAGAGATGCAAGGTGTTCCTCATCACCTGATTGATATCCGTGACCCCAAAGAAAGCTACAGCGCAGGGGATTTTGTCGTTGACGCTAAGCGCCTGATACAGGAGATAAGTGCGCGCGGGAAGGTGCCTATCCTTGCGGGTGGCAGTCACTTCTATTTCGACGCCCTTATAAACGGGCTGCCGCTTGAAACTCCTATGGATCTTGAGCTTCGAGATGATCTTGAGGAGCTTTCAGATGAAGAACTGTTTACGGAGATTGAACGTGTTGACCCGCGACGCGCAGGCGAACTAGATCCAAACAACCGAAGGAGATTGGTACGGGCGCTCGAGGTCATCAAGCAGCATGGGAGTGTGCCGGAACGAGGTGAGAAGCCCCCTTATGCAGTTGAGTGGATCGTGCTTACTCCTACAAGAGACGAGATACGAGAACGAATAGTCGCACGTCTAACCGAGACTCTCGCCAAAGGACTTATTAACGAAGTGAAACGGGTGCGAGAGTACGTCGGAGACGCTCGCTTGAACGAGCTTGGACTTGAGTACCGAATTGTTGGCGAATATCTGCGAGGAGAACGCGAGGAATTTTCGCTTCTTGATGCACTTTCAGCAAAGCTTTTCCAGTACGCAAGGCGTCAGGAAGCGTGGATCAGGAAACTTAAGGAAACGTCTTAGAAGAACCCGACGTCGACGCAAGTACCGGTGTAGTGGCAGCTGCAATTGTGCGCCTGTGTCGTTGGAGGAAAGGCTTCTGTCACGCGCCAGCTGCCTATCTCTACGTTTGTCTGCGGGATTGAGTTGAGTGCACTATTTACTGACGCAGTAATGGTGCAGCTGCTAGAACTCTTGCAGGTAGGTCCTGTGATCTGCTGGCAGTTGGTGCAAGACGGGTTTGTCTTCAGCTGAGAAGACGCTTGTCCTCCGCAGCCTCCGCCTGAATACACTGAGAAGTGCTCTCCTGTTATATAGGAAACTGCTGTAATTGCGGCAGCAGGAACACCAGCGCTCACGAGTTCCTGCTTTCGCCCACTGGTTCGAACTTCATAGACAGCACTAAGCCCTGCGCTTTGCGCCGCTTCATAAAAAGCTTTGATCTGGCTTGCTTGTCCTGTCTGACCAGTGATTCCACTCGTTGCATCAACGCTACTGGTGCCTGGAAGACCTGCTGGTGGGTCGCGCTGCAAGAGGCACGCACGTCCACCTGCGCCGAGAATGCTGTTCCATGGACCAAGTCGCTCGATACCTGCCGCGCTTGCGTCTTCGTTGTAGAGCGCCTTCATGACAAAGTCGACGAGAAGCCATGCGCAGAGCATGATCACGAGCCCGACTACTGAGTTCATGAGAATCGTTTTCCCGAGTTCGCGCCCCTTCGCGCTGATCGGGCTTGCGATGAACGTAAGTCCGGCATAGACAAGCGCGAGCACGAATATCATGAATCCGATCGCGATGGCGAGGTTCATGACGTTCTGCACTACTTGGAGAGCGCATCCCCAATCAGGAGCACCGCCTTCGCAGTAGCAGCCGGTCGGGATGATTTGGGTCAATCCGGCAGATGCCCCAAGAGGAGCAAGTGCTAGGATACCGACAAGTAAAAACGGGAGAAAGACGCGTAGCGTTCGCATGCGCCTAGTATAAGGTATCTAGAATCAAAAAGGCGTTTTGCCCACAGCCTGCTTCTCTGCTAAGGTTTGCCGTACGGGCCCATAGTTTAATGGTAGAACGTCGGTCTCCAAAACCGTCGGCCGAGGTTCGATTCCTCGTGGGCCCGCCTTCGAACCGTGTGGTAAATTCCCTGTATGGAAAAGGTTATTATTGTTGACGAGAATGATAATTTCGTCCGCATCTGCGAGCGCGATAAGTGGGAGGAGGGAGAAATTCATCGATCCTCCGCTTTGTGGGTCTCAAATTCAAACGGAGAAGTTTTGCTTGCCCAACGAGCACTGACTAAAAAACATGCTCCTGGTAAATGGGGTCCTGCGGCTGCAGGAACTGTAAATGAGAACGAAAGCTATGAAAGCAATGTTCAGAAAGAGGCTAAGGAAGAATTAAACCTCGATGTACGATCCGAGCAATTAGAGCTTGGAAACAAGGAAATTGTTGGTAAGCCTAGCAATAGGCGAATGCGACAATGGTTCATGGCTAAGATTGATATCTCTCTCGAAGCACTGAGACCTCAAGAAGAAGAGGTCGCTGCAGTACGTTGGGTACATTGGAGTAAGCTCGAAAAAGAACTTGTTGAGGTGCCGGATGAGTTTGTGGGGGCTAATCCTCAGATATTCTCAGAGTTAATCCAGTGGACCAAACGTTCGAATCTCGTCCCATAGAGCCCGCTCACTTTTCTAGAAAGCGAAACGCCGCTCGGATTGCTCCAAGCGGCGCTTTTGCATTTTGCAGACCCGATCAGTCATCGTCACGGGATCTGCGATTGATGTCGTTATTACGCCTCACGTCCCACTTAAACAATTCGTTCAGCGCGAAGAAGGCAAGAACGACCAATCCGATGAGGCCTACTACACCCATGGGTGACATTTGAGTTATCCTCGCGGTAATGCAGGAACCGTACTACACACCATTCATACTTATACGAAATAGGCTCTGCCCTGTCAAAAGAAAATCCCCGCTTTAGGCGGGGCTTTTCTTACTTCTTTCCTTCCTTGTAAATAACTCGTTTCTGGACGCCCGGAGTCGGGTCGTACTTCTTGAATTCGAGCTTACGGTCAAGCTTCTTGTTCTTGGATGTGAAGTAGACGTGGTTTGAGGCCGTCGACTTCATCTTCTTAAGGCGATCTTGTGACATGAGGGCAACCTTACCAGAGCGACGGCGGTTAGGCAACCGAGGCCGCGACCTTTCGCTTGGCCCTCGCAGCGCTCTTACGCACCTCAAAATGAGGCTCAGCGCCCTTCATGGTCACCGTAACGCTCCCGCCTTCCATGACGCCCTGGCCGATCATAAGGGTCGCGATCGGGTTCAGGATCTTGTCCTGAATGGCGCGCTTCAAAGGCCGTGCGCCGTAATGGGGGTTATAGCCTACCTCAGCGAGCCAGGCTTTCACCTCAGGTGCGATGGAGAGCGAGATGCGCTTGTGTGAGAGGCGCTTCAACACTTCCTCGATCTGATTGTTGACGATGCGCATCAGGGTCTCCTTAGAGAGGACCTCGAACATGATGATGTCATCGAGACGGTTCAAGAATTCAGGGCGGAAGTGGTCTTTCAGCGCTGCCATGACCTTCTCCTTAATCTTGTCGTACTGAGCAGACTCTTCAGTACCGCTCTGGTTGAAGCCGATGCCTGCCATGCGATCCATGAACTCAGCGCCGATGTTTGAGGTCAAGACGATGATCGTGTTCTTAAAGTTCACTTTCCTTCCCTTACCGTCAGTGAGGTGTCCAGAATCAAGCACCTGGAGCAATATGTTGAACACTTCGGGGTGCGCCTTCTCGATCTCGTCGAACAAGATCACAGCATACGGGCGATGGCGAATGCGCTCGGTCAATGAGCCAGCTTCTTCGTAGCCCACATAGCCTGGAGGCGCTCCGATAAGCTTCGCAATCGAATGCTTCTCCATAAACTCAGACATATCAACGCGGACAAGCGCGTCCGTGTCATTGAACATGAACTCGGCGAGCCTTCGTGAGAGCTCCGTCTTACCAACGCCTGTTGGACCGAGGAAGAGGAACGATCCGATCGGCCGGTTCGGGTCTGAAATACCAACGCGAGAGCGCTTCACTGCGTCTGTAATGGCCTTGACCGCATTATCCTGACCAATGACCGCTCCTTGGAGTTCCTCCTCCATACGAGCGAGCTTGGCGGCTTCCTCCTCAAGCATCTTTGCAACAGGAATACCGGTCCAGCGCGAGACGACTCCCGCGATCTCAGTCTCAGTCACCTCCTCGTTCAATACGCGACGCGACTTCTGCAGCGTCTTCAGACGCTTCATCTTTATCTCAAGCTCCTTTTGGATCATCGGTATCTTTCCGTAGCGGATCTCTGCGGTTGTCCCAAGGTCAGCCATCGCTTCAGCGTTATCAGACTGCACGCGAAGCTTCTCAAGCTCGGACTTCAAGGTACGGATGATCTGCAGTACCTCTTTCTCGTTCTTCCACTTCAAATCAAGCTCGCCGGTCTTTTCCTTGAGGTCTGCGACTTCCTCATCGATCTCCTTGATGCGCACCTTGATCTCCCCTGCGTGATCGCTCGGCTCGTCTTTGGTGAGCGCCTCTCGTTCGATAGTCAGGCGGCGGATCTTACGGTCAGTCTCCTCTAGTAGAGGCGGCTTGTTCTCAAGCGCAATCCGAAGGCCTGATGCGGCCTCATCAATGAGGTCGATCGCCTTGTCAGGCAGGAATCGATCGCTTATGTAGCGGGACGAGAGCTCGACAGCGGAGACGATGGCTCCGTCGGTAATGCGCACGCCGTGGAAGAGCTCATACTTGTCGCGAAGGCCGCGCAAGATCGCAACCGCGTCCTCAACCGAAGGCTCTTGAACGAAAATAGGCTGGAAGCGGCGGGTAAGCGCTGTGTCTTTCTCAATATGCTGCTGATACTCCTTAAGAGTCGTAGCGCCTACGATTCGGATCTCGCCGCGGGCAAGCGCGGGCTTCAGCATGTTCGATGCGTCCATGGCACCTTCTGCGGCACCTGCGCCAACAAGCGTATGAAGCTCATCCACAAAGAGAATCACTTTCCCTTCGGCGCGCTCCACTTCTTTCATGACACTCTTCATGCGCTCCTCGAATTCTCCGCGATACTTCGTGCCTGCGATCATGAGCCCGAGATCAAGCGATAGCAGTTCCTTGTTCTTAAGAGACTCAGGAACATCTCCTACCGCGATGCGAGCGGCAAGCCCTTCGGCGATAGCGGTCTTTCCAACTCCTGCCTCTCCGATAAGGACCGGGTTGTTCTTGGTGCGGCGCGAAAGGATCTGGATGACGCGGTAAATCTCCTGATCACGACCGATGACCGGATCAAGCACGCTCTCGCTTGCAAGCTTGGTGAGGTTTCGCGTGTATTTGGCGAGCGCGCGGAATCGCTTCGGCTCAACCACCTGTCCATCCTTCGCATTCTTCAGCTCCTTCAAGAGCGTGAGCGTCGTTGCGCCGTCAATCTTGAAACGCTGGATGATATCGCCTGCAGGTCCCGGGTGCTCGAGTATCGCTACGAACAAGTGCTCGGTGCCAACAAAGGCATCATTCATCTTTGCAGCGACTTTGCCGGACGCTTCAAGCGCTTGGGCAAGTTCGGGAGTGAGATACAGCTGATAGGAAGGCGAGAGCGTCGCGGAGGTCTCTGGAGCCTCCAAGGTTTCGAGAATCGTGTCGGCAAGCAGCAGGGTGTCGACATCCATGCGGTCGAGTACGGAAAAGACCAGGCTTTCTTCCTGGTGAATAAGGGCCGTCAGAAGGTGGAGCGGCGAGACGTGGTTTTGACCGCGTTCTATCGCAAGCTCGTGAGCCTTCCGGATGGCTTCCTTCGCTTTGGTGGTGAAATTCTTGAATGGAGGCATATGGGTAGAGTTTGTGAAAAGCCCCGCGTACGCCGACTATTCGCACGCTTCCCCTCTAGGATACCATTTTCGCAATTAAGAATCACATTAAGGAAACCCGTGCGGATTCCCTTGCTGTTACGACGCGATGAGCGCTGCGATACGATCGCTTCCGATCAAGGTTCCGCCTCCCAGGCTCACTCCGACGATATCTCCGGCTAGGTTTACCACACCGGCGCCTACCGGAGCCTGGGGGATGTCTGTAGTGATGGTCGTGCCATCGATCTTAGAGATGATCCCGGTGGTTGCGCTCCCTTCGGCGGTAAGAGCGATAACCGTTTGTCCCTGCTTCAAGTCTGCAGAAGGAACGAGGCGCCCTGCTGGAGCCTCGGGGAGCACCGTTTCAGCAGCGAAGGTAAATGCCCAGAGGCTGCCATCCTCTCCCTTACGAAACGCGGCAATTGATTCTCCGTTTGCAAAGACGATAACAGGACGAGTCGGCATGCCAGTTGCGGTGGTGACCACTGCTCGCTGAGCCGGTAGATACACTCCCGTACCAAGCAGATCGCGCTTAGAACTATCGCGATAGATCGTGACCTTGCGTGCAGATGTTGCGGCGACCGAGTTCACCAGCAGTTCTTCGGTTGTTGGCCCGTCCGGTTCTGGGTTCCCGACAATCGACGGCACCTGCGTCGTCACTGTTTCGATGGTGTGATCGACAATGCGGTTCACTGTCTGCGTGACGGTCGTAGGCGCCTGGTCGAGCAAGGACACGGTAAGCACACCCGTTGCAATTGAAGTCACGAAGCTCACGAGAATAGTGAGGAGAAGAAGCTGGGTCTTTGATAGTTCTTCGATATCCATGACAGATACTATACCACCAGCCCTATTCCCGGTCTAAAAAGCGCACACCCTCTACAAGCGCCCGAGAAAAGCGCTCTAATTCCCCTTCCGTAATGGAAGAACTCCAAGAGATCCGGAGCGTTGATGTGGCGCGAACCACGTCCCCGGTCTGCGAAAGCACGGCACGCGAGCCTTCTTCTGAATCCGTCTCGCATGAGCTACGTGTCGAGACAGCGAATCCCTTCTTGGAAAGAATCGCGACTAAGTAATCGGTGTCGCGCCCCAGAAACGACAGGTTCACAATGTGTGGCGCGTTATCCGCTCCTTCGTTTAGAAGCGCATCGGGGATTTCTTTTCGAATACGCGCGATCAATGCGCTTCGGAGCTTTTGGGAGCGCGTGACAAACGTCTCTCGCGAGGCGGCGGCCTCCTCGAGCGCCGTTGCAAACGCGAGAGCTAGCGCAGGGGACTCGGTACCAGAACGAAGCGAACGCTCCTGCCCTCCTCCCTCTAGTACGGAAACGAGCGCAACCCGTGCGTGCGTGACGAGCACCCCAATGCCACGAACGCCGCCTATCTTTGAGGCATCGAGAGTCATTAGATCAGCCCCGAAGCGCGTTCGGTCAATAGGCTCGACTAATGGCGCCTGACTTGCGTCCACATGCAAGATAACGTTTGAGGGAAGAATCCGTTTCAGTGCTCTCCCATCAACGCGAGCGCCCGTCTCAGACGATACCGCTTCGATCGAGATGAGAAGTGTCTCTGGGCCAATCAAAGCAGCGAGCGCTTGGAGATCGACTTCCCCGTTCTGTAACGGAATCTGATCGACGCGTGCACCCTCACTTTTCAGCGCTTCCATGGTCTTTGCAACTGAGGCATGAGCTGCCGAAAGGTAGAGCAGATGAATGTCTGTAAGCGCTACTCCTGATTGCTGTTTCGCTTTGACGGCTCCCCGAACGGCGATGGCATTCGCTTCGGTTGCGTTAGCGGTGAAGATGAGGGCCTCTGGCTTAGCACCTACCTGCCTCGCGATACGGGTGCGAGCTTCTTCGAGAATGGCTTTTGCCGCACGCCCCTCTTCATGGGCTGCTGACGGGTTTCCGTAGATGTGGAGAGCCTTCAGAAAGGCACGCTTTGCTTTTTCTGTCACTGGATGCGCGGCGGCAGCATCAAGATATACGCGCGTAGATAGGCCTATCATGTGGTTTCTAAAGTATACGACCGATTGATTTACGGGAAGGGCTGTGGTCTACTCACTCTACTATGGCAGAACCTCGCCCACCCATCGTCGCCGTCATGGGCCACATCGACCACGGAAAATCCTCTCTGTTGGATTACATCCGTAAGACCAATGTCACCGCAGGTGAAGCGGGCGGTATTACCCAGCATGTGAGCGCGTATGTCGCCGAACACGAGCACGAAGGAAAGAAGCGCCTCATTACCTTTCTTGATACTCCAGGCCACGAAGCCTTCAAGGCTCTTCGCGCACGCGGAGCAGCTGCAGCAGACGTTGCCATTCTCGTCATAGCGGCAGACGAAGGCGTGAAGCCCCAGACCAAGGAAGCCTTCGAAGAGATCACCGCAGCAGGAGTTCCCTTTGTCGTCGCGTTTACCAAAACCGACAAGAACGGCGCAGATGTGGAGCGAGCAAAGATCTCGACGATCGAAGAGGGTATTTATCTCGAGGGACTCGGAGGCTCCATCCCCTTTGCACCCGTATCCTCAAAGTCAGGCGAAGGCATCCCTGAGCTCCTGGACCTCGTGCTGTTGACCGCTGACCTCGCTGAGCTTACTGGCGACGCTAAGGCACCCGCTCAGGGCTTTGTGCTTGAGTCATCCAAGGATCCTAAGCGCGGCATCTCAGCGACGCTCATCGTAAAGAACGGCACCTTGGAGGCCGGAGCGTTCACGCTCGCAGGAGAAGCGTACGCGCCTATCCGCTTTATCGAGGACTTCCAGGGAAAGCGCGTTTCTGAGGCTGGCCCTTCAATGCCTGTCGCTATCTCAGGCTGGACGGATCTTCCGCAGGCAGGCACGTTGTTTGAAACGGTAGACTCTAAAAAAGAGGCCGAGAAGAGGATAACAGAAGCAAAGACTGGCAAGAGTAATGTCGCTAATCCTCGCGAAACAAGCGATGGAGTCCTGTCCCTTCCCATTCTCCTGAAGGCAGACGTAACGGGCAGTCTCGAAGCTATTGAAGGGCTTCTGGGCAAACTCTCCCATGAGCGCATTGCGATCCGTATCATCCAGACGGGCGTCGGAGCCGTTGGCGAGAGCGATGTGAAGACCGCGCAAACGGCAGGCGGCATCATCCTTGCGTTCCATACGAACGTCGAGCCTGCAGCCAGAGACCTCGCTGAGCGCGCGGGTGTCCCAATCGAATCCTTCACTATCATTTACGAACTCCAAAAGCGCGCAGAAGAACTTCTTACCGAACGCGCACCACGAGTGAAGCTCGAAGAGACCTTAGGCGAAGCGAAGGTCCTACGCACCTTTAGCGTCAGCGGCGTGAAGCAGGTGCTTGGCGCACGTTACCTAACGGGCGCACTCACTCTCGGAGATCAGGTAAAGATCGTGCGACGCACCATCGAGCTTGGTCGCGGCAAGATCACCAACCTGCAGGTCGCCCGTACCGACGTCAAAGAAATCCATGTGGAAGGAGAGTTCGGACTCCAAGTGGAGGCACGAACAGAGATCGCTCCGGGAGACGAGTTAGTCACCTTCCGCGTCGTTGAATCATGACCACGAAGGACGACAAGGCAGCATCTCGTCTCGTCCACCTCGCTGGAGCCTATATAGCGCGCGAGGCGGGCCGTTCAACCCTTATCACGGTAACGCGAGCGGAAGTCGGGAAAGCCGGCAAGAACGCACTCATCTACGTGAGCGTATTCCCTGACCACGAAGTTGATCATGCAATGGAGTTCCTGAACCGTCATAAAAACTCCTTCAAAGACTACTTAAAGAAAGAAGCCAGGTTTGGATTCCTGCCTCGCATTACCTTTATGCATGACATAGGAGAGGCCAATAGAAGGCGCATGGACGAACTTTCGAAAGAGGTCTAGACGCGCTACTATTCTTAGCGTATTGGCCCGATGGCGAAGTAGTAACGCAGGGGACTGCAAATCCTCGATGCGCGGGTGCGATTCCCGCTCGGGCCTCAAGTGCACTGCCGGGGTGATGAAACTGGTAGACATAGGGGACTTAAAATCCCCAGAGCTTAACCGCTCATGTGGGTTCGATTCCCACCCCCGGCACTGATAAGTTTTGATTTCTTTTCTCCGGCGTGGTCATATGGGGCTACCCCAAGCGCCCCTGCTTGGTTGGAATGAACAGAGGGGTAACGGTTATGTCGCTTATCTGCAGCGAGACCGGAAACACGATCGAAGTCGGCGACTATTTCTACACTGTCGTACGGCCGCAGCTACCTGGAAAGAATCGTTTGGCGCTGTCCTGCCAAGGATTGTTACTTGTTCCTAAGGGATTCGTGCTCAGCACGGCCTGCGGGGACGGGTACGAGGGCGTGCATCTGCATCGGGGAGTCCCGGTGGAAGACGCGAGCAGCCTCAGCAATCTTGAAGCGGACTCTGAACGGATCTTCTCCATCTGCGACCACGCTGTCAGGACCTATCTTCCAAACCTGGCACGGTGGCTCTACGAGTCACAGGCGGTGTAAGACTACATCGTCCGAACTACACTACAGCGAGTCCCATGCGAAACGATCTTCGCATGGGCTCTGCTTTTTCTATCGTGGTCCGCCTACCTGGGCTCGAACCAGGGACCTTATCCTTAAGAGGGATCTGCTCTACCAGCTGAGCTATAGGCGGATAGCGAGCATCTTAACAAGAAATAATTTGATATGAAAGGGCTTCGCAGGTATTGTGTACGAACGCTGGAGTGGCGGAATTGGTATACGCACTACGCTTAGGACGTAGCGGGGCAACCCATGGAGGTTCGAGTCCTCTCTCCAGCACCCTCTTAGTTGAATGTGTTTGTCAGCGTCGCCTGCAGCATGGTGATGATGGCGTTTGCGCCAAAGATGATCACGAGGCCGATAATGCCCCAGATCATGTGTTGCTGCCCTGATTTGCGACGCTCCTCGTTATCTGCGCCACGGATGAAGTCAACGACGCCCCAGACAAAGACGACGAAGGCTGCAAGTGCGATCAGGGTCAGAAGCGGTGAAAGAATCTGCTCTTGGACCGTTACGATGAATTGATTGAAGGGTTCCATACGTGAAGTATATACCGAAGCGTTAGGCGGAGAACAGGTCGCGCACTATGTTAGCGACTCCCCAAAAGACGATGAGAGCGAGAAACCCAAGGAGGGCGTAGAAGAGAAGCGCCTTCCCTTTCTCCTTCGCTTCCTCATCTGGTCCTCCTGCAACGACAAAGGTGAAGAGGCCCCACAGGAAGGTGATGAAGAGGATCGTGAAGGCGAGCGGGATAAGTCCTTGGTACACGAGCATGGAGAAGAGTCCGCCGAAAGTCATATCTGCATTCTATAACGAAAAAGACCCGGTTGCCCGGGTCTTTTCTAAACTCCTGTGAGTTATCGAGGTCCTGGAGCGCCAGGAAGGCTCGGGATGTTGTTGTTCAACTGGAAGGTACCGAGGAGGATGTTAACGAGTCCCCACACAGCGACCATCACGAAGAAACCAACGATGCCGTAGAGCATGAGTTTCTGTCCCTCTTCGCGCTTCTCAGCATTTCCTCCCGAAAGGATGAAGTACGTGAAAACGCCCCAGATGAAGACGATAAAGGCGATCGCGAACACGAGCGGAACGAGAACGCCGTTAATGATCTGGGTGATGAGCGTAGCAGCCTGAAAGACGTCCCGGACCTGCGCAAGCGCAACAATCGGGAGGGTCCACGTAGCGACGAGAATAGCGAGTTTTTTCATGAGAGATTATATGGGTAAGGTATGCCTACAGCATAGACCGCCAGTTTAGGGCGTCAATAGACTGCAGGGTGCAGTGTGGAAAACAAACTAACTAGATGCTCGACTGACAAGTGCCAGCAACACAGGTCGTCCCGTTAGTACATTCAGGTGTACAGGTGGTCTGATTACCTCCTCCGGTGACGACCGGCTCGCAAAGCGTATATCCGGACGATGCCGTACAGGTATAGCCCGAATAGCACTGATTAGGAGCTACGCGACAATCTGCGACTCCGTTACCGGTATTAAACACATTGTTATTAGTGGTAGTGGCGCTGTTTACTGTCCCTGTCGGCGTTCCGAAGGACGGAAGAGGCGGACGTCCTTTCGTATCAAAGCCAAGCGAGCTGATAAGCACGTTCACGATGCCCCAGATGGCGATCATGATGACGAACCCTCCGATGCCGTAAAGGATGAAGGTGCGGCCCTCTTTGCGCTTCTCGTCGTTTCCCCCGCCCTGGATGAAATACATGTAGACGCCCCAGACAAACACGAGGAACGCTATTGCGAATATAAATGGAATCAGGAAGCGGTCGATGAAGACCGTCAGGTGCAGCATGAATTGGAAGATGTCCATGGGTATAAGGTATCAGTGAGTAGATGCTTCGCAAACCGGTTATAAACCGTTCGTAAGCACGGTCAAAAAGAGCTTCACGACTCCCCAGACGCTAAAGAGGACCACGAGCCCGATGATGCCCCAGAGCGCGAACTTCTTCCCTTCCTGACGCTTCTCTTCGTTATACGAGAACATCGTCTGGGCTACGCCATAAATGAAGAACAAGAACGCAAGCGCATACATGAGCGGAATGATAGATGAATCCACTGCCTGCACAATGGTCCCTTCGACGAATTGCTTGAAGGTCATAGCGCTTCAGCGGTTGCCTGGATTACCATCGAGATCGCCTGCGCGCCAAGAAGTACCAAGCCGCCGATGATGGTCCAGAAGAGGGCCTGACGTGCGGTCTTGATCTTCTCCTCGTTCCCTTGCGCAAAGACGAAGAGGAAGCCGACCCAGACGAGTGCCAAGACGAGGAAGATAGAACCGATCTGCACTACCGCTCCAAGCACGGCAGTCAGAAGGTCTTCAAGCGAATCGACGCCAAGTGGATTGAGGAGCGTTCCGCCTCCGACCGCTGTCGATCCTGCATCAGTTGAAGTAGATGTTGTGGTCGCATCATCGGTAGGGGTGCCTGGAGTAGGAGCCGGATCGGGGTTTGGATTAGCGCTCGTGATGACTTCGCCGTTCGCCGCATTACATGCCGATGCCCCGCCGTTCGCGCAGAAGTTCGTGCCATCGACTTGGCAGGGGGTTCGGTTCGCAGCACAGCTCATGCCGCCTGCGGTAGACGCTGCGGAGGTTAGTACCTGTCCCCCGCCAATGTTTTCGCAGGCCATCTTCTGATCGCTCACCGTGCTAGCGGTCGCGCAGAAGTCTGCCTGACCCTCCGGCATGTTGCAGGGGGTTGAAGTCATCGGGTTGCAGTTTGGATACTGCGCTGCTGCCCCAAACGGAAGCAGCAAAGAAACGCCAAGAAGAAGAGAGACGAAGAGGTGTCGGGGAGAGATCATAGTCTTAGCGAAGTACGGCATTCAAGGATTGATCACCTTTCTGGACTGCTCCTTCAGCATCCAATCGTCCGGTGATTATGTCGCTAATCATAGCGGAGAAGACGGCGTCCGTGACATAGGGCGCAGGGGATAACCATCCTGTGGCAATCAAGGCTTCGCTGAAGTAAATCGGAGCGTAGAGATTGTCTGCAGGAGGCGTTAGCAGGTTCTGCCTGGCAGGAGCCATGGCAACTGACTCTGCTATCACGGTCATGGGGGCGGGCGCCGTAAGCTCAAGCGAGAGCGCAAGCGCTCCGAGCGGATTTGCAGAAGCTTTTGGGACCGCAAATGCGTATGCAAGTCCGTAGCCGATGCGAACCGGATTTGTTGAGGGCTGGGGCATGGGCGCCATGTCATAGGAAAGGTTCGGGTTTGCCGAAGTCAGGTACGGCTCTTCGGAAGCAAAGCCTGGGTAAAGGACCAGGTCTCCCGATAAGAATGCTTGCCGGGACTCAGGGAGCGAGCGGTTCCAGGAATAGACGGTCTTAGCCGGATCTGCGAACTGCGCATAGAAGCTTAGTGCGGATTGCGCGGGCGTTGCACCAAAGCTCGAGCTTCCTCCGTTTACAAGGGTCGAACGAACGCCAACGGGAAGCTGCTCGGTAATAGTGGAGCCTGCCTGCAAGAACAAAAGCGAGAGGATGGCTCGGGCGTTTGAGACGTTTTGGTATTCACCAAGCGAGATGAGGCTTCGCGTCACCGTTCCCCGGTCGTCGCGGCCGGTGACACCCATAGCAAGGCCTGAGACGGCATCCCAGGTAGACGGAGCACGCGTCACTCCGACTGAAGAAAGGATCGCGCGGTTGTAATAGAGGACAAGCGGGTCAACGACAAGCGGAACGCCGTAGGTTCCCTCTTCGGTCAGATAGAGCTGGAAAATCGGAAGAAAGGCGCTGGTATAGGTGCGCTGCGGGATCGAATCAAAAGGAATGACGTTCAGCTTCCCTCGCTCGGTAAGCAAGTCTTCCTGCGAAATGATGATGAGGTCAGGTCCGCTCCCTGATGCGATTGCGTTTGCAAGGTCAGAACTAAAGGATGCGGCGGGTCGTTCAATATAGGAGACGTTCGCATACTTCTCGCTGCTCGTGAGCGAGAGCTCATCGAGTCCTGCATCAAGCGCGGCCTGCGGCAGCGTTCCCCAAATCGTGACCGTGCCGATCGCCTCCTTGTCGTTTCCAAAACCGGTGAAGGTAGTGAAGGTGTAGAGGCCGCCAAGCGCGAGCACGACAGCAATTGCGATGGCACCGATCTGGAAAGGGCGAAGGTTCTTCATAGTTCGTATTCTAATACGCTTAGGGTGCTTCAAACAAAAGAGAATAATGGTACGGGCCTCCAAGGAACGCTTTCAGCTTCGTGAAGCCTGCCTTGATAAAGAGCGCTTCGGCTTCGGCTTCCGGAACGACATGCTCCTTATGCGGACCGATACCTCCGAAGGATTCCATCCAGTCAACCACGAGTAGCTTCCCTCCAGGCTTCAAGATGCGCTTGATTTCAGCGAGCGCGCCTTCTTTCTTCTCAAGCTGGAATAGCGTATTTGAAAGCACGACCGCGTCCAAGACGCGCGGTCGAAGCGTCGTTCCTTCGAGGTGTTCAAAGTCAGCCCAGATCGTCTCTATATTAGTAAGGCCGCGCACCTTAGCTTCCGCAGTGAGGCGCGTCAGGATATCTTCCTGGATATCAACGGCGTACACGCGGCCAGTAGGCCCAACGATATGTCCTGCCGAAATCGCGTAGTGTCCTGACCCCGTCCCAAGATCAGCAACCTTCATTCCCTCCTTCAGTCCCATGCGAAGGATGTTGTGGAGCGGATCGGAGAAGTTCATGCAGTAAAAATACCACGGATCCGCGCCTCTTCCTTACTTCACGCTAGATAAGTCGTCAGTGGTTTCCCCGTCGAACTCCTCGTCGTCTTTCATGGCATCCGCCTTCGTCTTATGCACGACGCCGTCTTCGTGATGCGGAGGGGAATACAAGGTATAGAGCTTCATCGCGTCGCTTGTCGACGTGTTGATGATGTTGTGGCGAACGCCAGCTGGAACCACTATGACTGATCCGTCGGTGAGCTCGCGTTCGACATCATTCAAGACACACTGTCCTGTCCCTTCTTCAATACGGATGAACTGGTCCACATCATGCACTTCTGCCCCAATCTCCTCTCCCGCAGCAATGGACATGACCACGAGCTGGCAGTTCTCAGCGGTATAGAGGACGCGACGGAAGTCGTCGTTCTCCAGGGTCTCCTGCTCTATGTTCGTTACGAATCCTTTCATCGCTCTAGCTGATGTCGTTGTTTACCGCCATCACTTCTATCCATGCGCCCGGGATACCGAAGTGAGGATGGTTCTTGAATAGGTCTGCTGCAGCTTCCTGGGATTCTGCCTCGACGAACGAGTACATCATGATGTCGTTTCGAGAGTCCTCGATGCCGCTTGAGGTAATGCGCTTTGGTTTGCCAACGCCAGCCGTTTCAGTGACGACTCCTGTATGCGCTGCCATCCATGCGCCCCACTGCGACTGCATCTCTACTTCCTGGGCCTTGCGGTCGGCTTCGGGCATTTTCATCCACTCATCAAGTCCGGTATGTGGCATTTGGTAGGTAACGAAGTATTTCATATACCCTAAGTATACCGCATCAGATAATTAGCTCAGGCGCAGCGTGGTTCATTCAGCATTCATGAATGCAGGGGTAAGGTGCAGGCTTGCGATTATCACTTTCAGCCACATTCAATGACAAATAACCCAGTTGCCATCATCAAGAAGGACCATAAGACGGTCGAGGGACTCTTTAAAGAATACGAGGGGTTGGGAGATGGTGCAGTTGCGACCAAGCGCAAGGTGGTAGACCAGATTATCAATGAACTTACGATCCATGCCGAGATGGAAGAACTGCTCTGCTACCCGCGCTTCCTAGAAGCTTTTAATAAGGAAGACGACAAGATGGTGGAAGAGGCATATGTCGAGCACGCAGGAGCCAAGAAGCTCTTGAGCGATCTTAAGTCACTGCAGCCGGACCAGCCGGAATTCGATGCGAGTGTAAAAGTGCTCATGGAACAGATCCGACACCATGTAGAAGAGGAAGAGACTGAGCTGCTTCCAACAGTTGAGAAAGAGATTCCCGAAGAAGAGCTTGAAGCGATGGGCGACGAGATGATCGTCTTCAAGGAAGCTCGCGGTGCAGCTATGTAATTCGTTAGCTGCCTGAAGAGATTGGAACCTTAAGAAATAAGCTATTTCCTGATTAAATCATCGATAAATTGAAACTTATATCCGCAAAATACGTGAGCTACGACGGCAACAAACACTGCGGTCGCGAAATAACCTAGGATGACAAAGGAGAGCCAACCGAGAAACGGTGTGACTTCATAAGTCCATACGAGAAAGTAATAGTTGGTGATTTCATACACAACCACCAGTGCCATAACCCAGATGCAAAAACGCAGTAACCGAACTCGTTGTAAAAGTAATACCGTAGCTACAAACAATCCGTATACGACGGCGGCATTAAGGACCAAATAAAACAATCCGTATCCAAGCGGATACGTGTACGCTCCCCATAACGCAACGTCAGAGACCAACCCAAGCACTATGCCAGTCGGGATGCTTATCAGCAGAAGGCGAAGGGCATCAGAAGATCTTTTCTCAAGGAACGCACAGACGATAAAAAGAAGAAGCGCTGCTAGGCCGAGAATCGCAAAATCGAGCCAGGCTTCCATGTTCCTGATGTGGGGCTAGAGCGCAACCATCGATGCGATTGAGTCCCCTTCGCGCATCTTCATGATCCGCACGCCCTGCGTTGCTCGCGACAATGAAGGAATCTCCCCAGATGAGCAGCGGATAACCTGTCCTTTCTTTGAAATGACCACAATCTCTTCTTCAAGCTCGTTTGCTCCAATCAGAACCTTCGCGCCGATGATCTCTCCGGTCTTCGCGGTGACTTCCGCAGTCTTGATACCCGAGCCTCCGCGTCCCTGGATCTTGTATTCATCCATCGAGGTCTGCTTGCCGTATCCCTTGCCCATGATGATGAGGAGCGATGCTTTCTTCTCGGCTGCGGGAACGACTTCTGCAGAAACCACTTGATCTCCCTTCTTGACCGTCATGCCGCGAACGCCTGCTGCAGTTCGGCCCATGGCGCGCACATCTGCCTCATCGAACCGGATCGACTGGCCTTTCGACGTAACTATAGAAACACTGTCTCCATCTTGAGCTAGGTTTGCGGTGACAAGCCTGTCCTTGCCCTTCAAGCTGATAGCGATGATTCCTGAGCGGCGAACATCTGCGAAGCTTGCGGCTGCGACCTTCTTTACGATTCCTTCCAACGTTACGAAAAATACGGACATCGCCTCGCGTGCGGCGCCCTTAGGAACAGCAAGCACGGACGTGACCTTCTCGTCCCCTGCAAGCGGGAGGAAGTTCATGATCGACTTGCCCTTGGTTGCGCGGCGCCCTTCAGGAATGTCGTACATCTTCACCTGATACGCCTTGCCGTAGTCAGTGAAGAACAAGAGATCGGAGTGCGCTGAGGCCACCAAGAAATGCGTGACTACATCTTCTTCCTTGGTAGACATATCAATGACGCCAATGCCTCCGCGCTTCTGCGCCTTGTACTCGTTCGGGTTCGTTCGCTTCACGTACCCGCCCTGGGTGAGCACCAAGACCGACTCATCATCAGGAACCATGTCTTCGAGTGAGATGTTCTTCACTCCGCCCTTGATGATCTTCGTGCGGCGATCGTCTCCGTACTTATCGCGAAGCTGCACGAGCTCGTCGCGAACGACCGCAAGAATGCTCTTGGCTGAGGAGAGAATCTTCTTAAGCTGCTTTATGAGTTCCTGTACTTCCGTAAGCTCATCCTCGATCTTCTTCCGCTCAAGACCAGCCAACGTCTGGAGGCGCATAGCGAGGATGGCCGCTGCCTGGCGGTCGGAGAATGCGAACTTCTTCTGGAGCGCAAGCGACGCGGATCCTACGTCCGGCGCCTTCTTAATGACCGCGATCACCTCATCGATATGATCGAGCGCCTTGGAGAGTCCCAAAAGGATATGCTCGCGTTCTTCGGCCTTGCGAAGATCGTATTCGGTGCGGCGCTTCACCACCTCGCGGCGGTGCTCGATGAAGTGCTCGAGGAATGCTTTCAGGGAAAGAGTCTGCGGTACCCCGTCGACAAGCGCGAGCATGTTGTAGTGGAAGGTCGTCTCAAGCTCCGTGTGCTTATAGAGAGCGTTCAATACCACCTGCGGATGCGCAGTGCCCTTCAACTCAACGACAACGCGGATGTCTTCGGCTGACTCGTCGCGAAGATCCTTGATGCCCTCAAGCTTCTTGTCGCGGACCAGGTCTGCGATACGCGTAATAAGGTCTGCTTTGTTAACGCGGAAGGGAATGGAGGTGATGATGATCGAGCTTCCCTTCTTATCCTCGATAATTTCTGCGACGCCGCGTGTGACGACTCCTCCCTTGCCGGTAAGGTACGCGTGCTTGATATCAGTCTGGTTGAAGGCGAGTCCTCCAAGCGGGAAATCGGGTCCCTGCACGAATTTCAAAAGGTCTTCGGTCGTTGCGTCCGAGTTATCAATCAGGTGCGTCGTCGCATCAACTACCTCTCGCAAGTTATGCGGAGGAATGTTCGTTGCCATACCAACGGCAATGCCCAACGTTCCGTTCAAAAGAAGGTTCGGAGCGGCTGCCGGGAGCACGGTCGGTTCTTGCTTGGAGCCGTCGAAGTTCGGAGCCCAGAGCACGGTTTCCTTCTCAAGGTCGCGGAGCATCTCGTCTGCAAGGCGAGACATCTTTGCCTCCGTATAGCGGTATGCAGCTGGCGGGTCTCCGTCGATTGAGCCGAAGTTTCCCTGGCCGGTCACAAGCGGATAGCGGGTCGCAAAATCCTGCGCGAGCTTTACCATCGCGTCATAGACGGACGTGTCGCCGTGCGGGTGGTAGGAACCGAGCACCTCTCCGACCACTGTCGCTGACTTTCGGAACTTTGCAGTAGGAGTGAGTCCTGTCTGGCGCATCGCGTAGAGGATGCGGCGGTGCACGGGCTTCAAGCCGTCGCGGATGTCAGGCAATGCGCGTGACGTGATGACCGTCATCGCGTAGTCGATGTACGACTGGCGCATCTCAGTCGTGATCGACTGGGATATGACGTTTGCCGCGCTTACGGGAACGGCAGGATCCACTGGCTCGTCTTTCTTCTTTGGCATGAAAATCTAGAACGGTCTTAAAACGGTATGACGGTCTGTTCGCCGACCATGTCTTCCTGTTCGAGCGTTGAGGAGGTGTTTGTCTCAACGACGGTGATCGAGCCCTGGCCTGCTGACATGTTGTTTTGGAAGGCTCCCGCCGCTCCAAGGAGATTGGAGAAATCCTTCTGCGATTCCTGGCTGGTCTTTGCAAGCTGCTTGCTTGCCGGAGTGCCGGCTGGGCCAAGCGCGAGCGTTCCTGAGGTAGAAAGGGCGACGAGCCATCCGATAGCGATGACTGCAGTGATGGCAGCAGAGGCGCCTAGCGCGGCACGCTCCCGGACATGAGTCGGCTTGGCCTTCAAGTTCTCTACATAGTCTCGTACGCGTCGTAGTGGCATAGGTTAGGGTGTTATCACAATTATATCACCATCTTTGTCAAGCGCATCTTTTTTCTTGAGGGTCAACTTGTCGGTTTTCTCCTTAGCCCCGCCCTCCTCCTTTAGATAGGCATCGAGAGCCTTTGCCTCCCCCATCCCGCTCCAGTGCATAGGGATGATGATTCGGGGCTCGAGGATGGTCGCGAGCTTGGCTGCCTCAGCGGCATCGAGTACCCCGTCCCCTCCAACAGGGACAAACAAGACATCGATCTCATCGATTCCCTCTTTGGCTTCAGCAGAGAGAGCTGCATCTGAAAGGGCGCCGAGGTGAACCAGGGTCATGCCCTCGAGGCGAACCGCATAGATGGTATTCATCGCCTCCTTCTCTCCTTTCTTGAGTCCGTATTCGCTCTTGGAAAGAAATCCGCGCACCGTGACTCCCTGATATTCGTATTCGCCAGGGCCCGTGATCGCAAAGGGCTCCTTTTCTCCGTAGGTTACTTCAGCAACGCCATTGGTATCGGGGTGATTCCGGGACACAAGTGCGATGTCCGCGCCGAATTTGACCGAAGGCAAGGTGCCTCCTTTTGAGATGGGATCGAAGGCGAGGGTGATGTCTCCGAACGTGACCTTGAAGCACTGGCCGCCGTGGTGGGTAATGACCATATTCCTCATATTCTACCACTACTTTTGGTATTTATCCCCTTAGTGGATCACGAGAATGGACGGTACACTGCAAGTGTCAGTTGCAGTTGGAAAGCTGCTTCCAGCGGGACCTGGCTGACGCTCGGAATCGGTTCGAAAGGCCTTTTCCGAATTCACACCTCTCACTTTCGGCAACCGAGAAGGAACGCCGATGACTTCGAAGAGTACAGGCCCACCGACGACTATCTCAGCCTACCTGCACGCACACCCAGCCTAGCCGGGACGCGCGTTTGTCTACTGAGTACCAAAGGGTCTTAGGATCCGGGGGTTGCGTAAAGCTAAGTCGTTTCAATCTACTGATTCGACTTACCACGCAACCCCTACCCTTTTACTGCGTTATTGATTCCTCTTTCTGTACACCAAATTGATAAAGGCTCACCTCGGGTGAGTCTTGTTAATTACAGGGTTCTAGGCTATATTCCCCCTATCGCGAGCGCGTGCATAAGGCGTAAGCGGGCTAACCCATCAAGCCGCAAGGTGCGATGAACCCGCGACGCAGACGCTCTCGATTCAATTACATTCATGAGTGAAGATACTGCCGTTGTCGCAACGGACGAGAAGAAGACGTCGCCTATTCCAGTAACTGTTTCGTTTGAAGAAGGACACCCGATGGCAAATCTGGTGGATTCGATCATGACGCCTCCGTCTGCCGGAGACCTCATCGAAGGAACCATCATCGCGCTTTCGCGCGGACGCCTCTATGTTGACCTGCCTCCATTTGGAACAGGTATCATCTACGGACGCGAGTACCTAAACGCAGCTGACATCCTCCGCAAGGCAAACCCGGGAGACACTATCTCTGCAAAGGTCGTCGATCCCTCAGGCATCGAAGGCTACATCGAGCTTTCGTTGAAAGAGGCTCGCCAGGCTGCTATCTGGAGCGAAGCCGATCAGGCAATCCTCGGACAGACCACGTACTCGCTTATGGTCGAGGAAGCCAACAAGGGAGGACTCATCCTCACGTGGCAGGGTATCAAGGGCTTCTTGCCTGCTTCCCAGCTTGCAAAGGAGCACTACCCGCGCGTGCCTGAGGGAGACAAGGACAAGATCCTTGGGGAGCTCGGCAAGCTTGTCGGACAGGTGCTTTCGGTCCGCATCATCACTGCAGAGCCAAAAGAAGCGAAGCTTATCTTCTCGGAGCGCACTGGCTCAGAGGATGAGGAGAAGACTTCACTCATCGACAAGTACCAGGTTGGTGACGTTGTCACGGGAGAAGTCACGGGAGCTGTCGACTTTGGCGTCTTCGTCAAACTCGAGCAGGGCCTTGAAGGACTCGTGCACATCTCTGAACTTGATTGGGGACTCGTCGAGGATCCTCGCACCCTCTTCAAGGTAAGCGACAAGGTTGAGGTGAAGGTGATCGAGATCAAGGACGGAAAGATTTCCCTTTCGATCAAGGCGCTCAAGGAAAACCCTTGGAAGACCGCGTCTGACCGTTACAAGAAGGGTATGGAAATCTCAGGCGTCATCATCAAGTACAACAAGCACGGTGCCCTCGCCTCAATCGAGGAAGGCGTTGCCGGCTTGGTGCACATCAGCGAGTTCGCTTCCCCACAGGAACTCAAAGAGGTGCTTGAGCTTGGTAAGACTTACCCGTTTGTTATCAAGGTCTTCGAGCCAAAGGATCAGCGCATGACGCTCTCCTTCCTCGGCAAGGACGCAAAGAAGTAAGAGTTGGACATAAAAACACCCGCTTCCGGCGGGTGTTTTTATTTTATACGTCTGGCTGTTTGGGACGATGTTGGAACCAGGGTAGGTTTTTATTCCTGATTCGAAGCGTTTAGAGCTTCTGCTACTGGCCCTATGTCTGCCAACTGCCTTCGAATCAAAGATCCGTTAAACCCCACATTCCTATACGGGCTCTTCTCTAATGTTTCCACAATGGCGCTTACCGCTCGTGCCGTCTTTGCGCGTTCCTCAGGCGACATTGTCGTAAGAGCTTCCAGAAGCTTCGCACGCGCATCTTCTCTCTCTTCTTTTTTTATAGGATAAAGGAGCGTAACAGATATCTCCTCAACACGCGCTAGCACTTCTTTTGTGTCGGGCCCTTCCGGCATGGTACGTGCGATCTTTTGTCTTAAACCTTCCATCATCGACTCAGTATACCAATTTCCAATCTATTCTCGTTTTGCTGGCTGTCTGGGACGATGTTGGAACCTTTTTTGCTAAATCTCCTTAAGAATCGCTATATTCACTCTTTCCACTTCCTTTGAATTCAAACGATAATCGTGACCAATCCCCTCTAGTATCATATATTTCTTGGGCTGATTAGCCGCATCATAGAGCTGTCGTACTTCCTCCGGAGTGACTAAGTCGTCGAGCTCGCCGGCAATAAGGATTATTGATGCTTTTATTTTCTTTATATCTCCAAGAGCATCAAATTGATCTCGGTCTAATACGTGCTTGAAGGGAATATGGAAGTACTTACGATCAGTACTTCCAGGAATGTCTCTATCCGAGTCTTTAAACCCTTCTTTCTCCCACTCTTCTCTGCGCGATCCCTCCACTGGCCCATGTGAAGGCATAATCGCTAGAATTTGCGTCACACGTGGGTCATGTGCGGCATATAATATTGCGACTTGGCCGCCTCGACTATGGCCACCTAAAAGAATACTGCTGTAAGGAGCCTGGCTAAGCATGTATTCGAGAACACTCTTAATGTCTTCTAGGTATTGAGACGTTAAATACTCCTCATTAGAACCTTCACTTCCCCAGGTACCAGTTGGATCAAAAGAAGCGACTGTATACCCACGCCCTGTAAGCTGCTCAGCAAGACGCACCAGATGCACGTAATCTTTGGTGTCTAAGTACCCTGGACAGAGAATGGCAAGTTTATGGGTTGCTGTCTTTGATGGATACATATTCGCTGAGAGCTGTTGACCCTTATTATTGGAAATTGAGACATTTTCCATCATATTAAATCTTGAATTTGTTTATAGATATCGATGTAAATATCTCCAATAAGTAGTGGAATGAACTTCTTCTGCTCGTCTATTGTTAAAGCAAAAAGCTTATCGATAGACCAGGCCTCAAACCCAATCGCTTTCCCTTCTTCGATACGTAAGTCCTCTAACGCACCCTCGTATCGATATGCATAAATACTGCGCCTCGGATGATTGATGGTTCCCGTTACCTCATCATATGATTTTGTTATAACTGTGCGAAGAGGGATAAGGCTTTTGGGATCTACAGAAATACCCACCTCTTCTCCAGCTTCTTTCAACGCTGTTTCTTCATAAGTGTCGCCAGGTTCGACATGACCTCCAACAGTCGCATCCAAAAGATCTGGATAAGTGTCCTTGTCTTTTGCACGATGTTGAAAGATGACTTTCCTATCTGGTGTGTAAAACAAGACATGCACTTCAGCGTGCAGAAGACCGTTCTTATGTATTTCCTCCCGTGTAGCTTCACGAACAATATTCCCTTCTTGATCTATTACATTCAGAATCCTTGAATCCATAGGTTCAATTCTAACTTATTGCTGGCTGTCTGGGACGATGCTGGAACTTTTTTGCTTAATCTAGCTGATATTCCCAACCTGGCTTCCATGACTTAGTCTTGCGCCAGTCGCTTGCGAGCGCCTCATCCCAGGTCATGCCTTTAAGTAAGACATTGAGCGAAAGCTGAGGGGCCTTATGGCCCACAAGAGCGACATGCTTACCGTCATAGTTTGCTTTAAGAAACTCGAGAAAGTCAGCTACGCGATTCTTAACGTCTTCATAGCTTTCGCCCCCAGGAAAGGGTTTGTAATGCATTTCCTTTTCCTGGAGCGGCTCGACGATCTCCGATGGTCCTCCATTTAAATCCCCATAATTACATTCTCGAAGACGAGCATCAGGAATGATTTCGTACAGACCTTTCCAGGCAAGCTCTGCCGAAATCTGTGCGCGTTGTAAATCTGAACAAAAGACCACATCGAAATGCATATCTTTCGTTTGCTCCCTGAGATCTTTGGACTGCTGAATACCAAGTTCGGAAAGTGGAGCATCCGACCAGCCGGAAGAAATGTCATTTTGGTTATCTACGGTCGTACCGTGTACGAAGTACGTGATCTTAATCATGACAAGACTGTAGCATAAACTTATTAGCTGGCTGTCTGGGACGATGTTGGAACCCTATGCAGTCTTTTCCACCCTCCACACCCGACCAAATAGACACCAGTTCTTCTCGATTACTGCTCGTGGCAACTTAAAGTAGTGTATGTCGTCTCTTATTCTTTCGTAGGCAAGTCCAGGAACTGTAAGGGTATCAAACACGTAGGCGTTTTCACTGTCGTAGCCATAGACGAACATTACATGATCGAGGAGGACAAATTTCTTCTTTTCTATAGGGATATCAATGGCACAAGCGATATTGTTATTTATATTGGCTTCAAGAGAGATCATCGCTTCATCTAGAGATAATCTTGAAAACAAAATAGCCCACATCAAGCTGAAATAGGAGGATATTTTCTGGTTATTGATATACAACGTGAGACCGTGCTTTTTGAAAAAAGCGGGCATATCGAAATATTGAATTTGTGTCCAAGCGAGATATTTAGGAACTGGTGTCCCGAAGAGTTTTCTCTGATCAATGTCTTCTGGATTGCATGCCGAAGCATTGAACTTCTCAGGAAAGTAGAAATTGAGACAGAAATACAGGAAATCTCTCTCGCATTTGAAATGTAGTTGCTTGCCGTTACGCCGCTCTCGTTCGACAAATCCGAATGATTCGAGAGGGCGCCTAAGAGTAGTGAGGCTCATTATTGTCCGTACCAGTTGCTCAGCCACTCCTTCATCTGAACGATTTCAGATGTCTGTGCAGAGATGATTGCATTTGCCATAGTCTTTATCTCTTCGTGCTTAGCGTTTTGAAGTGCTGCCTCCGCCATATCTATAGCGCCCTCGTGGTGCACAATCATTTCTGCAAGAAAGGCCTTATCAAAATCATCGCTTACTTTTCCTTTTAGACCTCCTGTCATGCTTTCCATTTCACCATGCATGGCAGTGTCGTCCTCAACAACCTGCACGGGGGTTGTATTAAGCATGTATCCCACGCCTAGCCCTATTACGAGCGCTACGAAGCCTATGCTAAGTTGTTTATGATCCATAGAAGAAGTATATCGTAGTGTAGCGGGCTAGAATTCGAAGCCTATTTTGTCCTGAAAAACTTCTCTATGCGCCGGAAGAGCTTCGGTTCTCCTGCAGCTCCCACTCCCATATGCCCGTCATACGAGAGCGCGACAAACTGCGCGCCCACGCTCTTTGCAAACTCAAGTGCAGGCGCAAAGTGCACCACCATGTCGTTCTTGGCGTGGATCATGAGGAGCTTCTTCCCATCGATCGATTCCTTCTCTTCTTCTGGGTTATAAAAACCGCCTGCAGCAAGCTTCATCCAGACGGACGGATCCGAACGATATCCTTGGCCAAAGGCCTGCGGAACGTACTCGCTCATAAGATGGAGCGGCTCTAGGGTCTGCTCCTGCTTCTTCCAATCAACAACAGCGGAGATGGTTGCCGCTTTCTTTACTCGAGGATCGCGAGAGGCAAGAAGCGCCGCTGCTCCTCCGAAGGATCCTCCGATCAAATAGATTTCTGGGTTTTGCACGCGATACTCGGACCCGCTCCACAGGTCGTAGAATTCTTCCTGCATCCCGTCCATGACGGCGATCACGTCTTCGTTTGGCGCGTATTCCAAGAATGTTCCCCCGCTCTCCCACGTTCCTCGGTAGCGCGGAACAAAGGACCAGTAGCCTCTACTTGCCAGAAGATGCATGAGCGTTTCTTTGCCGCCTGGATATCCAGGACATCCCGCTGTCAGGATCACGACTTTGTTTGAATGGCGGACAGGAGGAAGAAACTCCGTGACGATGTCAGCTCCAAAGCGCGTTCGAAAGGGATAGGTCTTCTGCATACTTATTTTGTGTTTGCCTGCTGCATCGCTTTCTCAAGTCCTTCCTCAATGAACGCGTACGCCGCATCGCTTGCCTTGGCGAGTGTTTTTTTCAAAAGCGCTTCTTCGGTCGGTTTCCATTTTCCAATGACGTGCTTCACAACCTTCTCTTCGCCAGATGGTTTCTTGGCTTGATGCTTCTTTCCGGCTCCTGAGATTCCAACGCGAAGCCTGGCGAACTCTTTCGTCTTCACCGCACGCATCACGCTCTCGACTCCCTTATGTCCTCCTGAGTTTCGCCCGAACACCATCTTCAGAGCGCCTAGCGGCATATCAAGTTCGTCTTGAATCACGAGCATCTGCTTGGCAGCCTTCACGCTTTTCACTAGCGCAGCTGCGGTAACTCCCGAACGGTTCATCATGGTCTCGGGAAGCGCGAGTATTACCTTGTTTTTTCCGACCGTTCCTTCAGAGATGAGCGCGTTCGCTCCCTTTTTGAGGACGAATTCTGGGAAGCCGTGCTTTTTTGCAAAGAGTTCGACAACGCGGCGTCCTGCATTGTGCCGCGTCTTCTCATATTCGTTACCCGGATTTCCCAGTCCGACTAGTACAAACGCCATTGGTTTCTAGTGTACCGCATAGGGGCGCCCCCGAAAACTTGCGCGTCAAAAAGCGAAGCGTACAATGGCGACCATGAGAGCTCTTCGAGAAATTGTCGTTCTGGTGATTCTCGCAGTACTTATTGTCGTCCCCATCCGCGTGTTTATCGCGCAGCCGTTTGTTGTCGAGGGCCTCTCGATGTATCCAACCTTCGAGAACGGTGATTACCTCATCATTGATGAGCTTTCCTACCGCTTTAATGAGCCGTCTCGTGGCGACGTTGTCGTATTCCGCTACCCGAACGATCCGCGCGTCTTTTATATCAAGCGTTTGATCGGTCTTCCTGGAGAAACAGTTCGTATCGAGCGCGGTACCGTCACCGTTACCACCGCAGAGGGCGAAACAGTCATTCTTGATGAGCCGTATGTGGTCTCTGAAGACGCTACCTACACGCTCACAAGCACCTTGGGACCCGATCAGTTCTTTGCCATGGGAGATAACCGACCAAAAAGCTCGGACTCAAGGGTCTGGGGGGCGCTTCCTCGCGAAGACATCATGGGACGCGCGTACGTGCGCATCTTCCCGGTCGCAAACGCAGGCGTATTGCCTGGCGCCGTTGTCCTCCCGCAATGAACACCACACTAGATCCCGTAGACGTCTTGAAGCGCGCGCACGCTGTTGGTGCTTACTACGGGTTTGAATCCTTCTCCTCTGCAGCTTCCAAGAGTCGCGCAAGCGCGCAGAAGACCGCATTCCCCGATGGCCTTTCTCTTGACGCGCTTGATCCTTCAGCACGCGAAGTCGTCGGATTCTTGAAGCGAGTCAAAGATGCAGGACTTGCTCCCGCTGTCGGACGCCCACTTTTCCTCTGGCACACCAACGCCGCTCCAGGACGCACCTCTCCAAAACAGATCATCATCCAGTTCCATGCCATAGGCGCGGATCGCGCGATCGCAGACGCGGTATTGATCCGCGCTGTCCGCTCGCTTGCCTCTGAACTTGGGAAAGTGGACTCATCGCTTCGCATCAATTCGATGGGAGACCGCGAGACGCGAGCACGGCTTACGCGCGAGCTTACGCATTACTTCCGCAAGCGCGCAGGCACCTTGCCTACTGATTGCTCAGAACGCGCCAAAGACGATGTGTTTGCTGCAGCGGAGATGCTCATCCCGCTCTCGCCTGAAAATCTTCCGTCCTCGACCGATCACCTCTCCGAAGCAAGCCGCAAACACTTTGAAGGAGTCCTCGAATATCTTGAAGCGACTGATACGTCATACGAACTTGCTCCGCATCTGCTCTCTCGCGGAGGATCTTGGAACGATACCTGCTTTGAGATTCAAGCTGGAGAGCGCGTGAGTGCGTGGGGTTCCCGCTACGTGGACCTTGCAAAGCATTTCTTCAAGGGAGCATTGTCATCTGTCGGAGCTGTCGTTCGCGTGTCGACTGAAGCGCGCTCAAACATCGCTCCCCTCAAAGAACGGAAGAATCCGCGATTCGTGTTCGTGCACATCGGAGACGAAGCGAAGCGAGAGAGTATGAAAATGGCAGACCACCTTCGAAAAGCAAAGATTCCGCTCGCTCAGATCCTTGGCGTTGAGTCTTTGGCCGAGCAGATGCGTTACGCAGAGAGCTTGAACCCTCCCTACCTCCTTATCATGGGCCGCAAGGAAGCGTTGGAGCGCTCAGTCATCCTTCGAGAGCGCGAGACCCATTCAGAGTCCTCGATCCCGCTTGAATTTCTTATTGATAGGCTTCGTGCGGTTGCATAGAAGACGTTTCAAATTCCCGACATCCAGCTAAGTTCACTATATAAATGGCTAGGGCGACGCTTTACTTTAAGCGTCGCCCTCGTCTTAGAATCGAGATTCGAGATATTGTCGCAGACTGGTTTGGACCCAATCATCGGAGAGGTAAAAGAATGCGTATGGGAGGAAGAAGCCGCCGGCCGTAACCAGCACTCCAAGAACCACGTCCACCGCTGTCAAACTGCGCGTCATCCGTTGCCAGATGAGCCAGAGTGGGGATCCAACCCCCATTACCACACCGACTGCACACAACATCAAGATTGCTTCGATCACCGACATGTTCAAACCCCATTGCTGGCGTTATTGCCAGCAAGTATTTTAATACGTAAAAACGATATTGTCAATATATAGGAAATTTTCTAGGTTATCTCAAGCAGCCAAATTGTTGCCTTCCACCTGGGGGTATGTTAGATTTCTCCTCACATGATCAATGCAGTACGTGTAGAGGTTAAGCGCGGAAAGAACGAAAGTTCGACCTCGCTCATCCGCCGATTCTCCCGCCGCGCGCAGGGCCTCAACCTCGTGCGCATGATGCGCAAGCGCCGCTACTTCGAGCGCCAGAAGTCCAAGAACGTGGACCACAAGCGAGCGATGGTTGCAGGCGAGCGCCGCGATAAGTTCAACGAGCTCGTGAAGCTCGGCAAGATCGACCTTTCAGCACGTACTCGCGGGCGAAAGAAGTAAACCGCATGCAGGGAGTGAGCATACGAAACATGACGAGGCGCCAAGCGCCTCGTTGTGCGTTTGACGCTGCTGCAAAATCCGTTCTCCCTTCCTGGGAAGTCTCGCTCGTGTTTGTCGGAGACGCGCGCGCGAAGTCGATGAACGAATCGCTTAGAGGCAAGTCCTATGTCCCGAATGTTCTCTCCTATGAGGCTGGTGTGAAAAGCGGAGAGATCGTTATCTGCCTTCCAGAAGCCGCTCGCCAAGCAAAAAGTTACGAGATGTCGTACCCCGTTTTCGTCCTCTTTCTTTTTATCCACGGACTTATGCATTTGAAAGGAAGGGCACACGGGCCTACAATGGAGAAAGCGGAACGAGCGCTTCTTAAGCGTCTCGCTTCTAGTACTACTAACAATGACACGACGAAGAATCGCAACGGGCATCGACCTCGGAACGCACCAGACGAAAGTCGTCGTCGTTGAGGAAGTCCCTACCCAAAACGGCTCACAGCTCCGGATCGTCGGAACTGGCATGGCGCCCTCTGGCGGCATGCGCCACGGCTACGTCGTTGATCTCGAAGACGCAGCTGAGGGCGTCCGAGCGGCAGTGGCCCAAGCTGAAGCTGCAGCGCGTACCAAGATTAAGAACGCATTCCTCGCAATTGGCGGCATCTCACTTGATGAAGCGAGAGCGACAGGCGAAGCCATCATCTCTCGCGCTGATGCCGAGATCACTGATTTAGATATAGAGAAAGTGCTTGATAGCGCTCGCCAGGCTGCCGAGCCTCATTTCCTTAATCGCAAAGTCTTGCATGAGATCCCGCTTGAGTTTCGCGTAGACGGGACGAAAGCCCTTGGAGACCCACGCGGCATGAAAGGTACGAGAATCGAAGGCGAGTACTTGTTTGTCACGTGCCTCCAGAGCCACGCAGACATGCTCCAGGGAGCTGCGGAAGCTGCAGACATAGAAGTAGTCGATTGCATGGCTTCCCCGCTTGCAGGCTCCTACGTGACCCTCACGAAGGACCAGAAGATGAAAGGATGCGTCTTGGCGAACATCGGAGCAGAGACGCTTTCCATCGTGGTCTATGACGAGAACGTACCGGTCTCGATCAAAGTCTTTCCAGCCGGGTCTACCGGCATCACTGACGACCTTGCGCTTGGCTTTCGGGTCTCGCTTGAAGACGCTGAGCGCATCAAAACGGGACGCCTTGGCGGATCCATGTACCCGAAACGCAAAGTAGATGAGGTCATCACCTCTCGCTTCCGCCATATGTTTGAGCTCGTCGACAAGCATTTGAAGACGCTAGGAAAACGCGGCAGCCTTCCTGCTGGAATTATTTTGTCAGGCGGCGGTAGCGGCCAGGGATCGGTAAGCGAGATCGCACGCGGCGCGCTTGCGCTTCCCTCACGCATTGCAGATCTGCAAGTTCCTCCTGAAACGAAGATCCGGGACGCGACGTGGGCCGTTGCATACGGACTTGCGCTTTGGGGGCTCACCGGAGACACGGACACCCCAGCTCGCCCCGCATTTGCTGGAACCACGCGCATCATTTCAAAATTCTTTAGGCAATTCCTTCCTTGAAGAAAGGAAGCTTTGAGTAGATACTGAGTGAGCCTGTCGGAGGCCACGTGAGTCCGAACGTCATTTCCCAAGGGGGGAACGATGCCAACGTACACAACTACCTTCACGGAAGAAGCCAAACGCCTCTACCCGCCGGAAGACTTTCCGGAGCTGCACAAAGCGATAGCGCAGGGAAAGGAGCTTTCAAACGTGCTCCTGCCCCCGCGCCAACTTTCGTCCGAGTTTCTGGTACTCAAGAAGCGAGTGTATGCGAATCCTAATTTCCAGGGAACGTGTGCATTTGCAGACCGGGTCGAAGAACGAAGACGCGCTGAAGTCGGGCTCTGGTTACAATACAAGGCTGGAGAAGCGTTCGCGCACGCTTCCTGAAGACTAGTGACCTTCGCAAGGTCATTTGATTGACTGCCCCCGTCGTAAGGCGGGGACTTTCTTTTTATAAACACGACATTCTCGTCCCTATTGTCAACCATTTGCAAGAGGAGGTTCTGTAGTATGATGAGCGAAATCGGCAAATAAGCTAATAAAAACCTATGTCCAAACGCGTCGTGCCCGAAGTTGAAACATTCGCCCGAATCCGGGTTGTTGGCGTTGGTGGCTCAGGCCTCAATGCGGTCAACCACATGATCGCCTCGAAGGTCAAAGACGTGGAGTTCATCGCGGTCAACTCAGACGCGCAGGACCTCCACCGATCGCAGGCAAAGCGCAAAATCCATATAGGCAAGAATCTGACTCGCGGACTTGGAACGGGAATGAACCCCGATCTCGGACGACGCGCAGCAGAAGAGACCCGCCAGGAAATCCAGGAAGCGCTTCAGGGTTCAGACATGGTGTTCATCACTTGCGGTATGGGAGGAGGCACAGGAACAGGAGCTGCTCCAGCAGTCGCAAAGATTGCAAAGGAGATCGGCGCACTCACCGTTGCCGTTGTTACTCGCCCGTTTGCTTTTGAAGGCGCACAGCGCAAAGACATCGCAGACCAGGGTCTTGCCGAGCTTAAGAAGGAAGTAGACGCCTACATCGTCATTCCTAACGATAAGCTTCTCGCTATCGTCGAGCCAGGCACCTCAGCAAAGACCGCATTCGCCCTTTCAGACGAGATACTGCGCCAAGCAGTGGAAGGTGTCTCTGACATCATCACGACCCCAGGAGAGATCAACACCGACTTCAACGACATCAAGGCAGTCGTCGAAGGCGCAGGTCCTGCCCTCATGGGTATCGGCATCGCAGAGGGAGACAACCGAGCCAAGGAAGCTGCTGCAAACGCGGTCAACTCCCCACTCCTCGATGTTTCTATTAACGGCGCACGCGGCGTTCTCTTTGTCGTCGCTGGAAACGAGGACCTCGGTATCTTGGAGATCCAGGAAGCTGCGAAGGTCATCGGAGAGTCTGTCGACAAGAACGCGAAGATCATTTTCGGTATCATGCGCGACGAGAAGCTGAAGAAGGGCCAGATCCGCATCATTGTGATCGCAACCGGTTTCCCTGAGCTTGCAGCAGACGGCACGCCAGTCGCCTCTCGCTCTCTCTTCTCCATGCCAGCCAAGGAACAGGAGGAAGTACGCGGAAAGATCTACAACGATATGAAGAGCGAAGAAGCTCCCGTCGTTGAGAAAGAGAAGAGGGAGAAGCAGGAACCGATCGTCACCGCAAAGACTCGCAAGGCAAACGATGACGATTTGAAGCCGGTCGTCGAGGAAGACGACAGCTGGGGCGCTATCCCCTCCTTCCTTCGAAGGAATAAGAAATAAGACACAACCCCGCCTCTGCGGGGTTTGTTTTTGACATGCCACATACCCGGGCGTAGTCTATTTTTGTGAGGCAGCAGAGGAGCATCACATGTCACAGAGAAAGTGTCCGAGGATTCGGAGAGGCGACGTTTTGTTCTTCGAAGCTATAGGCGACGAAGGACATTGCGAAGGCCTGTTCATTGTAATCAAAAAGGACCGTGGCAAACCGACCCAATACTATGGTCTTACGGATCATAGTTGGCACGAAGGACTTAAAGGATGGGTGCTGGTTCGCAAAGTTCCAGCGAGAGAAGTGCTGGAATACGTTATATCGCGGGAGCAATCCCTAGCCGCAGATATAAAATATGCGGAACAAGCGGTCGTGCGAGCTCGCGAAGCCCGTTCGAAGTTCTCTGTCAGTGTCGGAAACCTTCCTGACTCTATCCGCGTGAAGCTCTCGCGACGTCGGGTTTACGTATAACTCGGCATCTTGAAAGCTTAACGGGGAGCGCTGCACAGACCAACGTGCAGCGCTTTTTGTTTACGAGTATACTAAGAGCCTCTATGAACGATCTGATCATTATCGGCGGCGGGCCCGCAGGAGTTGCTGCAGGAGTGTATGCCGCACGAAAACATTTGAAGAGTGTCCTTATTGCCGAAGAGATTGGCGGGCAATCAACCGTGTCTGAAGGAATCGAGAACTGGATCGGTACCGTCTCTATTCCTGGCGCTGATCTTGCTAAGAACCTAAAGGCGCATCTTGAAGCGTACAAAAGCGACAAGGTGGAAACGATCATCGGGGAGCGCGTTACCAAGCTCTCTCAAAAAGACGAAGGCTTTATGGCAACCACGGGAGACGGGAAGCAGTTCACTGCTCGTGCCGTCCTCATAGCGTCCGGAGCGAACCGGAAGAAGCTTATCGTTCCTGGGGCTGATGCCTTTGAGAATAAGGGAGTGACCTATTGCGCCTCGTGCGATGGACCCCTCTTTGCAGGACAGGATGTTGCCGTTATCGGAGGCGGGAACGCAGGATTTGAGACCGCTGCCCAGCTTCTTGCGTACGCGAAATCAGTGACCATGATCCATCGCCGCCACAGCTATAAGGCTGACGCTATCACCATCGAACGTGTGCTCGCCCACCCGAACATGCGCGCGCTTCCTAATACCATTCCGCTTGAAGTGAAGGGCGAGAAGTTCGTATCAGGGCTTGTCGTCAAAGATGCGGACACGGGCGCCCTGACCGAGCTTCCGGTCACCGGCATCTTCGTAGAGATAGGCGTCACGCCTAACACCGAGTTCGCTAAGGACCTCATAAAGCTCGATGACGTAGGACGTGTCATTACTGACCCTAAGAACCAGCACACCTCAGTGGACGGGGTCTGGGCCGCAGGAGACTGTACCGACGAGCTCTACCACCAGAACAATATTGCCGCAGGAGACGCCGTGAAGGCGCTTGAGGACATCTACGTCCACCTGAAGACCCGATAAGGCTTAGACGCAGAAAACCCCGCACGAGAGTCGTGCGGGGTTTTCTGTTGAGCAAAAGCTTATTCAGCTGCTGCGCCTTCTTCAGGAGTAGCTACGGGAGCCTCATCAGGCAGATCCGTTGCCGGTACGTCCATAGGGATTTCATCAATCATGTTGGTGTAGTTGCATGGCCATATTTTTAGAGTAAAAAATAAGACCATCCAGGCGTTAGCTGGCAATGGTTTCGACCTGTAGGGATAAGGGTAACGCGAATACTCCCTTCCATCAACCCTTGCGGAACGAGACCATATCCCAGATGGCCCCCGCGACATTTCGGGGCTTTCCCTCAAACGGCAGGTGGTGGTTATCGAAGAACGGCATGCTGTTGCATTCAATGACGCCGCAGCGCTCCTGCTCCTTCCATGAGCGACCAATGTCGCCAATAATGAAGTCCAGACCGACCATCGGCGAGCGAAGAACCTTCGCAACTCGCGCAAACAGCTCCGCATTGTCCGGATGCGTCTCATCAGTGACGTCTGCGGTCGTTCCGCCAACGCTCCAGTTGATCTTCTGGTGAAGCGTTGCGCGCCTATCCTTCTCCGGGACGCTTGAAGGCGAAAGAGACTGCCAGGCAAGCTCGGCAACATTAGCCGGGGTCGTCGTGGTCATCTTGGAGAAGTACGGTCCGCCTCGCGCAGGGTGCTTGTTCGCCTCAGCCACTAACTCGTCGATAGTGTGCACCCCGTCACCAATCACATGGGGTTGATCGCGTCGTATCACGCCCTCCAGCTTCCCATCAACGACCGTTGCCCGGTACACCGGACCCGTAAGCTCTTCCTCGATGATCGCGAGGGGCGCTACCTGCGTTGCGACAGCAAAGGCGCGAAGCAGCTCTTCCTCGTTTTCAATGTGGAGCGTGGTATGCCGCGATGCGGAACCCGAATAGGGCTTCTCAATTACCGGAGGCACGAGCTTCTTGTAGATTCTCTTGGCGCCTTCCTTAGTGAGCGCAGATCCTCCCGCTGCTACCGGGATGCCTACCTTCTTGAAGCGCCGCTTCATCTCTGCCTTGTTATCGAGCCACCAGGCCTGGCGGATGCTCGAAGATGGGAGCGGGATGCCTTCAAAGACCATTTTGCGCCCGTCAGGCAAGCGTGCGAGGAAGAGATTCCTGGCAAGGCCAAAGAGTCGGATCTCGAGCATATCGATGCCCCGCTTATCTGCCTCCTCCCAGAGCACTTTGGCTAGAAGAATCGTATCGTCGTCAGGGGACTTCTCTACCTTCGCGATACCAACGCTAATAAGGAACTCGAAGATGCTTGGAGTCACGACCCGTTCGACGGCAAGAATGCCGCGCGCGAAAAAGCGCGTGATAGGTCCTGGCATAAACAGCGGCTTGCATGCCTCGTCGATCGCGACCGTTATATAGGTGAGGCGATGATAGACGGCGTCTGAGCCGCACTCCTCGCATGCTTCGGGTTTGTTCTGGCCCATGATTTGAAAAGTATATATGAGCTCTGTGCCTTTGTGGAAATTGCTTCAGGACGCGATTCCAGAATGTGCTTTTACTTCCTGATCTATACTTAGCATATGGGAACCAAGGGACGCGGATACGCTGGGCTTATAAGCCTCGCTCTCGGGCTTGGGGCCTTTGCCCTGGCCTACGCTTTCGTTGGCATTGATGCGATCAAGCAGGCTGTCGAAGCAGCAGGGATCGCGGCTCCGCTCATCTTCATACTGCTCAAGGCCTCGACCATCGTCGTTGTTCCGCTTGCCGGAAGTCCCTTGTATCCGTTTGCGGGACTGGTGTTCGGGTTTTGGCCAGGAGTCATCTATTCGCTGGTCGGCGACTTCATAGGCTTCACCATTTCTTTCTGGCTAGCCAGGAAGCTTGGCTATCCCGCTATCCGGTCACTTGTCGATACGCAAAAGGATAGTCTCTTCTCGCGCATCATTGCGCAGGTAGCGACGGTGCGAGGACTCTTCTACACCTATATTACGTTCTTCGGAATGCCTGAGCTCATCAGCTACGCTGCCGGTCTTTCACGGATTCCCTATCTCACCTTTATAGTGATACTCTTCCCGCTTTCAGCCGTCGGTTCTGTGCTCCTGGTCCTTATCGGCTCGTCGCTTGATAGCTCGACAAGCAGCATCTTTTTGGCTGCCCCGATAGTCATAGGCAGCGTCTGCTTTATACTTGGCGCCTATCTCTTTTCTCGCGTCATACGGATTCGCCCTTAAAGGCGGAGAGGGGGAGATTCGAACTCCCGAGGAACTTTCGCCCCTGCCGGTTTTCGAAACCGGTGCATTCGACCACTCTGCCACCTCTCCAATGGGGCAATCCTAGCATTTATGGGGTAAAAAATGCTAGGATGGCCAAGTTCGTGAAGGCCCCATCGTCTAACGGTTAGGACGCCCGCCTTTCACGCAGGAAATCGGGGTTCGATTCCCCGTGGGGTCACCAACAAAGCAAAGCGGCTTTCGATACTTCGAGAGCCGTTTTGCGTAGCCTGCGACTGTGCTCTCCCGTCGCAAAAAGCCCAAATGGTATGATGCTCCGATAAAATGATGGGAGCTTTTCACCATGTCCTCGGGAATAATCTTGTCGCATCGATCACGAACTTTACCGTCTGGTTCGCGCTTACCTTCTACGTCTATCTAGAGACCCAGTCAGTGTTCGCCACCGGCATGATCGCAGGGCTCTATTTGGTAGTGACCGCTGGGACAGGATTCTGGCTCGGAAGCATCGTCGACCACCATCGTAAAAAACGAGTCATGCTTGGCTCGAGTCTCGTTTCCTTCCTGTTCTACGGGCTCGCCTTCATGGTGCTCCAGGTCGCAACCCCTGAGCGCATAGCGGAGGTGTACGGCCCCTGGCTCTGGCTCTTTGTCGTTATCGTGATGCTTGGGGTTATGGCCGGGAACATACGATCTATCTCGCTTTCAACGCTCGTGACCATCCTCGTCCCCGAGGACCGGCGAGACAAGGCAAACGGACTTGTCGGCATGGTGAACGGCATCGGCTTTCTGACGACGTCTGTCATCAGCGGTTTTCTGGTCGCCTGGGGCGGGATGCACTACGCGCTTTTGTTCGCGCTAGCGTTAACTGCGCTTGCCTTCCTGCATCTCTTGTTCATTCGCGTTCCTGAAGAGCACCCGCGCGCTTCAGCAAACGCCGAACCCAAGCGACTTGATCTGAAAGGCACGCTCCGCATCGTTCTTGGCGTGCCGGGCCTCATCGCCCTCATTCTCTTTAGCACCTTCAACAACTTTCTTGGGGGCATCTTCATGGCGCTCATGGATGCCTACGGTCTCTCGCTCGTATCAGTTGAGATGTGGGGTCTGCTCTTCGGTTTCCTTAGTACCGCTTTCATCCTGAGCGGCATCGTGATCGCGAAGACGGGTCTTGGCAAGAACCCTCTCAAAACGCTCCTCACGGTAAACGTGATCGCATGGTCGGTGTGCTGCGTGTTTACCATCCAGCCTTCTATCATCTTGCTTGCGGCAGGCTGCTTTATTTGGTTTCTCATAAGCCCATACGCAGAAGCCGCTGAACAGACGACTCTGCAGAAAGTCGTTCCGCTCGAGCGTCAGGGACGGGTGTTCGGGTTCGCACAAAGCGTGGAGCAGTCTGCCTCTCCTTTAACCGCGTTCATTATCGGACCGCTCACCCAATTCTTCTTCATTCCGCTCATGACGACCGGCGCTGGCGCTGCCTTGATCGGGGACTGGTTTGGTACCGGTCCTGATCGCGGCATCGCGCTCGTGTTCACACTCGCGGGTATCATTGGCGTCATTGCGTCACTGCTTGCCTTCAAATCCAAGTACTACCGCCAGCTTTCTGAGCGCTATCTCACACAGAAAGAAGAGCCAGCAACGGCTCCTGCAAGTGCCTGATGCTCCTGTCTGGTTTCCCCGTATTCATTTGATACACTGGTTCGGTATTATTCTTATTTTCCTTTGACCATCATGAGATCTTCCGTATCGTTCTTCTTGCTTGTGGCTATGACCGTTTCCGCTTTCCCTTCTCTGGTAAGCGCGCACTCAAGCGTCTCTCCGTCCCAGACGGCAACATCTAAATACGAAACCTTCAGCGTGAGCGTTCCGACAGAGCGAGAGGTTTCAACAATCGATATCGTTCTTGATGTTCCCGTGACCCTTGATCGGGTGACTCCTTTTGTTAAGCCAGGATGGCGCGTAAGCACGACCAAAGACGCAGATGACCGCGTGACGCAGATACGCTGGACAGGAGGCGCGATTCCCGAAGGACAGAAAGACACCTTTGCCTTCACCGCGCGAACCCCTGCAGAAGACGGCACTCTTATATGGAAGGTGTACCAGACATACGCGGACGGTGAGCGAGTCGCTTGGGACCAAGATCCTGCCGGGCATGGAGGAGAGCATGACGAAGAAGAAGTCACGAACCCGTATTCGGTAACAGACGTCGCGCAAAACGCCGGAGAGGAACAGGATGCCTCCGGAAACACTTCACTGATCCTCTCGATCATCGCTCTGCTTGCCTCAGGAGCGGCGCTTTGGATGTCCTCACGCAAGCAAGCCTAACTCTATGAAAATCACTGTACTTATCGTTGTACTAGTTCTTATCCTTGGCGGAGCCTACTACTTCACGCAAGCGCCAAAATCTGAAGAGGCAACTAGCACCTCAACAGAATTCGTTCTTCGCGTTTCAGGAAAAGCACTCGTTGATGGTCCCGAGGTCATGACAGTAAAGAAAGGCACCATGGTCACGATCCGCGTCACGGCAGACGAAGCGGAAGAGTTCCATGTGCACGGTTATGATCGAAGTGTTGACCTTGAGCCAAACGTAGAAGCTTCCCTCACCTTCCTCGCAGACACCGCAGGCAGGTTCCATACCGAGCTTGAAGGATCGAAGACGGAAATAGCAACCCTTGAAGTTCTTCCGTAACTCGCTACCCATAGCAGCCGTCGTCGCACTTGCAGGCCTTCCGCTTGCTGCAAACGCGCATGCCTTCGGCCAGCAATACTCGCTGCCGCTTCCCGTAACCTTCTATGTCCTTGGAGGCGTAGCTGCCTTCATCGTCTCGTGCGCGCTCCTTGTCTTTGCAGGGCCTGAGCGCTCTATAGAAAGCGCTCGTACGACAGCGATTCCTAAGCGCATCTGGAATCCGCTCGTAGTGGCTATCGAACTCGTGCTTGGCGGGGCGCTAGGTATAGGCATTATGCTCGGGCTCTTTGGCAATCAAAGCGCATCGGAAAACGTATTTCCTTATCTCTTTTGGATCGGGCTCGTGCTAATCGTGCCCTATGTCTCGATGCTCGTCAGCGGTATTTGGGAACTTGGAAATCCCTTTAAGATCATTGTCGATAACGTGCAGCCAGAATCGCAGCCAGGCAAACGTCCATGGAAGCATGGGTATCTGCCGGCGCTCATTGGTTATGTGCTCCTTATCGTGCTCGAGCTCTTCTTCCCGGTGTTTGGGACGACTCCGCGGGTTCTAGCTATCATCGTCCTCCTCTATATTGCCTATCTCAATATCGGGAGTATCCGCTACGGCACGAAGGTGTGGTTTGAGCATGCTGAGTTCTTCTCAGTCTTTTTCGCGCTTGCCGGAAAACTGGCGCCAGTGAGAGTAGGGCAGCAATCGGTAACGACTTCTTCCCCCGTCTCTCGCCTCGTAAACGAAGCTCCCGTTACTCTCTCGCTTCTCGCATTCATTCTCTTTGCGCTTGCCGCAACGGCTTTCGACGGCTTCCGGGAAACCGAGACCATGGCAACGCTGATTATCGATCTGTTGAAGACGGATTGGTTCGTGACCTCCTTTATTATTTTCCTCCTCTTCCCGGTGGGCTTTTATGCGCTTTACGCAGGAGCGCTCCTTGCCATGAAGAAGCTGGTACGAGGATCAAAGTCGCTTCGCGACTACATGCTCTTGTTTGCCTACTCGCTTATACCGATAGCCTTCGCCTATCACTTCGCGCACTACTTCTCCTTAATGCTGAATTCTCTTGGCATCATGATCAGCGCCGATCGCGTCTGGTACGTCCAGCTTGCCATCATCGTGTTTGGCCACGCCTTTGCCGCCTATATCTCGCACCAAGTCGCGCTTCGCGAATTCCCCGAGCGAGGACGCGCGCTACTAAGCCAGCTCCCTATGCTCGTGCTTATGGTCTTCTATACCGCCTTCGGGCTCTGGGTGCTCTCGCAGCCCTTCGCGCTCTAGCTAGATCTTCTTCGTGAGCTCGCTTGGTAGCGGGCATGCTGCGACGGCCGCATGCTGCGCTCCATACACTGAGACATAGAGGAGACCTGCGATGATCTGAAGGCAGCCGAAGAAGGTCATCATCTGCGTCATATCCGCGAGATTTCGTCCGAAGAAGAAGGCAATGAGGATGACAAAGAGAATAAGGAGCGCCGCGAAGGTGCGGGTCTTCCAGCCGATGATGAGCGCGATACCAGCGACTACCTCAAGGATGAATGCGAGCGTGACGGCGATCATGGCAAACGGGATGCCGACAGCCGCAGACATCTCAACCTGTCCTGCAAACGTCTCTGTGCCTGGGATCTTATAGTAGGCACTGTGCAAGAACATGGCGCCGAAGAGCACGCGCGCTACAACGGGAGCCCAGCGTTCATATGAGGGAGTAAGGTGTGGAAGAGTCATAGGTCCGGTTATATAAAGCTTATATATAGGTAGTGTACCAAAGCCCGAATGCGTACCTGCCTATACGGGTGCGTCTAATCGAAAGAGCGAGTCCTTTGCTCCCCAACGCCTCTCCTATGCGGGAAGCGAGTGAGCGCATATACGTGCCTGAACCACAAGCGATCCGAAGGCGAAGGACGGCGAATTCGCGATCCGTGAGCTTGCTAAAGAGGATTCCCCACTTCTCGCGAATCTCGTCCTGCCGGAAATCAGCACCTAACGCTTTTGATGGCTCATCTGAACGGGGCGCAAGCGAAAGGAGATCAAAGATGCGCGTGCGTAGCGGCAGCAGCGGCAATCGATATGCCTCTAGCAGCTTGATCGCATAGATCTCTTCGATATGTTCTGGAATATCGATGTTCTCTGTATTCTCTTCAAGCGTGTGCAAGAACAATGGCTTCCCGTTCACGGTCTTTGATGAGAAAAGCGGATACTTGCGAAGGTGTTTTCCCTTCTCTTTCTGCAAGATGCCATGTAGCGCGAGAGGGTCGACGCGCGTTTCTTGGTTTGCAAGATCAGGAATCCCAAGCACGTCTCCCGTATCGCTTCCAAGATCAAGCAGCACTTCAATCTCGTATTCCTTATCAAGTCCGGTGTAGTGCTTTTGGCGCTTGCACTCATCCCCAAATAAGACGAGCAGCTTCCCGTCGGCCATTGGGTCGAGCCGTCCGGCATAACAGGCGACCACCGATGCGTACTCGGGATGCTTGGCCTTCCAGGCACCGATAGCTTGGAGCGGAGTCTCTCCTACCCTCTTATACAAAACGGCCGTTCGACGCATGCCAGGGAATACTAGAGTCCGAGTTCTTCGCGAGAAAGGACGCCTTGGCGAAGAATGCGAGGCGTCTCTTCAAGGCATGACACTACCGTTGAACCGGACCCTCCGGCACGCTCGCCGTCATCGATGATGAGCGCGATTTCTGAGACTCGAGGACCAAAGTGCCAGACAAGTTCGGTAACCGTCTTGGGGGTCGTCATATGCGTTTGGTTTGCGCTTGTCGTTGTGAACGGGCGCCCGTATGCGCGTGCAAGCGTAAGACAGAAAGGATCGTTTGGGATACGAACTCCCACGCCTCCGTTAAGCGTAAGCTCGGAAGGAACATAGGGATGCGCCGGGAGCACGAGCGTAAGCGGTCCTGGCAAGTGAGTTGAAGCGAATGCTCGCGCTGCCTCATTGAGCGTTCCGCATTCTTCCATGGTCTTCAGGTCCGGAACAACGATCGAGATGGGGCGCTTGGTGTCGCGTCCTTTGAGGCGCTTCAGGCGATTAAGTGCTTCCATATCAAGCGCGTCGACGGCAAGGCCGTACACCGTATCGGTTGGATAGACGACGATGCCGCCTGCAGCGAGGACTTCCGAGGCTTTCTTCGCAGCCTCTTCAAGATTATCTGGGGTAAGCCGTACTATCTCCATAAGCGGTTGAATCCTACCGTTAAACGCGATATTCTGCATCCTACGCGCGGTTAGCTCAGTTGGTAGAGCATCCCCTTGACGTGGGGAGGGTCACAGGTTCGAGTCCTGTATCGCGCACCAATAACTCATAACCTGCTATGGATGCAATTATTCGGTCGTTCTCAGTATCAATCATCATTTGGGTTGTAGCGCTTATCGCCATATTCGTGTGGGGTGGTTGGACCGCTCTGTTCATTGCCATACTCCTCACTATTCTTGAAGTTACTCTTTCCTTTGATAACGCGGTCGTTAACGCAAAAGTGCTGAAGCGGATGAACACGAAGTGGCAGAACTACTTCCTTACCTGGGGTATCCTTATCGCCGTCTTTGGAACGCGCTTCTTGCTTCCCATCCTTATCGTTGCGATAAGCGTGTCGATGTCGCCATTTGCGGTTGGCGCATTGGTTCTGAATGACCCGGAGGCGTACGGGCACCTCCTTGAAGGCGCTCGTGTGGCTATCTCTTCCTTCGGAGGAATCTTCTTGCTCATGGTTTCGTTGAAATACTTCTTTGACGAAGGTAAGGACGTGCACTGGATCCATTTCATTGAGCGCCGTGTGGCTCGCTGGGGACGTATCGAAGCCCTTGAGATAGGCATTGCGCTTGCCGTGCTTGCGGTTATCGCGCTCGTCCTTCCCGAGTCTGCAGCGACCGTATTGTTCGCAGGCACCATTGGTATCCTGCTTTTCATTGGTATCCAGGCAATTGCAAACGCATTCTCAGTTGAAGCGAACGCCGCATCCATGGCAAGCGGAAGTCTCGCGCTCTTTCTCTATCTAGAAATCCTCGACGCTGCCTTCTCGCTCGACGGCGTTATCGGAGCCTTCGCTATCACCAACCAGCTTCCGGTGATTGTCGTTGGGCTTGGCGTTGGCGCGTACTTCGTTCGCTCCCTTACTATCTATATGGTCCGCCAAAAGACCCTCGACGCTCTTGCCTATCTCGAACACGGAGCACACTGGGCGATTCTTGGTCTTGCTGCGGCGATGCTTGCAAGCGTGTTCACGCACGTGCCAGAAGTCATTACTGGCCTTGTCGGTCTTGCGTTTGTGGGAGCCTCGTATTGGTCCTCGCTTCAAGAGCGAAGCAAGAAAGCCTAGTCTTCCAAGAATCCTCCCGCCTGGTGCGTCCAGAGATCCGCGTACAGTCCCTTCTTCTTAAGGAGCTCTTCGTGCGTTCCGTCTTCGACTATCTTCCCGGCATCAAAGATGATCAGCCGATCCATGGCGCGAAGCGTCGAGAGGCGATGCGCGATTGCAAGCACGGTGCGGCCTTCCATAAGGCGAAGGAGTGCCTTTTGCACGGCACCTTCGCTCTCACTATCAAGCGCGCTCGTCGCCTCATCAAGGAGAAGGATCGGAGCGTCTTTAATGAGCGCACGCGCAATCGCAATGCGCTGGCGCTGACCGCCTGAAAGCTTTATGCCGCGCTCACCTACCATCGACTCATATCCCTCGGGGAGGCGCTCGATGAATTCGTGCGCCTGTGCCTGCGTAGCGGCACGGATGACTTCTTCGCGCGTTGCGTTTGTAAGCCCATACGCGATGTTGTCATGGATACTGCGATGGAACAGAGCAGCTTCCTGAGGAACTATGGCGATTGCTTCTCGAAGGCTTTCTTTGGTGACTGAGCTTATATCGGTGCCATCAATGACAATGCGTCCCCCATTGAGATCATAGTGGCGCAAAATGAGCTTCACGAGAGTGGATTTCCCCGCACCGCTTCTGCCAATGATTCCCACTCGCTGCCCGGCAGGGATATCGAAGGTAAGATCGCTAAAGACAGGGATGCCTTCATACTCAAAGACGACATTTTCAAACGAGACGCCGCCTCTGGAAACCATTAATTCGGAGGCCTCCTGCGTATCTGCCACTTCGTGATCTTTGGTGATATCCGTAAGGCTTTCCTTGATCGTTCCCCACTTCTCTGCAAGGTGATTGAACTGAGAACCGATGAATGTCAGCTGTCCTCGAAGCAGGAACACCATGGCGAGGAAGAGGATGATGTCGCCCGGGGTGATCTCTCCCTTGATCGCGAGGTCGACAGCAACGAGCATCATGGCTGCGATGAAAAAGGCCTGCAGTACGTTATTCAAGAGCAGGATCCACTCGCCGTATCGCCAGTTGGTAAGAGACCGCTCGCGCCGGATAAGGATGAGCTCTCGCAGATGCTTGAGCTCGAACTTGCGGCGAGCATACTCATGCACCGCATTGATGTTGGTAAGCAGGTCGATGTTTGCTCCAGTCAATTTTGTTTCTGCTGCCTGGTTAGCGACTGAAAGCGGTACGCGGCCTCGGGCAAGGACAATGTTCAAGGGCGTAATGATCGCAAAGAGCCCAAACAAGATAAGCCCAACGACTGGGCTCGTAAGGAACACGATGGTGAAGCCCGTGACCACGGAGACAAAAAACCCAAGGAAGGACCAGAGATACATCTCAGATAAGTCGGAAAGGCTTTCAGCAGCCTGCTTGATTTTGCTTGCAAGCGAGCCTGCAAAGTTATTAGAGAAGTATCGGTAGCTATGAAGCGTGATGTAGGAGTTGAGGGCCTCCCGGACCGTGGCTCTTATGCCGTTTGCCCAGTGCATGCCGGCAAACCCGCTTCCGCGCATGCAGAGGTCTGCTGTAAGGGAAATGGCCACATACGTGAAGACCGCGATCCACACTGGCCTATAGGAACCCTCATCAAGAACCATGACGGCATCGACAATGAGCTTGTACAGGTACGGGATAAAGGCGCTTAGAGCAGCCGAAGTGATGACGAACAAAGATGCCAGAAGGGCCATTTTCCAGTGCGGACGAGACGCAAAGAAAAAGAAGCGAAGCGGATTGGTGGTCCGCGGTATATTACTCCGCCACATGGAATGCATAATCCGACTAGTATACCGCGTATAAATAGGCTATAACGGATGCTATATGGGCGAGCGAACGATTGTTTTCTATCACGGCGGCTGCCCAGACGGGTTTGGCGGGGCGTATGCCGCCTGGAAAAAACTTGGCACTTCTGCCGAGTATATTTCCCTTTCCAGGAACGAGGAGCCTCCGGTAGAGACCGCTCGCGGCAACAAGGTCTATTTCATCGATTTCGTATATACAAAAGATGTCATGGACCGCTTCCTTGAGGCTGCTACCTCCCTCACCGTCCTCGACCATCATGAAGGAGTCCAGGATGTGATCGAGAGCATGCCAGACCACGTCTACAGCACCGATCATTCCGGAGCTACTCTTGCCTGGAACTATTTCCATCCCGGCGAAGCCATCCCCGAGCTTCTCCAATATATAGAGGACGATGACCTCTTCCGCTTCTCGCTTCCCGATACCCGCCCTATGCTCGCTTATCTAGGCGTTAACCCAACCACGTTCGAGTTCTGGGACGAGGTAGCTAGCATGCTTGCAGATCCAAGCACCCGAGAGACGCTTATCATGAAGGCGCGCACCTATGGCGAGTATTTTGAACTCCTTGCTGACCTTGCTGTTGAGAAATCCGTACTCGTCGAGTTCGAGGGCTACACCTGCGCTTTCGCGACCGCTCATCCATACAAGCCGATGAAGTCGCTGGTCGGAAACAAGCTTGCGAAAAAGTATCCGCCCATCGCGCTTGTTGTCGCAGCGCATCCCTATGGATACGGCGTTTCCATTCGCGGCGATGGTTCAGTGAATGTCGCGGCCATTGCGGAGAAATTCGGAGGCAACGGCCACACAAGCTCTGCCGGATTCCTTATTCCTCGCGAAGGTCCTTATCCTTGGACCCTGATCAAAGACGATGCGAATCCTCGCGATTGAGACATCCTGCGACGATACGGCCATCGCGCTGCTTGAAGGGCGCGAGGCTGGAGATTCCACTCGCTTTACGATTCTTGGAAACGCCGCGCTCTCCCAAATCGAGCTGCATCGGGAATATGGGGGCGTCTATCCAACACTCGCCAAGCGAGAACATGCAAAAAACCTCGTACCGCTCCTTGCCGCAACACTTGAAGAAGCTGGTTTGTATACTGAGACTCCACAGGATGTTCCAACGCAGGAAGAACTTGCCCGCATCCTCGAGCGAGAGCCAGGCCTTTCTGACGCGTTTCTCTCCTTCATCTCACGTACCGAGCGCCCGCAGATAGATGCGATCGCAGTGACCCATGGTCCTGGGCTTGCTCCTGCGCTTTGGGTCGGAGTGAACTTTACCAAGGCGCTCTCTCTTGCCTGGAATATTCCCGTGGTTCCTATTAACCACATGGAAGGACATTTGCTTGCAGGCCTTCTAGCGCTTGAAAGCGAGAAGGAACTTGTCTTGGCAACTCCAGCCTTCCCGCTTCTCACTCTTCTTATTTCTGGAGGACACACGGAGCTTGTCTTAATGCGTGACTGGTTTTCCTATACGCTCATTGGCAGGACGCGAGATGATGCCGTTGGCGAAGCGTTCGATAAAGTCGCGCGCATGCTCGGCCTTCCATATCCGGGCGGCCCTGAGATCTCGAAGCTTGCTGAGGCGGGACGCGCAAGCGGTGCTCCAAAGCCGTTCACTCTTCCACGCCCCATGCTTACTGATGATTCCTGTGATTTCTCGTGGAGCGGTATCAAGACGTCGGTTCTCTATCTTTTGAAAAAACATCCGGATATTACTCAAGAAGAGCGCGAGAAGCTTGCGGAGGAATTTGAAGACGCCGTGTGTGAGGTTCTTTGGAAGAAGACTTCAAGGGCGCTTGATGAGACGAACGCTAAATTACTTGCGCTTGGCGGGGGCGTCTCTGCGAACAAGCAGATTCGCAAAGTCTTCGCAGAATTAATCAAAGACGAGCATCCGGAAACTGAACTTCGCATCCCGCCCGCTTCCCTGACCACTGACAATGCGATCATGATCGCCGTTGCAGGGTATTTCCGCGCTAAGCTCGGGATGTTTGCAACTGAATTCGAAGCCAACAGCAACCTGTCCCTTTCCGAGCGCTAGCAAGCAAAACAGGCTTCTTTTTGCTATATTTTGACGATGAATGAGAAATTCCTCAAGCCGTACGACCCGGCCCAGACCGAGACGCGCATCTATGCGGCCTGGGAGGAAAGCGGGTATTTCAATCCGGACAACCTGCCCAAGGAACTCCTGAGCCAGACAGAGGGCAAGCCCTTCACGATCGTCATGCCTCCGCCAAACGCAAACGGAGACCTCCATGCGGGACACGCGCTCTTTGTGACCGTGCAAGACATCTTTACCCGCTTCAAGCGAATGCAGGGGTACCGCGCGCTTTGGATACCGGGAGCAGATCACGCGGGGTTTGAGACGCAGGTCGTCTACGAGAAGAAGCTCGAGAAGGAAGGACGCTCACGCTTCGGGATGGATCCGAAGGAGCTCTATAAGGAAATACTCGCCTTCACGCTCGCGAACAAGACCACGATGGAAAACCAGGTGCGTGCGCTCGGCGCCTCCTGCGACTGGTCGCGCGAGAAATTCACACTTGACCCCGATGTCGTGAAGCGAGTGCAGCAGACCTTCGTGAAGATGTTCAATGACGGCCTTGTGTATCGCGGAGCGCGTACGGTCAATTGGTGCTTCAAGCACCAGACCTCCCTGTCAGATGTCGAGACGGACAGCGTCGAGGAAACGACTCCGTTCTACACGCTTACCTACGGCCCCTTTGAGATAGGCACGGTGCGCCCGGAAACAAAGTTCGGAGACAAGTACGTCGTCATGCACCCGGACGATAAGCGCTACAGCAAATGGAAGCATGGAGACACGCTTGAAGTGGAGTGGATCAATGGTCCTATCACGGCGACCGTCATCAAGGATGCAGCGGCAGATATGGAATTTGGGACCGGAGTCATGACGATCACCCCTTGGCACTCGCAGATCGACTTTGAGATCGCGAAGCGCCATAGCTTGGATATGCAACAGATCATTGATGAGCGAGGAAAGCTTCTTCCGGTCGCTGCAGAGTTTGAAGGGATGAAGATAACGGAAGCGCGAGCGAAGATCGTCGAGAAACTGCAAGCAAAAGGTCTCGTGGTGAAGACAGACGAAGCGTATAAGAACGTCGTGAAAAAGTGCTACAAGTGCCAGACCGTCATCGAGCCGCAGGTGAAAGACCAATGGTTCGTGAAGATGGCACCGCTCGCAAACATGGCGATCACGGCAGTAAATTCAGGCGACGTGCGCTTCATTCCTGAGTACGAAGAGAAGACCTTCAGGCACTGGATGGAGAACACGCTCGATTGGAACATCAGCCGCCAGATCGTCTGGGGCATCCCTATTCCCGCATGGTTCAAGGACGGGACTGCGGTGGCCTCGCTTGAGAGCCCCGGAGAAGGATGGACGCAAGACATCGACACCTTCGATACCTGGTTCTCTTCCGGACAGTGGCCGCTTCTCGTGACCGGGTATCCAGATGGGAAAGATTTCAGTACGTATTACCCGACCGATGTTATGGAGACCGGGCGCGACCTCATCTTCTTCTGGGTATCGCGAATGATCGTATTCGGGCTCTATCTTTCAGACCAGGTGCCGTTCTCCAAAGTGTATTTCCATGGGCTCGTGAATGACGCGAAAGGAAAGAAGATGAGTAAGTCGAAAGGCAACGTTATCAATCCGCTTACGCTCACAGATAAGTACGGAACGGACGCGCTTCGCATGGCGCTCATCGTCGGAAACACTCCGGGAACGGATCTCGCGCTTCAAGAAGACAAAGTGAAAGGCTACAAGCATTTCTCGAACAAACTTTGGAATATCACGCGCTTCATTCTTGAGCGAGCTGACGAAAACGATAGCGATGCCCTGCAAGAGGAAGACGGGGTGCTTCTTGCGGAACTTGATGCGCTTACCGCTGACGTTACCCGGGATTTGGACTCCTACCGCGCGTATATGGCAGCCGAGAAGCTCTATCATTACGCATGGCATCGCCTTGCAGATGTCATTCTTGAGGAATCCAAGGCAATCCTCCAGGGAGACGATCTTATCGCCAAGCAGTCGCGCTCTACCGTCCTTCGCATTATCTTGAAGCGCATCCTCACCCTGCTCCATCCGTTTATGCCCTTTGTTACCGAAGAGATCTGGTCGTCCCTTCCTGGAAATACAGGTCTTCTCATGGTCGCCCCGTGGCCCGCGCAAAAGTAGCACCAATCTCCTGTTAGAATAGGCACATGCCTCCACTGGAGACTCTCACCTATGCATTCATAGGCGGACTTCTGCCGGCGCTCATCTGGCTCTATTTCCTCTTGAAAGAGGAAGAGCGCTGCCCGCAGCCGCCCTGGGCGATCTTCGTTACCTTCGTCGCCGGCATGCTTGCGGTTCCCTTGGTGCTTCCGTTTGAAGACCTTGCCCGCACGTATCTCACGAGTGAGATCGGCGTCATCATCGCGTGGGCAACCGCGGAAGAGACGATGAAATACCTTCTCTTTGCTGGAGTCGCGCTCATCTTCAAGAACGCAGTCCGAAACTCGATCGACATCGTGATCTGCATGATTACCGTCGCGCTTGGGTTTGCGGCGCTTGAGAACGCGCTCTTTTTGATTGATCCTCTGTCTGAGGGACGCTTCCTTGCAGGATTTGTGACTAACAACCTGCGCTTCATCGGCTCGACCTTGCTCCATGTGATCGCCTCATCTGCGATTGGGTTTGCGCTCGCCTTCTCGTACCGCTCGCGGCCGTCTATGCGCGCAGTGATCGCATCCTTCGGACTTATCCTTGCGATCGGATTGCATGCTCTCTTTAACTTTTTTATAATTCGAGAAGGTGGTTCGACCACAATCCTAGCGTTCTTCACGGTCTGGACTGGCGCAGTTGTGTTCTTCGCTGCGTTTGAGATACTGAAGTACTTCCGCTATCGCAATTTATCAAAAAATACCTGCTAAGCGATTATCCTCATGCAAAAGAAACGCTCACTTTTCGAACGACTCTCCGGCTCTCGCCCCATCGATGACGAGTACGATGTATTTGATGACGAAGTAGATGCCCCTCCAGCGCGCCGCTCCGTTAATCCATCCCCTTCACACCTTCCAGAAGAACGAAGCGAAGGCCAGCTTCCCGTCGACATGTACCAGACCGCAGACGAGATTGTGATCCGCACCTTTGTAGCAGGCGTTCGTCCAGAAGAAGTGAGTGTTTCCATCAGCCGCGACATGGTCGTCATCGAAGGAGCTCGCGAAGAACGAAGCGAATCAGTAGGGTCTGACTACTTCAGCCAGGAGCTCTTCTGGGGCTCGTTCTCCCGAACCATCATGCTTCCCCAGGAAGTCGATGTAGACGGCGCAACCGCTTCAGCAAAAGACGGCCTACTCTCCATTACCCTTCCTAAGCTCGATAAGGCTCGCCAGACCAAGCTTCGCGTCCGCTCGACTTAGCGCGTAACCGTTTGGAGTGCCGGTGCGAACGGTGTGTTTTCTACCATAAAGCCGATGCGTCCGATCACCTGGCCGCCTGACGTTTCGATAGAGACCCTCCAATTGCCCTCTGCGAGGTTTTCCTTGGCCGAATAGCCTCGATATCCTCCCTGGCGCCCTCCGGTAATCGGGAACGCGATCCTGCTCTCCGTGATCCAGCGTCCGCGCCCATCCAGGTATTCCCAGCGATGCACGACCGTGCTTCCAAAAGAAGCGGGTGCTGCGATAGCGCTATAGGCATAGAGAGGAGATCCCGGGACGACATGGAGCGTGGGTGCCCAGAATTCCCACCACGAACGCTCTCCTTCTGTCTTAAGCGAATAGCCGGAAGGGGTTCGAGCCACCGCGTGATAGATGCCGCTTTCGGCAAGCGCGAGCGGGAGCGGAGGAATGACCCCGGTGAAATAGGCTCCTGAGACAAGGAGCGTTATCGCAAGCGTAATCACCGCTATCGGGCGCAGGTTCTCCTTTGCACGCGCCTGATTCACCAGGCGCAAGAGCCAGAGGAACAGAGCGAAGAGAAGCAGCGCGGCTAGCGTGCTTCCGACAAAGATCCATGGACCGATAGAACCAATGATTAACGGAAGCGCGAAAATCGCATATGCGTAGAGGGCGAAGAAGAAGAGAATGGTCTGGAAGATAAGGTGTTCGCGCTGCTTCCTGAAATATTCATTTCCAAAATACACTACCGCAAGGAGTGCGAGAAACGGCCAGGACACAGCAACAACCGAGTGGCTTGCATAGAAAACGACGAACCCAGACAAGAGCCCTCCAAGCGCGTACTGGACGCCAAGCGGAAAGAGAACGGTGAGCGTCTTTCGCCACCAGGTTTCGTTGAGAGCAAAGCGCGTCATGACGTTCGCGCCGAAGGTACAGACGGCGGCAAGCACGAGATAACTTGCGAAGAAGATGTTTATGACCGAAAGCGGAAGCAGCGTGAACGTAAGGAGATCGGTCAAAAACCCAAACGCGAACAAGCCTGCACCGAGCTTGCGTTCGTTTCGGGAGGCAAACGAGAGCGCCTCATTGAACATACGATGTGACGCAGCGAGGCCCATACAATGTGCTTGGGGCCGGGCTTGAACCGGCGACCCCTTCCTCTTCAGGGAAGTGCTCTACCAACTGAGCTACCCAAGCGACTCGCAAAATACTAGCATATCCGGCTTTTCCTTTCATCTACTGCCCGAATTGCGCCTGATACTGCTCAAAAAGCGCGTTGAAATCCATTCCGCCCTCTCCCTGGATTCCCTCGAGCATAGAGAGGTACGGCGCCAGGAACTGCATCGAGAAGTAAAACGAAACGAAGAGGAGGACAACCCAGATGACGGTCTTCAACACTCCGCCAATGAGAGCGTCGCGGCGCATGTCTTTTATGAGCTTATTGGTCTCTTTTGCTACCTGCAGGTTCTCTTCAAGAAGACCTTTCAGTTCATCATGTTCGCTTTCCATATGGGAAGTATATCACTGGTGCCCTCGGCAGGAATCGAACCTACATTATCTCGTTAGGAGTGAGACGTTCTATCCATTGAACTACGAGGGCCTGCATCGATGCTAGCACAACACCCCACCAGCGTGAGCCGGCGGGGTGTTGCGGGTGCCTGTGGTTAGACGACCGGCGCTTCGCCAAGCCCGAGAAGCTCGGTGAGCCTCCTCTTGTCAAAGCCGACGATCATTTCGCTGCCGATCATGATGACCGGAACGCCCATCTGGCCGCTCTTGTCGATCATTTCCTGGCGCATAGCAGCGTCTGCCGCTACGTCATGCTCGGTGTACGAGACATTGTTTGCCTTGAAGAACTCCTTGCTCATCTGGCAGAAGTGGCAGGTCGGGGTCGTGTAAATGGTGACTGATTTATCCATGGTTATTCTTCGTTATGTCTTCCTAGTATAACATTTCCCCTTTTCGCGGAAACCTATCCCTTGAAGGCCTTGATGTCCTCAAACCGTTCTCCGTCAAAGTAGCACTGGACGCGGGTATTCTTGTGGATCTTTGGGTCATTGTACGCTTGTTTGCAGTACGCTTCTGCGTCAGCTTTGGTACCTTCTCCCTTCTTAAAGGTCGTTTTCCCGGTCTTACCAGTGAGAATCTTATAGTCAGCTTCAGCTGAAGATCCAGTCACCGTGACAGAGACCGTATCGGTTGCCTTTGAGGCGGCATTCTTGCATACGACCTCGACCGATTGGAGCGTCTTCAATGGGTGGGCTGCAACGGCGCTGAACGTTGCGGTTCCGTATTGTCCCGGCTGTATAGCGTTCTTCCAGCCGTGCTCCACCTTTCGCTTGCCGCCCTCGTAGTTACCCGTAACGGTGCAGGAGACGACGTCGCCGCTTGGATAGTAATTAAACGTGCCGTTCTGGCTTGCGCTAAGGGTGAGCGAATCTCCTATTCCGCCAACTGGCGTAAGCGAGACCATGATCGGGCCGTTCGTTCGGGACTCAACGACCTCAGTCGCTTCGTCGCTCTCGTTTCGCCCGCTTGTCGTGATAGAGATGTTGACCCACTTCGATTTGGCATAGGTCTTCGTCTTTTTTACTCCAGGGAAGAATGGATTCTTCGTGCAGTCGCCTGAAACGCATTCCTGAAGCAGGGCACGGACCTTATACGTACCTGCGTCTGGTCGGCCGACGCCTTCGATATCCCAGTTGTAGCTTCCGGTGCTGTTGCCAGCAGCAACTACGGACTGCCATGACCCTCCGCCATTGGTACCTCCTTTCTTTAGTTTCTTGCTTGCTAGCTCGACAATAACGAGCGTCTTGTCTGGAACATTCTTTGCTTCCCAAGCGATCGGGATGATGCCGGAGCCATTCTTTGCGAATGAGCTTTTGGCGCTCGGTGCGGTGAGCTTTATCGCTGGCTTAGAAGCGGCTTCCGTTACGAGCGGAGCACTTGAAGCGATAAGGACGAATAAAAGAAGGGCGCTGGTGGCCTTTGAGAAGATGGTGGTCATGAGAGCACTATGCCACAAACGCATAGAAAAACCAGCAAAATGCTAAATCAAACGTTTATGTCTACAGAGAATCTATATACGCAGCCAAGGCTTCCATGTCATCGCCGAGAGAGGCCATGTGCCTGAATGTACCAACACCAAATACCTGGTCGATTGTTCTTCCGAGTTCAAGCAACTGAGGCTTAAAGAGCGCCCGGGCAAAGAGATCAAACGCATCCTCCGGCGAAGGAAAGGCTGCTGGGTCTCGCTCGTGTAGCTTGCGAACGAGGGCGTCCTGTATCGCGCGTTCTGGAATATAGACTTTGTCAGTCGCTGTTACATAGACACCCGGCGCTTTTTCTTCCGCATAGTAAAGACCAGACATGTTTTGAAGCATCTTGCTTTTCTCTACGAGCTTTCGCGTCAATTCCGCTTCCTCCTTAAAGAACTCTATGGATTCAAGAGTTTTTACGAACTGGTGCTCTAAATGCGAGACCGTTGCTTCGTTAAAGACTCGAAATATGAGTTCCCCTTCCGGGCGCGTCCGTGTCTGAATGCCGGTTTTGAAGTTAGTGAGCTTGCCGTCTCGCGTTTCGAGAATGTTGTAGCACTTGAAGTGGAGCATCTCGTGAAAAGTCATCGCAGCAGCGACAATCTTCTGAGGATAGGAGCACATGGCGATCGCTTGCGCTGCACTCATGTAAAAGCCTGCAGATGTCTGCCCTAATTTATTCCATCGATCTTCGGGAACCAGATGGATATTTTGCTCAGGAATATCCCAAGGCGTCCCTCCGTAGTGTGCGACCACCTCGTTTGTTGCTTCGTTTGCAATCGCAATAATCTGGCGATCGATATCTGTCTTTTCTCGTTCAATGCTTTCTATGAATTCTTGATTCTTGAAAGCAGCTTCTGCCGCGGCTTTTGCTTCCGCTCGTTCAGCTTCTGAGCTTGCAATAATTTTCTTAATCGAAGACTCAGGAGTCATAGTGCGGATAGGGAGAATCGAACTCCCGCCCGATGCTTGGGAAGCATCCGTTCTACCACTAAACTATATCCGCGATTCATAGTCCGAAGAAGCCCATGAGCTTACGCCACCAGGAGAGCTTCTCAAGCTTCTCTCCTTCTTGGGGTGGCACCACGATAATAACTTCTTCGCCTGCCCGCGCAACGCCGTAGGTCTCGCGCAAGGATGCTTCCCGGCCCCGTTCGGTCGAAAGCTCGGCGAGATTGTGATTTAGGGTCTCTTCTCGAGACGCAAGCGCCACAAGCTCGCGCTTAGCGTCTGCAGAAGCATTTCGAGCGATCTCCTCTTTGCCTAAGATGCCCCAGACAAGATAGAGCAGCCAGACCAGAAGGAGGATAAGGCCTGCCGCAGCGAGTGCCTGTTTGGGATCAATGGGACGGCGTCTGCTTCGCATACTCCCTCAGTATACTTTAGCGATCGGAATCCTGGACCATCTTCATAAAGACCTCTTCCGGAATATCCACGCGAGCGCCGTACGCCGCGCGATGCTTCTTGCCTTTCTTCTGCTTCTCAAGCAATTTCTTCCTGCGCGTCACGTCGCCTCCGTAGAGATAGCCCGTCACGTCCTTGCGAAGCGCAGACAGGGTCTTCGAGGAGACGATGCGGCCAAGCGCCTGTGCCTGGATCTTCGTTACCTGGAGCTGGCGCGGGAGGATGGTATGCAACTTCTCAACCATGCGCTCACCTTCTTCCACGACGCGCCTACGGGAGATGATGCGCGCGAAGGCTGGCACCTCTTCCTCGGCAACGAGAATGTCGAGCTTCACGACGTCAGCCGGGCGCGTTGGAAGGAGCTCGTAGGACAACGAGGCGTAGCCTGACGATACGTTTTTCACGCGGTCGAAGAATCCGCGCATGAGCTCGCGAAGCGGCATCTCGGCAGAGAGCTCGATGCGTCCGTCCGCATAGGCATGTGTGTCTCCGACAATCGCCTCATGGTCATGGAGGAGCTGCAGAAGTCCTGAAAGAGAGTCAGGGGGCGTGATGAGGATGACGTTCGACCATGGCTCTTCGATTGATTGCACGTCTCCGTAGGCAGGAAACTTCGATGGCGTGTACACGGTCTCGGTCTTCCCGTGCGTATCGGTCACTACGTACTCAATGGTCGGGATGGTAACCACGAGCTGGAGCGTGAACTCGCGTCGCAGACGCTCGGTAATAATCTCCAAGTGGAGCATGCCGAGGAACCCGCAGCGGAACCCGCGGCCCAAGACTCCCGATGATTCCTCTTCAAAAGAGAGTGAGGAGTCGGTCAGACGAAGGCGCTCGAGCGCCATGCGAAGGTCAGCAAGGTCATCCTGGCCTTCAGGGTAGACGGAGGCCCACACCACAGGGCGAGGGCGAGCAAAGCCTGGAAGCGCTGGGAGCTTTCCGTTTTGAATGCCGACCGTGTCTCCAACAGCGACGACGCCTGGCTCTTTGACGCCTGTGACGATGTAGCCGATTTCTCCGGGACCAAGCGTTTGCACTGGTGTCTCGTCTGGCGTGAAGATCCCGACTTCAAGAGCGGAGAACTTCTTTCCAGCTGCACGAAACTCAAGCAGATCTCCCTTCTTCACTGATCCGTCAAAGACGCGCACGAACACCGCGATGCCTCGATGGGTCGAGTATGAAAAATCAAACACGGTGACGCGCGCTTCGGCTGCTTCTGCCTGGCGAGGCGGAGGCACTATCGTGACGATCTCCTCAAGCAAGGCTTCGACGCCCTCTCCTGTTCGTCCGGAGACCGCAAGCACAGTGCTCTCAGATACGTTCAGGAGCTTCGCGAGCTCAGCACGCACCTCATCAGGACGCGCGTACGGAGAGTCGACTTTCGAAATGACGGGGATGATGACGCAGCCGGCGGACTTGGCCATGCCAAGGGTCGTGAGGGTTTGCGCCTGCACGCCCTGGGTTGAGTCGACAAGCAAGAGCACTCCTTCAACGGCAGAGAGAGCTCGTGACACTTCGTACGCAAAGTCGATATGGCCCGGAGTATCGATCAGGTTCAAAATATAGTCAGTACCGTCCTTGCCCTTATAGTTCATGCGAGCTGGCTGCATCTTGATCGTGATGCCGCGCTCGCGCTCAAGATCCATCTTGTCGAGAACCTGATCGCGCATCTTGCGCGCCTCGATGGTGCCCGTTCGTTCAAGCAAACGATCGGCAAGTGTGGACTTGCCGTGATCGATGTGAGCAATGATGCTGAAGTTACGTATCCGTTCGGTCATGAGGAGCAGGGTCAAAGGCAGGGAGCGCACGAGAGGAGGTGAGGCGCTTCAAAGCACCGTAGACCTCATGGAATTCCTTGTTCTCAAGCATGATGAGAACTGCCACTGACGCCGCAAGACCCACGATACCAGCGACAAGGCCCTGCGTGAAGACCGCGAGCAATGTGGTCAACGGAGCGATATTTCCCATGAGAAAGAGAACGATATACGCGCAGGCGCCTCCCACGATGCCCGCCCCAGCTCCCTCAAACAGTGGACGCCCTAAAAGCTTCGCAACGCCAGGAGCTACTTGGCCAAGAGTAAGGAGCGCGATGATGCCCATGAAGAGCTGTCCGACTGTCGCGCCAAGCGCGATGAAGACGACGGAAGAACCGGGAACGTCCTCGATGCGAAGCAAAGCCTCGACGAAGTAGCGGAACTCCGGACTACCCTGAGAGAGCATGAGCGCTCCGGCTGCAGTCCCGACAGAGACGATGATGCCGATCAGCTGGATCATGAGCGGGTTCCATGAGCGCTGGGAAGCGTAGAAAGCGCGCGACGCAAGCAACGTAAAACACTGCGCTGCAAGACCTATGACAAGGACGGCAATAAGGGCTGCGGTAAGGCGGGTAGCGTCCCAATCGAACGCGCCCGTACCAAGCAAGGTTCGGACGATGTGCGCGCGAAGCACGATCGTAAGGACCGAGATGACCGCCGACCAAAACAGGAGATGCCGCGCTGCCGCAAGCAGCGTTGCTTTAAACGCATCATTTCGCTTTCCGTTTGCTTCCTCGGCAAGAACCGGAAACGCTGCCGTTGCATAGGAGGCACCGACAAGCGCAAGCGGGACTGCTTCGAGGTTCCCGGCAAGCGTGAATACCGCAAGGCTTCCCTCGCCTGTTCGGGCCGCAAAGGTTGCAAGCAAGAGCGTCGTCACAGCGCCTAGTCCAAGCGCGAGCGAGCGAGGCACTGACTCTTTGATGATAGGCCAGAGCTCTTTCCATGATGGGATTGTCGGTCGCGGCATGGTGCCAAACGCACGTACCACCGGAATATGGATAGCAAGATGTGCGAGGCTTCCAAGGACAACACCTGCGCCAACGCCCTCAAGCCCGTACACGGGATAGAAAAACACGACGCCGATAATGATGCCTAGGTTGTAGAGAACCGGGGAGAGCGCAAAAAGCATGAACCTGCGGCTCACCTGCGTGACGCTTGCGAGGATTCCGGAAAGTCCGAGGAGCAAAGGCTGCAACAGCAAAATGCGCGAGAGCGAGATGAACTCCGCCGCACGGTCTCCGTGCATGAGGCTCGGGAACAAGAATGTAAGGAGCTGCGGCATATACGCGTACAAGACAATGCTTGCGAGTCCGCCTGACACGACGAGGAAGGTCGCAGCGTTCGAGAGGAGCCGACGTGTCTCTGCTTTGTTCGCGCCTGCAATATGCGGGATCAGGACGTATGCGGAGACCAAGGACGCGACAATCGCAAACACGAGATCAGGAACGCGGAACGCCGCGTAATAGAGGTCGAGCGTCTCGCCTGCACCAAAGGCGTGGGCGAAGATTCGGTCGCGCAAGAGCGCGAGAATCTGCGCAGCAAGGGTGAGCGCAGCCAAGAGATACGCGGCCTGATGAAGGCCGCGTACCGAAGCTCCAAGCGTGCGAAGAATCCCCTGAACCATTGGTTATTGCGCCGTCTGGGCGTTTGGCTCGACGACTGGCGGCTGTGGGATGCCAAGTGAGCGGAGGCGTGCGAGTGGGAATGGGTTGGTGCCTTTCTCAAGCGCCTCAATGTCAGCGGTGAGCGCCTGCGCGTTTTCCGGAGACATGGCAGCGATAGTGCGAAGCTCGGCAAGAGATTCTGCCGTGCGTCCCATATTTCCGTAGATAGCAGCGAGGAAGAATCGAGCGTTCGCGTACTGCGGATTGAGTTCGATCGCGCGCGAAAGCGCCGCGATTGCTCCGTCTCGGTCTCCGATGCCAAGGCGAAGGAGTCCGACCGAAAGCAATACGGATGGATCGTTTGGTGCCAGATACGCTGCAGCTTCTGCAGCTTCAAGCGCTTCGCGAGCTTCTCCGGTCTGCACCTTCAACTGGGAAAGCAGGAGGATGGCAGGGATGTAGTCGCGCTTCAAGCTTACGGAAGCCAAGAGATATTCCTCTGCAGCAACGGTGTTGCTTTCAAGGATCTCAAGCTGTGCAAGCACGTACGGAATCACCGGACTTGAAGGATTCAAGGTAAGCGCGCGGTCATATGCGGCCTTGGCTTCTGCGTAGGCTCCGACGATCTTAAGAGACGCTGCGCTCTGGTAGACGTTACCGAGCACCACCCAGTTCTGGTAGTCGTTTGGTTGGACGCGAGTTGCTTCAAGCCCCGCTCCAATTGAAGCGGAGAGCGCTCCTTGGAACTGCTGCTGAGCAACGCTTGCAGGCAGAGTCTGGTCGCCCGCAATGGCGCGCATGCGCGCGATGCCAACGGTCGCCGCAAGCCGATACGCGCGGTCTGTTGGAGCGTAGGTGATGGAGCGGCTAATGTGCTCGGCGGCCGCATCAATGTTCCCTGCTGAAAGCGAGCGGAAGGAAGAGCCGTATGCTGCGTTTGCAACGTAGCGCTCGATAACGAGGAATCCAGCTCCGACTGACGCGAGCATGAGAAGCGTCATCAAGAATACGATCACAAAACCGAGACGCGGGCTGCGCGAGAAGACGATTCCCCACTCAGGGCGGTCCTTGCTGTAGCGAAGCGTTGAGACGAATACGCCGAGCAATATGAACCCGAGCGCGAGCACCACCGGTCCTGGCGTTGCGAAGAAGGCAAGCGCGAGAACGAAGGCTGCGCCTCCGAACGAGACGAGAGAGGCGAACCGGACAAACGGATCTACCGGAAGCCGGAAGAGGAAAGTGCGAAGCCCGATGAAGAAGAAGAGGCCAAGGAAGGCAAGCCAGGCAAGCACGCCGATCGCACCGGTGGTGACGAAGGACGTTGGGATGTGGCCGATGCCCGAACCGAAGTCGACGTTCCAGAAGATGGTGTCGTTAAGGGAGCGGTCGCGGAACTGGAGCCACTGCTCGCTGAAAGTTCCTGGTCCTGATCCAAACAACGGAGAGGATGCGTAGACGTGGCTTCCGATATCAAAGGTAGAGCTCCAGGACGGACGCACGTCAATCACGTTGACGCCCGACACCGTTGCAAGGAGATTCCCTATCACTGCCCCGCCAAGGAGCAAGAAGATGCTGACGAGCAATACGACGAGCGGCGCTGCGATGAAGCGAGAGCTTGCTGGCGTAGGAGCGTCTTCAGTCTCAGCTGCAAACTGCGATACTCCCTCAAGGTCAGCATCGTCTGCCGTTGTGCGGCGACGCATCATCCCTTCGATAAAGAGCCCGAGCGCCATCAGTCCGACCAGGATGAAGTTGAGCGCGGAGTTAACAAGCGCAAGCAGGAAGAACGAGACGACAATGAGCGCCCAGAACCCGATCTGCGCATTGCGGGTATGAGTGAAGAACCGAAGCGCCATCAAAGACAAGACAACCGCGAGTCCGGCAAGCATCCCGACATCAGAGAAGCTTCCGACAAGATTGTCTGCTGGAGACACGAGTCCAGGAACCGTTCGTCCGACGACGATGAATGCGATCTGTGCGACAACAGCAATAGCGAGTCCGATGCCAATAAGCCAGAAGAGGCGCAGGTACTCGTGCGATTTGCGGAAAATAAGCGCGCTTAGCGTTGCAAGGAGCGCAAGCAAAAGCGTAAATCCAAACGTATCTGTTTCAAATTCAGTTCCAAAGAGCGCATGGAGCGGGTTTGCTCCTGAAAACAGCGTTGAAAGAAGGTAAGCGATCGGCACGAACCACAGCGCACCAAGAAGCGCGAGCGGCGGGATGACGATGCTTCCTTTAATAAGGCGCGCAATGACAAACGCGATGAGAGCAAGGAAGACGCCGACAAAAAGCACGGTAACCTTAGTCCCAAACAAGGAAACAGAGTTTCCAGGGATATAGGCTACGAGCGACAGAAGAGCGGTCAGCGAGATGATCCAGACCGCCCCGCTATCAAATGAGAAACGTCCCTTGGCAGCTGATGTCTGTTCGCTCATACACGTAAGTAACTACTAGGTTTTGTAATACTAGAAAGTATAACAGGAACCGGCGGACCGACCTCTTGTCTCGGGGATAAGACGCACAAGACCCACCTTACGGCGGGTCTTGTGATGATTTGCGAACCGGTTCGGTAAGCCGAATTCTGTCAGAAGCATGAAGCTTCGTACGGCCATCTATCTGGGAGCGTTGTTGCCAACGCCCTCAAGCGGCGCTCCCCGAAGGGCACGGCCTTGCACAGGGGTAAGGATTTTGCCGTTTCACTTTCGCCTTTCGACGAAACTCATCCCATAAGGATGTCTCCGGCTTTCGCCTTTGACGTCTCTGCTCGCACCTCGCGCCTTGCGGCGGACGGGCGTTACCCGCTACCTGTCTGCAAACTTTCGCTTGCCTGTGTTCGGACTTTCCTCTGTCTAGCAAGCTAGACAGCGACCGTATGAACCGGTCCGAGACCAATTATACCACGAAACCTAAGGGAGAGGAACCTGTGCGCCTTCAATCCACCCCCGGCGATCCGCGTCTCCTGCTTCTGTTTCAAGCACATAGCGGACAGGCTCTGACGGATGGAATGCTTTCGGATACGTTTCCGGGAGAACGTTCCGATCAACGTCAACGACGGTCCCGTCATCTGCAATCCAGATCATATCGATTGGAATGAGCATGTCTTTCATCCAAAAGCCGTAGTTCCCTTTCTCTGGGAATATAAACAGCATGCCGTCTTGCGGGACGCTCTCCCTTCCGGAAAGTCCTTGCTCACGCTCAGCAGTCGTATCCGCTACCTCAAACGAGAACGTTTGCTCTGTCGGCGTTTCTGTTGCCGGTGCGTCTACCATATAGGTAAGGAATGCGACTATCGTTAAGAGCGCAATCAGGGCTGCAATAAGATGACGAGTTTTGGGACGGATAGTCATATATAGGTATGGGGCGGAGGCGGAGAGATTCGAACTCTCGGAACCTTGCGGTTCACACGCTTTCCAAGCGTGCGCACTAGACCACTATGCGACGCCTCCGTGCTGGTGCTGTTATAGCATATAAAGACCGAGGCGACGCCCGAAAGCATCGCCTCTCCGTCTTTTTTGGCCTGCCGGGCTTATTCAGCCGGCGCTCGCAGTCGGTCGGCGCGACCCCATTGCTGGGCGCGCACGGCCGGGGAACTGGCTTCAAAAGGCGCGGGTGTATGCGGGGCGGTTTGCTCGTCAGCCGTTTTCGTTAAGAACACGATGCAAGGGATGCCCAAGCGTTGTGCCTCTACGAACGCGGATGCCGTACGAACTTCGATATAACCCGTCATAGTATTCTCCCTTTTCTGCTTCCGCGTTGGCGAATCGCATTGCTTGCCACCTTAGCGCGGTGGACTGCATAAGACAAGGCTCTGCATATATACGAAAGAAGCGGCACCCGAAAGCGCCGCTTCAAACTGCGTCTTTGCTGTCGGAGTGTTACCTCCTGTTACGGCGGCGGATCCTCACGGTCCCTCCGACGGCAAACAAACAGTTGTGCCCCGTGTCAGGCGGGGACTTTGGGATATCTCGTTTTAGTTCTTGCACTTGAGGCGGCTGCCTGTATTCCTTATCAATCCAAGCCTTGCCCGGATTGATGTTGCGAATAAGGAAGCTGCCTCGGTAGACGACGCTTACTGACATATTTTTCTGGGCCTCCCTGCCCTCCCCGCAGCTGTCATGAGTGCGCTGCGGTTAGTCCCGAGATTACCCCACAACTTCTAAAAATACAAAGTGTTTATGCACCTCCCGTGAGCTTTCGAATACGGTCCTCAACCGGAGGATGCGTCGCAAATAATTTGTTTATGAAATTCCCAGCTTTGGCGCCAAACGGATTTCCAATGAAAAGATGCGCAGTCGCATGGTTGGCGCTTTTCATGGGTTGGCCATAGCTTCCGATCTTCTGAAGCGCTGAAGCGAGACCATGGGGGTAACGCGTCAAAAGAGCGCCTGAAGCGTCTGCAAGATATTCGCGACGCCTCGAGATCGCGAGCTTGATAAGCTGCGCCGCAATCGGGGCAAGGATCGCCGCAACGATAGCAAGAATCACAAGAAAGGCGCCTGCTTTGCTGTCGCCGTCTCGGTTGCCTCCGAACATGGACATGCGAAGGAAAATGTCGGCAATAATCGCGACGAAGCCTGCAAGAACGACCGCGACGGTCATCACGAGCATGTCCTTATTCTGGATGTGCGAGAGCTCGTGCGCGATCACCCCTTCAAGCTCAGAGCGATTCATCATCGACAGAAGTCCTGTAGTTGCTGCGACGACCGCATGCTTCTCGTCGCGTCCTGTCGCAAAGGCGTTTGGGGCCGGATCGTTAATGACGTAGAGCTTTGGCATTGGGAGCCCGGCCGTGATGGCGAGGTTTTCCGTTACCGTATAGAGGTCGAAGAATTCCTCGCGGCTTGCAGGCTTTGCGCCTGTCATCGAGAGCACGAGCTTGTCGGAGAACCAGTAGCTCCCGACATTCATCACGAGAGCGATGCCTACCGCTATATAGAGGATAGACGGATCACCGTAATAGGCGCTTATGACCCATCCGATAGCGATAACAACCAGGAAGAACCCGAGCATGAGTGCCCATGTCCGTGCGAGATTCGAAGATCGTTCCTGGTAGAGCGTCACCGTTTGGAAGTTAGAACGCTACTTTGACCGGATCCTTCGCTGCCTGCTCTCCTTCTGCGAGCTCGAAGAATTCGCGCTTCTCGAACTTGAACATGCCGCCAACGACATTTCCCGGGAACTGCTCGAGGCCCGTGTTAAGCGCCATGACGTTCTGGTTGTAGAACCGGCGAGATGCCTGGATCTTGTTTTCCGTATCGGAGAGTTCGCGCTGGAGCTCGAGGAAGTTAGCGTTCGCTTTCAAATCCGGGTACGCCTCGGCAATCGCGAAGATTGATTTGAGCGCTCCCGTAAGCATGTTCTCTGCCTGCGCATGATCTGCAACGCCCGTTGCGCCCATAGCAGCTGCACGCGCATTCGAGACGTTCTCAAACGCTGCCTTCTCGTGCGCAGCGTATCCCTTCACCGTCTCGATGAGGTTCGGGATGAGGTCGTAGCGGCGCTTCATCTGCACTTCTATGTCAGACCATGCTTCCTTCGCGCGGTTAACAAGCGCGACGAAACCGTTATAGGCGAACACGAGCCAGAGCACGATGAGGACTGCAATGCCGAGTACGATGTAGAAGATAGTCATTGGTGTAGGGGTTATCTCCTTAGTATAGCAAATCCTGTAGTTGCAAAAAGGAACGGTGGCAGTAAGGTGACCGCGGAGGGTTAAATTCATGCGCACACTCCTTGGCGTCGCGGCGCTCCTTGCGGGGTATGCTTGCGACAACACGCCGGCCATCTTGCTCGCCGTATTCTGTGCCGCTTTCACGGTATGGGTATGGCAGTCAGCTGACCAAAAACGGGACACTTCTTAGGGAGTGTCCCGTTTTCGTTGCCCTTTTGACACATATCGCTATCTATGGTGAAGTTGCCGTTATGGACCGGTTGTTGGAGCTGGTCGTAGAGAAGGAGCACGCAAGTGTTCAGGTTCATTAACTGGTTGGCAGGCATCGCGCTTGCTCTCGTCGGGTTCGTTATCGTGTCCCTCATTTTCGGATTGGGATTCAGCATGAGCGAAGCCGCAGTCGTAGCCCTCGTCGTTATCGGCGCGTCGGTGAAGGTCCTCTACTATTTTATCGAGGGCCATAAGCAGCAGACACCTATTGGCGCAGTCATCTCACTCGTCCTGATCGCGGCCGGCGTCTGGTACGCCGGGCATAACCGTGATTTGTGGATGATTGATTTCAGAGCGACGAATACGATCGTCCTCGGCACACTCCTTACGTGTGTGACTGCACTGAAAGTCTGTTCGCTTAGCATCAACGTGTTGCGCGGCATGGATTTCGGCGCGGCATCTGGCGGGAGGAAGTAAGCCCCAACCACTCCAACGAAAACGGCGGCCGCATACGTGCGACCGCCGTTCTCACATCTCTTCTTTTATTAGAATTGCATTCCGCCCATGCCGCCTCCCCCCTCCTCTGGAGAAGCTTTTGGCTCTGGAAGATCTGCAACGGCAGCTTCCGTCGTGAGAAGGATCGCTGCAGCAGAGACAGCGTTTTCAACAGCTCCCCGCGTCACTTTGACAGGATCAATGATGCCCGCCTCGATCATGTCCTCGATGACCTCATCGGCGACCGCGTCATAGCCTACGTTTGCCTTGCCGCTCTGCACTTTCGATACGATCACGGACGCATCGTCCTTGCCGCAGTTAAGCGCGATCTGGCGAAGTGGCTGCTCGAGCGAGCGCACGACGATGTCGTAGCCCACCTGCTCGTCTTCGGTCCGCTTCTTATCTGCGGTTCCTGCAAGCTTCTTCGCGACTTTCGCAAGTGCGGTACCGCCTCCAGCGACGATGCCTTCTTCAATTGAGGCCTTCGTTGCTTTGACCGCGTCATCGATCTTGTCCTTCAGGTACTTCATCTCAGTTTCGGTTGCGGCACCCACGCGAATCACTGCTACTCCGCCCGAAAGCTTTGCGATGCGCTCCTCAAGCTTCTCCTGGTCGAACTTCGAGGTCGTGTTCTCGCCAATAGCTTGGAGCTGCTTCACGCGCGCCTCTATGTCTGCTTTCTTTCCTTTCCCGCCCACAAACACGGTCGTGTCCTTGCCTGCAACAACGCGAGATGCCTTGCCGAGCATTGAGAGTGTTGCGTTCTCAAACGTGAGGCCGGTATCAGCAGAGATAACCTGCGCGCCTACCACAGTTGCGATATCCGCGAGCATTTCTTTCTTGCGGTCTCCGTAGCCTGGAGCTTTGACGGCAAGCACGTTAAACGTGCCGCGAAGTCGGTTGACGATGAAAGTAGCAAGCGCGTCTCCCTCAACATCATCAGCAATGATGACGAGTTCTTTCTTTCCTGCCTGCGCGATCTTCTCGAGAAGCGGAAGCACTTCCTGCACGCTGCTGATCTTCTTATCAGTAATGAGGATGGCCGCATCCTTCATCTCTGCTTCCATGCGCTCCGGATTCGTAACGAAGTACGGAGAAGCGTATCCCTTATCGATCTGGAGTCCCTCGACAATGTCATAGGAAAGCTCGGTGCCTTGGGATTCCTCGACAGTGACGACGCCGTTCTTACCCACCTTCTCGACGGTCTCGGCGATGATGGTGCCAAGCGCTTCGCTTTCAGCTGAGATAGAAGCTACCTGCTTCACGTCTGATTTTCCGGCAACTGGCTTTGCCATCTTCTTAAGCTCGACGACCGCTGCGTCTCGAGCAGCTTCCATGCCGCGGCGAATGGCCATAGCGTTCCCGCCTTTGACGACGCGAGCCAAGCCTTCGTCGATCATGGCTTCAAGCAATACGACGGTTGTCGTAGTTCCGTCTCCAACGCCATCGTTAGTCTTGTTCGCTACTTCCTTCACGATCTCAGCGCCCATGTTCTCGAACTTGTCCTTGAAAGAGATTTCTTTTGCAATTGAGACGCCGTCGTTGGTGATGCGAGGGCTTCCGTATCCCTTATCAAGCACGACGTTTCGCCCGCGGGGACCCAAGGTTACCTTGACCGCCTTTGCGGCTTTCGTGAGGCCTGCGTGTATGGCTTTGCGTGCGTCTTCTCCAAAGAGGATTTGTTTCGCCATATTATTTGATTATCGCTAGTATCTGGGACTCGGAGAGGATGTAGTACATCTCGCCTTCTATCTTCACTTCGTCATAGCCGTACTTTGAAAAAAGCACCGTCTGGCCGACTTTGACTCCCATAGGAAGCAGGTCTCCGTCGTCATAGCGGCCGGGACCTACCGCAACTACTTTTCCTTGCGCGGGCTTCTCCTTATCTACTGTGTCAGGGATGATGATGCCTGACATCGTTGTTGTTTCTTCCTTACTAGCAGGCTTTACGACCACGCGGTCGGCAAGCGGCTGGATGTTGAGATCCGTTTTTGCCATGTGATTAGAAAATTAGCTTTATAAAAGCGTTCGAGTCTGTGCCCGAATCCGAGACTGCTCGGATGGCGTGCATGAAGTATAGGTAAATGAGCGAGTCGCTACAAGATTGACATTCTCTCTTTTTCGTAACATTATATTATTAAGGCCTAAGGAGGGCCGAGAGAATGCTACAGACTCTGAATTCGCTGATCGAAACCGCCCGGGGAATAAGCCTTGGCGACTGGATTGGCCTAATCTGCCTCGCTGCCGGCCTCTACTGGCTGGTCGTGGGAGTGCGAAGACATCACTGGTACAACACGTGGACACCGCCGAATCCAAAGCCTCAGTATGTAGAGGGCGTGCGGGTCGAGTCAATCCCAGAACTCGGCCCTCAACACGTCCTTGAAACGAAGGTTCCCTGGCTCTTCTGCTACATGTTCGCGGGTCCGCTACTGCTGACGGCTCTGCTCTTCCTGACCAGCCAGGCCTGGTAGGCTCTCGGCGAGGCGAACGGCGTAACTCTAGGGGTGCGCCGTTCTGCTTTCCACACCCCGTTGCTTGGCCCTTTTTCGTATGCTATTCTCTCCCCTACAGATGGAGACTCTCAAGGCAATGCTGCCGTATGCGCAACTAGTCCTCTCCCTCCTCCTTATAACCGGGATCGTGCTGCAAAATCGCGGTGCATCTCTAGGAGGAGCCTTCGGAGGCGACAACTTCGCATCGACATTCTATAAGCGCAGAGGCGCAGAGAAATTCCTGTTCCAGGCGACTATCGTTATAGCCGTTCTCTTCACCCTTACCGCGATCCTTGGTTTTCTCATCTGAATCCCTTGATTCATGAATGAGCGGCTTTCAAAGCTGCGGGAGACCTGGTCTTCCGCGTGGCGAAGTTCCTTCGGACGCCTTTTTGCGTACGTGCAAACGCTGTCTCCAGGCGACAAACTGATCGCAGGAGTACTAGGCGCTTGTGTCGCACTCTTTGCGCTCTGGGGTCTCTACGCCATCGAGCGAACGTTTCTCGTTGAAGTTCCTTCCTATGGAGGGACGTTGACTGAAGGAGCGCTTGGCGCGCCACGCTTCGTGAATCCGTTGCTTGCCTTGTCTGACACCGATCGTGACCTGGTAGCGCTTACGTATGCAGGCCTTATGGGGCGTTCTGCAGAGGGAACCCTGGTTCCCGTCCTTGCCGAGTCCTATAAGATTTCTGAAGACGGTAAGACCTACACGTTCACGCTCCGGGAGGATCTCGAGTTCTCAGACGGCTCGCCTATCACTGCCGAAGACGTTGTGTTCACGGTCCGCAAAGCGCAGGATCCGGGACTCAAGAGCCCTCGGCTTGCGGACTGGGCGGGAGTTGCGGTTGAGAGCCTTGATTCGCGGACAGTGGAGTTCACGCTTGCTAGGGCGTATGGATTTTTCCTTGAGGATGTAACTCTTGGGATTCTCCCTTCGCACGTATGGCGTGACATAAGCAACGAAGAGTTTCCGTTCTCTCCCTATATGGCTCGCCCTATTGGTGCGGGACCCTATAAAGTCGAGAACGTTGACCGGGATAAGGATGGAGTGATTGAGCGTTACGACCTTGAAGCCTATGACGGCTACGCGACTGGACGCGCCTACCTCGATGAGATCCGCATGGTCTTCTTTGCAAAAAACGAAGACCTTGCGCGAGCGCTCGAGGGAGGACGGGTTGAAAGCGCGTACGGGATTCCGCAGGAGGGCGCGCTTCGCGCTCCCTACTCGAGAATCTTCGGCGTCTTCTTCAACCAGAACCAGAATCCCTTGTTTACCCGCCTTGAAGTTCGCCGTGCGCTCTCAGTCGCAACCGATCGAGAGAGCATTGCGGAGAGCGTGCTTGGAGGATACGCAACGCCGGTGTGGGGACCCGTCCCTCCCGGAAGCGGTATTCCTTCTGCGCCTCCAGCGCAAATTGAAGCGGATCGGATTGCTGAAGCTGCGCGCATCCTCGAGGCGAGCGGCTGGAGTTATGACGGGGAGTCTCGGATCTGGAAGCACGAGGAAGAAGAGCTTGAGCTTTCGATTACCGTGAAGACCTCGAACGTCACGGAGCTCAAAGCGATCAGCGAGCGGCTTCGCATTGACTGGGAGAAGCTCGGGGTTCCGGTCTCGATCGAGTTTTACGAGCCGGGAGACCTTGCGGTAAGCGTGATCCGCCCGCGCCGCTACGAGGCACTTCTCTTTGGCATGGTGGTAGGACGCGATCAAGACCTCTTCGCGTTCTGGCACTCTTCCGAGCGAAACGACCCGGGATTGAATATCGCGATGTACACCAACAGCGCGGTAGACGATCTTCTGGTAGGAATCCGCGAAGAAGCAGATGCTGAAGGCGTTACGGAAGATCTTGAGAAAGTAGACACGCTTATCAAGGAAGACTTCCCGGCGGTCTTCACCCACGCACCGGACTTCCTGTACGCGATTCCCGAGAGTTTGAAAGGAGTATCGATTGCGCAGGTTGCTTCGCCCTCGGACCGCTTCCAGGGAGTGTCCGAGTGGTATCGCCGCACGGAAGCCGTTTGGCCATTTTTAGTACACGGAAGGCAGCCACTGCCGAAACCGTAGAGAGAATTATTTATTTCTTAGCATTCATTATATGAACTTTGCACCAGCACCGGCCCCAGCACCCGCTCCAGATTCCCGCCAAGGCGGCGATCAGGCAGGTGGACGCCCTCCCTTCCGCGGCAATCGCGGAGCAGGGCCCCAGGGCCCGTCTCGCGGACCTCGAACCGGAGGACCTCGCGCAGCAGGCGGACGATCCGGAGGAAAGCAGCGCGACATGCGCCGCGGCGGCATGCGCCGATCCCCCTCGGCCCCAACAGTCCGAAAAGTAGCTGATTACTTCCCTGACCCAGTCGCACCAAACGTCGTTCGCATCGTGCCTCTTGGCGGCGTCGAGGAAGTGGGACGCAACATGTTTGCCGTTGAAAGCGGCAACGATATCTTCGTCTGCGACGTGGGCTTCCAGTTCGTCTCCGAAGACACGGCTCCAGGCGTCGACTACATGCTCCCTAACACCAGTTACCTTGAGAAGAACCAAGAACGCGTACGCGCGGTCTTCATTACCCACGGCCACCTCGACCACATCGGCGGCATCCCGTTCCTCATGAACCGATTCGGGAACCCCCCTATCTACACGCAGAACCTTTCTGCCGTGATGATCCAGAAGCGTCAGGAAGAATATCCTGAGATGCCCGCTCCAAACCTCGTGGTGGTTGAGCCTGGGTCAACGCACACCATTGGAGGAACACGAGTGAAGTTCTTCCCAGTCACGCACTCTATCCCTGACTCGATGGGTATCTCGATCGAGACGCCCTACGGCAACGTCGTTGCGACAGGAGACTTGAAGCTCGACCATGTCGATGGCGTCGCCACTGAAGCAGAAGCCAAGAAGTGGGGCGAGATCGGAAAGGACAACAACCTGTTCTTTATTGCAGACTCAACAAACGCCGAGAAGGACGGCTTCTCGATCCCCGAACGAAAGGTCCATGAGACCTTGGAGGAGATCGTGAAGACGGTGAAAGGACGCCTCATTATCGGCACCTTCGCGTCCCAGTTCGAGCGCATGATCCATATCATCCAGATCGCCGAGCGACTCGGGAAGAAGGTGGTTATGGAAGGCCGTTCGATCAAGACGAACCTTGAGATCGCAGAGAAGACCGGCCTCCTCAAGATCGCCAAGGGAACCGTTGTCCCCGCGACCGAGATAGGCGATTATCCGCCAGACAAGATCGTCGTCTTGGCAACAGGCGCGCAGGGTGAGGAATTCGCAGCGCTTATGCGCATCGCAACCAAGCAGCACAAGAGCATCACGCTTAACGAGCGAGATACTATCGTGCTCTCGTCATCGGTTATTCCTGGAAACGAGATCGCCGTGCAGCGCTTGAAGGATAACCTCTTCCGCAACAAGGTCACCCTGATCCATTACCGCTCCTCTGACGTGCACTCCACAGGACACGGACAAACCGGAGAGTTGGTCTGGATCAACAAGCAGGTGAACGCGAAGTTCTTCATGCCAGCGTACGGCTACTACTCTATGACAAGCTCACACGCAAAGGCAGTCGAGCAGGCAGGCTTCCCTCGCGAGAACATCGTCCTTGCCGATAACGGCATGGTGATCGACATCGTGGACGGCGAGCGCCTCATGATCCACAAGGATAAGGTGCCAAACGCTCCGTTGATTGTCGACGGATTCGCCATCGGCGACATGCAGGAGGTCGTGATCCGCGACCGCCAGATGCTCGCCAAGGACGGCATGTTCGTCATCATCGCGACCGTGCACCTAAAGACCGGCAAACTGCGGAAGTCCCCTGATATCATCTCCCGCGGATTCATCTATCTGCGAGAGTCTCAGGATCTTCTGAACCAAGCCCGCCTTCTCATCAAGAAGACAGTCGAGGACTCGACTGAGGGAATGAACCCGGTTGACCTTGATTTCGTGAAGAACCAGCTTACCGACACCATGGCAGGCTATCTGTTCTCTCGAACCAACAAGGCACCGATGGTTATCCCGGTCTTGATCGGAGTATAAGAAGAAACTGTAGAGCAACCGCCGCTTTAAAAAGCGGCGGTTTGCGTTTATCTAGGAAGTCTAAACTTTCCCTTAGAAAGCTCTACCATCCCTTCTTTCGTGAGGATCGCGATCTGGCTTTTCATCTGCATCCGTCGCTTGGTTCCTAACAGATCCACGAGAAATTCTCCTGAACGTCCGCCTTTAACGAGCGCCTTCAAGATCATGCCGCGTGCTTGGCGTGCAGAGCCCTCGAACCTGGATTGCTTCGTGTAGCCTTTGGCTTTTGCGTTCAACTTAATTCCTGAACGCTTTAGATGGCTTCCATAATCCATAAGCGCCCCGTACCACTCGCGCGACTTTCCTTTCGGCAGAGCCTTGGAAAGGACAGCTTCAATCTCCCTGTCTTCCACAATTTTCTTTTGTGGGAAGAAATGATGCGTTATCACTGTGCGTATATTCGTTTCGACAAAAGTAACGTCTTGGTTGTATGCAAATGCTGCCACTGCCTTGGCCGTATAGGGGCCGATGCCAGGGAGCGCTTCAAGTTCGGAAACAGTCTTCGGGAATGCGCCGCCTTTCGCGATTGCCTTCGCGGCCGCATGCAGGTTCTTTGCGCGGCGGTTATAGCCGAGCCCCTGCCACAAGCGAAGAACGTCACTAAGAGGAGCTTGTGCGAGTGAGCTCACGTTCGGGAACCGCTTCAGCCAGGCCTGGTAGTACGGGATGACGCGCTCTACCTGCGTCTGCTGGAGCATGATTTCTGACACCAGAACCTTGTACGGGTCTGTGGTCGCTCGCCATGGAAGCGCATGCCTGCCATGCGCTTTAGAGTGATCCCACACCGTCTTTCGGAAGGACGCTAGCTTAGAGCTCGTAAATGACATCCTTGCGCTCAACGACCACTTTCCATCCTCGCTTTTTGGCGTGATCCAAAAGCTTTTGGTTTGGGTTGAATGCGATTGGGGTCTCTACCATCTCAAGCATCGGGATATCGCTTTCCGTGTCTCCTACTCCAACCGAGCCTTCGAGCGTCAGTTCTTCTTTGCGCACAGCGCGCTGAAGAATGGCTGCCTTATTATTGATGACATCGACGTCTGCTACTTCTCCTGTGAAATTCCCTGAAGGCCCCGTCTCGTAGAAAAAGCCGTACGTCTTATCGAATCCTGCTTCGTGGCAGAAGCCGTCGACGATGAAGCGCGGCGAATGCGAGATCGCAAGCAAGAAGTATCCTTTCCCTTTTAGCTCGCGCACCAGATCCCGCGTATAGCGGTAGACGCGATTCTTCTTCTCTTCGATTATCTCCCCTGCGATATCCGCGACCTCTTCGTATGAAATGCCTTTGATATTGGAAACGAAGGCTTGCACCGCTTTCGCAACATACACCTCATAGTCTCCTTGGCGATCCATCCACCGCAATCGTTCCTGTTCGTATGCTTCCTTGAAATCAGCCGGGAGCACTCCTTTCTTTACGAGCCGTTTTAGAAGTTCAAGAAACAATGATGAGCGGAAGACAGTCCCGTCTATATCAAACACTGCTACCGGACGCTTTTCCATTACCCTTATCCTACCGTTATTTTGCCTTAGGCCAAATGCTGGCAGCCTTCGGATAGAGCTTAGTGAGTGGGTGCGCAAGGCAGTCGTGGGGACGCGCAGAGCACACGTAGCGGCCATAGAGCACCAGGCCGTTATTCACGTACCTCCAGTCTTTCTTCGGGATAAGAGCCTCGAGGTCCTTGGAGGTCTTCGTGAGGTCGGTCTGTTTCGTCAGCTCAAAACGAAGCGCGAAGCGCCTCACATGCGTGTCGGTTGGAATTCCTTCCCACTGATCAAAGAGCTCTCCCAAGACCACGTGCGCGGTCTTGTACCCGATCCCGGGAAGCGAGACGAGCTCGGCTTCGGTCTTCGGGACCTTTCCTTTGAAGGACTCGTTGATCTTCGTAGCGGCTCCCTTGATCGCCTTCGCCTTATTTCTATAAAACGGAATCGAAGAGAGTTCTTTAGTAAGCGTCGTGAGATTTGCTGCGGCAAAGTCATCGATCGACTTGTACTTCTTCCAGAGCGTTGCGGTAACGCGGTTCACGTTCTTGTCCGTGCACTGGGCCGAAAGCATGACCGCCGCAACGAGCTGGAACGGTGTCTGGTAGTGGAGCTCGGTTGCGGGGTCGGGGTACGCTTTCTTGAGGTAGCGAACGATCGCTAGCGCACGCTTCTTCCGTTCGTCAGGTACGTTCTTAGACGTCATCTCGCTTATATGCAAAGGAGTAGAACAAGGAAGCGAGCGCGCCAAGGGCCGCTGCCGCAAGCACGAAGGAGATAACAAAGCCTATGACGGGAATCATGCCGATCACGTATAAAATCACAACGCCGATCACCGCGTCCCTCCACAAAACCGTATCTCGCTTGAATACTTTTCGCGCGACCATGCTTCCTGCAAGCGTTGCGGCGTACAGATAGCCGAGCACCAAGAGAAGCGCATACGCGGCACCAAGCAAGAGCGCGACGCCCATCCCGACGAAGGAGACGAGGAGGAGCAGGATGATGAGTGGCGTAACGACAGTGAGGATGAGGCCGATTGCCGTTACTTTCATAAAGCCCTCGAACGAATGCGCGAGCGTCTCGTCCACGAGCCTTCGAGCGAAGGTTGGGAAGAGCCCGGTCAGAAGTCCGGCAACGAGCATGAAGGCAAGGAGACGGACAACGAGGAATATGCCAACTCCTGCAAGCGCAAAGGCCTGCGCTTCTTCTGCAGTCGGCAAGAACGATGCCGAGCCTACATAGCGAACGCCCCCTTCGACGATCGCTGATTCAGGTAGCTGGGCTTCCTGAGGCGCGTTGTATTCAAGTACGCCCCGGATCACTGTATTGTCGCTGACGATGATCCGGTCGGAAGCGACCACGTGCACGTTCCCGTCATAGGTTCCTGCAAGCGTTACCGTTCCTCCGTAAGCGTTCACCGCTCCATGCGATCCTCCAAGAAGCTCTACTGTCCCTCCAGCGACGTTCACATTGCCCGTTTGCCCGATGACCTTCACGAAGGCACCGAGCGCCGCAAGGTCCCCTGTGACCATGTCGTTTATGACGATGTGGCCGCCAGCCGCGCGCATATCCCCTGCAGCAGGGGCTCCAAGCTCGATGGTCCCGCCAACGACGAAGATGTCCCCGCCCACAGGAGCAAGGATCCGGAGCGTTGCTGCGGCAGCGAGAAGGTCAGCGGGAAGCGGTGCCTGGATACGTACATCACCTCCGGCAAGGTAGGCGTTGTCTGAAGGAGAAACGGAGATATCTACGGAACGGTCCGCACTCACGGTCGCCGCAAACGAAGACGCTGGAAGCGATATGAGCGCCAGAAGAAGGAGGCACGCTCTCATGAAGCTATGGTACCACAGCAGGCAGTTGCGGGGCGAAACGGCGATAGAGGTAGAGGGAAAGGCCTAAGACCACAAAGCTTATGACGGCTGACGCGATGCAGTAGATGCAGAAGGCCCGGATAAGGGTCATCTGGACGAAAATGAAGTAGACGGAAGCGAGAGCACCTATTCCGGCTACTGCCATATGTACCTGATAGAGCTTTCGGGTCTCGAGGCGAAGCAGCATAACGGAAACGAGTATGAGCGCCCCGTAAAAGACTATGCCGTAGACAGCAAGCGGAATACCGAGGAGTTTTGAGTACGGGCTTTGCGCGACGGTATTGCAGTCGTTTAACCCGTCTATGTCGCAGACAATGGGGCTATTTGAGACAGCGCTCTGGGCAAGATACCAGGAGTCGAGAAGGCCGAGGAACGCAAGCGCGAGAACGAGCGCGATGAGATATTTCTTAGCCATCGATGCTCGATATAGTATCATGGGGCGTATGGAACCTGTCCAGAAGTCTGAAGAAGAATGGCAGAAAGAGCTTTCCCCGGAGGAATACGAAGTGCTTCGAGAGCATGGGACCGAAGCTCCCTTCTCAGGGAAATATATAGATAACAAGGAAGCAGGCATGTATCACTGCCGCGCTTGCGGCAACATGCTATTTTCGTCTGACACGAAGTTTGATTCTGGCAGCGGCTGGCCTTCCTTTACGGATCCCGCAGTCGCAGAAAACGTAGGCACTCGCTTCGACGATTCCTTTGGCATGCGCCGCACTGAGGTATTTTGCAAGAAATGCGGAGGGCACTTGGGGCATCTCTTTAATGACGGGCCTGAAGAAAAAGGAGGCAAGCGCTATTGCATCAATTCCGTCTGCTTAGCTTTTGAGAAGAAAGCCTAAGTGCATGGCTAAACTTCAGACAGCAGTATTTGGAGGCGGGTGCTTCTGGTGCACCGAAGCGGTCTTCAAAATGCTTCGCGGCGTCTCTTCAGTCGAGCCTGGATATGCAGGAGGCCGCACCGACAATCCAACGTATGAAGAAGTGTCTCGAGGAGATACCGATCACGTTGAGGTAATACGTTTGCAATACAATCCCGACCAGGTCTCCTACCGGACCCTTCTTACCATCTTCTTCGCCTCCCATGATGCGACGCAATTAAACCGACAAGGGAATGATGTGGGGACGCAGTATCGCTCCGTTATCTTCTCTACCTCTGCTGAGCAAAAGACCGAAGCAGAGACATTCATCGCTGAGCTTGAAGCGTCAGCTGCTGAGGGTGATCCGATCGTGACGACAGTTGAGCCTTTGAAACGCTTCTTCCCTGCTGAGGAATACCACAAGGATTACTACGAACGGAATACGTCGCAGGGATACTGCCAAGTGATCATCGCCCCCAAGCTTCAGAAGGTGCAGAAGGAGTTTGCGCAGCTTCTGCAAAGCGCCTCCTAGTCGCCAAAGTTAAACGGAGCTTCGTCCTGACTTGTCATCGGAAGGCAGGTCGTCTCAAACTCATCAGTCGAGAGAGCTACCGTCTCCCCATGGGCGTGGAAGACGATGCCGTTCCCTTCATAGCGCGCTCCGGTCTCGCTTTCAGTTCGTGAGATGATCGTTTCAGGAATGCGCTCGACGCTCGTGGCTGGGATAAGGAGGATGCTCTCCATGTCTTCTGAGGGTGACATGGTGAATTCCGTTCCGTCGCCGCAGCGGTAGCCGTAGGAACCAAAGGAATAGATTGAGGTGTCTGCTTGCTTTTCGTTGTAGATATACGCGTTAAAGGCGTAAAAGAGCGCGACAAGGGCAGCCAGAACTAGCACCGCGATGATGAGTTTCTTCATGCTGCCCAGTTTAGCACTTATCCCTCGAAGGCCTCTTCTAGCTTTGCAATGTCGATCTTCTTCATCTCCAGCATCGCCTTCATTGCTCGTCCTGCCTTTACCTGATCCTTATCCGCAAGCATTTCGTTGAGTATCGTCGGGGTTACCTGCCACGATACGCCATACTTGTCCTTGAGCCATCCGCAGACACTCTCCTCTCCTCCTCCTGCGGTGAGCTTTTCCCAGAAGTAATCCACTTCTTCCTGGTCCTTGCAGTCGATCGCAAACGATACGGCCTCGTTGAATTTAAACACCGGTCCGCCGTTTATGCCGACAAACTGCTGCCCCTGAAGCTCAAATTCGACCGCGAGAACCGAGCCCGCGGGCATTCCAGAAACCTTTGCGCTCGCTTCGTCGTAGTGGCTTATCCTTCCGATTTTTGAATCCTTGAACAAAGAAGCATAGAAGTTCGCGGCTTCTTCCGCCTGAGTATCGAACCAGAGGTTGGGAGTGATCTTTTGCATAGGGATAGAGGTTATATGTAACTTCCTCCAAGTATATCAAATGAGCCTTATGCGGGTCCGCCTTGCTGCACTAGGAGGAGCTTCTTCTTTCTCGTCCAGCCCTTTATTTCATACTCTCGTTTCAAGGCCGAGCTTCGAGTCGGGTGCTTTTCCGTGTATAACACGTTCTTCACTTTCCGAGCACGCGTGAAGTGGCTACCGATGCCCTTTTGGTGCTCCTGAAACCTTCGTGCAACGTCAGTTGCGATACCGGTGTAGATACTCCCGTCGCTGCATTCAAGGAGATAGACGAAATACGCAGGCATGTCGTAGGCAAATCGTAGCATGACGATTGTTTGGTGGATGCAGGTACACCTTCGTGCTAGCCTTTCATCAAGACCATGAAGAACACAACGGCAAAACATCGAATCTTTACAATGAGTTTTGCGAGCGTTTATCCCTTGTATGTCACTAAGGCAGAGAGAAAAGGACGTACGAAGAAAGAAGTCGATGAGGCTATTCGTTGGCTGACAGGCTATAGCCAGAAGGAGCTCGGAGCTCAGATAAAGAAGAAAGTAGATTTTGAAACGTTCTTTGCGGAAGCTCCGAAGCTCAATCCTTCACGCGCCCTGATAACAGGCGTCGTATGTGGCGTTCGAGTGGAAGATATCAAGGAGCCGACCATGCAGGCAATTCGCTATTTGGATAAGCTCATCGACGAACTGGCCAAAGGAAAGGCGATGGAGAAGATCTTGCGAAAGTAGAGGCTAGAATCGCGTGAGATTTTCGTAGGGACGCTGTGGCGGATTGTAATCAGGTGATGCTTCCTCGAACATCCGCTGCTGGACAACATATCCTTCCCCGTCCTCAATCACTTTGAAGTACCGGCCAAGCCCAGCGTAGTAGCAGATGATCATTGTAGAGTGCTCGTATACGTCGCTATCCGCATTCTCGTAGCTGTTGCAGCCTCCTTCTATCGCGGCAATGAGCTTGGTGTCAGATGTACCATTCTCGTAGGTCGCGGTGAGGCTGATGCTCGTCTGCTGAATGCCTTCCTCTTCACCCTCTTCAAAAGACCACTTGAATACTGGCGCACCGCGAGTCTGCTCGGGTGCAGGCATGTCTGTAGGCGGAACCTGCGACTCTTCCTGCGTAAGGAAGTAAGCAGCGCCTCCGACGAGAATGAGTGCTGCGGCTGTGATTAGAATATTCTTCATCGAGCAAAGGGAAACCATGTGGTCATACTAACAGGCTGTTGTCTCTCGGGAACGACGTTTACATCTACTACCAGACTTTGGCATTCTCGTTTATTTTCCTGATAAGAACGTCTCTATACTTCCCATAGAAATACAACATCGCCGAAAGCGCATAGAGGATGAAGAAGCTTGGCCAGCCAGCAGTCTGAGCAAAAGCCATGTTAAGGAACACGTCGTCGCTGAAATAGGAGATCCAGTTTGAAGGATTGTCACGGTTGAGATTGTATAAAATTGCAGTGCCAGCAGCGACGAGAATGACGAGAATCTTATTGAAGGTTGCTACCCATCGATGGCCAGGGTCATTTATAAGCCCCGTGTAGTAGTCAAAATATATCGCTCTCAGGGTTCTGAAATAAATACCAGCCACCGGGCTTACGAGAAACAGAATAGCCACTACTACGTCTGCGAAAGTGACCTTCCTAACAACCTTTTGCATATAGAAATTATACCCCCGCCGGGTGGCTGAGGCGATGCTGGAGCTGTTCTAAGAACTTTGAGTATTTCTTAAATACTGCTCGATCATTTCTATATCCTCAAAATCTTTCTGACGACCGTACTCTTTTTTAAAATCTATGAGTCTTTCTAAGGTAATGAACGGTATTCCTTGAATTACTTCTGCTTCGGCTAGAAGACCTTCGAGAGGTATGCCGCCCGTTTTTCTACTGATCTCAATGTAGAGCTCCACGTTTCCTTTTCTAAGCCAGGGTTTACCGGGAATATGAGCCTTGGTCCATTCATGGGTTTCCCAGCCTTCAGCCTTACACTGCTCAAATAATGCTTCTGAAACTACAATATCTAGATCCTGTGTATCTCTAATTCCTTTTACAACCATAATGCCGCTTCCAACGACTATGTAGTGCCCTGATGGGAAGTTCTGCTTTCGTACTTCTTCAAAAATATCCATGTATTTAGAATACAGCACCTTGCTGGCTGTCTGGGACGATGGTGGAACCCAAATGCAATCTATGCCAGGCTCTGTCTAGGTGGCCAATGTACGAGGTTTGTCCTTTATTTTGAAATGGTATTATTGCCCCAATGATTGATCCTGAAGCAGGCTCCAATAAACCCAAAAACAACGTTGAGCAAATCAACGAATGGGTGAATTTTGATGAGCGTGTTCGAGAATATGACCCGCTTGAGGCAGACGAGTTTTTCAAAACCCGCTTCCGGGAGCTCAATGAGTCAAGAAATATGGAGGAGCTCCTGCAAGAAGCGATATCCCTTTCTAAGCGCACTGACGCATTCCTCGCGAGTCCTCATACCCGAGAACAGCTCTTCGCTGTGCATCGCGATTTCTGCTTCCTAACAACTGCTCTTGGCGTACGCGGTGTCGATATTGAAGCCCATCCGGAAATACGGGATACAGCTCGCCGGCTCATAGAACTAACTGGAGAATCACCGCGTGATTCCGTATATACCTACATCTTTAGAAATCCGCCTGGTGAGCGCCTGCGTACCTTCTCAAGTAGCGAGCATGAACGTGCGCTTCTTCGTGGTTTCCAGATAGGTATGGATTCGTTATTCCTAGCGATCGAGAGTGCTGAACAGCTCAGCCGCACGCCTGAGAACTCGGCAGAGTACGTCTCTCTTTGCGAGAAAATCGTTACCGGACTTGGAGGAATGGTCGAGGGCATGCGAGAGGCGCGCAATATTCCGCCTGACGTATTCATGAACAGCATCCGACCCTATTCAGATCCTATCAAGTTCGAAGGTAAGGAATACTTTGGCCCTGGAGGTGCGCAAGTCCCTATATATCTCGTTGACCTACTTCTCTGGAGCTCAGATTCCAACCAGGAGTGGTACAACTCGCATATTACCCACAGCGCTGCTAATGGCCCCCGCGTATACAGAGAGTTTGCAGCACAGCTTTTAGGTAAGCCTTCTGCGCTATCAAAGCTGCTACAGCATGGACATGGTGGAGAGAATGCATCGGCACAATCTTTACGAAAGTGTCTTCTATTCCTGCGCAAATTCAGACTCACTCATTTCAAGGTGGCTAAATCGACCTTTGCCATACGAGGCGAGGATGCGATAGGAAGCTCTGGTTCTGCTGTGACTATCCTTGAACAGATTAATAACGCTCTTGAGGAAGCAATAGCGAGAGTTCCTGCTCCACCGACAGAAGTAGCTGAATGACGAGACCATCGACCTTAGACACTGAGCCTGCCTCAAGTTGGCTGGCTGGACGATGTTGGAGCCTGGTTAGAAGGAATCAACCTGCAAAAAGCGAATTCCAGCATTTAAGGCTGCGTTCGCATCCGATGCACTATCGCCAACGAGGACGTACTCTTTTAACATATTGTGGGGACTATAAATTAAGGAAAAGCCTTCAGGAGATGGCTTGAGTAGATGCACATGCTCTCGCGCCACTATCTTCTGGAACTTATCTTCTATGCCAAGAGCTTGCAGATGCTTCACTACAGTTGCACGCGAATTAGAGGACCAGACGTAAAGATTCTTATCTGTGGTTCGTATGAAATCCACTACTTTTTCGTTAGGTAGAAAACCCTCGATATACTTCAGCTCGAGCTCTTCATTGGCTTTATCGAGCTGCGCTTTAAAGACCAGACCATACTTATGTATGAGATCGTTCTGAGTTGCATGCCTGATTTGTTCTACTTCGTAATTAGAGGAAGGATCAAATTCTTTAACAAGTTTCCATACTCCTTTTCGCCATTCAACCCAGTCTGTTACAAGAGAGCAAATCGTGAGGTCGAAATCGAAAATGACATGGCCTTCTTTCATGTAAACCAGCTTAGCATTGCTGGCTCTCTGGGACGATGTTGGAAATTTTCTAGCTCAGTACCTTATCGCCTTTGGGCGCTAGAATGTATGGCGCTGCTAAAGAGACAAGAGTCCATCCGGCTAATGCGGCAATAGTCCAATACACCTGGGAGACGGTTCCTGCGAGCATAAGTTTCAGTCCTTCCCACATAAAGATTACGTACACGCTACTCACGACATAGAACAAATACTCTTCAATTGGTAAGCCAAGGAATCGCGGACCAAGCGTATTCTTACGATTAAATTGCCAAAGCCATACTCGATCCTTTCTTCCGTGACGAGTAGCCCACACATCCCAGATACTTCCTATGATTGTGACTAATATTACAAACGGCACGAGTGCTTCAAGGGAAATAAAGTTAGAAAGAAAGAATCCGGCAACGACTGTAGGAACCAAAAAAACAAATACCAACGTGCCGAGGTAGTAAAACTTTTTCATACAAACAGTATATATCGAGCTGACAGCCTAGGACTCAAACCTGTTCGTTCCCTCTCCTTCCCGCTTGTTTATCGGATCCTCATCTAGGCCAAAATAGTGGCCGACCTCGTGCCAGACCGTCTCTCGCACCACTTTTGTCACCATATCCTTGAACATGTTCGTATCGGTGTCGGTAAGTTCTCTCGCCTCCTCCAGTATGGGGAGTCGATACAGGGTAATGGTGTCAGGAAGGGTCCCGCCTACTCCATAATCGGCGCCCCGAAGCGTATTGGGTACGCCGCGGTAGATCCCATACAAGGATTCCCCTTCCAGAAGGCATTCTTCCTTCCTGGTCTCTTCGTCCGGCTCATCCTCGATCAAGAGCGCGACATTCTTGATGCGCGCTGCAAACTTCTCTGGGAGGTCCTGCCACACAGATTCGGCAAGCGCCTTGAATTCCTCTTCGGTCATCGAATGAGTGTATACCACATAAAAGCAACGCGCCCGGATCTCTCCGAGCGCGTTACCAAGCACGTATATCTTCTTACTTAGCGAGTTCGGCGTCGATAAGGGCGCTTACTTCAGCGTACGGACGTGCGCCTGCGAGCAAGGTCGTTCCAACGACGATGCCTGGCGTTCCGTTAATGCCGAAGGAAGCTCCTTCCTGGCGGTCTGCGGCGATAGCAGCCTCAAACTCCGCCTTCTTGTCATTCATGACCTTCAAGACGCGATCCGTATCGATTCCTTCGATGGTTCGCGTAAGGGTAGTGAGCGACTCAAGGTTACCGAATCCTCCGTGCTCCTCGTCCTGCGCGTTCATGACGGCAAGATACCAGTCATGGAAGTGCGTAGGCTCTGCGTCCCATACTGCGCGGGCAAAGAGGGCTGCCGTTGCTGAGTCAGGACCGAGGAACTGGAAGTCCTTGTAGACGATGCGGACTTTCCCGTCGACGACGTAGTTCTGGTACACCTGCTCGAGCGTATCAAGCTCGAAGCGCTTGCAGAACGGGCACTGGTAATCGAACCAGACTGCGATCGTGACCGGAGCATTCTTCTCTCCTACTGACGGAGAAGCTTCAGTGTTGACCTCAGCGATGTCGACGACCATAGGCTCTCCTTCGTTTGGAGCCGGTTCAACTCCGCCTCGCCCGAAGGCAAGCGCGAGAGCAATAATGATTGCACCTAAGATGACCGCGAGCGGTGTTAGGTACTTCTCGTTGAACGCACTGTCTTTCGTTGATGCCATGATGCAAGAAACAGGTTATGAGTAGTGTAGGAACCAGTATACCCCATCCCTATTTCCCCTTCCCGAGTGCTGCTACTGAGCAGGTTCTGCTGGTTCTGCTGGCTGCGCTGGCCCTTCGGCTTCGCCGCCAATCTCAATCTGTATATCGCTTGCTTCCTGGGCTGGCGCCTGTGGCGCTGGTGCTTGGCGGGCGGTAAAGTACCAGACGCCGAAGCCGACCAGAAGAACGAGGATAATGACGACGATGATGTTGGTGTTTGAATTCATAGAGTGAGCTTAGCGCTTCTTGGCGGTCTTCTTTGCTGACTTCTTTGCGACTTTCTTCGTTGAGCGCTTGGCGGTCTTTGCCTTGCCCTTGCCGGTAACTTCACTCTTCACCTTGCGCCAGTTGGACTTGAGTTCGCTGACGACCTGCTTCAGATCGGCTGCGTCAATTCCCCTGCCGCCCTTGTACGCTCCTGCGATGCGGTCGACAACGCCATGCATGACCGATTCATCGATCTTCTGGAGCTTCTTGGCTTCGCGGACAACGTCTCGCTTCATTTCCTTTGCCCATTTAACAGCCTTGGTGCGGTGCTGCTTGGCGTTTTTTGCGCCATAAAAGTAATACCCTGCGGCTGCGGCTGCTCCTGCAGCAAGCACGCCTGCTGCGATAGCTGCGCCCTGTCCTTTCTTCTTTCCTTTTGCTGCTGCCTTCTTTTTAGTTGTAGCCATAATGAGTCGATTAGTTATTTACCTTTCAAGAGTTTCCGTCCGGATGACACAACGAAGTCAATGAGTCGGGAGAGCGCTCGCCCTTCACGCTTTAGGTTTGCCCTAGTCTCTGCAATGTCAGCGCGAAGTGCTTTCGCTTCCCCTTCGACTTCCTGCAATATGCGATCACAGGTCTTAACGAGCCGAAGTCCATACCAAAGGACAAGCGACAGAAGAACCCCAACTACTATAACGCTTATCGTCGCTACGACGAAGAAGATATCCATCTTGAGAAAGTCGTTCATGGGTGGTTAGGGTATGAAAAAACCGAAATAGAATTGATCGATTTCGGTTTTCTCAATGAAGTTAAGTGTAGAGGCGTTATCGTGGAGACTCGATGAAGGTCAGAGCCTTTCCAGAGAGTCCGGCGCGGCCTGTTCGGCCGATTCGGTGCGTGTAATCCTCATAGGTCGCTGGCAAGTCGAAGTTAATGACGTGCGAGACACCTGAGATATCAAGGCCGCGAGCAGCAACGTCAGTTGCGACCAGCACCTTCACATGGTCCTTCTTGAAAAGACCGAGTGCCTTCTGGCGGCGTCCGTGCGTCTTGTCTCCGTGAATCGATTCAGCGGGAACGCCAGCGCGGCTGATGTCCTTTGAGAGACGCTCAACGCCGTGTTTGGTGCGTCCGAAGACCAGGGTCTTATCAAACTCGGGCTTCTTGAGAAGCTCCATGAGCTTGTCGAACTTGTTGTCTCGGGTCGCGTAGATGACGTCCTGATCGATGGTTGCGGCCGTGTCGCGGGTCTTAACCGAGATGCGAACCGGATTCTTCAAGAAGTCGTTTACGAGCCGCTCGACATCGCGTCCCATGGTCGCGCTGAAGAAGAGCGTGTGACGCTCGCTTTTCATCTTCGAGAGGATCTGACGCATGTCGTCGATGAAGCCCATGTCGAGCATACGGTCAGCCTCGTCGAGAACGACGGTACCGAAGTCTGAGAGGTTAAGCTCTCGGCGCTCCATGAGGTCCTTCAAGCGTCCTGGCGTACCGATCACAAATGACGGTGAGCGGCGAAGCACGCGGATCTGCGGCTCGATGCCTGCTCCTCCGACACAGACGACGGCGTTCATGTTGAGGCGCTTTGCAAAGCCCCAGAACTCAGCCTCGATCTGGATCGCAAGCTCGCGGGTCGGGACCATGATGAGTACCCGTTCCGTTTCGTTAAGCGCGCGAAGCTTCATTACTTTATCGATAAGAGGAATGAGGAAGGCTGCCGTCTTTCCGGTTCCGGTGTTTGCAAGTCCGACGACGTCTTCGCCCTTAAGCACATGCGGGATCGACTGATCCTGGATGGGTGTTGGCAGAAGGTAGCCCTTCGTGATGATGTTTTCCTTCAAGAGCGTGTCTATCGGGAAGTCCGCGAAGGTGTGAATCGGGACAAATGGTGCCTCGACTACTCCTGGCTTTGCTTTATTAACGAGCTTGGTGAGGTCGACTGCCATTTCCTGGCGGTTGTTTCGTCCTCCGCCGCGACCCCCTCGTGAGGGAGCTCCGCGACCGCGACTGCCGCCACCGCTGGAACTTGGTCCACGGCTCTTGCTAGGACCTCCAGGTCCACGTCGCTTAGCGCCAAAGCGCTCATATCCCGGGCGACCTGCGAGGTCGTTCCGGCTGTTCTTTCGCACGATGTATGTAGTTGCCATACTGAATGTAAGGTTTGAGGGTACGGCGGAAAAGAGAAGAAGCCGCGCCCTATGTGGTTTCTAAGCAACGCCTCGAGAGTTTCGCCCGTTCTCCTATTTCTTCAGGGCGGTCTTGAGTAACTCCCAAGACGATAAACCAGTGAGGAGGATCGTTGTAGCCATACAATAGCACGGCAACCCCGATACAGCAAGGGCGCGCAGGTGTGCTGCGCGCCCGTTGCCTACACTCAAAAGAGACTATGCGGGAGGCAATGGATTCTTCCCCCGGATGACACGGACAAGGACCATGACGATCGCGATGAGAAGAAGGAGATGGATGAATCCTCCAAGCGTATAGGAGGTTACAAAGCCAAGTACCCAGAGAACAATAAGAAGGACTGCGATAGTAAGAAGCATGGATTACGGGTTATTGCTGGTAACCCCCTTCTTATAGCTCTCTTTGCGTGAAAAAAGTATGAGGACTAGCGTCTTGCCTTGGCGCGGTCGCTTTCCGTGAGGAACTGCTTGCGAAGGCGCACGCTTGCAGGAGTGATCTCAAGATACTCATCCACTGCCATGATCTCGAGTCCGCGCTCGATGGTGAGCGTGAAGGCAGGAACGAGCGTGATAGCTTCGTCGTTTCCAGATGAGCGGACGTTCGTGAGGTTCTTTCCCTTGGTCGGATTCACCATCATCTCTTCGCCCTTGGAGGTGTTGCCGATCACCATGCCTTCGTACGTTTCCGTTGCAGGGCCGATGTAGAGCATGCCGCGATCCTGGAGCATCCAGAGCGCGTAGCCCAAGGCCTTCCCGCTTGCCATGGAGATCATCGAGCCTACCTGGCGCTTCTTGATCTCGCCTGCGTAGGGCTTGAAGCCCAAGACGCGTGAGGAAAGAATTCCTTCTCCTTTTGTATCGATAACGAACTGGTTCTTGTATCCCAAAATACCGCGGGTAGGTCCTTCAAGGGTGATACGGACGCCGCTTCCCTCCTGCACCATGTTCTGCAACACGAATGCGCGCGTTCCAAGGCGCTCGATGATCGATCCCTGGAATTCGCTTGGTGTGTCGATGATGACTTCCTCGTACGGCTCGAGCTTCTGGCCTTCCTCTTCCCGGATGATGACCTGCGGCTGGGAGACCTGGAGCTCATACCCTGCGCGGCGCATGTTCTCAAGGAGAATGGCGATGTGGAGCTCGCCGCGTCCGGAGACCTTGAATGAGTCTGGCGAGACGAAGTCGACTTTCAACCCGACGTTCACTTCAAGCTCGCGCTCGAGGTATTCGCGAAGCTGGCGGGAGGTGACGAACTTTCCTTCCTTTCCTGCAAACGGAGAGTTGTTGACGAGGAAGTTCAGCGTGATGGTCGGCTCATCGATTGCGATCGCTGGAAGCGGCTCCACTGAGGGATCAGTCGAGATGGTCTCTCCGATAAAGATGTCAGGAAGACCCGCGATGATGACGATGTCGCCTGCCTCAGCTGACGCCGCGTCAACGCGCTCAAGGCCGTTGAAGGTGAAGATCTTGGTGATCTTTCCGGTTCGAGGAGTGCCGTCTGGCTTTTTGACCGTCACTGCGTCTCCGGCCTTCACGACTCCTTCGTACACGCGCGCGATTGCGAGGCGTCCCAAGAAGTTGTCGTAGGCGAGGTTAAAAGCCTGCAAGCGAAGCGGCTTAGCAGCGGCTTCAGGGGAGGATGCTACGGGAACCTTCTCAAGCACGGTGTCCAAAAGCGCTGTCAGGTCCATCGCCGATCCTCCGTTAGAGGGCATATCGTCGAGGGTCTTTGCGGCAACGCCATCGCGTCCGATCGCGTACACGGTCGTGAAGTTTGCCTGGTCGTCGCTAGCTCCGAGGTCAAGGAAGAGTTCGAGCACCTGCTCCTCAGCGCGAGCTGGATCAGCTGCTGGCTTATCAATTTTATTCAGTACCAAAATAGGCTTCAATCCAAGTTCCAAAGACTTCTTGAGCACGAAGCGGGTCTGCGGCATCGGCCCTTCCTGCGCATCGACTACCAAAAGCACGGAGTCGATGGAACGCAAGACGCGCTCCACTTCAGAACCGAAGTCCGCGTGGCCCGGGGTGTCGACGATGTTGATCTTCGTTCCCTTATAGGTGACCGAGGCGTTCTTGGAGTAGATGGTGATGCCGCGCTCCTTCTCAAGGGTGTTCGAGTCCATGGATACGCCCTCGACCGCAGCTCCTGTCTGGCGCAGCAAGGCGTCCGTCAAGGTTGTCTTGCCGTGGTCCACGTGAGCGATGATCGCGATGTTTCGTATTTCCATAAAAAAGAGGCCGGCAGGCCCTATATAAGGAAAGATAGCGCGGAACGGAACCTCAAGCAAGCAAGGCTAGCGCAGATAGATATTGATGTTGTCCACGTGCCCTTGGTAGTTAGGCGAGCAGTGGATGCGCCCCTTCGCGTCATGCAGGTAATAGAGGCAGCTCGTCTCATCCGCCCGCAGCACCGCTACGATGGAATTGAGGGACGGATTAGCTATCGGCTGGGGCGGAAGACCTACATGCCGATACGTATTAAAGGGAGACTCGAGATATTTATCCTGCGAGCGCGGTACCGGCCACCACTTGCCTGGTGCGCCTCGTATGTACTGCAAGGTCGCATCCACCTGCAAGAGCATGCCGCGCTCAAGACGGTTCAGGAGTATGCCTGCGACAAGCTCCTTGTCGTTTTTGGCAGCTTCGCGCTCGATGAGGGATGCGAGCGTGACGACTTCCGTCCAGTCCATGCCAAGCTCCGCCGCTTCTGCGGCATAGGGAGCATACGCATCTTCGAAGCGCCCGCGGAAGCGCTCAGTGATCTGTTCTGGCGTCTGGTCTGACGGTATGAGATAGGTGTCAGGAAAATAAAAGCCCTCACGCAGTCCCCCTGACGAAGCCGCGCTCCAGAGCGCCACCTCTTCCGGGGACCATGCGAGCGTTTCCGAGAGCATCTCAGCGATCTGCTCCTTCCGATACCCTTCGGGAATGGTGACCCACGCTAGGTAGGGCGCTTTGGAAAGCGTGTCCGCGACTGTCCACGCATCTTGCGAGAGCGAGATGCGGTACCCGCCGGGTCGAACGACTCCGCGCTCTGCCCCGGTGTTCGCGATACGGAACGCGACCGCGTGACGGACGATGCCCGCTTCCTCAAGGAATGCGGCAATGTCCCCTTCCGCAGCTTCCGGCGTTACGATGAATTCGAAGAGTTCCTGATCGTCCCGGTGCGGAGGACCAAAGAGTTCGGAGTACCCGAGCAAGAGCGCGACCAGAAGAAGCGCGAGCGCACCTAACAGTCGCAGCACTTTGCCACGCGGATTTGAAACGCGCGTTGCATTCGAGTCGAGGAAACGACGGACGAACGACGGAATTCTCATGAGCTCTTTCGAGTATACCGCATTAGATGCGCCCAACTCCGGAAACGCCCATTGTGTTATACTGCCGTTTACTTACGCCTTTTAGTACAACGTATGAACCGCTTTTCATCCATCGGTAACGCAGCCACTCGTCTTGTAAAAGATACGGGCGCTCTGTTTGGCGCACTCTGGCGCGGGTATCGCGGGCTTTCAAAGAAATTCCAGATCGGCATCGCGGCGCTTCTCGCCGTTCTCGTCATCGCGGGCTTTGCGCTTGCTGGCGGAGGCGCTCCTGCAGGAGACACCTCGTCCCTTCGCGCTGTCTCGCTTCGCCCCTTGAACGAGCTCTCGGGAGCTGGAAGCGGCGGAAACGTACTTGGTACCGTCCACTCGATTGCAGAAGCGAAGATCCTTGCAAAGACTGGAGGCACCGTCGAGCGCGTAAACACCTCCCTTGGCGCAAGCGTGCCAGCAGGCTACGTGATCGCGAGCCTCGAGAACGCGCGCGAACGCGCTGCAGTCCTCCAGGCTGAAGGAAATTACGACTCAGCAGTCGCGGCGAGAAATGCGACTTCCTTGGATGAGGAGGTGATAAGCGCGCAAAACGCGTACCGAAGCGCGTACACCAACATCGACGTCACGATGGAAAACGATATCGATCTGTTCTTTGGCGCTCCGACCGGCATCGGTCCGACGCTCCGCATCACGGCCAACGGCACCGACCGCAACTGGCTCTCCCGCGAGCGCGCCGAACTCTCGCGAGAGATGAACACTTGGCAGAGCAATTTGGAAGGCGCTGAGGACCGGAATCCGCAAACCTTGCTTGACGAGGCGGAACGAGTGGTGCGCCGCGTCTCTGATTTCCTTACTCGACTTGCAGACTCTGCAAACCGCCGCGACGCGGGAACAAGCCCCGCGCAAGCTGCAGGACTTGCGTCAGCCAGAGCAACCGTCGATAGCGTCCTTGCTTCCCTTTCAGCTGCGCGCGGGGCGTTCCGAAGCGGCGAAGTGGGCGCAACCGCAAGCGTAGACGCATCCGTAAAGACAGCACTTGGTTCGCTTCGCGCGGCCCAGGCAAACCTGGAGCAGACCGTCGTACGCGCTCCAATTGGCGGCACGATAAACTTCCTCCCAATCCAGCGAGGCGATTACGTCACCGCGCTCACCCACGTTGCAACGGTCGCGCAAAACAACGCGCTTGAAGTAGTCGCGTATATCTCAGAAGCCGATCGAGAAGCGCTTTCAGTCGGTACGAAAGTTTTTGTAGAAGAAACACACGAGGGAATCGTGACGGCGATCTCCCCTGCGCTTGATCCGGTCACCAAGCAAGTCGAGATCCGTATCGCCATCGATGCGTCATCCAATCTTACGAACGGCGCTTCGGTTCGCGTCGCGCTTCCTGGTGCCGCCACAAGCGAAGTAACCCAAGGCCCGATACTCCTTCCGCTTGCAAGCGTGAAGCTTCGCGCTGATGATCGTGTCGTCTTTACCGTAAACGAGGAAGGACGCCTTGCAGCCATCCTGGTTGAGACTGGTGCCGTTCGCGGAGGACGCATTGAGATCACAACAGCCCTTGATCCATCACTTCGCATCGTTGCAGACGCACGCGGCCTTGCCGAGGGCGAACGAGTCACCATCATAGAGGCGCCGTAGTATGACGAAGTTCTGGACGTTTTTCCTCGACAAGCATCACTTCACGATCCTGTTGTCTGTCGTACTCCTGCTTGCAGGGGTGTACGCCGTTATCATCATTCCGAAGGAATCTTCGCCTGAGGTGCAGATCCCGGTCGGCATCGTCACGACCATACTCCCAGGCGCAGGCGCAGAAGACGTCGAGCGCCTCATCACCGACAAGATAGAAGACAAGGTCATCGGCCTTGAACGCGTTTCCAAAGTTACCTCTTCGTCTGGCGGAGGGGTTTCAAACGTCACGGTCGAGTTCGATGCTTCAGCAAACATCGAACGTTCCATCCAGCTTCTGAAAGACGAAGTTGATAAGGTCCGCCCCGAACTTCCTGCAGACGCCGAAGACCCTACCGTCACTGACGTTAACTTCGCCGACCAGCCGATCATGATCGCATCGGTGTCTGGCGACCTTGCTCCGGAAGAACTCACTGCCCTTGGAGATGAGATTCAAAACGAGATCGAGCGCATTGCGGGCGTCTCAAGTGTTTCGATCTCAGGGGTGAGAGCCCGCGAAGTGCAGGTGATCGTTTCTGAAGCACGCCTTCGCCAGCAGGGACTCACCCTTTCAGACATAACGACAGCGCTTCGCCTTTCAGGGATCGGCGCTCCTGCAGGGTCCATCACGGTCGACAACATCGCGTACGCGGTCCGGCTTGAAGCAGGAATCACGAGCCCGGATGACGTTGCCGGCGTTGCCCTTCGGGGAGCTGGCGGCGCACCTATTTATATTCGAGACGTCGCAGAGGTCGTGAACGGGCTCGAGGACCCGCGCACGTTCTCACGCGTATCAGTTGAAGGAAATCCGTCAGAGCCTGCACTTACCTTCTCGGTCTTCAAGAGCCGCGGAGGCAACATCGTTTCCATAGGATCAGAAATCAAAAAGAAGATTGCAGAGCTTGAAGAGACGACCTTGGCTGGAACGCGGACTGTTATTTCGTATGACGCGGCAGATGATGTGAACCATGACCTGACCGAGCTCACGCGCGTCGGGCTTGAGACGACCGCGCTCGTTATGCTCATGCTCCTCCTTACTCTTGGCTGGAGAGAATCTCTTGCAGCAGCGCTTGCCATCCCGCTCTCGTTCTTGATCGCCTTCATCGGCATCGCGGCGTCCGGGAACACGATCAACTTCATCTCCTTGTTCTCGCTCATCCTTGCGATCGGTATCTTGGTCGACTCGGGGATTGTGGTTGTCGAGGCAATACACACGCGTCTCGTGAAATACGGGGACAAGCGCGAAGCTGCGGTCGCCGCGATCCAGGAATACGCCTGGCCGCTTATCGCAGGCACGATGACCACCGTTGCGGTATTCGTACCTTTGTTCTTCCTCTCAGGCATCTTGGGCAAATTCGTCGCCTCTATTCCTTACACCGTTATCTTCGTACTCATTGCTTCGATTATTGTGGCGCTTGGTCTCGTTCCTTTGTACGCCCTCTACATCATCCGCCCGACCTTGAGCCGCATCGAACGTATCCAGGAGGACTATAACGAGAAGGCGCAGGAGTGGTACAAGAAGTTCCTTCGCGGCATCCTCGGAGACCGAAAGAAGGAGAACCGTTTCCTCTGGGGCATCATCGGATTGTTCGTTCTCGTCTTGATCCTCCCGATGGTCGGAGCAGTGAAGGTCATCTTCTTCCCTCCGGAAAACAGCGATCTCGCGTACATCGAAGTGGAGAAGCCTCAGGGGACGACGCTCGCCCAGACGGACCTTTCGGTTCGCGAAGTAGAGGAGCTCTTGTATGCGGACGGACGCATCGCGTCTTTCGTGTCTGAAGTAGGATCTGGCAGCTTTTTTAGCGGAACGGGAGGCTCAGGCGCAAACGTCGCCAACATCACACTGAACCTCGATAAGGATCGTAAGGAGACGAGCGCCGTGGTTGTTTCTGAGCTTCGCGAGCGCGTGAAAGAAGTCACCTCTGCACGCGTAAAGATCGAAGAGCCTGCAGGCGGTCCTCCAACGGGCGCCGCGGTCCTCGTGACCTTTACCGGAGACGACTTGTCCGCTCTTTCACAGACGACGGAGCGCGCCGCGCGCATCCTTGCTGATATGCCAGGAACGGTGAACGTGACGACATCAACGCGTAACGATAGCCCTGAGTTTGTGGTCCGCCTTGATACGGCAAAAGCCGCAGCAGCCGGTGTCTCTCCTGCCGTAGTCTCTGCGACCCTTCGCGCTGCCCTCTTTGGAAGCGAAGCAGCGACCATCCGGGCAAACGGAGAAGAGATCGAAGTGCGCACCAAGCTTGATCTGAACCCGAACTATCAGAGCCCTGAAGAGACGAATCACACGACCATCGACGCAGTGCGCTCGCTCGGGATCCCGAGCGCTACTGGCTATATCCCCCTCTCCTCGATCGCAAGCATCGAGTACGAGCAGGCGGAAAGCGTGATACGGCACGAAGACGGCACGCGCGTCGCAACCGTAGAAGCAGGCGCCGTCCCGACCGCAAACCCGCTGCAATTGGTTTCCGACTTCAACAAGCGCATGAGCGAAGAGCCGCTCGCCCCTGGCGTCGAGATGAAGATCGGCGGCGAGACCGAAGACGTGAACCAGTCGTTTGCAGAAATGGGTGTCGCTTTCTTGGCCGGCATCGCGCTCATGCTCGCCATCCTCGTGCTCGAGTTCAACTCCTTCCGCCTCTCCCTCTACCTTCTTTCCGTGGTGCCGCTCTCCCTTATTGGAGCCTTGATTGGGCTCATGGTAACGGGCGCCCCTCTTTCCTTCCCATCGATGCTCGGCATCATAGCGCTCGCGGGCGTCATCATTAACCACGCCATAATTCTCATGGACTCGATCGGGCGCATCGGGCGAGAGCACCCGGGACGCACATTGACTGACGTTGTGGTTGAAGCTGCGGCTTCCCGCTTCCGCCCGATCATCCTCACGACCATCGTGACGGTCGTCGGTATGATTCCGCTTTCTCTTGCCTCGGCGCTCTGGGGACCACTCGCGTTCACCATCATGTTCGGTCTTGCGTTCTCAACCGTTCTCACGCTCGTACTCATCCCCGTCCTCTACCATCGCTGGCCAGGCAAGTCAGTACGTGCGCGCTTCGCTAAGGAGCCGACAGAAACCGTATAGACAAGTCCCGTCTAGCGAAGCTCCGTAGTAAGATACGAAAATGCGCCTAGCGTCATACGAAGAGCTCTTAGAGAGATCGCTGCCCGTAGACCACAAATGGTCTACGGGTCTCGCCTCTCCTGGCTTTGACCCAAGAGCAAATGAGCCGCTCCTATTTTCTATACCTGCCAATCACCCTCGCTACAGCACATTGCCTCACTATAAATTAGTAGTTCAAGGTCTTAGCCAGTTCTCTTTTAAAAGCAGTGACCTCTTGCTCATAGATAAAGCGGTGGAGCCATACCTAGCAACGTATAAAGATAAGGTTGGGCGCTTCCTGGTCTTCAACCCCATAGAGGGTGAGCTGAAGACCTTGGACTATCTAGATGATCTTGCTAATAAGCTGACATCTGAAAATCAGCGTATCGTTGCCGTTGGAGGAGGGATCATTCTCAATTGTGCCGCGTATATCGCAGAGAAGCTGTCTTTGGATCTTGTGCTTGTACCAACGACAGTCCTTTCCATGTCTGATACAGCGGTTGGAGGCAAGGTACGCGTCAATAAGATTGAGAACGGAAGCTATGTAAAACACGCATACAAGAGCTTCTACGAACCGTCATTAGTTATCATTGATCCGGACTTCCTTTCTTACCTCTCAACAGACCAGATTCAGATAGGTTTAGCCGAAATCATAAAGCATGCTATTTATCAGTCTCCTGGACTTACCTCGTATCTACTCTCTGACAGGTTTAATCCTTTTAAAGACATGGATAGTCTTCTCCTGGCCATACTTTGGACCGTTGAACTAAAGCGTGTTTCTTTGGAAGGCGACCCGAACGAGGAAGCTGGAGGTCAGATGATCCTTCGAGCCGCCCATAATCTCTCAGACAAACTCGAGGAACAGAGTAAGTTCAGCTTAAGCCATGGCGAGGCAGTATTACGAGCAATGTCTATTGATGTTCGAGGTAACCCGACTCGTGAGTCTGTATTGAAGGAAGTCTATTCAAAGATTGGTATAGCTATCGAGGATTTAGACTAGAATTCCAATCGTCCTAGACCATTCTTGCTATTTCTGTCTTCCCTTTGGCTTCGCAGATCTCAGCTGGGATTACTAAGAAGCCAAGAGCGGTGCGGAATCGAAGACGCTACTGAAGTCGAGCGTCGTGTATGAGGGTCCGCCGCAGGAAGCGCACATGCAGAACTCGTTTCCGGTTGTGTGTTGTGGTGCTTTCATAGCTGAAAGCATACACAAAGGCGCCTGAAGAATACGTGAATAGAAAAAGACGCGAGAGTTCTCGCGCCTTTTTCTTTCCCCTTATAGGGGTCTACATCTCGTCCGTTCGTTCCGTGTCCTCTCCTCCGCTTGTCGTGCCGGCCGTTCCGCCGTCATCGCCCGTCGTATTCGGATCGCGTTCGCTGTCGCCGTTATCCCGGCGAGTTCCGTCATAAAGCATAAAGATGGGCAGTGTGAGTTCCGGATAAAATCGACCTCTAGACGCAAACCATACGAAAGCCTTGATGAGGTGAGGATTAAGATATGACCGCTTTGTTACAATAGCTCTCCATGCCGCGAGCTAAAGACCAAGGAACTCTCTTTGATATCGGGACGACGCTCCCGAACGGCTTCGTGTATCGCCCGCAATTCCTTACCGAGGCCGAAGAGCGCGAGCTCATTGGCTACTTTGAAGATCTTCCTCTCGAGCATCCGCTGACCGAGGAATACGCCGCTAAGCGGCGCGTCATGAACTTCGGCTGGAGCTATGACTTTGAGAAAGAGAAGCTTATGAAAGGCCCGCCGCTTCCGATCTTTCTGCGTCCCATCCAGCGCAAGGTCGCCAAGTGGCTCGATCTTCCCGTTACGCGGGTGGTCGAGGCTCTGGTGACCGAATACTCGCCCGGGAGCGCGATCGGGTGGCACCGAGACAACGAGACCTTCGATACGGTCATCGGCATCTCGCTTGGAAGCTGGTGCAAGATGCGTCTTCGGCCCATCAACTCCCGTATGCGAGGAGCCAAGAGAAGCACTAAGGACATCATCGCGATTCCGCTTGAGCCCCGGAGCGCGTACATCATGCAAAGCGAAAGCCGCTGGAACTTCCAGCATTCAATCCCGGCCGTTGAAGGCCTTCGCTATTCAATTACCTTTCGCACGCTGCCTGCAGGAATGGAGACGCCTAAGCGAAACTTCCGAGTATCGCGCCCATAACAAGGAACGACACCAAGTAGTACGCCGCGTTCAAGGCCCACAGCTTCCAAGACCTTCCTTCCCACAAATACGATCCCGCAGTGAGAGGAACGGCAAACCCGAGCCAGTACCAGAATGCTCCCATCATAGAGCTTCCGACTCCTGACATGCCAAGGTAGGCGTTGCCAAAGACAAGACCGTGCGCAAGCACGTATGCCGTCAAGAATGACATGACGATAATACCGATGAACGCTCCTGTGCGGCTCATCTTCATGGCCTTCATGCTCTCAGCAGTGAATCCCATAAGATTCATCCACGCCTTACCGAACAAAGGCCCATACCAGAGCACCCCGATGATAACCGCAGCTACGACCGCAAGCAGAACCGCTACATAGTTGATAGGTACTTCCATAGGGAAATGATTAGTTTGTTATGCGTATAAGTCTAGCACCGCTTATATGAGCTCCAGGGTATCCACCTGGAGAATGCCTTCTATGTCATAGCGCTGCCAGGCGTCAGAGCTCAGTGCTTCCACTGGCACATACACGCCCTGCACGCGTATGCGAGTTCCGGTCTGGAGCGTATCGGCAAGCGAAGGCGCGAGCGCGGTCAAGCTAAGGCCGTGGTGATCGCCGTCATCGGTTTGGATGCCAAACGCGCATTCAAGCGTCTGCGGTCCGCTCGTATCTCTATGCGGAAGGCACTCATACGTTCCGTCGAAGCTCCGGGGTCCCGGGATAAGCGCAGCCTTTTCTTCTTCCGGAAGCAGTTCCGTTCCCTCTCTTCCAAAGAGCATGCTCGCACCAAGGCCGATAAGGATAAGAAGGAGAACGCCAAGAAGAAGCTTCTGAAGGCCTGTCAGGTTGTTGAAGTGCATATCCTCTAAGGATACTCCTCTCTCGTGAAGATTGGCTGAGCCCTAGGGAACAAGGTCAAGCGAGCTCAGGATCTTTACGTACACGGCTCGTATCTCATCCTCTGGAGCGATATACGTCACTGAGACAACGACGATCGATCCATTGTGGAGGAATGCTGTCGTGTCGCCCTCATAGAGGCCTGACCAGTGGTAGGAGACGGCGTCTGCCCCGTCGACCGTTCGCTCGACCAGAGCGCTGCTGCCAAGATTGCGGTTCGATTCGCTCGTGGTGAGCCATTGCTCCAAGGTCTGATTGGTCGTGTTCTCGTAGATGTCGATTGCGACTGCTGGAGGCCCTTCGGAGTTTTCCCGAGGCTGCGCATCGCTTTCGTGGATGAGCGTGATGGCGTAGTGGGCGCGCTCGGCGTTTCCGACTTCGCGCTCCGTGAGGATGTAGGTCTGCGGATACTCGAATGAGATTCCCTGCGTGCCGTTTGCGTAGAAGTTAACCCCCAGCGGAGCTCCCTGCTGCTGCCACGGCATCATCCCTGCGTAGAAGAAATAGCCGGCGATGATAAGCGCGAGTACGACGACGATTGCTGTTATGACTGTTTTCATATGATTAGAAAGTTACGAGCGTTCGGAAGTTACCGCGAAGACCCGGGTCTTCCGCGCTTCCCTCATCCAAGTCTCCCTGCTTCACTACATAATTGTTTCCTTCCTTGAAGATGCCGAACTCAACTCCGCCTCCTGCAAACCAGCAGATGGCGCCGGATAGTTCTCCATCAACCAAGGTCCAGGACGATCCTTCGATGGTAGAGCACGATCCCTGATGCACGCCAAGATCGCGGGTCGTTCCCGCAAACGTAACTGACACCTGCGTCATAGGGGCGCCTGTCTGCGCATCCTCGCCCTTGTCGATAAAGGTCCACTTCGGCGCGATCATTTTCTCCGAGGTCGTGTCCTGCGTCGTTTCGGTTGGCGTCTCCGTTGTCGGCGCAACGGCTTCTTTCTTGCCTACGTAATAGGCTCCTCCAATGAGGACGACGACAAGCACGATTCCCAAGATCCAAGCCATAGTATTGTTTTGCATAGGTTCATCGTACCACCTGTTTTCTCGGGGAGAAGATACGCTGGTGCATAGAAAAACCGCTCAAAAGAGCGGCTTTTCTTTGTCTGCGCTATTGAATTACCGCAGCACTTGTCTTCGTTGAGGCTTGCGCATGCGCCCGTGCGATCGCTTCAAGCACCCGTGCCCGTGCAGCTGCGTCTGCAGAGAGGCCGAAGTCTCCCTGCAAGGTCGTTGACCCTCCAAGCGAGGAATCAACCGAGCTTCCAATGCGTCCGGTGCCAGTCACAAACAAGTTCCACCACGGCATCCGGGTCTGCACCGTTGCTCGTCCATCACTGCCTTCCATGACAGAAGTCGTTGACTTAATGCTGACGGGAAAGAGTCCGAGCAGATGTCCTTTGTGCCAGTACTCGACTGTAACCTCTTCCTCAGAGTCGAGGTTCACTGCTGCGACATTCTTGTCTTCAAGACGCATGTTCTCTCGGAAGAGCTCGAGGTCTGCGTCAGTTGTCACCTGCGCTGACGTAAGGACAGGAATGCCAAGCGCATTCACGCGAAGCGAGCCGTCTGTGCCTGCGTTCGTTTCGTTCGTGTCGCTTGTGTCTTCTGCTTCCGTTCCGGTAGCAGCGTCGCCAGAAACACTGGCATCGAGGTCAATGGTTGCACCTCCGCCTGTTCCCTGTACTTCAAGTGCTGCACTTCCTCTGGTGTCGTTAGCTTCGGCGGCGAGGCTTGCTCCTGCTGGAAGAACAAGCGCAACCACCGTAAGCGCCGTAAGGATCTTACGTAGAGTCATAAATAGTAGAGGTGTTAATTAGCTAGGCCCCCGCATCCGACACGCTGTCGGATCGGTACGGAGAAAATAGTACCTACCCTCCGATGAAGGAGAGGTGAATAGCACAAAAGCCCCTTACGGGGCCTTTATGCTTCGCGAAGAGTGACTACTCTCCTCGCTTGAAGATCTTTCCATCGAGCGCCCACTTCCCTGGACCAGTGATCATGAGGGAGATAGAAGCGGCAAGGATGAGAAGGATGTACTCGTAGCCTCCTCCTGAGATGAAGAAGCCGTTTCCAAGGTGAACGGTCACCAAAGCGACGACTGCGACAACAGCGAGGATCTTAGCTACCCAGTGCGTGAATACGCCGAGGATAAGGAGGATACCGCCGAGAAGTTCAGCAACGATGAGGACGACTGCGAAGAACGGTGCGGCTGGGAATCCGATCCCATCCAAGAATCCTGCAGTTCCTGCGATGCCCATTTCCGTGAGTTTCTGATAACCGTGAAGAGCGAAAATAATACCTGTGACAAGGCGAAGCACGAGCGGAGCAAAACCTGCCCACTTGCTCGAGCACTGGCAATCAAGAATGTTGTTCATGGATAACAATAAGGTTTATAACGTACCCCTTCAGTATACTCCTCGGGTAGTAGCTGCAAGCTGTTGATACAAGGGACTACGCAGACTGCTGCAAAGCAGCCATAACGCGCTTTGCGGCGGCTCCCAGGGTCGGCTCCCGATGCGTTTCCAGATAGAGCTTGCCGTCTATGAAAAAAGTAAAGCCATAGAGTCTGGCGCTTGAATCTACTTCCAAGATCTTTCGCACTTCAAGCGGGCGACCGGCGAGAATGACCTGGAGCTGGTCTATAGGAATAAGTCCCTGCGAGCTATGCGTGATCGGGAAGAGTTCGATCTTCTCTCCATACTTCTTCGTGAGCGCTTCTTCAGAAGGAGGTGCGCCTGCAGTAAAAGCTTCTGCTCCAGATGCGTCTGCCATATTATTTCTTATGACTTACAACCTCGGACCCGAACAGGGCTTCCTGCAAACTCTTGCCGACAACCACGAGCATGATGCCAAAGAGCGCGAGGCCCGCGAGCATCGTGCCTGATGCGATCACTTTTCCAAGCGCAGTGACTGGTACCGCGTCTCCATACCCTACCGAGGTGATAGTCACGATCGCCCACCACATGCCGTCAGGAATAGTGGCGAAGTGGCTTCCGGGAAGCATGCCTTCAGCAAAGTGCATGAGGGTCGCCGAGAATACGACGACAAGCATGAGCGCAAAGAGATAAATCTCTATGTTGATCCAATGGACATTGCTTGCAATGCGAGTGATCCGCTCGCGGTCCTGTTTCCGTGGAGCAAGGAAGCGTACCAATCGCGCGGTGCGAAGCAATCGCAAGATGCGAAGGAGGCGGAACACCCATAGGAGATGGAGCTCGGTCGTCGCGCCAAGCAGGAAGAGGCTCGGTAGAAGCGCGATGGCGTCCAAAAGACCAAGCGGGCTAAATATGTATTTGAGCCTATTGGGTGCGGTATAGATGCGCAGTATGTATTCGACCGTAAAGAAGACTAGGAAGAAGATTTCTATCGTGACGAAGACGCCTTGGTAGCGAGAAAAGAGCTCAGGAACCGTCTCCAAAATGACAGTCGTGACGGAAGCGAGGATGACAAGCGCAACCAGGTCGTTAACAACGTAGAAGACCTTCGCCTTCTCGTTTTGGAAAGCGTTATGCAAAAGACCGCGGCGCAGGCTCATAGAGGTAATGGTAGCCCGAAGAAAAGGAGAAAGGAGCGTTATTCACCTCCGTGCTTATTGAGGCTTGGGATGCGAGGGATGATGACTGCCGCAATGCCTCCGATGATCGCTATTGTGTAGAACTCGTAGCCGATTGCCATACCAACCGCAGCTGAAAACCAAAGACTTGCCGCGGTCGTGAGGTTACGGACCGTAACGCCATCCTTCAAGATGAGGCCGGCGCCAAGGAAGCCGATACCAACGACGATCTGGGAAGCGATGCGGGAGGTTGAGAGCGGGTCAACGATATTGGAGATAAGCGTAAAGAGCATCGCTCCTGCGATAACGAGTATGTGCGTTGAGATGCCGGCATCCTTGCCGCGCGTCTCGCGCTCAGCGCCGATCACAAGCCCGAGCACCAAGGCAAGCACGAGGCTAAACGTGAACTGCATCTCAAGCGGGCCAAACACGAGTAGGTCGGGGGTCATGCGCACTAGGATAGCACGGGGTCAGCGCCTCGGTTCGAAGGTTTCCACTGATGCTGCGATATCGCGCACGAGGTCTGGGTTCGGGTTCTCGAAGAAGGAGTAGAGAGGCTCATACACGAACAGCGCCGCATACTCAGAGCCCATCGCGTGATTGCTTATGTCAAAGACAAACACGGGGCCGAACCTTCCTTCGACCGATGTGCCGTCTCGCAGGTTGGTACGGACCAAGGTTAGATAGAGCTCTTCTCCTTTTAGACCGCTTTCGGTCGTGAAGGAGTTGCGCTCCATGATGTCCGTGCAGCTCATCGATTCGCCCGGCCCGTCTGCGGCGCAGAAGGTCTGTGCCCGAGAGAGCGCGAACGCATCGAAGCTTTCGAACGTCGTGTCCGTTCCGTTCTCGCTCACGATAAGGTCAACTGCAGACTCGAACCCATCCTCGGTCGGTGTCCCGACTGAAAGATACTCAGAGCCGTGGTCATACATTGAATAGCCGGAAGAATGCGAGAAGCGGTAGCCGTAGGGCTCATTCTCCACTGTTTCGATGGGCACTTCAGGCGCTACTTCTGCTCCCTTCTCCATGAGGAACCAGAAGAATAAGAGGAAGAGTCCAAGAATGATAAACCCGATGATGCGTCCTGAGTTCATTGTGGCTTAGAGGGCTTCGGTCGCCGCGATATGCGCTCGCGTTTCTGGACCGAAGTTTCCGTTTGAAGGAGTGATGCTATTTGCGCTCTGGTACTCCATGAGGGCTTTCTGCGTGATCGCACCGAAGTAGCCGGTTGCGGTAGCCTTCTTAAGGTCTTCTGCTGCAAGGCCGACGCTCTTCTTGATGAGGTAGTCCTGGAGCCACACGACTGCGCTTCCGCGAGAACCGAGCACGAGGTCAGTCGTTGGCATCTGTCCTGCAGGAGCAGGAATCGTTTCTGAGGCTGACGAGCTTGCGGTTGGGGGCTTAGGCACTTCGGTCTTCAGAATGCGTGCGCGGGTCGTTGCGCCGTAGTAGCCGGTTGCAGGCGTGATGCCAGCTGATTTCTGGTATTCGATAAGCGCCTGCTGCGTGATGGGGCCGAAGTAGCCGGTTGCGCCAGCGTTTGCAAGCGCACGGGCGCTCACCCCTGCGTTGTTTGAGATCAGGAAGCTTTGGAGCGCGGTGACTTTCGCGCCCTGTGAACCGAGCGTAAGATCGTCTCCGGCTGCTGCCGTGACAACAATCCCTGCTGAACTTCCAAGCGCGTCTTCAATCTCTTCCGGAAGTTCGATAGAGGCGTTACGCGCTGCTACGAAATCGTTTCGGTACTGGGCGACTAGGAACTCCGCGAATTCCTCTTCGTCATCGACGTCTTTGAGAATGTCTTCGAGATACTCCATCTTGTCTTCAAGCGAGAAGACGCGAGAGAGGCGTGGGTACGGGTCGGTCGGATCGCGATCATCATCGCGAATCTCAAGGTGGAGATGCGCTGGTCCTCCGGAAGCGTTTCCGGTGTTACCGACGTAGCCGATGATGTCTCCTACTTTGAGCACGTCCCCGTCATCGATGTCTGCAATCTCATCAAGGTGCATGTAGACGAAGGTTTCCTCGCCCGGGTTTGCGGTCGTGACATAGTTTCCTGCGCTTGATCCCTTGCTCGTCCGGAGCACGACTGCTTCAGTCGGGGAGACGATGGGCGTGCCTTCGGCGGCCATGATGTCGAAGCCCTCGTGCGAGCGACTTCCTCCGTCTCGAGGATCTCCGAAGTTCGGGAAGAGGTCTCGTACCTCGACGCCAAAGAGTATCGGGATCGGTATATTGTCGACCGCGTCCTCATCAAGGTCGTTTATCTTATTTCGCATCGCGCTTGAAGTGCGGCGGGACTCCGAATAGCGCTCTTCGTTGTCTTCGTCCCCGTCATCTGAGTCTCCTTCCTCAGAATCTTCCCACTGCTCACGCCACTGCTCCCATGCGTCGCGATCATAGGAACGGTTCCTCGACTGAGCGTTAGTAGCAGCTGGAAGCGAAAGAATAAAGAAGACAGCGATGAAGGCGATGACGCCCAAGCGATGGAATATGTTCATAGAGTAAGTATGGCAAGAATATAGCAACTTTGCATGAAGCCTTGATGAACTAGTTCGAATTGCATCTAGCTCGTTTCAAGGTCATTATGAGGGGACTAAGTTCTGATACTTTCATGTCCCACGATATAAAAGGAACGATTCGTCGCCATCCCCTTCTCATTCTCCTGCTGGTAGCCCTGATACCGGTAGCGGCGTTTGCCATTATGGAGAACGCTCCTAAGAAAGAAGTGATCGTGCCAGAAACCCAAGAGGTTCTGGATGAACGACGCGCTTCAGGAGATTTGCTCCCTGATCTTGTTCCCCTTCCGCCCCAAGATGTCGTTGTCCAGGAATCTGCCGGCCGAACTTATCTTCTTTTCAGTACCGTCTATTACAACCAAGGCGACGGAGTCATGGAGCTTCGCGCAGACGAAGCTACCGCAGGAATCCGCGAAGACATCGAGCGTGACGTGTTCCAGCGCATCTACCGAAACGATGACGCGTACCGAGACAGGATCGTCGGGAACTTCCTTTGGCACCAAGAGCATCTCCATTACCATTACAGCGATTTCGTAGAGTACTCGCTCTCGACCGAAGGAGATGAGAGCGAGAAGCGAACCTGGAGCGAGAAGGCGACGTTCTGCCTCCGCGACATCAGCCGGGTCGCGCTCGATCTTCCTAACCGCTCAGAAGACGCGCTCTACAAGGTGTGCTGGAAAGAGCTCCAAGGAGTCTCGATCGGCTGGGGTGACACCTACTTCTACGACTACCCGGACCAGGATTTGGATATCACTGATCTTCCGACCGGAGAATACCGCCTGACCTTCAACGTGAACCCGCTTCTTCGCCTTGAGGAACTGCGCTATGACAACAATGTGGCGAGCGCGCTCCTCTATATCGACCAGGAAGCAGGAACAGTAGAGACCGTGAGCACCATCCCTGACGTGCTGCCTGAGATAGAGCATGTGTACCCGGAACAGGTGTTTGATTGACGAAATCCCTCTTTTACGTTAGTATCCGTAGGTCAATCGCAGAGCTGTATACAAGAAGCGAGTCGGGTTTCGATGGTCAGCCTCCTGCACTTGATGTTTATCAGGTGTATCGACACATACGACTCTCATGCAGCAAGGAACAATTGCGGGCCTGACTGAAAAAGGCTTCGGCTTCATCAAGCGAGACGGAGTGGAAAAAGATCTCTTCTTCCACCTCAACGAACTCGTGAACGTGAAGTTCGAAGAACTTCAGATGGGCGACTCGGTGACTTTCGAAGTTGAGGAGGGCCCGAAAGGACCCAAGGCAGTTCGCGTCAGCCGCGTCTAACCGACAATCGAAAGCGCCCGAAAGGGCGCTTTCGGCACCTGGTACGTCACACAAACTCTCTTTTCCATGCACAACAAAGGCGTTATCGCTGAACTCGGCGACCGATCATCAGGTTTCATCAAGCGCGTAGGTCTCAAGGACCGACTGTTTTTCCATGCAGATGCCGTCGTCGGAGTCGACTTCAAGGAACTCAAGGTAGGCGACAAAGTCACCTTCACTGTGATCCCGAGCAAGAAGGGCCCGTACGCAGGCAACGTGAAGCGAGCCTAAGCTCCTTCAACAAACGACTTCAGTCCTTTGAGGACCCCCTTCCAGTTCTCCGCTGAGTGATCAGCGCGTTCTTGCGTGTCCACGTTCGACTGATCGATCGTTACTTTCGTACCCTCTGGAACGTCCTCCAGGGTGTAGCAAAGGAGCTGGTAGTTTTCAGGGATATCCTCGTCTCCGCTTAAGTTGCTCCAGTAGTCATACGACATGCTCTCGGGCGGGTTGAAGGTGAGCACTGTTCCCTTATCCTCGTATTTCTTCCCTTCCCACTCGCCCCTGAAATACACCGGGCTTCCTGGCTCCCAGGTAGTGACGAGATCTGTCCCGAAGAAGTACTCCTTTACCTGCTCAGGCTTGGTAAGGGCGTCCCAAACCTTCTCCTTGGGGGCGTTGATAATGGTTGATGCAGTTGCTGAATGTGACATATCTTAAATTGTACCAAGGGCCCGTATGCGCTTTTTATGAAGCGTGGAGATCGCTATACAACAAACCCGGCAGAAGCCGGGTTTGTGCGTCAGATGCCTTTTAGAGAGCTTTGGCTATTTATGCCAGAAGCTGAAGGAGTTAGAGACCTTGTCGCCCCATTTCTTCCATGAACCCCACGCATTTCCTTGTGGCTTGTCATCCTCATCGTCTTCAGACCAGTTCTTCAAGACGCTTGCATCGACAGCGAAGGAGCCGTCATTGGAATCAAGCGATCCGCTGAAGCTGATCTCGTCGCCAACGGTTACGTCAGCGAAGGACGAGTTAGATCCGGACTTGGTAAGGATATCCGTATCGCTATCCGTTTGGACGCGCCAGGATATATCCGTGTCGCCCCAGGCAGTTCGTGCGGTCACGACGCCTCCTGAGACCTTTTCCACTTCCGCACCTCGCACGAGCACGTTGCCGTTAGTTCCAATTGATACTGAGAGCCCGTTATCAAGCTTCATTGCCTTAGACCCATTGTCTGCAGCAGCTTGAGATGGGAGGGATGCTGCAGCGGCGGCAAGTACCGCGGCGGCCATAATGATCGAGAATCCTGTGAGAACCTGCGTGTTCTTATAAGTCATAGTTTTTGTTATGAGCTGATAAGAAAATGAAAAACGCCCGTTTCTTGCTTGAAGACACGGGTGTTTTTCACGCTATGAAGGATACAAAAAGGGTCGTGAAAATTGCGTGAGATCAATAACTTATACTGTTGTATGAAGTGTTTAAAGCGACGTGTCTCAATACCTGAGAAGATTAAAATATGGCTTCTGCAGTTATAACTCTCATTGAATCTTTGAGTTTAGATACTCTCTCAAAGTTTTACCTCCCTTTTTCAGTTTCCATTCTATAGGTCCCGGTGAAGATCGAGCTTGTATAACGGCTGATGCAGCGCTTGAGCTGTCAAAAACGTAATCATCAGAAAAGATAAGAATGTCACCTTGAGGTACCAAGCGATTGATTTTTATTAACTCATTTTTTAGTTTTTTATATGGATGGCTTTGAAAAGAAGGTGTTTCTTCTGCTGACGCTTTTGACCCTTTTAAAACACGCATTTTTCCATCTTCGAGTAAATATGCTTCCGCAACAATATTCACTCCTTTCTTGCACGTAAAAACTGGACTCTCTACCGTATTCTTACCAGGTGATTTTTCGTTTTGAACAAAGATATCATAACCAAGCAAGGGCATAATTGTTGCAAGATTCATATAAAACAGTTCGAGACCACTTAAGTCTTCCTTAGGCGTTGTAGGTAGAGAGGGACTATTACCATTCTTAAGATTACATTTGCCAATCTGCTTTAGACGCTCGATACAAACACTCTCAAGATACTGAATTCCCGTTTTTGTAAGTGATTTATCTTGACTGACAAATACTACAACGTCTTGCCACCACTCTTTCTTGTAGTCATGGTGTTTAATTCTTTCTTTAAACCCATCTGCTTCTCCAACATATACATCAAGCAACCCTCCGTCATCTGGAATGCCTATAAGAAAATATATACATGCGCCCGACTCAACTTCAGGCAAAGCGATTATCTCTTTTAATGCGTTTCGAGGACCGCAAACTGCTTTACCACTCCACTGATCGATACGGGCCTCTCGAACTCCTTTTGGAAGTCCTGTAACGAGATATATAGTTATCTTTTTACCGATATTGTGCATAGCTCTTACGTGTTTTTATCTTTTGTTTTTGTTTGCTACGTGATACTGACTTTGATACTCTCGGCTTAAGAAGGAGGATAAGCTCCTCAGAGGTCACTCGAGATCTTTTAACCTCGTTGTTTTTTAGTTTAAGTTTATTATTTCCACCTAAAGTGCTGAACTTACCCTTCACTACATGATGGTGTGTTCTGCTCTTTTTATCTATTGTGAAATACTTTTTTGCACTGTCTGCAATCACCTTTCCGGATAAACCGTTACTGCAATCGCCCTTAGGGAAAGTAAAAATTACGACAACTTCTCTCTCTGATAACTTTTTTAGAAGAATATCGAGAGCTTCGACAGATTGACCAACATTACTAAAAGACGACTGAGGGCGCTCTGACAATACAGGATAACGCCCTACCCCTTCTACCTTTCCGCATTTGCCACGCGCGATGGTCTCTAATACATGATAAAAACGACTATATTGTACCCCTGAATAAGGAGGGTCAATTATTACCAGATCTCCTTTTTGCATTTTTTGTGTGAGCTTCTCAGCGCTTCCAACATATGCAGCACCATTTGTTTTGGCATGTAGCGGTGCGATCTCAGTCAAAGCATTTAAACAAGACTTGAGCACATCCATGTTCCAAGAGATCTTTATAAACTTAGAAGCACCTTCAGTAGGTTGAAAAGGCTGGGCTGTATGTCCCGGAGCTGCAGCACATCTTGAAGCTGCAGTTATCAGGGCAGCTAAACAGACATTCCGGTCAGTGGTCTTCTCAGGCAAACACTTAATAAGATAATCAATAATAAGCGCTTGCTTAGGACTGAAGTAATGACCACCGTAAGCACCCCATACAGGTCCAATCTTTGAAGGAATCTCACATAGTTGGCGAGATTTTTTTACCCACTCTTCTACATTTTGGGAATAATTAATGTCGTTCTTCTTTGCTTGCAGAAAAAGCTTAGATCTCGACAGTTGTTCTTCCGCCTTAAGTAACCAACTAGTCTGTAACATAGGCACATCAACTGGCTTTGTACGTTCAATAACAGCCCTTGCGAGTACAATTGCATACTGCTGAAGATCGCCGGCAATTATCTCCTTATCAGAATTCTTTGCTGCAAATTGAATTACTGATCCTGCTCCACAAAATGGATCTATCACCCTGTTAGCATGAGGTAACTGATCTCGTATCAAAGTACCAAGACCGTTATTTAACATATAACGTTTTGAGCCCATGTATTTCATAGGCAAAATCGGGCTAAACCAATACGCTCACACCCAGACAAGGTCAGTACTTCATTTGCGAGTTCAGAACGCCATTTATAATGATTATTAATTGAGGGTGCTTTAACGTTGAGGTCATGCAAAGCTTCTTCAACTTCGTTCCACATATCTGTAATAGGGTTTGGAGCACCTGACTCCCACAAGCCCGAGTTCTCACCAACAAAATCTGACCAAAACTTCAAATCATCCTTATCGAACTTAGCCTTTGCTATAAGAGAAGCTGATGCCCCAGTGGCAAGACGTAGCAGAATTGTGGCACGACATAGCATTTGCGAGTGATAATCGACATCTTCGGGTGAACCTTTCTTACGTGCTTCAGTTAAGATGATTGAATCTACGGATGAAGTTGTACGTTCAAAAAAGTCGACTAGATTACCTAATTCTGGTTGCAAGATACCTAAGTCACTTAAAACCTTTTCTCTATCAGCTCGAGTCGGAGTCGTTCCTCTCATACGCGAATATTCATCCCAACTAACTCTCATTAGCTGCAAATCCAGGCTGAAACCACCGACGCTATCAGGTGAACACATTCTCCAGATCGCATCCACAAGTTCAATCGAGTCACTTACAACTGAAGCGTTTCGATAATTTAAGTCACGGTCTAGAATTGTTGGTCTATAACTTGCTCTGTTTCGAGCATCTTGATCTTTCTTAAATTTATTTAAGTCATATCCCCAATGATCAAGCCAGTCTTGAGCCAGCCAACTAACTTTTGTTGGTGAAATTTCCTTAAACCATTCCTCAAGAGAGATACCTCTGGGTCGAATTATCTTCTCAAGCAGAGCTCCGGAACTCTTTGATTTTGCCCATGATCTAAACTGCGAACCTGCAAAATCATGCGTGGAACTCTTTTTCGGGGCTGTCACAGACGAAGTTCTCCGATCCGCATTCTTTATTGCAAAATGCTTGTTATCAAAAACTCCAATACCTTCACTGGCCATCAGTGACATGACAGCTCGAAGCTGCGCATAATAAGCAAAATGCTTACATGCCTCAATATCTCCAATTGAGTGACTTGCGATTGCTTTCCCTAAAAAACCCCACCCATCTATTGCGTGGACAGGCGCAGAAGCAGCTATATATTCAGCAAGATGCTTCTCGACTATATCGTTTGTAATTACTTTCGTTCTAGAGTCTTGCTTATAGTCCTTTCGAATACGATCAACACATTTGATCGCATATCGATTCCCTCGCGCAAGCCAGCGATCATCATCAAGATAAGCCTTCAGTCTATTGAAGGTTGCCTGGGTCGCTTCCCTTGAATATGCATTCGAAGGAAAGGTGTTATTTGATTTTTTTGGTGTCTTCCTTGGCATATCCTAGAGCTTGATAGATCTCCTTTGCAGAGTCACCAAAATGAGCATCATTGATAAGATGCTTAAGAAGTTGCCTGCGAAATTCCTTATACCCACTACCACCTCTATAAGAAAGTTTCTGCGTCCGTTCATTTTCCGTTAAGCCCACAGCTGCAGATGTTCTCCAGTCAAAAGTTGCTATCGCTTTAGCGAGACGAGATACGTATTCTGATAACTTTTTTTGTTTTTTTGTAAGTGAACTGAGCGCTTCGGTAACGCTACCCTCGGCATCAAATTCCCACTCCTGTAGGTTAAGCTTGTCTTTCTCCAGAAAGAGGAGGTCATTGCTAATATTTAGAACCACGGAGACACCTTGGTCATTAGTCAACAACGAATACGGCCCGAATAAAGCAACATCTCCATCAATCCCTCGCTTGTATTCTTGTTTCTTTTTATCACGAAGCTCCTTTACCCATCTTTCTTTGGAATTTTCAACGGCCTCACTTATCTCATTCCATAAATGGATCAACAACGCTCCTTGCTGAGCGCGATTCCAAGGAATTGCAATTTTGTCTTTTCCAACCGGCGCACCAAACAATCCTCCAATTTTATTTTTCTTTCCTCCCTCAAATGATTTGATAAAAGTTTTAGTAAGAGCTCGAATCCACGCAGCCTGAGTAACTGAAGGGCCGCCACTTTCTCCCAACATATTAATTCTTCGATACCATGCACTCTTCTCTTCTGACCAAAGCATTTCAACAAGTTCCTGTGCCCTAACTTCTCTGTAAACTTTATGCCCTTCAAACTGCTCCAACCATTCCTCTGTACGCAGTAATGGATAAAGATCGTAAGCTAAACTTGGGTTGATTCGTTTTGGCTTAATGTTGATCGTCCAAAATAGATATGCCTGCCAACTAATATCCAGTCCATAAAATGCAACTACTGGTAATTCGTAATCACCGGATATCTCGTCATCGTCAAAAGCCAACAAGCGATGTTGCCCATCAATAATCTCGATGGGGCGTTCCTGTTTTACTTTCCATGTTTCAGAATTTGTAAATGATTTTGGAAGCTCTATTTGAGTATTTTTTTGTGTGTCACTTATGATTTTGATCAAATCTTCAGCTGCAACTTTTTTCCCATTGCGTGAATCGTCCTTTGTAAGAATGTTTACCACAATTGCTGTAGGTAGCCATCCCGGTTTCTGTAAATGATCAAAACGCCCTTCCTTTCTCTGATCGTCTGTTAAGTCAGACCAAGGGTATCCATATTTAACGTACTTACCGATATTCTCGGATCGCTTTGGCTCATGGGTTCTTTGCAGACCAGTACGCGTTTGCGTATCTCGCCTATAAACACCTGAAAGAGCTCTGAGTTGCTTTGCTGACAGCGAAAAAACATAGAAACAGTTCTCCGGCTTCCTTCTGTGTTGTCCGATATCCCACTTAATACCGTCCCACTTCTTTAGCCACTGATTCACCCTAAGTGCAGGGACTTTGAGTGTCTTCTTGTTGTCTTTTTTACTCATAAAATTGTTAGGCTACTGAATATAACCTTCCAGTAATTCTATCACAATAAAGATCCCATATAAATGGATCTCTATTGACCCATAGCGTTAAGAGCACCTATCTTCGTAGTTTGTGTAGATAGAACGAAACGACCCGTCTAGGTCATTAGACGGGTCGTTTCGGACTGTTACCTGTCTAGGTCACCAGACAGGGTATTCATGACTGCTGCGAGACTAGGATTCGAACCTAGATAAACGGATTCAGAGTCCGTTGTCCTACCATTAGACGATCTCGCAAAGACACAAAGGCCAGTGTGGCCAGTGGTTTCCTGACAATACCGTAGTCAAGCCGATTCTTCAATCGATATTCATGAAATATTCAATATCTAGGCCCTCTTTTATGATAATATGAAGAAGCTTCATGAAGCGTTCATGGTACATCTGTGAGAGTAGCCCTATCGCCCTGGCGATACTTACCCGCCACTAACAAGGATCCATGCGAATACTTCTCGTTGAAGACGAACCGAAGCTTGCGAACATCGTGTCCAAGGGCCTCACCTCCAAGGGGTACGCCGTAGACACGCTTGGGGACGGCCAGGAGGCCCTCACGAGGATCCTGGTCCACGCAGGCGACTACGACCTCATCATCCTCGACCTCATGCTCCCTTCCAAGACGGGCAATGAGATCTGCAAAGAAGCCCGGGAACAGGGGGTGACCACTCCTATTCTCGTCCTAACAGCGAGAAACGAAACCGAACATAAGGTAGAACTTCTTCTTGCTGGGGCTGACGACTACATGGTGAAGCCGTTTTCCTTCGATGAGCTCATCGCTCGCATCCAGGCTATACTGCGCCGACCATCGGAAGCGCTGCCGACAGTCCTCAAGGCTGACGACATCGAACTTGATCCGGTGCAGCACAAGGTGACCAAGGACGGCAAGGAAGTGGCCCTCACCCTCAAAGAGTTCAGGCTCCTGGAATACTTCATGCGCCACCCAAACGAAGTCATAAATCGCGAGGATTTCATCGCGCATCTATGGGACTTCAATTACGAAGCCTTCAGCAACGTCGTCGATGTCCACATCAAAAACCTCAGACAAAAGCTCGATCAGAAGAACGCTCCAAGCATATTTGAAACCATTCGCGGAATCGGTTACCGCCTTCGCACGTAGGTACCGCAGGGACATCTTCTATCGAACCGGCTGGAACGTCGTCCTCTTACAGGTCGGCTTCGCCGTCGTGGTGCTCGGCATCATGCTCTTCGCGCTATCTATGATGTATGACGAGGTCGTCACGGGCCTCATCAGCAGCATCACCGACAGCATCGCCAAGAGTATCGTCTCAGGAACCGCCCCGAACCTCGATAGCACCATGATCGCGTACAACCTCGAGTACGAGAAGCAGCGTGCCATGGTGCTTGCAGGCTCAGGCGTCTTAGCGGTAGCTGCAACGTTTGGCTACCTCATCACGAGGATCGCTCTCGTCCCCGCTGGAAACGCCCTCAAGAGCCAGAAGCAGTTTGTCGGGAACGTAGCCCACGAGCTTCGCACTCCCCTTTCAATCATCAAGACCAATACCGAGGTCGCACTTTTCAATGAGCGCCTTGATACGGATACCCAGGAGACGCTTCGAAGCAATATCGAAGAGCTCGACCGTATCTCAGACATCATCAACAACCTCCTTTCAATGAACGCCTTGCTTCGTCCGGAGAAGATGGAATTCTCTAACGTCGACATGAGCCCTATATTGGAGCGTGTCGCAAGCTCTCTTGAAGACCTCGCTGAGCATAAGCGTATAAGCATTGTAGTAAGCAAGAACGATTACTGCTTCGTTTGGGGGAACGCCTCAGCGATCGAACAGATCGTCTCCAACGTCGTCAAGAATGCCATTAACTACTCTCTCGTGGGCGGGACCGTCCAGATCTCAACCGAACCCAACTACCGCGGACAGATGGACATTATCGTCGAGGACTCAGGCGTCGGTATCGGCGAGAAGGACCTGGACCGGATCTTCGAGCCCTTTTATCGAGGCGACCAGTCGAGAAACCGTGCCAGCGGAGGCTCGGGGCTCGGGCTTGCGATCGTGAGCGAGCTCGTCAAGATTCATAAAGGAAGCATCTCCATTAAAAGTGATTTGGGCAAAGGGACTATCGTCACCATCACCCTTCCCTGCAGAAAGAACCGCAAAGAGAAAGAAGCGGGATCGGGCCCAGGAGAGATAGCAATCGACTTCTCAAAGTAGAACTTCATCGACACCTCACTGGGTGCATGGTGCAATAGTACGTACGCGTACCTGCCGTACGCCTTTTTGTTCTTTGTTGCGGTCCGTGTGCCTTGCGCAGGTGTACGGGATCCGCACGGGGCGCAATGTTGCGCTCTTAATCCACTAGCCCAAGGCCCGTACGAAAGTGCGGGTTTTGGCTATTTGCCTGAACGCTCTTTCGCTGCTTTGAGGAACTGCGTGAACAACGGATGCGGAGTAAGTGGGCGCGCTATGAGCTCTGGATGGAACTGGGTTCCAAGAAAGAATGGGTGCACGTCTTTGGGAAGCTCAGCGATTTCCATGAGAACGCCGTCTGGAGAGGTTCCAGAGAAGGTCATTCCTCCTTTGGCGATCTGCTCCACATACTCGGGATTGATCTCGTAGCGGTGGCGGTGGCGCTCTTCTACCTTGTCCTTGCCATACGCTTCCCGAGCGATGGTCCCTTTCTTGATCTCCGCGGTATATGACCCAAGGCGCATGGTGCCGCCGTAGTTACTCTGGGCGATCACGTCTTTCTGTTCAGGCATCACATCAACGATCGGATGCTCGGTTGCAGGATTAATCTCAACCGTGTGGGCATTTGTGAGGCCGAGCACGTTACGGCAGAACTCAATGACTGCAAGCTGCATGCCGTAGCAGAGCCCGAAGTATGGAATCTTCTTCTCTCTCGCGTATTGGATAACGCGTATCTTGCCCTCAATGCCGGTTTCGCCAAACCCTCCCGGCACGATGATTCCATCGAACTGGTCGAGCTCCTTCAAGCGTTCGCCGTCCCAGCCCTGCATTGTCCCGTCGTGGGCTTTCGAATCTTTCGAATTCAACCAGGTAATGTTCGCCTTTACTCCTATCTCAGCGGCTGAGAACTTGATAGCTTCTATGACTGAAAGATACGCGTCTGAAAGGACGAAGTCACCCGTATCGAAATACTTCCCTACGATACCAATCGACACCGTCGGCTCCTTGATCTTCGTGCGCTTCACGAACGCTTCCCAGTCAGAAAGATTTGCTCGCTTTGACGTGGAAAGAGAGAGTGCATCAAGCAGAAGGTCTCCGAGGTTATCCTTCTCAAAGTTAAGCGGCACGTCATAGATTGATTCAACGTCAGGAGCGGAGATGATTCGCTCAGGAAGCACCGAGCACGAGATAGCAAGCTTCTCCTTGCGCTTGTCATCGAGGGGCATGTTCGCGCGAGCGACGATGAAGTCTGCCTGGACGCCATAGCTTGAGAGCTCGCGGATAGCATGCTGGGTCGGTCGCGTCTTCATCTCTCCGATAGTCGAGGGAACCGGAAGATAGGACACCAGCACGAAAAGAACGTCTCCCGGATGCTTTGCCTTCAAAACGCGAGCAGCGTCTATAAAGAGAGCGTTCTGGAAATCCCCTACGGTTCCTCCAACTTCGATAACCGAGATCTGGCTTCCGTTATGCGCAGCTGCGGATTCGATTCTTCGAAGAATTTCATCGCGGACATGCGGGACCGCCTCGACGCACTTGCCTCCGTATTCAAGCGCTCGCTCGCGAGCGATCACCGACTGATACACCATGCCGGAGGTCATGTAGTCTTGCGCCTCAAGGTCGCGCCCAAGGAATCGCTCGTAGTTGCCCATATCTTGATCGGTCTCAAGCCCCGAGTTAAGCACGAACACTTCACCGTGCTCTGTCGGATTCATCGTGCCCGCATCAACGTTCAAGTACGGATCAATCTTTGCAAGATTCACTTCAAACCCGCGTCTATTCAAAATAAGGCCGATCGAAGATGTGGCGATCCCTTTCCCGACACCCGACATTACTCCGCCGATGACGAATATGTATTTGTGTCCTTTGATGGCCATATTAGATCTTGAGATACCGACGGACGGCGAAGAAGCTTGCGAGTCCTCCAAGCAACACACCTGCTCCTACAAGCGTCAGGAAGAAGAGCGGGAAGTTTGCAGTGTAGTACGTGAAGACGTTGAATCCGCCAAGCCATGATGCTGTCGCAGATCCTGCGTACCAGGAGATCGGATAGAGGGCGACCAGGACGATGACGGCTGCGATAACGCCTGCCATGATGCCCGTCACGATGAACGGACCGCGAATGAAGAAGTTCGAGGCTCCCATGAGGCGCATGACCCCGATCTCGTCTCGAGTCGTGTAGATGGCAAGACGAACGGTAGCAAAGGTGATGACCGCTGAGGCAAGCGCAAAGAGTATGACGATGAGGGCGCCTGCGGCTTCCGTTGCCCGGATAGCGCCTGTGAGGCGGTCAATCACGAGCTTATTCTGGAAATAGTTCACGCGGTCGATGATCGATGTGCCATCTCCTGAGAGCGCAGGCTCATCCTCAAGGAACGTAACGATGCGCTCGTACTGGGAAGGATCCTTGGCCTTAACAGCAAGGGAGGCCCCAAGGGGGTTATCACCAAGCTCTTCGAGGGCCTGGAGGGTGAGCTGATCGCCAGCATGGCGCTCGCGGAACTCCTCGAGTGCTTGTTCGCGAGAGGTATAGGTAACGCGCTCGACTTCAGGAAGCTCAGTCAAATCCTTCTGGAGCGCGACGATGTCGCTTTCTGCAGCGCTTGTAGCAAAGTAGATGTTGACGTCGACTTTATCCTTGATTTCGTTCAGCGTGTAGGTCAAAAGAGCAGACAAGAATACCAAGAGGCCGATGATGCCCAAGGTAACGGTCATGATGAGCACGGTCGCAAACGAAACCGCACCGCTTCTCGCGAAGCTTCTCGCTCCGTTAATTGCAATTCGCTTGAGGGTCATCCAGTTCATAGTTATAGGCTATAGCGGCCGTTAGCGTCGTCTCGCACCACGCGTCCCTTGTCCATCGTGATGACGCGCTTGCCGACAGAATCAACGACGCCCTTATTGTGCGTCGTGATGATGACGGTCGTGCCGAGCTCGTTAATCTTCTTCAAGATTTCAATGACGTCATAAGTGTTAACCGGATCCAAGTTTCCGGTCGGCTCATCCGCGACGATAACGTCCGGCTGGTTGATGATCGCGCGGCCGATCGCAACGCGCTGCTGCTCCCCTCCGGAGAGCTGGTTAGGGAAATGATTCGCCTTATCTCCAAGGTCAACGAGATCAAGAATGTAGGGAACGTCTGACGCGATCTCATCGTCTGCGCGTCCTGCGGCTTCCATCGCAAACGCGATGTTCTCGTAGGCAGTTCGGTGCGGGATCAAGCGGAAATCCTGGAAGACGGTGCCGATCTTGCGGCGATAGTGGTGGAGGGAGTTCTTCGGAAGCGTATGTATGTCGGTCGATTCAAAAAAGACAGAGCCTGTAGTTGGATGATCCTCAACGAGAAGCATCTTGAGGAGCGTTGTCTTGCCTGCGCCCGAGTGTCCGACAATGGAGACGAATTCTTTTGGAGAGATGGAGAGCGTTATCTCATCAAGAGCGGGAGTACCGTCGCGGTACGTCTTCGTCACATTGTCGAAATAAATCATGTCCGGTGCATTATACCCCACCCGCGGAAGCTGCGTCTATAAAATCATCAAGCTCACCAGCTAATACCGCATCCGGATTCCCCGATTCGTGCCCTGAGGCGTGGTCTTTCACCATCTTATAGGGGTGGAGGACGTAGGAACGGCGCTGGCTGCCCCATTCGTTCGCCGTCGTCTTAGAAAGCGTGCGTCCTGCGGTCTCCGCTTCACGCTCTTCCTCCTGAAGCTTGTAGAGCTTTGCCTTCACGAGCTCCATGGCCTTCTCTCGGTTAGCCAGTTGGCTCCGCTCGCTTGAGACGTGAGCGCTTATCCCCGTCGGGGTGTGCACGATGCGTACTGCGGTCTCTCGTTTGTTTACGTTCTGTCCGCCTGCCCCTCCTGAGCGCGCGAACTGGATGTCGAGGTCATCGGCCTTAAGCTCGATCTTATCTTTAGGAGCTTCCGTCGGATGCACCTCGACCATCGCAAAGGACGTCTGACGCTTATCGTTTGCATTAAAAGGAGAGATGCGGACAAGGCGATGCACGCCCGCCTCATGCTTCAGACGGCCGTATACGCCAGAACCTTTGATCTCAAGCAGAACGCTTCGATATCCGCCCTGCGAGTTCTCGTTCTCATCTAGTAAGCGTACGCCCCATCCTTTTATCTTCGCGTACCCTTCGTACATGCGTTTTAGCATCGCGGCAAAATCTTCCGCGTCGTCTCCGCCAGCTCCCGCAAGAACTGCAAGCGTCGCGTCCCCGTCTTGAAGCGGGTCTCCCGTGCCTCCGTCTTTCAACGCCTGGTACTCGCGCACGATTTTCTGCGCAGCGTCTTTGTCCGCCCAGAAATCGGGCTCCATCATCATCACTTCAATCTCAAGAATGCGGGGATTAACTGTTTCGTCGGCCATAGAAAACAATCCTAGTGCTTGGTTACATCAAGGTTTCGAGCGATTTGCTCAAGCTCCTCCTTCAACTTCTTTATCCCTTCTTTGCTTTCCTTAAGCACCTCGCGACGGCGCGCGATCTCTTTCCGCTTGGCGGCAATATGCTCTTCCATGCTCTTCTTAAACTTTTCTTTCCCCTCCGGCACGCCTGCCCATGAATCATAAAGGCGCTTTGTCTCGCTCTCATCGATTGCAACCTGCTCTTCCTGCGACGCAATACTCTGCTCTTGGTGCTGATCCTCCTGCTCGAGATCTTCAAGAATGCGCCGTATCCTATCGATTCGCTCCCAATCTTCTAGGGGTTTTGGTGGAGGGGGAGGTCCATTACGTCCGTTATTGCCTGCCATTCCCCTATATTAACGTATGTTGCTAACTCTCGGGAGCCATCGACGGGATTGAACCGATGTCTATTTTGTTGCGATAACGTTTCTGTCGTACCCGCCCGGAGTTGGCTCAGTTTCTATAGCGGTGAATCCAACCTCTCGTAATAGCTCCTCAAGCTCGTCTGCCATGAGCATGTAGCTATAGAATGTCCGCGTATATTCTCTACCGTTAGTAGTGAAGACTGAGTGCCAGGTTTTCTTCTTCTGTTCATAGTCAAACTCAAGCTTCCAGACAAGCTGAACGGTCTGGCCTCCTATCGCTTGGGTGCCTAGATCGACGATCTTTCCCTCTACCCGATCATCGGTAAAGGCGTACTCACCAAGGCCTATTACGGCTTTGCCCCCAGGTTCGAGCATGTCGTAGAAACCCTGAAGGGATTTACGTATCTCTTCCCGAGTCTGAGGCAGATTTATTTCTCCTTCACTTCCCCATGAGTTTGCATACGTTATCGAACTATCAAGACACAGGACAATCGGAAACGTTCCATCTATTTTTTCTGGGAGCTCTGCCCAACGAGCGTGATGGATGGGTATCGCAACATCGCTCTCTCTCAATCGCTTTTCAAATACCCGGAGAAGCGATTCGTCGCCGTCACTGCAGGTGATATTGAAACCATGCTGAGCCAGTTCAATAGCTGGATACCCAATGCCACAGGAAGCATCAAGGACCCTAGCTGGCTGTAGTTTATCGAGATACGCAATAAGGCTTCCCAGATAGTCTGAGTTGAAGAACTTCTCGTGATAGAACTTCTGGACCAAGTACCAATAGGTACCGAAGTCCTTGCTCTCAATCGCAGAAAGATCTGTTTCTACAGAAGACGGCATTTCAGGGCGAGTCATGAGATTTAGGTTATTTGGTTATATTTCAAACCTCGAAGGACAAAGTTCATCTCGACCTCCTCGCAGGCGAAGTATCCTTTGGCAAATTCGGCGATTTCATCTGTCGAGAACTCCCTACATGAGTAAACGTCGACTGATATGAAGTTTTTCGGGATAAGTGTGTGTATCTGAATACCGCTTTCTATGAGCGGAACCCATCCGGAGAGACCTGCTTTATCTGGATACTTCTGTTCGTCGCTTCTGAATATGAAAGGCGGTGACTGTTTATGCATGCCAAGCTTCTCTACAAGATCAACAAGGAAGCGATAACAGAGATCAAGATCATCACAGGCGCCTTCTTGGCACCCGTATAGGTCAAGGGTAAGTAAGTAACCGAACGGGTCGCCTGTCGATGTCGGTGTTGAATGTGTCATATGTAGCGAGGGCAAAATATCATAGAAAATCCAGTAAAGTCAACATATTTATGATGACACCTCCCCTTATGACAGCTTTGTCATATTGACACTGGTTTATGCGAACGCTATCATATACCTGATGACAGCCTTATATCAGAACTTGCAAAAGGTCGGGCTTACTCCCAACCAGTCAACGGTGTATCTGAAACTCTCGCGCGAAGGCGAGGCTAAAGCGGGAGAACTTATCAAAAGCACGGGACTTCACCGAAATCTTGTATACACGGCTCTTTCGGAACTTGTTGATAAGAAGCTTATATCCGTATCCCAAATAAAAGGGGTTGCCGTATACCGAGCGCTCCCACCCATTCAGCTCTTAAGTGCGATCCATGAGAAGGAGGCCGTCGCAAAAGACGCTATCAGAGAACTCTCTTCCCTTTCAAAAGGCAGTGCCCAAGGGATTGTCGTGTACGAAGGAATAGATGAGATACGACAACACGAGCGCAGAACGTACGGAAATGCGAAAGTCGGTAGCACCCTTCGCTTTCTTGGTGTGTCCCCGCAGTGGTACGACATTATGGGTCCCGGGGTAGTTGAAGAACTCGCAGATCTGCAAAAGCAAAAGAAACTCCATTTGAAGCATATCGTTCCTGACGTTATGGCTAAAGACCGAACGTACGCCAAGACAACGAAGGGCTTAACTGAGTTCAAACAGAATCCACTTATCACAAGCGACACGAGTTGCACGGCGATTATGGATGATCGCATCGCTATTCGCTCGTATATCGGGTCGTATTTTGTCGTTGAGATAATCAACTCCGAGATCGCAAAGAATTACCAACGATATTTCGACTTTCTCTGGAGACAAAAAGGATCGAAGTGAGTTTGGAGCCATCGGCCGGGATTGAACCGGCGACCTTCTCGTTACGAGTGAGATGCTCTACCAACTGAGCTACGATGGCGCACAGACACGGGTGACCATGTCCTGGAGCCGATGGGCGGAATTGAACCGCCGACCTACTCCTTACCATGGAGTTGCTCTACCCCTGAGCTACATCGGCTAGATGCGAACTTGGGAATCCTAACCAATTTACGGGGTTATTTCAATCTTTTGCTCGGTCGGATAACAGGCCCTCTCTCTTATGAAGCTGGTATGATGTGGGCATATGCATGACCTATTTCGAAGAGTAGCTCACTGGACGAGCGGCGTTACCGGATCCCCGTGGGCGTTTGTCGTCGCCTTTTCACTCATTGTGCTCTGGGCAGTCTTGGGACCCGTGTTCCATTTCTCTACCACCTGGCAGCTCATGGTGAACACAGGTACGACAATCCTTACCTTCCTCATGGTGTTCCTCATTCAGAACACCCAGAACCGCGATGCGCATGCCGTGCACCTCAAGCTCGACGAGCTCATCAAGGCTATCGACTCAGCGCGAAACCAGCTCATCGATATCGAGGACGGCAGCGACGAGGTCATCGATACGTTTGAACGCGAGTTCGATGCTATCCGCAAAGAAGGTAGCGGCCAGTAGCACGCAGAAGTAGCGGAAGTCAGGTGCTAGAATAAGGAGAGTCATGACTGTTGCAAGCGTCCTTCGCAGGAACATTTTCATACTTTCCTTTCTCTACAGCCTTCAGTACGGGCTCATTATCTTCCTGAACTCATCCTATCTGGATGAGCTTGGGTTTACCGACCAGGGCGTCGGCATGATCTCAGCCTTGGGCTACGCTGTCGCGCTTGCTCTCATGCTCCTTGTCCCGTTCGCGCTTCGCATGTTCGGAGACCGGCACCTGCTTGTCATGGGCTTCGTTGCTGCAGGAGCGCTCTTTTTTGCAGTAGCAGTGAGTACTATCCCACTGGTCTCCGCGTTATTGCTTTCAGCGGCGATCGGGCTTTCGGTGAGCCTCTACGTGCTAATCGATATCTTCCTTGCAACCGTTTCAGGCGACATCCATAAGACGGGCGGGCGTCGCGGCATGTACGTGACGCTCGTCAACGGAGGACTGGCAGCGGCGCAGATCCTTCTGATCGTGCTTCTTGCAAATGGCGCGTTCTCATTCGTGTATCTGGTTGGCTCCCTGATGCTCTTCGCGCTTGCGATCATTTCTGGAAGGCTTCTTCGAGAGTTCCAGGACGCAGAGTACGAGCGCCCCGACTGGCCCGCAGTCTTCCGAAAGGTCTCTGCTTCTAAGGATCTCCAGAGCATCTTTTGCGTGCAGTTCCTGCTGCAGATCTTTTATTCGGTCATGGTCGTGTATGTCCCTCTCTATCTCCACGAGTACATCGGCATGCCGCTTGAGCATATGGCGATCGTCTTTGCGGTGATGCTCATCCCTTTCCTCGTGCTTGAGATTCCTGTGGGTCGCCTTGAGGACTCTGCCTGGGGCGAACAGGAGGTGCTGCTTACAGGCTTCGTGCTCTCTGCAATTGCAGTAGCGGCACTTGCTCTTATTACCGCTACGAGCGTCTGGGTATGGGCACTCGCACTCTTTGGTACACGCGTCGGGGCCGCGCTCCTTGATATCGGGAGCGAAGCGTATTTCTTCAAGCACGTGCACGGCGGAGACTCGGGCGAAGTGAGCGCGTACCGGATGCTCCGGCCTATCGCCTACATCATCGGTCCCCTGCTCGGCGTCCTCTTCCTGTTCGCGTTCCCGCTTCAGTACCTTTTTATCGCGCTTGGCGTCGTGATGCTTCTCGGGCTTTTGCCTTCTCTTTGGCTCAAGGATACGCGCTAGCTGCTAGCGACGTCTAAGTACTCGCGCAGCTTCGCGCTGAACTCCTTTACGAACGGAACTTTCCCGTTTATCCCGTCCTCAGCAAGATTCGGCCAGTCTTTGTACTTGGTCATGAAGAGAGTAAAAACCTGCTCGCGCATGTACTTCTTAACCCTGTCGGTCATGCCTTTGGTCTCTTCTTCTGTCATAACGCGCTCCCCGAACGCGCGATAGAGAGCCTCGACGGAGGCTTTGAGTCGGTCAATGTCCGGGGATTCGATTATGGTGCTATTCATCGCGTTCCAGAGGCCTCGTGCGGCTATCTGGATGTTGGTCATATTGTTGACCATGAGGCGGTTCTCTTCGCTTAGCACCTTCATGACGTCAGCGCCGTATTCGGCAATGGATGCGGGATCGTTGCGCCAATCACGCCGTCCAGGCTCGCCCTCGTCTTCCACTCGATGATGGTTCGTGCCGAACTTATCGGTCCACATAGGCATCGCGAGATATATCTCGCATTCATCGATGAGCATCTGCATTCGTTCCGGCACTCCAAGCGGAATGACGTCGAACTTGGAGATATTCACTTTACGGAACAAACGCGGCTCTCCAGGCTCCTCAACATGTCCCTTGATAAACGTAAACGCCTTTTCGAAGCGCGTATGAAATGCCGGCGCTGTGTTTTTGCTTCGAAGCGCAGCAAAGCTCTCATTCGGAGGCATGGTGGTGGCAGTATACCAAGTTCTACTGATGGGAAAACACCTTACCTAGGCGCGTTAATTTCTACGCAGGTTAGAATAGATGACACATGGATTCTCTCTACCTATTTCTCTTCACGAAGATCGCGAGCACCGAAGGCTTTCTGGTCGCTGTAGCGCTCATTGTTATATGGCTTATATCGAAACGAAATCCGCTACGGGCGTTTTGCTTCGCAATGAGCGCACTCGGTCTCATGCTCTCGACGCAAATTCTGAAGGAAACCCTCCGTATCCCTCGTCCAAACGACGCGCTTATTGAAGCCGCCGGCTATGCGTTCCCGAGCGGACATGCATCCGGATCTGTATTCCTTGCGCTTGCGCTTTGCTACCTCGCACGGAATATGCAGAAACCCCTACGGCATGTAATCTATGGCGCCTGCGCGATTGCAGCGATTGCCATCTGTTTGAGTCGTATCGATCTTGGCGTCCATACGCCACTTCAGGTAGCCGCAGGCTGCCTTCTTGGCGTGGTCTTGGCAATCGTGTTTATTCTCGTGAGTAACCGCACCTCATCCTAATCTTTATAGGGTCTCAAACTGAGCGACCCGGTTTTCAGGGTATGTCTTGTTCGGCGCGTCGTAGAACTTAAGTCTTGCGTCTTTGGTAATGTCAAAGACCCTGTCTCCGTCATCCGCGTAGAGAAAAGCGAAATAGATTGAGTTTGCCTCAAGAGAAGCATTAAGCGGCACGTCCTTATGAAGGCCATTAGCAAGATACGAACTTACGCCTAACACTTCTTCAGGAGAATCCCGAACTACGCGATGCACGACAATAAAACCGGGACTCTCCAGATACGCTTGGTCCGCCTTTACGCTTGATGCTGACTGAGGCGATATGACGAGACCATTATGGAACTCGTTTGGCCACTGCGGAACGAATTGAGGGTGAGGGTAGGGAATATATTCATGCGTCCACGTCTCTTCAGGCACTTCTCCGCTCTTTACGCTCGTAAGATACCAGATACCGAGCACGACAACGGCAATAAGAACCAAAGCAAAAAAGAGGCTTCGACGGTTGGTGGTCATGCTTGAGAGTATATAACGCACAAAGCCACCCTTTCAGATGGCCTTGTACTTTGCGCGAGCTAGTGGACGTTGTTGGAATTAAGATTTAGAGCTGTAAAGCACGGAGACACTTATCTCTAGAGTCTCTAATTGTGAAATTTACTAGTCGTGAGTAAGAGATTGAGTCTCTGTTATCTTCTTGACGCTATTTAAAATTCTTAGTATCTCTTCGTCGGTATAGTCCTTATGCGAATTAATCGTTATCTGAAGCGTCGTGGCCGCATCATCTATGTTTGGAAACTGATATTGTGCATTCAAGCCACGTCGATACTCGCCATAACGATAGTACGTAACTCCCTGAGTATTTACTTCCTTCACATAGGATTGACACATAACGCAACTTTCCTGAGTTGTATAGTCGCTCGTATCATTTCTCTCAAGATATAGGGCAATAAAGGTGTTGTACTCGGAATCTGTAGTTCCTACAGGAGCCCTGAAAGTTACCGCTGAATCCTGAACTTCAATTGAGGTTTGAAAGGGATAGCTTTCAAGGGCAGCTTCGTAGGCCTCCCTTACAGGCACTGCAATACTAAAGCCTGCAGAATGTGCTATTGAGTATGGCTCTCCATTTGCCGAGACATGTGTGGTCGTTGTTGCAGTTACTATGGACGAATACGTAACCCACACACGCCCATCTTCAGTATTTGTTGGTATAGATACCTCCTCCGTGGTGCGCGAAGTGAGGATAAAGTAGGTTCCAATACATCCAACAAAAAAAGTGAGTAGCAGTGCTACGAAGATACTGATTCGCATCATTACAGAGCTTCGAGGCGCGAAGACAGTTTCTGGAGGCATGTGAAAAGTATACACGCACAAAGCCACCCTTTCGGGTGGCTTTGTGCTTTGCGCGGTCGACGAGACTTGAACTCGCAACCTCCCGCGTGACAGGCGGGTGCTCTAACCAGTTGAGCTACGACCGCAAACGTTTCGAACAAAGAGCACTTTAGCCGTTTTTTCCCCGTACGGCAAGCTTCGTGAAGACGTCCCGGAATGCAACCAGGGCCCAGATGCCCTCAAGGATGAGGAACGGGATGGACTCAAGCAGAAGGGCGTACCAGACCAAGAGAGCCGCCCCGACGAGGTTCAGGAGGTCATAGGCGAAGGTCTCAGCCCTGAGCTTCCCTGTCTCGTTCGCGATAAACGCGATAAGGAGAATCCCCGCCCCAAGGACACCTATAAAGGTGGTTGCATCCATACGAGCGAGTATAACAGTGTGCTGGTGGCAGGACTTGCACCTGCGACCTTAGGTTTATGAGTCCTATGCTCTAACTACCTGAGCTACACCAGCAGTGAGAACACCTTACTATTTCTTAGCCTCTCCTTCAACCGCTCCTCGGGAAGCAAGCCATTCCTCCGCTTTGGTGAGGTCATCGGGATCGGTCACCTGGAACCAGCCGGTTGCGATAACTGCAGTAAAAGGGACGGAACCGCTCTTAGAAGCCGCGAGCACGCTTTGCGGCAATCCGTACTCATCGCTTCCTGCGCTCTTTGGCACAAGAGGATAGTCGAACACGCTCATATCAAGCGCGAAGAGGTTCGTGCTTATAAAGCCCGGAGCGCCTCCGTGATTGCCTTCCTGTATGTCCGCGATAGTCCCATCTGCGTTAGTGATGATGCAGCCGCCGCTTGAAAGGGATTCGCGCTCCTCGACGCCGATCACCCAGCCTGGAGTTGCGATGCATTTGTCGATGTCTTCTCGGGAATACAGGTCATCCCCCATCATGACGAGGAAACGACCCTTCAATAGTGGACGTGCTTTCCAGAGCGCACCTCCGGTCCCGTCCAAGGTCTCCTGCTCGACGTAGCGGATAGCAGTCCCGTTCAAGCTATCACCGAAGTACTCACGGATCTTATCCCCTTGGTAGCCGATTACCATAATGACCTCACTTACCTCAGGCGGAAGCTCGTTGAACTTGCGCTCAAGGAGGGTTTTGCCAGCGACAAGGAGCATGGGCTTTGGAAGCTCCACGGTGAGGTCCTTCATGCGCGTTCCGCGTCCTGCGGCGAGAATAACTACCTGCATAATCTTGGGTACTATACGGCAAAACCAATCTAATTCCAGAGCGCGAGCATGCTACAGTAGCGATCATGACAGAGGATTTTCAGTCGCATGAGGACCTGGTGCGAGAGCTCATGGACCCGAAGCTCCGCGAGGAGTACGCAAAGCCCTACGACCACTACAAGGTAGGCGTCGTTCCGGCCGTACTTGGCTGGATACTGATGACTTTCGGGAACCTTCTCTTCGGACGCCGGCCTTCGTATGGAAAATTCAAGGCGCTAGAGGTAGTCGCTCGTATTCCGTACCAGTCATGGGAGGTGGCAAGCTACACCCTTCTCTCCGCATTCCATGGGGATGAGGACCACGCGATGCGTCTTACGAAGACAACCGCATTCACGCGCGCAGCCCAGGACAACGAGACCATGCACGTCGTCTTGATGTCGCACCTTGCAAAGAAGCATGGTCGCGTCGGGTTCGTGAAATACACGCTCGTACCGCTCTTGTTCGCGCTCATCTACTTTTGGATTATCTACTTCCTCTATATGCTCTCGCATCGGGCATCGCTCGAACTGAATTACCTGTTCGAGCGCCATGCGTTCAAGCAGTACCAGGAGTTCATAAACCGGAATGAGGAGCACCTGAAGAAAAACCCCGTCGTCTCCGACTTCCTCGCCTTTTACGGACGAGAGGTGAAAAGCGAATACGAATTCTTTGAAACAGTTCGTAACGACGAACTGATTCACCGCAACCGCTCGATCCGAGAGATCGAGACGTTCAGAAGGCGTTAGCGGTATCGGGCAGGCAGCTCGAAGCTAGCCTTTTATGCCCATGTAAAGCTCGATGAAATTGGTTGACCGCTTTTCTTCGAATACTCCGCTAACGCCATACCCGAACTTTCGTTTCAACAGAGCAAGGAGATCGTCCGCTCGGATCCCTTTCTTAGACGAATACGAATCATCGCTGTCCGGATTGTGGTTGAGATACTCAATCTTCACTCCTTGTGGTGCGCTCACGGTCTGACGTCCACTATATTCAACAACGATAATCTTTGTGAGAGGCAGATCATCTGGATTCTCGACGACCCACTTAACCGGACGCGATGCAGAAAGCACCAGCGGCTGCGGCAGGGTTCGATCGTTTCCTTCCAAGCGCACTACGATAGTCCCGTCCGATGAAGAGCTCTCATAGACGCTTACGATGACCGGGCTCCCGGCTGCTTCCCTTGCTTCCGAGTACGCGCTGACGACCAAGGTTTCCTTGCTGAGGGTCACGCTCTTCCTTCCGACTGCGTCATAGTACGAGAGGGTAATGTCGTATTTGCCGTTTGCAAGCGACGTGCCGACACGGTGCGTCCACACCCCGTTAATGACTTGGATGTCGCCGCTTCCGTACACCTTGTCACCCTTCCCGATCGAGAAGCCGACTGTCGTCACTCCCTTGGCTGCGCCGGAAATAACGGGATTCTCAACGTAGGCGGTAAGGGACGAGTTACTAAAAGATCCTGACGGCTTCGTTGTCGTAACAGGACTTACAGGAAGCGGGCTACTTGTCCCCCCGGTTCCCGTCACCGTCACGTGTACGAAGCATAGTGCTTGGAGCGTATCGCCCTGAGCAGTGACGTGATACTGATGGACGCCAGGCTCGGTCTCGATCAAAGACGTGCTTCCCTTCTTCGATTCCTCCTTGCCTTCCCAGAATACGAACTTCGCTCCCTTGCTTGACCAGGAGAGCTTGAACCGCTCGCCGCTTTGGACCTGATAGGAGCTGGAGGTGAATGTGCAGGTAGGGCTCTTTTTTACGTTACGGGCGTCTTGGAAGTTCTTACTCACTGCAAGGATCGGCCACGATGCGCCAGCTGGCATGGCCTGTACCTTAAACAGGCTTCCTGAGCCGTCATTCCAATCGTCATCGATGGTAAAAGAAAATGAACCGCTTCCGCCTGCGCGAACGTAGATCGTGTCGGAGCCTGTAACTTGCTTCCCGCTGTAGAAATCAATCAATAGGATCTGGGAATTAGCTGGGAGGTTCTGATAGCGGCCCACCACTTTGTTATCGGCTACTGTCTCGACTTGGACCTCTGGAGTCAGATTACGTAAAGGAGTGACGCTCGTTGTCGTCGGTATGGACGCACCGCATGTGCGCTGCATCGTGGCGCGAGTGAGCGGACCGACCGCGCCGTAGCCTGTTGTGTTTGCAGCACCTGAGTTTGCGATCCCGTATTTTGTTTGGAAACGCTTAAGAGCCGACTCGGTAATTGCATCAAACGTGCCGGAAATGAGTACGCTTGATCCGCTCTCGTGCTGAACCAAGAATCGCTGCAGACGCGAAACTTGCCCACCAGTTGTCGCGTCGGTGCTCCCCTTTGAGAGATTGATCGTAGGAGCCTGACACGCAGTTCCTACTTGGGCGTATGCTCCGCCTAGAGGCATAGCAAACAGCGCTATCGCAGCAACCAAACTCAGCTGTTTTGTGATTGTGTGCATAGTAGTGATGCTTAGGCGTTTCGTACGCTAAATCGTGTTGCGGGGGCGGGAATCGAACCCGCGTCCCGAGGTTATGAGCCTCGTGAGGTACCTCTCCTCTACCCCGCTATTGCCGATACTATAACGGATTTCGAGCCCAAAGCAAGCTAGATTTCTCCGAATTCCTTGAATACCGCCTCGTAGCGCTTGATAGTTCGGTATGCCAGGTGGTCAGTAAGCGGGTACGCGATTCCTTCATGCGCGATGGAGTTGCGGACCTTGTGCGCTTCCCATGCTTCCGGAAGCGTCTTGAATTTCTCCTGGCTTACTTTCTTCAGGCGTTCAGCGGTCGTCTCTCCTTCATACCCGCGCTCGACGAGCATGTCCTCGAGCATAATATCCGCTTCCATGATGGCTTCGCGCCAATCGCGCGCATGAGCGCTCTCGATAAGCGTCTGGATATGCGCCCAGCGCGAATGATCTTTCGCGTGCTCGGCTTCTACCGGATCGAGATTGGAAAGGTTGTCATGATGCTCCTGTTCCCGTATCTGATACATGCGCATGCTTGCGTACGCGAGGATGCCAAGCGCAGCGAGTGAGAACACGAAGGAGACGGCACCAAGCACGGTCCATGCGTGCAAGAACCAGAGCCATACTGATGAGAACTCAAAAGACGGGAGCGTGGTCCCGCCCGGCCTGCTCTCATAGAGAAGGCGAAAAAAGTACTCGAGATTGAGAAAATGAATGGGACCGGTAGTTCCTTCCTCCATTCCTCTGATTATAGCGTCTCTCCGGTAATAAGTGCGCCTATCGTAAACAGGATATCGTCAGCTCCAAGAGGTGCGGTAAGGTGGATTCCCGTTGGGAGCGAGACATCCTCGCGAGAGACAGACCCCATAGGTACTGAGATTGCTGGCATGCCGGTCAGGTTTGCGGTAACAGTGAATACGTCCTCAAGATACATGGAGACAGGATCACTCTTCTCCCCGAAGCGGAAGGCCGGCGAAGGAGTCGTTGGGAACGCGACGATATCGCATGTGGAAAACGCGGCATCATACTCAGCCCGTAGCAGCGTCCTTGAAGCATCTGCCTTGCGGTAGTACGCATCGATATAGCCTGATGAGAGCACGAAGGTGCCAAGAAGGATGCGGCGCTTGGTCTCAGGGCCAAAGCCCTCCGTTCGGGTCGCTACATAGTCCCCCAAGAGTGTGTCTCCGCGCTTTGCAAGGCCATAGCGAATGCCGTCAAAGCGAGCGAGGTTGGTGGACGCTTCTGCAGGCATGATGACGTAGTAGGCGGCAAGCGCGTACGGGCTTGTTGGAAGTGATACGTCCACTATCTCGCATCCTTGCAAGCGAAGCGCTTCAAGCGTCTCGTCAAAGCGCGCGCGTACGTCTTCGTCGATCCCCTCGTTAAGCAAATGGAACGGCACGCCAATCCGAAATGTTTTTGGTGTTGCTTTGGACGGATAGGTTTCTTTGCTGATGCTTGTCGCATCAAGGGAGTCGTGCCCGCGAAGGACATCGAAGATCGCCTTTGCATCGACAACTGATTTTGCAAGCGGCCCTGCCTGATCAAGCGAGGAGCCAAGGGCGATAAGTCCGTGCCGAGACACAGTTCCGTATGTTGGCTTCATGCCAACAAGCCCGCAATGCGCAGCAGGCTGGCGAATTGAGCCTCCCGTGTCTGTACCTAGTGCCGCAAGACCTAAGTGCGCTGCAGCTGCTGACGAAGAGCCGCCGGAAGAGCCGCCGGGCACTCGAGTTATGTCATAAGGATTTCGTGCAGGACCGAAGGCGGAGTTTTCTGTCGAGCTGCCCATCGCAAACTCGTCCATGTTGGTTCGGCCGACAAACAGGGCGCCTGCTTCTTTAAGTTTCTTAGTAACGGTCGCGTCATAGGCTGCTTGGTGCGTTGAAAGAATCTTTGAGGCAGCGCTCGCGATCTTCCCTTCGATAAGGATGTTGTCCTTCATCGCAATCGGGATTCCGCACAGCAACGAAGGATCTCCTGCGTCGATGCGCTTTTGTGCCGCTTCGATCGCATCTTCGTCTGCAGCAAAGAGTTCGAGAAATGCGTTTAGCTCCGCATTTCGCTCGTTCGCGGCAGTAGCGCATGCGTCCCAAAGCTCTCGCACGGACAATTCTCCCGCACGCAGCGCGCGCGCAGCCTCCGTTATGGTGAGCTCATTGGGCTTAGTCATGGGAAATGATCTTCTTTACGACCAGATAATCCCCATCGCGCTCTGGGAACTGCTCCGTTATCGCTTTCGTGTGTATGCCGGTCTCGTCCGGCTCACCGTCTTCTCGAAAGACGTTACGTACGGGAGGACGTACTCCTTTGGCCGTATCTGGGATAGAAAGCTCGTTTATCTGACCAATATAGGAGAGGATTCCATCGAACTCCTTAGAAAAGCGCTCTGCTTCGCTCTCCGCTATAGAGAGGCGCGCAAGCGCCGCTAGCTTCTGTACGTCGTCTGAGGATGCCATGGTCGAAACTGTATCACAGCCCAAGGAGCTTCTTGAACTCCCGCTCCCCCAGGACCTCGATCCCAAGCTCTTCTGCTTTCGCGAGCTTTGAGCCAGGGTTCTCCCCTGCAAGCACAAAGGTCGTCTTCTTGGAGACCATGCCAGCGACCGTGCCTCCCGCTTTTTTAACCATGGCTGAAGCCTCCTCGCGAGAAAGAGTCGGCAACGTGCCGGTGACTACGACTGTTTGCCCATCGAGCGCGCCTCCCTTCCTCGGGTCCTCGACTCGCTCGACCTTGAGGTGCTCTGCAAGACGCTTCACGAGGGCCTTATTCGAGGTATTCCTAAACCATCGCACGACCGCTTTCGCGACCGTCTCTCCGATTCCTTTGATCTTCAGAAGATCTTCCTCGTCCGCTTGAGAGAGAGTCATGAGCGAATTGAATTTCCTTGCAAGCAAGAGCGCGGTCTCAGCGCCCACGTGATCGATCGAGAGCCCGACCAAGAACCGGTCAAGCGACACCGAGCGAGCAGCATCGATTGCTTTGAGCAGATTGTCTGCAGACTTGTCCTTGATGCCTGGAAGGCCTAAGAGCTCGTCTCGCGTAAGTTCGAAGATGTCAGCGAAGTCTGCGACAAGCTCGTGCTCCATCAGAAGCGTAACGGTCTTCTCTCCGAATCCGTCGATATCAAGGGCGCTCTTGCCGACAAAGTGCGCGAGCCGCAGCGCCTGTTCCGCATAGGATCCGCGCACTGCGCATCGATGCGCAGCTTCTCCAGGAATGCGCTCAGTCTTCCCGTCTCCTCCGCACAAGTTGGAGTGCGTCGGGAAAGACCACGCCTTTTCTTTTCCGCTTCTAAGGTCTTTCAACACTTCTACGATTTCTGGGATGATGTCGCCCGCCTTCTGCAAGATGACCGTATCGCCAATGCGAATGTCCTTGGCTTTTATAAAGTCCTCGTTATGCAAAGTGGCGCGCGCGACCGTTGAGCCTGCGACTGATACCGGGACAAGATGCGCAACAGGCGTCAGCTTGCCCGTGCGTCCGATCTGCAGCCCGATGTCTTCGATGATCGTTGTCACTTGCTCTGCAGCAAACTTGAGCGCTATCGCGTAGCGCGGGCTTTTGCCCGTGTAGCCCAGCGCTTCCTGCTGGCTACGCTTCTCGACTTTGACCACTACCCCATCGATGAGATAGTCCTTTCCTTCGCGCTTCTCCCCATGCCAATCCTGCCAGAACGCGAGCATCTCTTCGACGTTCTTCACTGTTTTGGAGTGCGGATTCACCGGAAGACCGAGCTTCTTCAGATATGCCAGTTCCTCGCTCTGGGTCTCTGGCATTGGGGCTCCCTCGAGACTCCCGATGTCGTAGAGGAACGCGCCAAGAGGACGAGCAGCAGCGACGGCCGGATCAAGCTGGCGCACCGATCCGGCAGCGACGTTACGAGGATTTGCGAAAAGCGCAGCTCCTTCCTTGAGGCGCCGTTCGTTCAGTTTTAGAAATCCGGCACGGCTCATGTAAATCTCTCCCTCGACGACCAGATCGACTGACCGAGTAAGGCGCTCCGGTATGTCATGGATGGTGCGCACCGTATGCGTCACATCTTCCCCGATCACCCCATCGCCTCGCGTTGCCGCAAGCACGAGCTCTCCTTTCTTGTACGTAAGGACGATATGCAGGCCGTCGATCTTGAGCTCGCAGACATAGTCGGGCTTTTTGGCGTCTCCTGCTTTTTCGAGCTGCTTGCGAACCCGTTCATCGAACGCGCGGATATCTCCTTCATCAAAGGCGTCATCCAAAGACCACTGGCGTAGCGCGTGCTTGGTCTTTGTGAGTTCGGGAAGGGCTTTCCCTGCAACGCGCTGCGTTGGGGAATCGTTACTGAGAAGCTCGGGATATTGCGCCTCAAGCTCAGAGAGCTCTCGCTTCAATGAGTCGAGGGCTTCTGGAGAAATGGGAGACTCGTCCCGCTCGTGATAGGCCGCGCGATATTCGCGTATGAGGGCGCGGAGCTTTTTCGCACGCTCCTGTATATCCTGCGGAAGGCTCATGTGCCTCCAGTATACCAAGCGAGGTATTAGTACGTGACCTTGAGTCCGCGCTCGATACGGCGCTCGTTCGCTACGTTGCAGGTATTGAAGCCTGTTGCGTAGATGCCGGTCGTCGCGTCGCTGTCCTTGGTGATGATGACTTCTCCTGCCGTTCCTCCGGTCGCACATGGGACGGTAAAGCGGCGCTCCCTGGTTCCCGATCCGCTCGTAAAGGAGACAGGAATATTAGAGACGCCGTTGCAGGAAATATTAGGACTTGAGGTCTTGGCATAGCCGAATGTATCAAGCTGGTCATGCTGATCGTAGTAGAGGGCGCACTCGAGCACGCTATCAGCGTTATAAAAAGCGATCTGCGACTGCCTGGCGCTAGACGAGAGGATCACCTGCTTCAACGCAATATCAAGAAGCGCCATACCGATGGAAAGGGACACCGACGCCAAGACGACGGCGATGAGGAGGGTGAACCCGCGTTGTGGAAGTGTGTGAATCATAGCCAATCTCGAAGGGTATCAGTTACCGTGACCGTGTACGCTTTCCCAGACGTTGACCAGTGCACCTCGACGACCACGCGCACCTCAGTATCGCTCAGGCGGAACAACTGCACCACGCGCTTGAACTGACGGGAAGAAACCGTTCCGTCGTTTTGCTGGTTATAGAGATCGTTTGCAGAAATGTAGAGGCAGCGGGCGCCGGCATTGCAGTTTCCAGGGGTGATAGACGTGTACTCGACGATCGCAGCTGGAGTGTCACCCAAGTTCGGATCGACCGTGCAGTAGCGTGTAGGAGCGTTTCCATAGCAGAGCTTAGAAGAAAGACCGCTCATCCATGTGCTAGCGCCTCCTTCAAGGTAGTTGTTATCACGAATACTTCGTATGTATTCAAGGCCCTCCTGCGCGAGCGCGGAAGCGATGAGCTGATCGCGCGCGACATAGGAGCCGCCAAGTGCGCTTCGGACCGCGACGAAGGGACCTGCAAGCGAGAGCGCAAGGATACTGATCGCGACCATGGTCTCGATCAAGGTAAATCCTCGTGTGTGGTTTAGGTTTTTCATAGGTCAATGAATCGCTGGGTCGCCCCTCCCTGAATAGTAAAGGAGACGTTCTGCCCGTTGCTGGTCGGTATATTCCCGCGGATGGTCATAGTGACCTGCGGCTGGATGGTCCGCTCGTCTCCTGTCTTGCCCACCCCTCGTACGTAGAAACAGAATTTCTCCACGGAGATGCGCGGATCTGTGAGCGCTGACTGCGCTCCTGCAACTCGTGCCATGATCTGTCCTCCTGAAAGCTCGTAGTCGACCTGGCGTCCCTGCGCATCAGTAAAGCGAAGCGAACGGCTTGTCGAGCAGGTGCCCGTGCAGTTGGTGCCTGTCTTATTGCAGCGATAGTCCGTGCCCGTTCGAATCTCACGCGACATGGCATCAACGGCAAACGATAGGTTCGTGACAACGTCTGTTGTCGCACGCGCCTGCCGATCGAGGCTGATCAAGGTCAGATACGCTCCCGTTGCCGCGAGCATAATGACGCTGAAAATGCCCACCGAGACGATCATCTCGAGCAAGGTATATCCGCGCATGGAAGAGGTTGTTCTCATAGGCAGTCGTCTCCGGTTACCGATACCTGGCCTATGCTTGAGACGCAGATGGCGCGCATGTTCCCGTCTTCAGGTTCCTTTATATAGATCTCCGCGCTTGTGAGCGCGACCCAGCCGCTTGAGCGCTTGCCGTTAATGATGGTTTCCGTGTTCGAGCGAAGGAACGAGATATCGAGCTCTGACAGAACGCTCCCTGAACATATCGTATCGCCCGTCGTAGCGGCTTTCCCGCAGAAGTGATCGATCTTGAACCCTCTGCCGAAGTTATAGGTTCGCACAATGCCATCGACCGATGCTCCGATCGAATCATAGAGGCAGTTGCCTGGCTTGTGATCGGGAGCGCCAACGGTACCAACTGCAGTAGCGCAGTTGCTTGGTATTCCTTGCGTCGCCCGCGTGTCGGCAAAAAGGATGTATGAGCCTGGAGTTGCGGTGGAGAGATGGACGCCATAGCCTGGGTTCTGCACGTTCTGGCCTTGCAGGGTGAACTTGCGGCTTGAAAGACCAAGCGACTGCATTTCGCGTATTGAAAGGGCGACCGTATATGCCGTGTTGGTGAGCATGAGCGACTTGTTGAATGTCGACTGCCCTACTAAAGCAATGGTCGTCACGATCCCGATAATGACCAACACGACGAGCATCTCGACCAAGGTGAAGCCACGCATGGCGGGAGTCAGAGTGCGCTTACGGCGAGAAAGGGGCTCCATGTAGTGAAATAGGCGAGAAGATAGCCGACGGCGAGAAACGGCACGAACGGCACCTCAATCCCCATTTTAGGCCCTCCGCGCCTCAACACCAACACCGCTATGCCGATAACCGCTCCGATCCAAAATGAAAACAGAAGTCCTGAAAACGCGTAGGGCGCTACTAGCAAGGACAAGGAGAGCGCGACAGGCGCGTCTCCAAGCCCCATCGCCCTTCCTGACGACAAAGCGTAAAGAAGGAAAAAGGCAAAACCAATCGCACCTGCAGTAAGAAGCGCGCCGCCAAACTCCTGGATGCTTCCCGCAGAAAGAAGCGCGAAGGCGGCTGAGAAGCTAAAGAGAAAGAGGGACGCGACTGCAGGGACAACGGTGTGCTTGAGGTCGTACGCGACGATGAACGCGAGCACAGCAAGCGAGAGAAGGAAGAAGACAAGCTCAAGGGATATACCAAGCGACAGGTACGAAAGGGCGAACAACAGGGCAAGGCAGGCTTCAAAGACAATATGGCGCGCGCCGATTCGAGCACCGCAGGTTCTGCACTTCCCTTGCTCAAAAAGCCACGAAAGAATCGGAACGAGATCGCGAGGAGAGAGCGGTCGTGCGCACGAGTCGCATCGCGAGCGCCCTGTCTGCCAGGATTGCCCTGTGTGCACGCGCTCGACCATCACGCCGACGAAGCTCGCAATGATAGCGCCAAAACAAGCGAAGGCGATTGTAACAATCGTTACCATGCAGACATGATACACGGGGAAACGAAAGAACCCGCCGTGGGGCGGGTTCTTTGCGTGCACAAGGAGAGAATATTACGGGCAAGCAGTTGCGTCTGCATCAACTGTTGCTGCGACGATCTTGGCCTGACCGGTGCTGTCGACGCAGAATGACTGGGTCGTTGAAGCAGTGAGGTCGTGCTGGATTGCGTATGCAGTGTCAGTTGAGTTACAAGCGATGCCGCCTGAGATTGACTGCAAGTCGTTGACGATCTGGTTGATGTTCGGGTTGACTTCAGCGAACATTCCCTCGTCGCAAGTGTCTGCAGCAGGGCCGTAGCTGTTACTCTCGTTGTCGTAGTAGATCTCGGCGTTAACTGCAACCGAACGCATCTCGCTCTGGATCTTAGCGTCCGTTCCCTTGGAACGTGCTGTATTCAAAGAAGCGAGAACGACGGATGAGAGAATACCGATAATGGCGATCACAACGAGAAGCTCGATCAACGTGAAGCCTCGCGCGTGTCCTAGTTTTGAAAGTACGGATTTCATAATGTGTAGTAGCGCGGCTAATGGATAATGCGCTCTCTGTATTGTACGAGAAAGGAGCCAAAGCGGGGCGCCTCGTGTGGATAACCTATGAAATGGAGCCGGCGAGGTTGTAGATCGGAATCAGCACCGCAGCAAGCAATGTTCCGACACCAAGACCCAAGAACACGATCATGAGCGGCTCGATGAGGTCGACAAGCGTGTCGACGGCAGTCGTAACTTCGCGCTGATAGAACTTCGCAAGCGTCGTGAGGATGTTACCGAGTTCTCCGGTCTCTTCTCCCACCTTAATCATGGCGATCATGATGCCTGGAATCTCCTGATGCTTCCCGAGCGCGTCTGAAATGGAGAGGCCTCCCTTCACGTCCTCCCCTACTTCTTTGAGAATGAGCTCATAGGTAGCGCTTCCAACGACCGTCGCAGTAATCTCGACCGCTTCAACGACCGGCACGCCTGACGCAAGCATCGTCGCAAGGTTATCTGAGATACGGGAGAGGTAGAGCTTCTCATAGAGCTCTCCAAGGTACGGGACGCCAAGCTTCAAGCTGTCGAAGAAGAGCTTGCCGGCAGTCGTCTTTAGGGAACGGTACGCAAACACCCCTCCGATCACAAGCGCGATCAGGAAGAATCCTCCGTAGTTAACGAGGAAGTTCGAGAGCCCGATGACGATGCGGGTATAGAGAGGAATCTCCTGGCCTGATTCGATAAGGATCTTGCTGATGCTTGGAATCACCAACGTGAGCATCAGCGTCATAACGACGATGAACGTCACGACGACGAAGGCAGGATAGATGAGCGCGTTCTGCGCCTTGTTCACCACTTCGTACGTGCGATCAAGATAATCGGCAAGGTATGTAAAAGTCTCTGAGAGTTTTCCGGCCTCTTCGCCTGAACGAACCATGTTCACGTAGAAGTTGCTGAACGCTTTTGGATGACGCGCGAGCGCCTTTGAGATCGGACTTCCTCCCTGGAGATCGTCTGCTACTTGCGTGAGAATCTCTGCCAGATACTTGTTATCGACTTCAGAGGCGAGCAAGCGGAAGATGCGGAGCGCTGACACCTGGGCCTGGAACAAGGTCGCGACCTGGCGCGAGAGGATGACGACTTCTTTGTTTGAAACGCTATTGAAGAATCCTATGTCAATTGAAAGGATTGACTTCTTGTTAGACGGCTCGATCGCGGAAACGACGAGGCCTCGGCGCTGGAGAGTTGAGACGGCGACGTCCATCGAAAGCGCTTCGACGCTTCCCGACTTCTCATGCCCGTCCGTGTCGAGTGCTCGGTAGGAAAACAACATATAGGTAGATTATCGCATGCTTCCAAAGCTCTGCAGGAGTCAGGCGGGGATTGTCTTAGTCAGACCAGACCGCAAGCTGGTTGCCCTCAGGGTCGGTGAAATGAAACCGACGTCCCCCGGGAAACGGAAAGATGGGCTTTACGATCGTTCCTCCATGTTGAATGACTGCCGTTTCTGATGCTTCAAGGTTGCTTGAGTATATGATCACGAGCGGATTCCCCTCAGCACTCGGCGTTCCCTTGAAAAAGCCTCCTTCCAGGGAGCCATCAGTAAACGCAACATAGTCAGGACCATAGCTCGTGAAGCTCCAGCCGAATACCGCTTCGTAGAACTTCTGTACAGAAGGAAGATCCTTTGCCTGAAACTCTATGTAGTTAATATTGTGATGCGTGTTCATGACTTTTCGTACGTTCCCTTAAGAAGCGGATAGAACAAATCGTCTTCGGGGCGGATAAGAAGCTCCGTCGAGCGGTCTTTGTCTGTGAACTCGATATGCGGGATGTCGCGGACAATACATAGAGGAGTAGATTCGTTTGTCTCCCCCATCGAGAACGCGGCGCCAACCGCGATAGCATCTACGACATTCAGGTAGGTGTAATTAAATGAGCGACCAAACAAATCAGGGACGCCGATTTCGCTTTTTACAGGCGCGAATCCTGCGTGCCCGATCGAGATGCCAATTACACCCTGCCGATACGGAAGACCAGTGGAGTCAGTTATGACGATCCCAAGTTCCTTGAGACCGTACTTCTGGCAAAGGTATTGCCGGATGCCTGCTGCGGATTTGTTCGGCTCTTTCGGAAGAAGAATGAGGTGTTCGCCAGCATTACTCTCATCGATGCCGCCTGCAAAACCCGCCATATGATGCTGAACGGTGAGATCCCAACCGTTTGGCGTTGAAGTAGGAATGATGTGATCACTCTCTTCTTCTACGAGCCGTTTCTTCGTCTCGGGATCGGTTTCCGCAACGCAGCGGCCTTCGTGTATGGCAACTGCCTTAGACGCTATCGCAAGCACATCTCGCTCTTGGAGGGGCGGAAGCGACATGTCGAGAACCTCAAGGAGATCGTCCTTGGGCGGCATCAGGGTACGGGTACGAATCGGAGTGAATTCCATACTAGAACTATAGCAAGAGCTAGGGTCGCTTTATTGAACGCGAGGGTTGGCCAGCCCTTCAATAACCATTGCCCCAGGTAAAGACGCTAGAAATGATCCAGGGACGGCTAGCTTTGAAGTGCGGATACCGCTTCCAATGACTACATAGGCTGACTCAGCAACGGCCTTATCAATCAGTATTGGCCATGAGGCAGGAAGGCCGATTGGTGTAATAGCGCCGAACTCCATGCCGCTTTCGCTTACAGCCTTCTCCATTTGAGCAAACGAGGCTTTCTTCACATCGAGTGCTTTGCAGACAGCGCCGTTTATATCCGCTCGGGTGCTTGCAAGTAAGATTACTGCCGCCATCTTGCGCTCTTCGCCTCGCTTCCCTTCGACAATCACGCAGTTAGCGGATTGCTCTGCGGTAACACCATACTGTTCACAAAAAGCAGCAGTGTCAGATAACGTAGGATCTATTTCAGCCACTCCGACTGTTGCCGTATCTGGTAACTGACTAATAGCTGCTGCAACAGGTGCAGCGACCATGTTTACGTTTTCTTGTATTGGGAGAAATTCAAGTGACCCAAGTTTGGTAGTCATACGGGCTACTGAAGCTTCTTCTTTAAAACCTCAATGAGTTCAGGAAATTCTGTTTTTGGCTTGGCATCGTGTCCGAAGTGTCCTTGATCAGCATATTCGTAGTATTCGCTCTGAAGATTCTCATGAATATGTCGCGGCTCTTCAATCGGGATGAAAGGATCGTCAGTGGACGCAAACTGAATGATCCACTGCTGGTTTCCCTTAATTGCATCCCATTTCCATGGGTCGTCATAGTAGTGGCTTTGTTTCTCCGAATCGTAACCAAGGTCGGTGTGGCATGCTCCCACAAGGACAGAGCCGAGTATCTTGTTATCTTCCGCATAACGCATCGCAGCGAGTGCGCCTGAAGAATGTCCGATGATGATCGTGTCTTCACCTGCGCCAAGTTCTTGTATGAACGGGAGCCAGAACTCTCTTCGAGCTAGTTCGGGATCTGGGAACTGTTTATTGATGACTTCGATTCCGAGCTTAGGGAGCTCTCGCTCCAAGTACGGAAGCCAGTGATCTTGAGGGGTTCCGCCTCCATTCCCAGGAATAAGAATTGCTTTCATACAGCTTACTGCTACTCTCCCGCTCCTCTGATCGCTGCGTCTGCTGCAACCTCAACGCTCCAAACAAAGTCACAGAGATACGGAGGTTTGCACGGGCCTGTGTAGAGGCCAGCAATGGTCGCTTCGGTTACCGTGTCGACGTCTTTCGTGACGATAGGCTTATTCTCACGCATTGCCTGCGTGCCGTTTTGGCCCTGCATGAGTTGCCAGACCTTGATGCGATACGTAACAGGTTCCTGCGGCTTGGGTACCAGAGGCGTCCATCGGAACGTGACTGACTGTTCGGTATCCAATTTGAATTCCTTCTGATCTTCCAAGAGAACTTTAGCTTTGACTGCTGACTGCGCCGTTACTGTCGCACCTGCCTTCACTTCTTCCTTAGGATTCTGTTCTGTCGAGCCAGACGACTGCTTGTCGTCTTGCATATTTACGGTCGAATCAATCATGTTTTCAAATTGCGCCTGAGTCGGCTTATCTCCTGCTTGGAAATATTCCTTTAGCACGCTGCGATTCACGACTGCATAGGTGCCGCCTCCGATAAGTGCTATCGCCAGAACAATAACGAGTGGCGCGATGCCTTTCATGCGGGTTCTTGTGTGTGTCATACGGATAGTATTACACGCCCATCGGCCGGTCTGGATAGCAACTGCGTAACTATGTGCGGAACACGTCGAGGTTCGTAATATGCGCCTCAGGATCCAGGATCGAGTTCCATGCCCCCTCGAATTCCGGGACAAAATGCATATGCAGGTGCTGGGTGTTCTTCTTTGACGTCCAGTACCGTGACCTCCAGAACATGAGCAGCTGAATGCCGAATTTTGAGTCCTCACTCACTAGTTTCTTTTCCTGGTATTTTTCTTCTATCTCTTTCGTGATAGCAGAGAACTCAGTCACTTCCTCCGGAGTAAGCTCATGGAAGCGCAGGATATGCCGCTTGGGAACGAGTGCGGTGTGATACTTCCAATACGGAAGGTCAACGAATATCCACGTCCAATGCTTGTAGTCGGAGGAAATGACTAGTTCGGGATTGAGCTCGCAGAATACGCACGCATCCTCTTTGGCGCTAAGCTGCCTCATTTCTTTTTCGTAGTCTGCTCTCGATCGTAGGCCAGCCATATTTCGTTATGGCAAAGTATATACCTGTCTTTGACCGTCTAGAGTAGTAAAAGAGTTCTTAACCTAAGCGCCAAATGGTGGAATCTGTTCCCAGAAATTAAAAATTAGTTTTTGAAACGCTGGTTTGCGTTTCATTATTACCCTGTAGATAGACAAAATAATGGCTGCGAAAAGTACTATCAGGCCATAGAAAAGGTTCGGATCTAACACAAACAAGATAATGCCTACCGGTATAACAATTATTGAAATGTAAAAGATGCACGCTGCTACAAGCAAAAGAAAACTAATGAAATATTTCTTCATGCTGTTAGGCTCATTCTAACCCTAGAGATACCGCTCGAAGGTCTTGCGATCAAATGCGCGCTCATACGCGTCTTCTACCGTCACTTCCCCGCGTCGCACAAGTTCAGCGAGCGAGCGGTCCATGTCCACCATGCCTTCCTGAGAAGAAGTCTGCACAACGGTTCCAATCTCGTGGGTGCGTCCTTCACGAATAAGGTTTGCAACGGCACTATTGTTTATCAAAAGCTCGTAGGCTGGGACAAGTCCTCCGGAGATGCGAGGCACCAGACGCTGCGAGAAGATGCCGGCGAGAGATCCTGCGAGCTGCACGCGCACCTGCGACTGCTGGTTTGACGGGAACATGTCGATGATGCGGTCGATGGTCTGCGCTGCGTTGTTGGTGTGAAGCGTCGAGAGCACCAAGTGGCCGGTCTCAGCGGCGGTCACAGCTGAAGAGATGGTCTCGTAGTTTCGCATCTCGCCCACCATGATGACGTCCACGTCTTCGCGGAATGCCGCTTGAAGGGCCTGATGGAAGTCTGGAGTATCGATATGCACTTCGCGCTGATGGATCAACGATTTCTTCTGTGTGAACAAATACTCGACCGGGTCTTCGATAGTGACGATGTGCTCAGCGCGTGTCTCGTTGATGCGGTCGACGATAGCGGCAAGGGTCGTTGATTTTCCTTGTCCCACAGGACCCACGACGAGGAAGAATCCCTGCTGGCGCTGGGAGAACACTTCGAGAATTGGGGGGAGCCCAAGATCCGTGAGCGTGCGGATCTCATTAGGGATGAGGCGCATCGCAACGGCAACAAAGCCCGCGGTTCGGAACCCGTTAACGCGGAAACGTCCTTTGCCTTCGTGCGCGTATGAAAAGTCGACCGACTGCTCGGTCTCGAATGTTGCTGCGCGCTCGTCAGGCATAAGCGCACGCAGCATCGCTTCAGTGTCTTCCCCGGTAAGCACACCCTGGTGCACCAGCGGGACAAGAGATCCTGCAACGCGGATGATCGGGCTTGAGCCTGCAGACAAGTGCAGGTCTGATCCGCCTTCGGCAACGACCAGGTCAAGGAGGGTTTTTACTTTTCCGAGGGCTTCTGCGCTCATACTGGTTTTTCGATTATCGCCATAGTCTCTGAGAACACTTCAGAAGGAATAGCGGAGGCCTTGATGATGTACCCTGCGGCCTTCAGCTCCTTCGCCTTCTCAAGGTCGGTGTCCATTCCCTGATTCGAAAGGATGATGAATTTAGTCGTGGGCGCCAGGTTCTCCTTACGAACGACTTCGAGCATTTCAAAGCCCGTCATCGACGGCATCACAACGTCAAGAAGCATCGCGTCGGGAGCAGGACCCTTGCGAAGGACGGCAAGCGCCTCGTCCGGACTCTGGAAAGCGGTCACGTCGTGCCCTGCGTTCTTGAACTTGATAGCGTACATGTCGAGGAGGAAGCGGTCGTCGTCAACCAGGTAGATGCGGTGGGTTGCCATATAGAAAGTATTATACCGGTTGTTCCTCTTCCGCGAGGAGCTCTCCGCCCAAGGTGTTCACTTCCTCAAACGGGATCTCGCCTCGTAACGCCTTCATGATAGCATCCTCGCGCATCGTGATCATTCCCTGCGCGCGAGCCATCTCATACACCTTTTCCTCCACAGGATTGGTGAGCACGACGTGCTCAAGATCCTTGTTCATACGAAGGATCTCAAAGACGGCAGTGCGTCCCCGGGTACCGTTCGGGCAATCCGGCGTCGGCTTTGCCTGGTAGATTTCCTTGAAAGGAGGCACGCGCTTGCGGGCTTCTGCAGGAAGGTCCGCAAACTGCCGCTCGAACATGGCATTGATACTCTCAGATACGGGAATGGCTTCCCCTGCCCCAGGGCAGAACTTGCGCACCAGGCGCTGGCCCATGGCCGCGATCAAGGTCGGAGCGATCAGGTACGGATCGACGCCCATGTCGATCAAGCGAGGTATTACTCCTACAGACGTGTTGGTGTGGATGGTTGAGAACACGAGGTGACCGGTCAAGGCTGCTTGAATGGCAAGCTGCGCCGTTTCCTTATCGCGGATCTCGCCGATCATGATGACGTCCGGGTCCTGGCGCAAAATGGAACGGAGTCCCGAGGCAAAGGTATACCCAATCTCAGGATGCACCTGCGACTGCGCTACTTCTGCAATTTCATACTCGACCGGGTCTTCGATAGAGACCACGTTCCTGGTCTCGCGATCAAGCTCGGAAAGCATGGCGAACAAGGTCGTTGATTTACCGGAGCCTGTCGGTCCTGAGATGAGCACGATGCCGTAGGGCGCTCGTATGATCTCGCGAACGACCGCAAGGTCTTCCGCGCTGAGGCCCACCGTTTCCAAGGTAGCGACAGACTTCGAGCGGTCCAAGATACGCATCACTACCTTCTCGCCTCGGGAAGTCGGGAATGTCGATACGCGGAAATCGATCTGCTTGCCTTCAACGGTCGCGGAGAAGCGTCCGTCTTGCGGCTTTCGTTTCTCATCAAGGCGCATCTGACAGAGAATCTTGATACGCGCGACAACTGCCTGGTGCACTTTGGCAGGAAGCTCAAGGGAGGTATGGAGGTCTCCGTCCATGCGGAAGCGCACGCGTGTCTTTTCGGGAGTCGGCTCGACATGGATGTCGGACGCACCTCCTTCAACCGCATAGCGGAGCATCGTGGCGACAATTTTGGTGACCGGCGCATCTGCCTTGATCGTGTCCGCGGTAAGCTCCTTTTCCTGCTTCTTATTCTTAGCGGTAAGCTCGGTTGCAAGCGAGTCATCAAGCTCGGACAACGCTTCCCCCACTTCCCCCGACAGGTTTTTGTATTCTTCGAGCACACGCTTGAAATCTGCTTCGCTTATCAAAAAGAGTTTGTACGGCATTCCTGCACGGCTTGAAATAAACTGGAGCGCGTCCATCGCTTCCAGGTTGTCAGGATCGGTAATCCCAACTTCAAGCGCTCCGTCTGCCGTTCCGATAGGCGCGAGCTTGTAGTGGCGGGCGGATTCCTCGGGAACGTACTCAAGCGCGGTGTGATCCAAGGATCCCCCGGGGAGTTCTCTGGCAGGGATGCCGTAGTGATCGCTTGCGGCTTTCAGGATGTCGGTAATAGACATGCCGCGCTTAATGAGCGCGGCTTCCACGGACCCTTCTTCAGCTCGTGCCTCGCGTTCGATCTGCTCGACGTCCTCTGCCTGGACGAGTCCGCTTTTAATGAGAATCGGGAGTACGTTCATACGCTTCGATTAGTATCGCACGCAGATGAGAAACCTCCGATGGAGGTTATCCAGAGGACTAGAGTCCGCCAAGAGGAGCGAACGGGTCGACGCGACCAGCAGACTCGGGAACGATGGCGGTGCTGATGTCTTGGAGGGCCATGAAGCGGGGATCGGCAAGCACGCTCGCATCAAAATCAACCGGCTCGATCTCGGCGGTGAGGTTCAAGAAATTCGTCTCGGCCTGGCTTGCTGGGGCGTTCTCAATCTGGACGGCGTCTTCAGTAGAGCCGCGCCCAAAAAGCATGTAAAGGGCCGCTGCGGCAACGAGGATGCCGAGGACGACGAGGATGATGTTGTTTCGTGAGGCAGTCATAGGATTATCGTAGCCAGTAAATGCGGAAGACCATCGAGAAGGTGTAGACGCCCGTCTGCGAATCCCGAATATCAAGGGCAACCAGGTCAAGCGGGCGCAGGCTCCATTCCGTTCCTTTCATGAACGTCTTGAAAGCGCCGTATGTTCCTGTCGCAGACACGGAAAGATCGAGGGAGGAGACCGGGCTCTCAGCGCCTAGCGAGAGCTCGTCTGATTCTTCCTCGTCGAGAGTGCTTGCGGTCACGTCGAAGTTCGAGAGCTGGAGGCCGGAACGGTCTGCAAGCGCATCGAGGTCGAGAATGAGCTGCACGTTATCAACGCCGTCGGGAAGGAATGAGTCGAGGCGTGCAAGCCCGTCATCAGGAAGAGCTTCTCGGGCAAGCAAGAGTTCCTGCTCGCGCTCGGTGAAGCGCTCCGCAGCTCGCAATGCTCCGTTATAGCTTTGTATTTCCGTATCAAGTGCGGCGATCTTCCCGGCATAGGTCGGGTTTATGTACCCGAAGAAGAGTCCTAGGGAAGCGAGTATGAGAATGATTGGGATTACGCGTGAGGTCATAGGGTTACTTCAGGTGGCAGGTCCGCCGAAGGTTGTGCGGCTGGCGGAGCTGTTGGAGTTGTTCGTGGCGCTACTGGTGCGGTTGAGGTTGCTCGCGTAGAGGTTGCGGTACTGGTTGCTGTAGTTGTCGCTGGCGTAGAGGTTGCTGGTACTAGCGGAGCAGCCGGCGCGAGAGGCGCGCCTTCCATCGAAAGAGTGATGAGGCGAGGATCAAGATCGGCAGAGAGACCGAACGCAACCGTATTGTTCTGGTTCACGGTGATGCCTGAGAAGATCGCGCTCTTGATTCTCTTTTCAGACGCAAGCGCAGAGGACTGCGCGGCAAGCGCATTGAACGTGCGCGCAATTCCGGTCATCTGGATCTGCGCTGAGCGATCCTCGAGAAGCTCGAACGAGAGCTGATTGAAACGGACGGTAGAAAGCGTGAGGGACTCAAGGAGATCAAAGAACTGAGAAGCAGCAACATGCGAATCCAAGATCTCCTGTGCGCTTGCGAAGCGGTCGCGAGTGCGGATGAATTCTTCGACGCTTGCTGAACTGATGACCTGTTCTGCAGCCGTTACTTCAGCAGCCTTCTGGTTTCGAACACCGATAAGGTAACGCTCGTATGCAAAGACGCCTACTGATCCCAACACGGCTGCGCCAAGGAGAATGACGGAGAGCACCATAAAGACGTTCCCTCCGCTACGCGAAGAGCCGCCAGAGCTACGCACTGGCTGCTTAGGAACGAACGATGTAGGGATGGTCGGAGTCGGGTCCACGATAGGATTCATTATAGGCTCTTAGTGCAAGGATTTCTGTGCTTTATGCACATATCCTGCTAGCCAAGCTCTTCGAGCTTGCGAAGGGCAAGTCCGACCGCTACCGCAAACTCAGGACCAATCTCAGATAAGACGGGGCGCATGAAGGCCGGAGCTGAGGTTTTGCCGAAGGGATCTGCCACTCGCACCTCAAGCGAGAAGATGGGCTCTGCGTATTTGGCGAGCTCCTTGGTCACTCCCCCGCCGCCAGTCAACACGAGCGATGAGACTGCTTTCTGGCTTACCGTCTCGTACTTTGACAGGACGCGCTTCGCTTCGCTGAAGATGCGCGAGAAGACGATCTCGATCGCTTCTTTGCCATACGGCGAGTCGCCGTTCCCAAACCCGTGCTGCTTTTTCAAAAGCTCAGCCTGCGCAACGGGAAACCCGTGCGCCGTCGCGATCGTTCGCGTCACATCCTGTCCGCCTTGTCGTATGACATGCGAGAGCGCGACGACTCCTCGCTCGACCACGTACACTTTCGTCGCTGATGCGCCGATGTCAATCACGAGCACCGGCTTGATAGGCTCATCAACGACGGAACGGATAGTGCTGAAGATCTCGATCTCATAAAAAGTCGCGTTGACGTCTGACGCCTGCACCACCTGCTGCAAGAGTGTGAGCTCGTCGTTATGTACGGCAACCAATAGCACCTTCACCTTCGAAGGAAGCTCAGCGTTTTCAGGAAGCATGTCAGGCACGATGAACCAATCAAGCTGCACTTCTGAGATCGGCACGGGAATATACTTGCGTGCTTCGAGTGATATGACGGTCTTTTGCTCTTCAGGGTTCTGACGGCGCGGAAGTTCAACCAGCGTGAGGAGGGAGCGAGAGAACGGGATTGAGATGCCAGCGTCTTTCGTGGTCACATTCGCCTCTCGAAGGAGATCTTTCAGAGCTTCTGCGATCTTTTCGGCCGGGAGATTGGTTGCCTGCCCGACTTCGGCGCCAGCAGCAGGTCCAAGGGCGATTTCCCCATACGTTTCAAGTATCGCCGTGCCTCCTTCGCGGCGAAGCTGGACCACTTTCAACGACGACGAACCGACATCGATGCCGATAACGCTCTTACTTGTCTTCTTTCCGAACATGCCGGAGAGGAACCCCATATAGAAAGAGTGTAGCATAAGGGCATGAACGCTCTCTCGTTTATTTTGGACGCCATTCTTCCTCCGCGCCGCTCGAAGCGCGAAATTGACGGCATGCATGCTGAAGATCTTGGCGCACTGCTTGCTCCGACCACGCTTCCCTCGCATCCCTTCCCGACCATCATACTTTTTTCATACAACGACACGCTTGTGCGCTCCCTTATCCGAGAAGCGAAGTTCCATGGGAACACAAAGGCACAGGCTCTCCTTGGAAACGCACTTGCCGACTTCCTACTCGAGTACCTGAGCGAGGAACCGTCAGGCGAAACCGTACTCCTGGTGCCAGTTCCGCTCTCCAAAGAGCGCTTGGAGGAACGCGGATACAACCAAGTGGAGCGTATCTGTAGCGAAGCACTTCAACAGTTACCCTTACTTTCCCTACGCACAGACATCCTTATGCGTACACGACATACCGAAGCGCAGTCTGCGCTCACGGGATCGTTGCGGCGGAAAAACCTTTCGGGAGCGTATAGCGCGCAGGCAGTCGACGGGGCGCATACCTATATAGTGGTGGACGACGTGACGACAACGGGCACTACCCTTGCCGCGGCAGTCGACGCACTCGTGCAGGCAGGCGCGAGACGTATCATCCCGCTTGCATTGGCGCATTAGGGCGAAAATGATAACTTGGTACTCACAAGGAGACGTGGCTGAGTGGTCGAAAGTACCTCACTGCTAACGAGGCAGGGCTGAAAGGCCCTCGAGGGTTCGAATCCCTCCGTCTCCGCCTTACGTTGTTACCAACCGAGGAGTCCCTGGAGCCACATTAGCGGGCTAGTGGTGCTCTCAATCGCGGTGATTGCTGCGCTGCCAGTCTTCTGCTTCACGTCCTCTTCCTCATCCGGTATTTTCTTCTCCGGCATAGAAGATGAAGGAACAGCAGAACCACCACCGCCTACGGAGGAGCCGGTGCTTTTTATCGGCGAGCTAGCGGGTCGAGTTGGATTGGGCTTTGGCACGGTCTGTGCGGGAGTCCGGCCATCTTTAGTTTCAACACCGCTTCGTACATTGCTCTCCTTGATCGTGTTGTTAACACGATCCTGCTTCAAGTCGGTTGCGCGATCGTATGCCCGTTGAACGCGATAGTTCTGGAACATGGTCCACACGCGGTCAATAAACATTCCCGTGAGGGACGTATGCGTGATGAGCTGCCACAAGCGGTTGAGCGGGTGATTCTGGTCTGCTGCGAGAGTCTGCTCAATCTGGTCTACCTTTTCCTGCTGGGCAGGAGTGAGAGAGCTCCCTGTCTGCGCGGATACGGGCATGCCCGTAAGGAGCACAGCAGCGAGGAGAAACGAAGTGACGATCTTTTGCATACGGTAATGGCTATAAGTACAGGGGAAGTATAGCTATGCCTGCGCATAACGCCACGCCTTCCTGGGTATTACGTGTATGCCTTCCGCAAGGAACAGGCGGATTGTGTCATCTCTAGCGCTAAGCGCGTATACTTTAGCGCAGGAAGACTCCTTTATTGTGGACCCACGCACCCCGCTCTCAGTTCGCTTAAAGATACTCGGCGCAGTCGTCGTGAGCGTCGTCACGCTCTCCATCGTCATCTTCGCCATCTCGCGAGAAGTGTTGTTCGAAAGTTATTTGGAAATCGAGCGGGAGGAAGTCGCGAAGGACGTCGGGCGCGCAACAGATGCCATACAGGAATTCTCACGGCAGCAGCTCATCAAGCTCTCCGACTGGGCGGCATGGGACGAGGCGTACGAGTACGCACGTGATCGGGATCCGGCATGGGCCGCTGAGACCATCTACCCTACCGGTCTTGCGAACCTCGACATCAACAGCATGCTGTTCACGGATACGGAAGGTGAAGTCGTCTTGCTCTTGGCAGTTGATATCGAAGAGCGCGTCGAGGTTCCTGCAGACGACCTGCGAGCTTATTTTGAAGCGCACCCCGAACTCACGAGATTCGAGACACTCGACGCGAAGATGCAAGGCATTGCGATGCTTCCGCAAGGTCCCCTGATCGTCGTCTCCCTTCCCCTAAAGACAAGCGAAGGCCTTGGCCCTTCGACAGGTGCCTTGACCTTCAGCCGGTACCTGGACGAGAGGAAGATAGCGGAGCTAAGCGACATAACGCATCTTTCGATAAGCGTGTATCCCTATGGCGGCGAGAATCCCGAAGAGATACGCCAGGCAGAAGCTGAGCTTCGCACGGGCGTTGAGTACGTGGTGACGCCTCTCTCACGAGAAACCATCGCCGGATACACGCTTCTGAAGGGCCTGTATGGAGAGCCTATCCTCGTACTTAAAGTTGAGACAGCGCGCCCCATCTATGCGCAGGGCTTCCTGTCCTTCTATGTCTTCATGGCGATCAGCGCCGTCGCGCTTATCTTGTTTGGCGTTGGCATCTTGTGGCTGCTTGATGTGCTCGTGATTTCTAGATTCGTACGGCTCACCAAGGAAGTGGAGAATATCAATACGGCGCAGAGCCTCTCGGTGCGGGTCCAAGGAGGCGTGCAAGACGAGATCGGGAAGCTTGCAGGCAAGATAAACCAGATGCTTACCTGGCTTTCCGTATCTCGAAATGAAATCACTGCCGGCAAGGAGCGGGCCGAAGAGATGGTGCGCATTCGAACGCAGGAACTTCGAGACGAGAAGGCGCGATTGCTTGCTTCCATCAACAGCCTTTCGTTCGGATTCGTGATCGCAAGCCCACGTAACGACGTCATCGTCCATAACCCAGCCCTGACTCGCATATTGAATCTCTCAGCTGCCCCTGTGTCCGTCGCAGATATCGCACGCGTGATTCCTGCCGTTGACGTGACTGCCTTAGGCCAGGCATCCATTTCCGGGAAGACGGCCAGCGAGAAAGATAACGTTGCGTACGGCACGAAGATCCTGAAGATAGTATCCGTACCCATTCTCCCTGACACCGGGGACGTAATCGGGTACGTGCTCATCGTCGAGGATATTACCGAAGCCAAGATCGCCGAGCGAAGCCGCGAGGAATTCTTCACGATCGCCTCCCATGAGCTTCGCACTCCCCTTACCGCAATACGCTGGAACACCGAGCTTCTCTTGAAGACGTATAAGGACCAGCTGCCAACGTCAGAGGCGCGCACCATGCTCGAAGACATCGGCTCCTCGAGCGAGCGGCTGATCAGCATCGTCAACGACTTCTTGGAAGCTTCGAGCTTTGAGCAAGGAAAGATAGAGATGGGACATGCGGCCTTCGATATCCGCACTCCGATCAATGAAGCGCTCCGCGACCTTGGCGGACTCGCGACCCAGAAAGGGCTCTCCCTTACGTTCGTTGAGCCGAGTGAGCCCATCCAGGTTACGGGAGACAGGGTGCGCATCGAGCAGGTGCTCACGAACCTCGTTGGAAACGCGATCAAGTTCACAGAGACGGGCGGCATAACGGTCATGCTTGTTGTCGAGGACAGGATGGTCCGGGTGCGCGTTACCGATACGGGCCTTGGCGTTGCAGAGCGCAACCAGTCGCTTCTCTTCAGGAAGTTCCAGCAAGCCGGGGACGATCTTCTCTCGCGCCATGGTTCGGAAAGCACCGGCCTTGGCCTCTATATCTCGAAGCTCATCGTCGTTGCTATGGGAGGAGAGATCGGTCTTGAGGCAAGCGAACCCGGGAAAGGAAGCACGTTCTACTTCACGATCCCCAAGGCCTGAACCTTCGTTCATCATACGCACACGCAAGAACCTCTAGCGTGCACGTATGAGCGAATGGAATGTCACTCCCAAAGAAGCAGTCGAGATACAAAAGCGGCTGAAGGACCAGGTGCGCCTTACCCCGCTTGAGAAAGCCCCGAGCATCATCGGCGGCTGCGACGTTTCCATGAACATGTTCGCCAAGGAGGGGTTCGCAGGTTTTGTAACGCTCTCGTACCCTGCGCTCGAGCCTCTCGGGGAATCTGTCGTCAAAGGCGACATCCCCTTCCCCTACATCCCCGGACTTCTTTCGTTTCGCGAGATTCCCATGCTGCTTCGCGCGTGGGAGCTGCTTCCCCAGAAGCCGGACGTGCTTGTGGTCGATGGCGTCGGGATCGCGCATCCGCGCCGGCTGGGGATCGCATCACACCTCGGAATCGTGCTGAACATCCCAACCATCGGTTGCGCTAAGAGCGTATTGGTAGGCATGTATGACGAACCAGAACAAGAACCAGGATCAACAACCATGCTTCGCGACCGCCTTACCGACGAAGTCATGGGTGTCGCGCTTCGAACCAAGCGGAACGTGAAGCCCGTGTTCGTGTCTCCCGGCCATAAGATAACGCTTGAGGAGTCGCTCGATATCGTTCGTTCCTGCGTCCGAAAGCACCGCATTCCCGAGCCGACACGACTTGCGCATAACGCGGTGAATTCGCACCGCGTGCGGGGTTGATGGTTCCTAGGTAATCGCGGCGGCGATTGTCTGCACTACTTTCTTATCAAACACGTCGGGAATGATGCAATCCTTTGTAGGTGTCGTAACCAGGGAAGCGAGCGCATCAGCGGCTTTCAGCTTCATGTCGTCAGTGATGCGGCGCACGCGCTTGTCTAACGCTCCGCGAAACACGCCTGGGAACACGAGCGCGTTATTGATCTGGTTGGGGAAATCAGAGCGCCCTGTTGCGACCACTTCTGCTCCGGCGGCCTTCGCCTCGTCCGGCATGATCTCAGGAACGGGATTAGCGAGTGCGAACACGATTGAGCGCGCGGCCATTGTCTCCACCAGCTCTTTCGAGAGGCTGCCTGCTCCCGAGAGTCCGATAACTGCGTCCGCACCTTTAAGCGCGTCACTAAGCTCACCGGTAACGCCACGTGGGTTCGTAGCGCTTGCAAGCGCGCGCTTATGATTATTCAAATCTGCTCGGTCCTCGTATATGGCGCCGGTGCGATCAACGACAACGACGTCCTTGATGCCGTGTGCCACTAGAAGATGCGCCGTTGCTGCTCCTGCAGCTCCCGCTCCCGCGATGACAACCTTCAGGGCAGTGAGTTCTTTCTGAACTACTTTTGCTGCGTTTATAAGACCAGCGAGCACGACGATCGCCGTTCCGTGCTGGTCGTCATGCATGACGGGAATATCAAGCTTTTCGATAAGGCGGCGTTCGATCTCAAAGCACTCGGGCGCCTTGATGTCTTCAAGGTTGATCCCGCCAAACGAAGGAGCGATCGCAAGTACTATCTCGATGATCTTCTCAGGGTCCTGCGTATCAAGCACAAGCGGCCAGGCATCGATGCCCGCGAACTCCTTGAAGATGAGCGCCTTTCCTTCCATCACTGGAAGCGCGCCATACGGACCGATGTTCCCAAGGCCAAGGACCGCAGAGCCGTCTGACACGACCGCCACGCTGTTTGCTTTCACGGAAAGTTCGCGCGCGTCTTCCGGATGCTTTGCCAGATGCGTTGAGACCGTGCCAACGCCAGGAGTGTAATAGAGGGAAAGGTCTTCTTTCTTAGAAAGCGTGACCTTTGCCTTCGTCTCGATTCGTCCGCCTACTTGTCTGTATGCGGCGAGGATGTCATCAGAGTTCATAAGTGGACATACTACCAGGGGTCGCACAAACCCGCGAAGAACAGTGTCTTCGCGGGTTTGTTAGAGAGGTCTTTAGCGACCGAACAATGCTTCGATCTGCTTCTTGATCTCAGCAAGCTGTCCTTCTATGGCGCTTAGGGCAGACGCCTCGAGCTGGCCTCGGTCAAAGCGCTCATTGACCCTGAGCGTCACGCTCTTGGATGCCGTTGGTCCGTTCGTACCGTTCACGCAGCTCAACGTATACGTTGTCTCCGCGTACGGATATACCGACATGCTGTCGCTTGTGCCGACGTTCCAGCTCAAGCCGTCACTTGAGTTTACGGTGCAGCTCGTAGCATTCGTGCTCGTCCAGCTCAGCGTTGCTGCTTGACCTGCCTGAACTATGCGCGGCATGCCAGTGAAGGTTACGGTTGGAGTCGTCGCTGCAGTTGGAGGACGCGGTGTCTCGCCGCCAACGACTTTCACCGTAAGATCTTTGCCATCAGCTGATTCTTGGGTGTATCCGTCAGGTGCGAGTCTCGAGCAGTATAGGTTGTACGTCGTGGATACGTTTGGATACACGTTATAGCTTCCCTGCGTCGCGAGCGAAGCAATGTAGCGCGCCTGGCTCGATGGGCTCACAACCCGCAGGTCACAGCTTTGCGCATGCTGAGAGTTCCATTGGAGCATGACCGACTGGCTCGGGCTCGTGGCTTGTGCCGAGGTGAAGCTCAATACTTTCACCGGACGCGGTGTCTCGGTTTCTACATGGACCGTGGTAGAGCAGTTGCTCTTCCCATTCCCACTTACCGAGCCGAAGGCCGTAAAGCTGTAGGTTGTCGTGGTAGTCGGTCGAACCGTCATGCTGCCACTGGTGTCGACCTTGTCGCCCGACCACGAGGACATGGACGAAGCGTACTGGCTGGTCCACGTAAGGACGACTGATTCCTTAGGATTCACGCGACTCTTGCTTGCTGTTACCGAGCAGGAGGTAAGTCCCTCGTTTCGCACGCGCTCGACAGTCACGTCCTGGATGGAAGAGTATTCATGGTCAGAGCTCTCAGCATGTACGTCATAAGTCCCATTGCGGGTGTAGGTGTGCGAGACCGTGTCGGTCAATGTGGTGCCGCAGCCAATAAGGCTTCGCTCTGCAACCAAGCGGTCAGTAGTGCCGTCGTCCCAATCAATGGTGCCAAACGGGACCGGGCCGCAGCTGAACTTCTTCATCTTCACGGTGACCTCGGAACGAACGGTAAGAGGCGCAACGCCTTCGATAGGCGTCACTTTCATGGTGAGGTCTTCGAAGTTGCTGTTGTTGTTATCGTCTCCCTGCTCAAGCATTCCAACTGCGCGGTCGATGAGCTCCTGCGCCTCGTCGATAAGATCGTACACTTCTCCGTAATCCTCATCCTTCATAGCGTCCTCGGCATCTTCAATGAGGTCTGCCGCATCATTGAGCGTTTCTCGCGCGTCATCGACGTCTCCTCCGTCATCTTCGACTTCATCAAGGAGATCCCACGCGTCATCAAGGTCGTCCTGTGCTTCCTCGATTGCGTCCTGGAGCGCTGAGCTTCCGACGGTGACTACCTCGCGGTCTAGCAATTTATATCCCTTCTTGTCATAGAGGGTTGCCGTGTAGGTGCCCGGCTCATCATAGGTATGCACCGTGTGCTGCACGTACGAATTGCAGGCATCTGCTGGGAACTGCAGCATCTGCGGTTCTTCGCCTCCTGGCTTGTCCTCGTCCCCGAAGTACAGGTAGTAGGTACCGCCGTCGCAGCTCCTCTTCTGGTTCATTGTGTACGTGAACTCGACGGTAAGAGGATCGGAATCAATGTTCCAATAGAATGGTGTGTCATCGGTGGTCTCCGGTACCTGCTGAAGCGCGGCGATTTGCGCCAAGAGCTGGTCGATTATTGCTTGCAGCTGCGCGATGGTCTGAGTCTGGGCTTGCGACGCTGACGGGAACGCAAACACGACGACTGCGAGGGCACCGACGAGCCAGGTACGTAGATTCATGAGAAATGACTGTATAAGGTAAATAAGTCTGACGGACTCAGAGTACCTTGAAATTGTTCCCGCGGGAACGAGTGTGGGGATAGCTAGGCCGGAACCTCGTCTCCTGCGACACGAACGCGAACGCCACATCTCTGGAACGGGCCGATGCCGGCGAACTTGAACTTGTAGATTGTGGTTTCGGTTGGCGCGACGATCATGCTTCCTGACGGAGGGACTTCCGTGTTTGAGCCTAGGTAAAAGCCGAGGATAGGATAGCGGGCTACCCATGAGATGGTTACTTTCTCTCCCGGCTGCACGAACTTAGAACTTGCCGTGACTTCGCAGGAAACCGGCTGGCGGTTCTGTTCGGTAATGGGAGCTCGAACGAAGGTCTGCGCTCCCCCTGTTACCGCTGCCTGGGACGAGAACGGAAGAACGAAGGAAAGGAAGAGTGCGAAAACGAGTGCGCGTGTTGTCATATGCTCCTTAGTATCTCGCATTCAAGGTTGAAATTCAACTAATACCCATGCGACTGGAGCGCCGCTTTGGTCTTCGGACCGATCGAGCCGGTCTGCTCGAGGCCTTTGCTTGCCTGGAAGGCTTTGAGCGCGGAAATGGTGCATTCCCCTACATATCCTGATATCGGGCAGCCGATCAACAAAGAACCTGCTGGCGGATAGAACCCAAGCTTATGAAGCGCGACCTGGAGCGCGTACCCCTGCGTGCTTGAAGTTCCGACTTTGATTGGTCCGACGGTCCATGCGTACGGGAGCACTCGCGTATCGCTTCCTACGACAGGCGCGCCAAGAAACTGCCGTATACCTTGATACGTCTGATGAGCGAAGTCTTTGATAACTGCCTCGCGTGCCTCCGGATACGTGATCTTTGATTCGTATATATAGGAGTACTCGATAAGCACGCTCGCGTACTCGGCGGTGTTATACGCGCCAAGCGCGATCAAGTCTTGATCAGGGACGACGCCGTAATTCTCGATCGGAAGGGTCGAGGTCGCGTTGAAGTGGTTCAACTGTGACGCAATCGACTCGCCAAGCGCCTTGGACGCCGCTCCGTTTCCGTATTGCTCGTCTGGCACATACACGGCAAACCCGGAATGGAGTCCCGGAGCTTGGAGCCCGTGGCCGAGGTTGTCGTTCAAGTGCACATGGACCGCGATGTCGTAGTCATTTTCGTTTGCCCATCGGTTGATGCCGTAGAGACGATACGCAACATCAGTTGCTGCCGCGTTGTGATCAACTTCAAATTCGCGCTGCTCAAGGTCTCCGCGATTGATCATTCGCTCCATCACGCGCTTCTTGTCTTTCACGAACTTCTGGATGTCCTTCCACTCCTCTTCGAAGTATTCACTGAGTTCCGGACTCCATGCCCCTGTCGTTCGCGCGACAGATACCTCAAGGCGAGGATCGGCTCGAAGCGCTAGCGCAAGTTCGTTGCTGATCTGGACCGCGATGTCGCGCTCAAGCAAGTCGCGATAGACCGTCCCGCCATAGCCTGGCTCATGTCCTGGCATCACGAGCACCTTTATTGTCTCGCCCGCCTGGTAATGGGCGCGCATGTCTTCTGCAGTTACCGTTACCGGAAACGCTTTCGCGCTTTCTGCGGCAAGGCTAACAAGCGGAAGAGTCACAAGTAACACTGAGAGCGCAATGGCGTACTGCTTCATATATTTCTAGTATGCCATGGAAGAGCATGAAGAACGAAAGAAGCAGAAACGCTATACTCTACGCATGCGTCCAGAAGACCCTATCGCAACGCACTTCACGAGGCTGAAGCCCGAGCAGAAAGCGGCGCTCACCCGCCTTGGCGTCAAAACGATCCGGGATCTTCTTTATCATTTCCCCACCCGCTACGAATCAAGCGAAGGAGTGCGCACCATCGGCAACTTGGTCGTCGGCGAGACGATCACGTTGTACGGAACCTTGAAGGGAGCGAAAGCCAAGAAGACCTGGAAGACTCGTACTCCGTCTGCAGAAGCCTATCTTGAAGACGGAAGCGGACGAGTGAAGATCATGTGGTTCCGCCAACCATATATGGCGAAGGTCGCTGACCAAGGAGGACTGGTGAAAATTACTGGAAAAGTCTCAGGCACCGCCGATAAGCCCTACGTCGCGAACCCCTCGGTCGAGAAAGCGGAAGCTTTGCCTCAGGTCTCTCATGACTCCCTGTTTGGCGGAGAGCCGACCTTGTTTGCGGTCTACCCTGAAACCAAAGGCGTCTCGACGCTCTGGTTCCGGCAAGCGATCTCGCGCGCAATCCAAGCGGGCGTGCACGAGAAGCTTGAGGACGTGATCCCGGAAGACCTCCGCGCAAAGTATTCCCTCCCGAAGTGCTCAAGCGGCCTCGTATTCATACACGCGCCTAAGAAAGCCACAGACGCAGAAGCTGCCAGGAAGCGCTTCGCATTTGAGGAAGTATTCGTGATGCAGGTGGCCGTACAAAAGTCGCGTGCCGAAAGCAGGAGGAAGGACGCTCCCGCGCTCACCGTCGCGCACAGCATCGTTAACGACTTCATCGCATCCTTCCCGTTTACTCCGACAAAAGCGCAGAAGGATTCCATCGACACCATCCTCGAGGACTTCGGGAAGCCGCATCCGATGATGCGACTTTTAGAGGGAGACGTAGGAAGCGGAAAGACTGCCGTTGCCGCAGCAACCGCATACGCCGTCGCACACGCACGAGAACTCGGTGGAGCAGCGCGGCACCTCCAGGTCGCGTACATGTGCCCGACTGAGATCCTCGCCAAGCAGCATTTCGCGTCCTTCGTGGAGTTCTTCCGCGATCACCACATGCCTATCGCTCTTATCACCGGCAAGGAGTGCTATAAGTTCCCATCCAAAGTCCGCAAGGAGCTTGCAACCAGGATCTCTCGCGCGCAGCTTGCTAAGTGGGTTGCCGCAGGTGAGATACCGCTTGTGATCGGTACGCACGCGCTCATCCAGAAGGGCGTGCAGTTCAAGAACCTCGCCTACGCCATCATCGACGAGCAGCACCGCTTCGGAAAAGTGCAGCGCAAGACGCTCGCCCGAAAGGACGGCAAAGAGCCGCATCTCCTTTCCATGACCGCTACCCCTATCCCCCGCACGCTCGCCTTGACCGTGTACGGAGATCTTGATATCAGCGTGCTTGATGAGATGCCTGCAGGACGAAAGCCTGTGATCACAGAAGTCGTGACCGAAGCGACGCGCGAAAAAGCGTATGAGCGCATGCATAAGGAGCTTCAAGCTGGGCACCAGGCCTATGTCATCTGCCCGCGCATCGATGAGCCGGACCCAACCAAGCAGTTCGCGCTTCTTTCAAAGTCCGTGAAGCTTGAAGCAGCGCGCCTCAAGAAGGGCGAGTTCAAGGACTACGAGGTCGAAGTGCTTCACAGCAAGATGACCCCGGCAGAGAAAGAAGAGACCATGGGCCGCTTCTCCCGAAACGAGACGCAGATACTGGTCGCGACCTCAGTGGTCGAGGTGGGCGTGAACGTGCAGAACGCGACCGTGATCTTGATAGAAGGAGCCGAGCGCTTCGGACTCGCGCAGCTGCACCAGCTTCGCGGACGCGTCATCCGCTCGACGCATCAGCCGTATTGCTTCTTATTGTCTGAGAGCAAGACCGAAGGAACCATCGGCCGCCTGAAAGCGCTCAAGAGCGCGTCAAACGGATTCGAGCTTGCCGAACACGACCTTGCGCTTCGAGGCGCAGGAGAACTCTATGGCGCTCGCCAATGGGGCGTCTCTGACATTGCGATGGAAGCCATCAAGAATATGAAAATGGTTGAGGCGGCACGAGAGGCTGCAAAGGAAATCGTCGAGATGGATCCTACGCTCAGTGCGCATATGGGAATAAAAACGCGCGTCGCGCGAATCGCCGAGCACCTCTACGGAGAATAGCTACGAGATAACGTGGCCTGCGCGAAGGTCAACGACCTCGTCGCTCTCATCCACGATCTCTCCGACAAGCTGCTCCAACACGTCCTCAAAGGTGACGATGCCAACCGGCTTCCCCGTCACGCCCTGCACTACCGACATATGGCTTCGGCTTGAAAGGAACTGGGCGAGAAGATAATCCACGCGCTTGGTGTGTGGCACCACAAGTAATGGCAGCATAAAACTCTCGACGCGCTCGCTTCCCCGGTCATTTGCAAGCGCGATCAACAGATCCTTGGTCTGGCAGACCCCGACCACTGCTCCTGCCTCGCTTAGAACCGGATACCGCGAGTACGGCTTATTGGATAGAACAGGCGAGAGTTCTTCGATCGTCTTATTCGCTACTAAGGTATCGGTCACCTTCCAAGGGGTCATGATGTCGCGCGCGGTCATGTCGTTAAGCGTGAACACCCGGCGGATGAGCTCTCCTTCGCTGTGCCCGATCGAACCTTCGCGGCTTCCGATCTCGCTCAGTATCTTGAGCTCCTCTTCAGAGACGATCTTTCGGGAGTGGTCAGTGAAATGGTCCGTCGACTTCTCGATCACCCAGATGAGAGGACTGATGACCTTGGTAAGCACTAACAGAGTGGGCGCAGCAAAGAGCGCGATCGATTCTGAGAACCTCTCGCCGAGCACTTTCGGGAAGATCTCTCCAAAAATAATGATGAGCACGGTGACGATCGCGGTGATAATCCCAAGCGCTGAATCTCCGAATGCTTCTGTCGCGATATGGCCGATCAAGAGACTCCCGACGATGGTCGTCACGTTCGTGCCTATCACAAGCGTCGTGACCGGACGGCTCATGCGCTCGCGTATCGCAAGAAGCGCGGTGGATCCCAAGCGTCCTTGGCGCTTCAGGACCTGGACCCTTGGATAGGAGGTGCAGAAGATGGCAGCTTCGATGCAGGAGAAGAGGGCGGCAACCGCAACGACAATGGCGATAGTACCTATAAGGAGGGTCATGGGGTGCCCAGGATTATACCGCACGGAAACTTCATGAGAAGAAAGGCACTATAGTTGCACCAATATCAGTGTCGCCCCATACTCCAATGACTTATGTGGAAAAACATCTTTAAAGCAATCATTATCATCTTCGCCATTATCGGCTTCGTACTCGTTGCAGGCTATGGCGCCGTCCGTTTAGGACTCACCAAAGAAGGCGGCATCATCGATATGCAGCGGGAAGGCTTCCTAAAGGGAAATGCAGACGTGCCTTGGTCAGACACCGAGGAATGGCAAGTGCTAGATGAAGCCATCCGCCGCGACGAAGCGGTTATCAAGCGCGCAGCAGAGGATTCCGGAGTCCATCCGCGCCTCATCGTCGCGAACCTCATTACCGAGCAGCTCCGTCTTTTCTTTACCGAGCGCGAAGCGTACAAGCAGTTCTTCTATCCACTGAAGATCCTCGGCCCTCAGTCCAAGTTCTCGTGGGGCGTCATGGGAATGAAGGAGGAAACGGCGATACAGGTTGAGGCGAACCTCAGGAACCCCACTTCCCCGTTTTACCTAGGTGCTGCGTATGAGCATCTGCTTGATATGCCGGAGCTTGTTGACGTCCCGAGCGAGCGGTTCGCGCGCATGACCGACCAGCACAATCACTACTGGAGTTACCTGTATGCCGGTCTCTACATGAAGCAGATACAAAAGCAGTGGGAGCGCGCTGGCTTCCCGATTGCAAACAACGTTGCCGTGCAGTCCACTCTCTATAACATCGGCTTCCAGAACTCAGAACCAAAATCGAATCCCCAGGCAGGCGGCGCCGAAATAGAAATAGAAGGAACGGTGTATAGCTTCGGAGGACTTGCGGCGAACTTCTACGAGTCCGATCTCCTCCTTGATATCTTTCCGCGGTAAGCCAAGTGCGCTAAAGTGCGCATATACCACCCTTAGCTCAGTTGGTTAGAGCACAGAGCTTATACCTCTGCGGTCCTTGGTTCGAATCCAAGAGGGTGGACTAGTCCGTGATCACCTTTCCTTCCTGATACTCCTCTTTCTTCTTGGGGGTGATGCCGTTTGCGATCAAGAGCTTCTCGAATTCTTCTCGTTCGATCGTCTCCACTTCAACGAGCTTGTTAGCGATCGCATCGAGCGCCTTGCGGTTATCAATGAGAGCTTTCTTTGCTTTCTCACGCGCTTCTTCGATGATGCGCGATACTTCTGCATCTATCTTGCTTGCGATGTCCTGCGAGTATTTCTCTCCTCCTTCAAGGCCTCGGTCTGAGGCGAATGCGATTGGGCCGAGCTTCTCGCTCATGCCGTAGCGGGCGACCATGTCTCGCGCAAGCGCGGTAAGCACTGCAAGGTCGTTAGAAGGACCGGTCGTGATATCGCCGAAGATCATCTCTTCTGCGACGTAGCCTCCGAGGGTGGTTGCGATGTCATCGAGGAACTCGTTTCTCGACTGCATGCGGCGATCTTCAAACGGAAGATGGAGCGTGTACCCGCCTGCGCGTCCACGGCTGATGATAGAAATCTTATGCACCGGGTCTGCGTTCGGAAGCACGCTTGAGACAAGCGCGTGTCCTGCCTCGTGATACGCAGTGATCTTCTTCTCCTTCATTGAAAGGAGATGGCTCTTTCGTTCAGGACCGAGCATCACCTTCTCGATCGAGCGGATGAGGTCGAACTGCGTGATCTCCTTGCGGCTTTCGCGGGCGGCGAGGATCGCTCCTTCGTTCATGAGGGAGTAGAGCTCTGCGCCGGAGAATCCAGGCGTGCGCTCTGCGATCACTTCAAGCTTCACGTCAGGGCCAAGCGGCTTCTTGCGAGCATGAATCTTCAAAATCTCTTCGCGATCCTTGCGATCAGGAAGGTCGATGGTAACGCGTCGGTCGAATCGTCCTGGGCGAACGAGCGCAGGGTCAAGGACGTCAGGGCGGTTGGTCGCTGCCATGACGATCACCTTCTCGGTTGGCTCGAAGCCGTCCATCTCAACCAATATCTGGTTCAAGGTCTGCTCGCGCTCATCGTTCCCGCCGCCGATGCCTGCTCCGCGGACACGTCCTACTGCGTCGATCTCATCTACGAAAATAATTGCCGGAGCTGCGCGCTTTGCCATCGAGAAGAGGTCACGGACGCGGGATGCGCCGACACCTACAAACATCTCGACGAACTCAGACCCTGAGATGGTGAAGAACGGAACGCCTGCTTCTCCAGCGACAGCGCGCGCAAGCAAGGTCTTGCCCGTTCCTGCGGCTCCCATGAGGAGGATGCCTTTCGGGATACGCGCTCCTATATCAAGGAACTTCTTCGGGCTCTTCAAGAAATCAACGATCTCAGCGAGTTCTTCCTTCGCTTCCTTTGCGCCAGCGACGTCCGCGAACGTAACGCGTAGGTTGGTGTCGGCCGGATCGATCATGCGCGCCTTGGATTGTCCGAACGTAAAGGCTTGCATACCTGCTCCCTTCACCTGGCGTGCGAGGAACCAGAAAAGGACGACGAGGAAGAGGATCGGGAGAAGAATAGGAACCAGGGTTGAGAACCAGAATCGGAATCCTGACTCTCCTTCTATAGAGATGGAGACGGTTGAGAGCTGCTCAGGCGTTGCGCCATATGCTGCGAGCGTATCGGGAAGTCCCTGGTCGGGATCTTTCATGGAGGTCTTCTCCACGCCGTCTGCGTACGTGAGCTTCAGGTCATTTCCCGAGACCACGATTGCTGTTATCGCTCCTTCGCGCACATCAGCTGCGACCTGGGAAAGCGCCACCTTCTCAGTCTCCTTAGTGCCGTCAGAAATAAGGGTGTAGAGGCTCGTGAGAACAAGGAGAATCAATATGACCGAGAGCAAGTTGCTCCCGAATCCTCCTCCCATGCCAAACAAACCTGCCGGACCCTTCTTAGGAATCCCCGGCTTTCGTCCCTTTTTTGCCGAAGGGCGAACCTCCGGTCCTTTTTTTAGTTGTGGAGCCATGCGTATCCGACACTATACAATACCGATGCAGTATACGAAAATGAAAACCATGGCCGATTCAGGGATTCTCATCGAGAACAAGAAGGCGAAGATGCGCTACACCCTGGTGGAGGCGTTTTCAGCTGGCATAGAACTTTCCGGAAGCGAGACCAAATCGCTTCGCGGCAAGCACGGGTCCTTGGACGGGTCGCGCATCATTGTGCGCGGAGGAGAAGCATATCTGGTCGGGATGACCATCCCTCCTTACCAAGGAGGAGCTAACGCGCCTAAGGCGTATGACCCTGAGCATCCTCGTCGGCTTCTTCTGAAGAAGGACGAGATCGCGCAGATAGCAGAAGCGGAAACGAAGAAGGGCTTGACAAGTGTGCCTTTTGAGGTATATAATAATAGGTACATCAAGGTGCGCATCGGTATCGTGCGCGGCAAGGGAAAGACAGATCGAAGGGAGGAACTGAAGAAGAAAGACGCCGATCGAGATATCGAGCGAGTGATGAAACGGAAGTAGCCAGGAAGTCCCGGAAAGCGCGTTTTGGTATAATGCCTTTTCCGGGGGTGACCGGCTTTGACGGTCTGCTCTTTGAAAGACGTGCGACGCGATGGAAGTCTGCTGACCATCTAAATCTCGCAGGCACTCAAACTTGCCAAGAATTCTCTTGCAAGCGCATCTGTCTCTCCGTACTTCGGTATGAAGGACTTTGCGTTCGCTTACCGCGTAGCCTAACGGCCCTCGCCTAAGCGACGTTCGCATCTTCCGGTTCTCATAGCGGAGGGTACGGGCGGAATAACCTATGAGATCGATACGCGCCCTCCCGAGCGCAGTACCTAAACAAGGGATCAGGCAGGAGTGGTTTCGTTTCAGTTCCTCGCACCCTGCTCTAGTACCTAACTGAGACTACGCGTCGTAGAGTCGCTTTCATTGACGGATTCGGACGCGAGTTCGACTCTCGCCACCTCCACAATTAAGAAAACATCCGCAATCTTCGTGCGGATGTTTTCGTTGTGGGGAGTGAACTAATTACCCCACGCAGCGTTGAACGCCGCTTCTGCATCTGCATCTGTTGCTCCTGGATTCTCTGCCTTGTATCGCTCCATCCAGAGCGAAATTTGCGCCATGTCAGACTTAAATGCCGCATCTACTTCCTCATCGGTGGCATCAGGATTATTAGCTCTATAGTCCTGTTCCCATTCACCAATACGCTCCAGACCTGCTCCCCATTCTTCAAACTGGTCCGCGAACACAACGTACCGTGCGAGTAATGCAAGTGCGATAACGATAAGCACACCTAACAGAATTTTGTGTGATGTTTTCATAGAACCAGTATATGGCGAGATAAATTGTAAACCTATGAAGATTCCTGTTCCTACTGTAGAAAGTATAAGGATCTGCTTTGCATGAGCGAAGTTCTAACCTCATGAGGCTACTTCCACAGAATATAGAACAATAGAAAACAGCCCGCTTAGACGGGCTGTTTTCTTATAGAGATAACTGACTAGGGCCTTTCGGAGATTTCTTTAACCTTTGCAAGACCCTTCGGCCATGTTTCTGCAAAGAAATCGGCAAACTCCTCAGCAACATCTATATCTACAGTTACTTCGGTAACACCATCCTTCTCAGTAAAGGTGTAGTTTTCGTATGCAGGAGCAAACTTTTTCGCCTCTTCGCTTGTCGTATCTTCGACACCGTTTTTCATAATGCCGAGATGCTCGATAGACACGAACTCATACAGTCTGTTCTCCTTGATGCGGGAAACCATGCCTCCGTCCTTCCCGGTCTCAGGATCTGGTCCAATGAAGAGAATCTTGGAACCCTGATCCCAGCTACCTTCAAAACGTCCTCCTTCATTAAAAGCCCTGGTCCATTCCCGATACGTGTCCTGGTCGAGCATGGTGTCCCAGACCTTCTCTTTCGGTGCGTTGATTTGGATTGAATAGTGTTGTGTTGTCATGCGTCTATTATATCGGCTGCAGAGACTATCTGCCATCCATCCCGTTCAACTACTTGATTACGAATGTTCTCTTTTCTTTGAGAGGCCGCGGAGCATCCATCCCGGCCTTATCCGCAGAAGAGAACACCTCATATGAAAACGAATTGAGAGTAATCCATTCGTACGCGCCATACGGATCGGCACCGTATCCGTTGATCGCCTTGGTGAACGACTCGCCTGGTCCTGCCTTCACCGTAGCGATAACCCTGTTACTGAGGACATCGATGACCTGAAGCTCCGCTCCTTCTTGGGCAAATTTAATCATCCTTGAGTTGTCTGGCGACGGAAGTTCTCCCCCAGTCATGGTGCCCACTCGCCCATGTTCGGTAAAGGTCTTCTCTGAGACGTCGTATGCGTAGAGAGTGCAGCAAGAGCTGCTTCCTATTGCTGCCTTAAAGATAAGCGTGTCGGATTGTGCCGGGAAGAAAAACTTCTCAATGGTGTACCCGTCTATCCCGGTTGTCTGCTGGAAGAGATCAGTGATGTCATCAACGATAAGCGCAGTGAGCCCCTGCTCGTCTATTCCCCATAACCGTATATGGCAGTCGTATCCAGATTCGCAATCGCCTCGAATTTCTTCGGTGTCGTACCTGACGATTGGTCCGGTCACGAGACCCTCATTCGATCCGCTCTGTTCTTCGCCGCCTTCTTCAACAATAGTGGTTTCGCGCGGAGACATGAACATCATCCAGAGCGCGGTTACAACGCCCACGATTACGACGACGCCGATCCCCCACACAATCCAAGGCTTGGTGCTCATAGCAGAATCATACTATGGCAAAGCTCCTCAGACGGACTAGCTCTTTGCAGCGTTCCATAACACCTCAAACAGAGCTCGCTGGCTTGCTGCCGCTGCATCGTTCTTTACACGTACTGCCAGTACCTCAGGTTCATAGATATTGAATGTGACACTATCTGGTCGAATGACGACGTTAACGATATTTCCGATGTTGGGGATGATCCTGGATTCGTTCTCAATGACGCTCTCTTTCTTATTGTGTGCCACATCCTCCTCGGTTCCTATGTATCGAAGCTTGATTTGCTTCTCTTTGCGAAGCGCTTCCCACTCCTCAAGCCGGTCCTCGAACAAGTGCACCCAGTTCATTCCTGCGCCGCCGACGACATCCAGGTAGCTCCCTTTCTCCGACTCTCGGAGCATTGCAAACTCACTTTCGATGACGGCCGCGCTTCCTCGCAGGACGTCGACAACGCCTGCTGGAGAACGGTCATATAAACGCATAAGGTTTTGCACCCCATCAAGCACGTCTATTCGTTTCTTCTCTGCTTCCTGGGCAAGACGGTCAGGACTAGCGGCAAGATAGCGTATCTTGCGTTTTTCTCCGGTAGCGGCAATCAAGCCTCGCTCCTGCAGTTCACTGAGGGCATCGTATACGTACTGCCGATGTATCCCCGTCCTAGTGATGATGTTCTTTGGTGCCAATCCGGTCCCTGCCTCTAGGAGGGTGACATATACCGTGGCCGCTTTGGCTGAGAGCCCCGTCTTTAAGGCGCTTTTTAGATGATTTGATCCAGTTTCAGTCATATATTTATGACTATCTTATCCAAGGATGGCTTATTGTCAACGTTATTTGTCATATCTAAGCAGTTAAAAGTATACGACTCTACATTGACGTGGCCTATATCCAGGAGATACTGGGTGGACATTATAAAAATTCGATTTCTAATAACATGAATAAAACATCTTGGATGCTTCTGGTTGCTGTGCTTGTAATAGGTGGCGCCTGGTTCTTGCTTGGCAACCGCCCTGCGGCCCCCTCTTCTGAGAACCCTATCAAGATAGGTGCCGTGCTTTCTCTGACGGGCATCGCGGCAAGTTATGGAGAGCCCGCACGTAACGCCATGCAGATCGCCGTTGACGAGATAAATGCCGAAGGCGGAATCGATGGGCGATTAGTTACGCTCGTCGTCGAGGATGATCAGACTAAGCCTGAAGTTGCGATCTCCGCGTTCAGGAAGCTAACAAGCGTAGACGAGGTCGAAGGAGTAGTGGGCGGGAACTTTGATTTCGTGACCATTCCCCTCTTCCCTGTCGCTGACGCTGAGAAGGTCGCATTTATATCGCCATCTAATTTGCGAGTGCCCGGCGGCCTTGAACCTTCCGGCAACAGTTTTGTGCTCATGCCCGACTTCAATAAAGTAATCCTCGAGCTGAAGGACTACGTGGCCCAGAGCGACGTGCAAAAACTTGCCGTCGTGCACTTCAAGTCCACCTTCGGCCAGCAGATCGCCACGACGCTTTCTGCAGTCATGACCGATCTTGGCCGCGGTCCCATCATCGACGAGGCGTACACCACCATCGGAAGCAACGACTTCAGGACAACCATCAGCAAGCTCAAACAAGGTGGGGTTGATGCGGTATTCCTAGACATGGTTGATGTGGACCCGGTCAATTTCCTCACGCGCGCACGCGAGTTTAACTACCATCCGACCGTCATCAGCTATTACGGGATCATCGACTCGTTCTCTGCTCCTACTGCAGACAAGAGCCTTATAGAAGGAGTAATAGTGCTTGACTGGGAGCTAAGCTCGGACCGCTTCTCCAAGCTCTATGAAAAGCGATATGGCGTCCTGCCGACGCACACGGCAGAGAAGAGTTACGAGAGCATCTATGTCATGGCACAGGCTATTGCGGCGACAACGGCACGAGCAGAGGTTGCACCGTATCTTGCGTCACACTCGTTTGTCACGCCAAGCAGCACGATAACGTTCAACGAAGATCACGCGGTCGACACTACTCCTGTGAGAATAGGCATCGTACAAAATGGAAAGCTGGTCCCACTAAGCTCTAGGTAATTTCTCACCGCTTCGTCTTGTACGTAATCACTCTATAGAGGTAATACAAAACGATAAGACCAAGCACAATCGTCGAGACCGGATCAAGATATGCTTCCACCTGCGCATAGTTGCTTTGGAGCACATAGCCAAGCGCGGCCAGGATAAGGATCCACGGGATGCTTCCGAGCGTTGAATAGAAAAGAAACGGGAGCAGCGGCATACCTGCGATTCCTGCAGGAATAGAAATTAGGGTGCGCACGCCAGGAATAAGGCGCCCGAAGAAAACAGCTGCAGCGCCATACTTCGTGAACCACACCTGCGCCGTATCTACCTCTTGAGGAGAGAGGGTCGTGATGCGCCCATACTTCTCGCAAAACCATTTTATCCTCTCCAGTCCCACTGCGCGCCCGACTGCGTACCAAAACAAACATCCAACTAGCGTACCAAGGGTACTCACCAAGATGACGAGTGTGATATCTAGCCGTCCTTCAGCCGCAAGAAACCCCGCAAGCGGAATAATGGCCTCAGAAGGGATGGGTGGGAAGATATTTTCTAGGATCATCAAAAAGAAGATGCCGATATAGCCTCCTCCTTCGACAACGCCTAAAACCCAAGCAAACATCTAGGGAGTATAGCAGTGTGCAGTTAACCCCATCCAATCTTCATGAACGCTTCACGGTATGGGGGTACAATGAATCCCGTTCCATTACTCACTGACTCTCACTATGGATAACAACACCAAAGGATGGAAAGTCGCAGCTATCGTTCTTGGCATTGTCGTCATCATTCTTCTTGGAATGATGTGGCACGGCTGGAACAAGGATCAGCGCGATATTGATAACGTAGTCCAGGAAGGCTACGAAGACATTACTGACATTCGTGCGCGCATCGCAGCAGAGTGTAACGGCCCAGAAGGGGTTGATGCAGAAAACTGCCAGCGCGTATTGAGCGAACTCGCAGACACTCTTGAAGACTTCCAAACAGAAGTCCAAGGAGCTGATCTCGAAGGCGAAAGCGGCATCGAAGGAACGCCTGAACCTCAGTAAGAGTTCTCTATAGCAAAGACCGGCTCCACAAGGGGCCGGTTTTTGTATACAAGCCGGATGCTATAGTTCGCGCATGCACGAGCTCTCAGACTCAGCGATCCGCAAGCTTTTGATCGCGCTTGCCATCTACATCACGTCGCTTATCGCGGCGAACACGCTTGGCGCGTTCAAGATCATGCCGTTTCTCTTTGACTCGCATCTCTCGATCGGAGTGTTCATGTTCCCCGTGGTCTTTCTTATGACCGACATCATCGGCGAGGTGTATGGAAAGAAAGTGGCGAAGTTCTTCGTGCTTGCCGGCATTGTCTCGACCGCGCTTTTCATTCTCTATAACGTCATCTCGATCGTGACCCCTTGGTCAAGCGAAGGGTTGTGGGCCAAGGAAAGCTACGAGCAGATCTTCGGGCTCTCGCTCCGGATTTCAATCGCATCTCTCGTTGCGTTTGCAGTCGCCGAGTACCAAGACGTGATCTCATTCTTCTTTTTCAAGAAGCGCTTTGCAAGCGAAGGCTTCTGGCTTCGCTCAACACTCTCAAACCTCTGGTCGCAGGGACTCGATACCGTCCTCTTTATGGTGATCGCCTTCTATGGCGTGTATGAGACTCCAGTACTCCTCTCGCTCATCCTTACCTGGTGGCTCTACAAAGTCTTGATGGGCCTTCTCTACACCCCGCTTGCGTATGTCGGGATTAGGCTTCTTCGGGAGAAGAAGTAGCGCCTCCCTTCTTCCAAGGCGCGCGCCCTAAGAAAGGAGCGAAGATATCCTCGTCTATCGAAAACTCGAATGAGTTAGCGTCCGCCTTTCGCGCGACGCTCTTTTCAGAAATATACGGAACTCCTCGAAGGCGAACCAAGGGCGTTCCTTCGTTTGCTTCGCCCATCATGAATACTGCGGCAGCCGCAAGCGAGTCCGGGACATTAGTCTGGCTCCCGCTTGTCGGAAACCCGAGCAGGTCTTCGCGGCTTCGATTGTCATAGAGCGGCTCGAACCCGGCCCATGCGACAGCCATCCCCACGACACCTCGTCGCAAGAAGACACTCCTTGAATCTGTGATGACGAGATAGAGGTGCTCGCGCTTATATGTTTCCTTGAACCACTGCAGCAGGTCCTGCGCGCTTTTCTTCGGGTCCTTAGGCCAGAGCACGTAGTGCCCGCCAAAGGGATCGGTGCCTGCGTTTGGAATCAGTATCCCGTTCGTAATCGTATGCATGACAAACCCGCCCGGCGTCTCTGAGCGCTCCAGGTATTCTTCCGCTTCCTGGGTTATAAGCGAATCAGGATGCACGCCCTCAGAAGGCACGCATCTGCCTTCCATGATGCCCACTACTTTGGAGGAAAGTGCGATGACATCATGCTCTTCGAGGGTGAGCGAAGAGGCTTGTATCTTTCCCAGAAGGTCGTCCTTGGGCGGCACGAGGGTCGCGACCTGGAACGGAGTTATTTCCATCCACTCGATACTACCCCAAGAACCCCCAAGCGAAAGCGTTGTCGCGAGAGTGTCTGCGTGCTACAGTCCACTAATCCGTGATAGTCAACTCCGACAAGACCCGCATCAACCGCGAAATACGCGCCAAAGAACTCCGCGTCATAGGCGCGCAAGGTGAGAACCTGGGCGTCCTCACGCTTGAGGCGGCCCTCAAGGCAGCCGAGGAGGCCAATTTGGACCTGATCGAGATATCGCCAAATGCGGTCCCTCCCGTTGCTAAAGTGGCTGATTATGGTAAATTCGAATACGAGCGTAGCAAGAAGGAACGGGCTGCCCGGGCGAAAGCCAAGGTATCTGAGACCAAGGAGGTCCAGATAAAGGTCGGTACGGGGGAGAACGATATGCGCCTCAAGGCCAAGAAGGCAGCCGAGTGGCTTGCCGAAGGGCATCGAGTGCGTGCAGAGCTCTTCCTCAAAGGCCGGTACAAGGGGATGGAGGAAGCCTTCCTCAAAGCCCGGCTCGAGAAGTTCCTGCTGCTCATACCGTACGCCTACCGCATCGCAGAGCCGGTAACGCGATCCCCCAAGGGATTCGCCGGCATTGTCGAACGGGATCCTGCGGCTTCCAAAAAACCCAAAGAAACAAATGAAAACGAATAAGTCATACACCAAGCGGATCAAGGTGACGAAGAACGGCAAGCTCATCACCCGCAAGTCCGGTCAGAACCATTTCAACGCAAAAGAGCGCGGAAGGACGAAGGGTGCCAAAAAACAAGGCGTCGCCCTCGTTCTCACCAACCGCGCAAAGCGCCGTTACCTTCCAGGTGCTTAATATTAGCCACGTAGTCCATTTTCTATGCCACGAGTAAAAGGAGGAATGATGTCCCTGAAGCGCCGCCGCTCAGTATTGAAGCGCGCCAAGGGATACCGCCACGAGCGCTCTAAGAAGGAACGCCGCGCCAAGGAATCCTTGGTCCATGCTGGAAAGCAGGCGTTTGCCCACCGCAAGGACAAGAAGAACGACTTCCGTTCTCTCTGGATCGTCCGCTTGAACGCAGCGCTTCGCGAGAACGGCCAGACCTCATACAGCACGTTCATCAACAAGCTGAAGAAAGGAGGAATCGAGCTCGACCGAAAGGTCCTCTCCACGCTTGCAAGCGAGCATCCGGAAGCCTTCGACCGAGTTTTGAAGAAGGTAGGATAAGCAAAAAGGCCCTTCGGGGCCTTTTTCTTATAGAGCTTTGACTGTTCCGTCGTCCCCTATCTGAAACTGCTGTCCTTTTGTCGGGACGATGGCTGGTACCCCGAGGAAGTCATGGATGCGCTGGGCCAAGAAGCGCGCAGCAGAAGGTTCTCCAAGACCAACGATGAAGGTCTTTGCGTTTGGAAGGCACGACTCGGCATATGCCAGGAGCCCGTCTCGGTCTGCGTGCGCGGACCAGCCAAGCAGGGTTTCTACCTTTCCTTTCACTTTCACATCGCGCTTTGCGATACGCACTTTGGTCGACCCGTCCTGCAAGAGTCGTCCTGGAGAACCAGGTGCCTGGTACCCGATGATAAGGAGTGTTGTCTTCGGGTCTGGCAGGTAGCGCGCCTCGTGCCGGCCGATCCTTCCGCCATGGCTCATTCCTGCTCCGGCGATGATGATCTTTGGGTTTGGCGTCTGCTCGATTGATTCGGATTCTTCGCGCGAGCGAGTCAAGGAAAGGAATGGGAAGTTGAAGAGATCTCCCTCCTTAGCAAGCTCATCTTTGGTGCTTTTCTTGAAATACTCTTTCCCCCACTTCTTATAGATATCAGTGACCATGATCGCAAGCGGAGAATCAAGGAACACGGGAACCGGTGGTAAGGACTTTTCTGCAAAGAAGTTAGAGAGCTCGTAGAGCATGAGCTGCGTGCGTTCCATCGAGAAGGCAGGGACGAGGATCGCCCCGCCTCGCGCTATCGCCCGCTTCATGGTCTCGCGGAGCCCTTCGACGCGCGTATCTTTCTCCGTGTTCTGCCGGTTGCCGTATACGCTTTCGATCAGGATAACGCTCGCGTCCAGTATCGGTTCGGCATCAGGAAGAAGAGGCGATGGCGAGTTCCCGAGGTCACTCGTGATCGCAAGGCTGGCTCCTGACTCTTCCTTAATGCGTACGCTCGCAGAGCCAAGGATATGGCCGGTTTCTCGAAGATAGATGGAGAGCCCCGGCGCGACCTCTTTCTCCGTATGGTACGAAAGGGTCTCTATGCGGGCTAAGAGCGCCTCGACGTCAGCAAGCTCATACAGCGGGTCTATCCCGCGCTCGCTCGCCGTCTGTGCGAGGATCTTTGCGCTATCCCGGAGAATCGCTTCGGCAAGGTCCCTGGTAGGAGGCGTCATGTAGACCTTTCCCGTAAATCCTTCCTTGAAGAGGCGCGGAGCGCGCCCGACGTGATCGAGATGCGCGTGCGTTATGACAAGCGCGTCTACCGTAGAGGGGTCATAAGGAAACCCATCTCCCACACAGTTTTCGCAGATATCTTTCCCTTGCTCGATGCCGCAATCAACGAGGATCTTTCCGCGAGCACCTTCAACAAGGAAGTTTGATCCGGTGACCGCTTCTGCCCCGCCGTAGCAACTTAGCGTGAGCGCCATATGGTTTTACGCGCTACAACATATGCCGCAACCGAGCCGATAGCATCCATCAGAAAATCAATCGTCGTATCAAGGAAGTAGTTTTCCTTCCGCGGGAGACCGAAGATGTACTCGAATACCTCCCATCCGACATACGCGAGTACTGCAAGGAAAAGAAACGCGCGTGGTCGGAAATCTTTCAGGAACGCTATGAGAAATGTTGCGATGGCCACGCCGCCAAGCAAGTGCATGCCAACGTCAAACCAGGGGTACTCCCAATACAGGAAGTTATCGATGGCGTAAAAATGGAGAGCTGAGAGGGCGGCACTTAGAATAAGGGCTGCCAGGAGCCAATAGGGACGCATATAGGCACGATTTTACCATGGGTGTATACTCGCTCACATGAGCAACCAATCATCTGCAGAGTTAGACAGACAGGGCAAGGATAATAAGAAGGCCGGTCTTGCGCTGGCACTTGAGCGCGCACAACAAAGCCTAAAGCAGGTGCAGGAAGATCGCGCCAAGTCAGGACGAGGCGAGGTTAAGGGGACAGCAGAAGTGCAGTTAGAGCAGCAGGTCGCTGATCTTGAAGCTCAGCTTGCAAAAGATTAAGAGTCGACACGTTTGATACAAAACACCCGCCGGAAGGCGGGTGTTTTGTTGGAACCACTCCTATGCTGCAACTCTTTGATACCAGGTGGGTGTCCGCAGCGCACGATTCGGAGCATGAAATGTTCAACCTTCGCGCGTAATATGAGACTCCCTGAGTTGGAGCAAGTTGCGTTTTAAGGAATGGCTCCACGTATAAGTATACGCCCGTGGCGTGAAGAGTCTGTGGATAGCCAATCTACCAAGTAATCTCCTTATTCACTTTGGCATCGAGCTCGTAGATAAAGTCCCGCATTTCCTGGGGTCCCATGGCCGAGAGCCCTAGTTTTTGGGCCTCCTCTATGAGGTGCAGCTCAACGTCCTTCGCTTGCGCAGGGTCCCCTGTCTCTTGTTCGGCCTCGAAATATCGCATGCCTTCAGGGACATCTACCACTGACCACTCGATCCCGGAGTAGCGGAATACTTTCTTCTTGCGGTGCATCCAGATGCCGTCCCGGTAGCCAAGCGCTGCTACTGCCTCCTTCGCGCTCTCAAGGTCAGAGCAGCCAAGCGGTAACGACATTTCTTTGCGGGCAACGTTATGCTCGCCTGACTTATGCTTCACCATGATCTCGCAGCTTCCGTTGGTATTTCGAAGCCGCACATCAACGTCGCGTGCTGTTGGATCCTCCGAGTAGCCCGGATACCCACGAAGAAGAATCATCTCCCTATCCTGGAACTCCACTAACTCACCCTCCTTCTCGAGAAGGGCGGTTAGTTCATCAAACTGCTTATCGTTGAGGCGGCCGCGTATTTCAACTTCGATCATACGCGGTGGTGCCTATTCCCCGTGTCGCTTGTACTCGTGGATAGGAGCTTTTCCAAACCAATACTCGATCTCGTGCTCAGCTTCCTCGGGGGTCTCGGATGCGTGGATGAGGTTTGCGACTGCGCGCTTCTCGGCGTTAGCCAAGGCTGGAGAGTCGTTGGAGAAGTCTCCGCGGATGGTGCCCATGTCAGCCTGATACGGCATCGTCGGACCGCAGATCTTGCGGACCATATCAACCGCGTGAATGCCCTGCACGACCATCTTCACCAAGGGTGCTGAGGTCATGTAGTCCAAGACCCATCCTCGTACATGAGGGCCAATCTTGTCAGCATCGGTCGTTCCGAAGTCCTCCATAGGGTCATAGCCGTACTTCTCGTACGTCTGGAGAGTCTTCGAGCCAAGGCGGGTGATCCACTCTTCGCTCTTTGGGTAGTGGTTGTCGATCTGCTCGGTCGTCGGCTGGAACATGTCGAGAGCGACGATCTTTAGATCACGCTGCTCGAAGCGCTTGATAATCTCTCCGACGAGTCCTTTCTTGACCCCGTCAGGCTTCACCATTACGAACGTCTTCTCGTCTTTTGGGTTTCGTGCCATGTATTTAGTAAAAAATCGCCAACGGCGCTTATATAAGAGAACTATAGCAGAAAAGGTCCGGGGAGACTAGCGCTCGGCGAGTTCCGCTAAGGCATCGCGGGCGACCGGGAGTTCGAACCACCCCTTCCCGCCGTTGAAATGATCCCCATCTTTTACGATAACGATCCTTGATCCAAGCTGATCGCGAAAGTCAGTACTATTATCGAGCGGGACCCACTCGTCGTTATCCGAAAATATTGCGATGCTGCGAGGCGCAACACTCCGAATTTTCGCGAAATCCGGCGTCGTGGAGAGCCATGCCGTAATTACCTCTTGCTCCTGCGGGTCATTCATATTAGTGAGCCGCCTAAAGAAGCCTGCAACATACACCACGCCCCCAACCAGAGTTCCGAGAGGCAACGTCTCAAGGTATCGAGCAATCGTAGGGCAACCTAAACTATGACCAATGAAATAGGTTTCTGCATCCGGCGTGCCAATGGCTTCAGCAAGCGCGGGGACCCATAGTTCTTTTCTAGGGTCTTTGGTGATAGGCAACTCGGGAACGACAACAGCAAAACCTCTCTCCTCAAGTTCCTTCTTCATCCAGGGATACCATGCATCATTAGGAGTCTGGCCCCAACCGTGAACGATGACCACCCTTTTCATATGCCTTACGCCACTTCGCTCGCCCGACGCGTTACGACCAAGGTCTCATCCTTCTCAACAAGGATCGTATGCTCGAAGTGGGCGCTTCGCGAGCCGTCCTTGGTGCGGTACGTATACCCGTCTGACGCGAGAATGACTGACCCCTTGCCTGCGTTTGCGATAGGCTCGAGCGCGAGCACCATACCCTCCTCGATCTCAGGACCTGTGCCTGGATGCCCTACATTCGAGATCCAGGGCTCCTCATGGACTGCACCCCCTACTCCGTGCCCACCGAGCACCTTCACGACGGAGAACCCGGTTCCCTTGAACGCAGCCTCGGTTGCATGCGATATGTCCCCGATACGGTTTCCAGGGCGCGCAGCAGCGATCGCTGCCTCAAGCGCGTTTTGCGTAGCCTCCATGAGCTTGTACGAAACAGCATCCGTCTTCCCGACAGCAACGGTGAGCGCAGAATCTGTGACAAAGCCCTTGTGGATGAGCCCGAGATCAAGCGCGACGATATCTCCCTCCTTGAGAATCTTTGGCGACTCGGTTGGAATGCCGTGCACGACCTCGTCGTTTACGGACACACAGAGCGTTGCCGGATACGCGCGCGAAGCGCTGTCAGGGATATAGTGAAGAAACGCAGGCTGGTCCCCTCCGTCGCGAATAAGTTTCTCTGCAAGCTGATCGAGTTCTTTTGTTGAGACACCAGGCACGACAATGGCCGCGACCTTTTCTAAGACATCCCCCAGACGCTTCCCCGCCTCAATGATTCCTTCTCGTTCTTCGGCCGTTCGTACGATCATGCGAAGTTAAGCTTGGAAACAATATCGTTATGAATGGTCTCGATATCCGGCTCTCCATCAACATCAACCAAGATTCCTTGCTCCTTGAAAAACGCGAGCGCAGGCTCGGTGTTTGCCTGGTACTCGGCAAAGCGGGCACGCACTTTCTCTTCTGTGCCGCTATCAGGGCGCGGATCATTCTTCGCGCGATCAAGCTGCCGGCGCATGGTCTCGTCTTCAGAGACGGCCAAATGAACGACGACGACGCGCCTGCCGAGCCAGGTAAGGATCTTGTACATAAGTTCTGCCTGCGGGCGCGAGCGGCCGAACCCTTCGAGGATGACTCCTTCCTCAGGCGGCAGATTCAATACGCCATTAGTAAAGAGGTAATCGGCAAACCAGTCAGGCAAAAGCTGTCCCTGGTCGTATGACTCGCGTACGCGGTCTGAAAGCGGACCTTCCCCGTTTCGCATCTCACGGAACTGGTTCCCCGAAGAGAAGATCTTCCAGTTAAGGCGCTTGGAGAGCATCTCGGCTTGGGTACCCTTGCCTGAGCCAGGACGTCCGATGAAGAGGATGGTGTTTGCTTCTTCCATAACGACTAGTTTAGCGTATTTCTCGCTTACGCGCAGAGCTGAATAACGACCTTGGCAAAGGCCTGCTTTGCCTCCTCGAGCTTCCCGTTCGGATTCTTGATAACGAAGGATGCCTGCTCCTTAAAGGTCAGTTCGTCGTCATAGCGCTTGCGCCGCTTCTCAAGCTCAGCGTCAGTAATGGGGGCGCGTGCACGAACCCGCTCCTCAAGTTCTTCCCATGAGCCCGCGTCGATAAAGATGCCAACAGCATCCTCAGGGAAGAGGTCTAGCACTTGGCGAGCGCCCTGCACCTCAATCTCAAGCATTACTGACTTGCCCTCTTCAAGCGCCGGCATGACCTCAGACACGAGTGTTCCGTAGTAGTTGCCTCCGTACTGCGCCCATTCAAGAAGCTCACCCGCTTCGATCCTTCGCTTAAACTCAGTTTCGGTAAGAAAGTGATAATTCACTCCATCGACTTCCGTAGGCCGAGGAGCACGCGTTGTAGCAGAAACCGGAAACACGAGGTTCGGAAATGTTTCAAGCGCATGCTGCACAAGCGTTCCCTTGCCGCTTCCGGTTGGGCCGACAACTATGATGAGTTTTCCCCGCGTCATGGCGTCAATGTATCACGGCCCCCTATGGCCTTTAAATTAATACTCGCGAAGCGAAGCCTGCGCATCGATCTTGCGGATGAGGTCGAGGAGCACGGTAACCGCGATCAAGAGCGCCGTACCGCCGATAAGAATGGCGGTGATGCCGGTCAATCCCTGGATGATGAACGGAACGACGGCAATAAGACCCAAGAAGAAGGAACCTGGAAGCGTGATGCGGTTCACGACGTTCCCAATGTATGACTCGGTCTCGCGGCCAGGACGAACGCCAGGCACGAAGGCTCCTGACTTCTGGAGGTTGTCTGAGACCTTCTTTGGTTCGAAGGTGATCGACGTATAGAAATAGGTGAACATGACGACCAAGACGAAGTAGAGAGCGCCATAGGCCCATGGGTTAGCCGCAAAGGCGGTGTACGCGAGCGAAGCTGCTTCGATGCCCGGGACGCCGATTGCGCCAAGCGCGGTCAAGATGACCTGCGGAAGAAGAAGCAAGGAAAGCGCGAAGATGATCGGCATTACACCTGCCTGGAGGATGCGGATTGGAAGGTAGGTCGCTGCCCCCTGCTGGATAGCTGCCCCTCGTACCTGGCGAGCATACGCGATCGGGATCGAGCGTTCAGCGTCAGAGACGGTGACCACCGCAAAGATCGCGACCAGGGCGATGATCAAGAAGCCGAGGTAGGCCGGGATGTTTGCGACTGACGCAGTGAACAAGATCTGAGAAACGCCTGCAGGAATACCGGCGACGATACCCGCGAAGATGATCAAGGAAACACCGTTTCCAATACCAAACTCAGTGATGAGTTCACCAAGCCACATGAGGAGCATCGAGCCTGCAGCGATCAAGAAGACGTTCACGGCAAAGGCAAACGGAGCAAGCGCTACGATAATGCCCTGAGACTCAAGGAGAGAGAGGAAGGCAACGCCCTGCAAAATCGCAAGCGGAATGGTGAGCATGCGGCTCCAAGCGATGAACTTCGTGCGTCCTGCCTCGCCCTCTTCGCTGTACATGCGCTTTACTCCCGGGAAGATAACGGTAGCAAGCTGCATCATTATGGACGCAGTGATGTAGGGACCGACGCCGAGCATCACCAAGGAGAGGGTCGCGAACCCGCCTCCTGAGAATATGGAAAGGAGCCCGAAGAACTGGTTGTTTGCGAAAAACTGCGCAAGGCGCTCAGGGTCAACGCCCGGGATTGGAATAGCTGCGAGAAGGCGGAAGACCGCGAAGGCCGCAAGGACAAAGAGAATGCGCATCCGGAGCACCGGATCCCCGAAGATGACTTTCAGTTTGTGTACAGCGGCATTCATTGTTATGCGACAGAGCCGCCAGCTTTTTCAATTGCTGCCTTTGCGCTTTCTGAGTAGGTGCAGTCAGAGATGGCGAGGTTCTTGGTAAGCTCTCCTGTGCCGAGAATCTTTACGAGCGGCATGCGTCCTGCGCGTGCGCTCACAAGTCCCTTCTTCACGAGGATGGCTGGAGTAACGAGGTCGCCTGCTGCAAACATAGTCTCAAGTGTAGCAAGGTTTACCGGGATAACCGTTCGGCGACCCGAGTGCACGCCGCGAGCGCGGTTCTTGCCGTGTCCGCGAAGCTTAGGAATCTTCTTGATGAGGTCGCGAATTTCCGGGCGGATCTTGTGACCGGCTCGGGCCTTCTGACCCTTGGTACCGCGACCGGAGGTCTTACCTCGCTTACCACCGCGTCCGACGCGAGGCGTCTTCTTCGAGGGGTGCTTGGCTTTGAGTGTGTGGGACTGCATAAAAAGTTAGGCGGCTTTAGGGGCGCGTGAGCGAACCAGCTTGAGGGCTTCGACGGTTGCGCGTGCGATCGTGAGCTTGTTCTTAGAGCGGGAAAGGATCTTAGCAATCACGTTTCCAACGCCAGCAAGCTCAAGTACGGTACGCATTGCAGATCCTGCAACAAGTCCGCGGCCTGGAGATGGCATGATCGTGATAACTGAAGATGCGTATTCTGCAGACACTTCGTGCGCGATTGATTTGTCCTTAGTAAGAGGGACGGTGATGAGATGCTTCTTGGCGTCTCGGGTTGCCTTCTCGATAGCGAGGGCCGTATCTGCTCCCTTGCCGATACCAACACCGACGCGGCCTTTGCGGTCTCCGATGACCATAGTGACGCTGAATGAGAAGCGGCGTCCTCCGGCCATAACACGGGCCACGCGGCGAACTTCAACGGTGACCTGGTCGAACTCGCTTCGCTCTCGTGGAGCGCGATCACGGGGGCGTCCTCCGCCACGGCCCTGGGGTCCACCGCGTCCGCGCTGGGGCGCACGCCCGCGAGCAGGTGCTGGGGCAGCTGCTTCTGGAGCAGGCACGGCTGCAACCACCGCTTCGACGGGTGCGTCTTGTACTTTGGTATCGGTAGTCATCGTGTCAGCCATAATTAAAAAGTAAGTCCTCCCTCGCGCGCAGCATCAGCGAGTCCCTTGATTTGGGCAGCGTACGCGTAGCCTCCGCGGTCAAACACGACCTTGTCGACCTTGAGTGCCGTTGCGCGCTCTGCAATCGCCTTGCCGATAGCGGCAGCCTGCTTCCCGAGCGCTCCTGGGAATTCGCGGCCATGTGCCTGCGCAAGCGTCTTGCCGGCATCGTCATCAATAAGCTGTACTGAAATGAATCGGTTCGAGCGATACACCGCAAGGCGTGGGCGCTCTGCCGTTCCTGAAATCTTTCCGCGCACGCGCTTGTGGCGCTGGATGCGGGAAGCCTGTTTTGGATTTGTTGCCATAAAAGATTAGACGGCTTTCTTGCCCTGCTTGCGCAAGATTACCTCGTCATCGTACTTGATGCCCTTACCAAGGTAGGGCTCGGGGGGCTTCACGCCGCGCACCTCGGCAGCAAACTGCCCGACACGCTGCTTGTCTGAGCCCTCGACCACAATCACGTTCTTGGTAACGGTTGCCGTAAGGCCTTCGGGAACCGTGAGCGTGACTGGGTGCGAGAACCCGACAGCGAAGACCAGGTCCTTTCCCTTCTGCTCTACCTTGTAACCAACGCCGTTCAAGATAAGCGTCTTCTTGAACGGAGTCTCAACGCCCTGGATCATGGCGCGAAGGTGGGCAGCAAACGTTCCTGTAAGCGCCTTTGCGAGCTTTGAGGAGTTCTTCGGCTTGATAACAACGCCTTCAGGCTCAACGGTGATGAGGACCGACGAGTGAACGCTTCGAGACAAGGTCTCCTTCGACCCTTTGACGGTCAACGTGCCGTCAGCTGAGATCACTTCGACCTTAGCGGGAACGGGAATTGGTTTTTTTGCGAGGCGAGACATAGAAGTATTACCAAATCTCAAAGAGGGTCTCTCCGCCTGCGCGTACCTTGCGTGCCTCTGAGTCAGACAAGACGCCCTTCGGGGTCGAGAGGATGCGTGCGCCTGCTCCGTTCTTTACCTGGTGCGCTTCGTGCGCATGGGCATAGAGACGACGTCCGGGCTTACTGACACGCTTCACTCCCTTGATCTTGTGGCGGCCGCGCTCGTCATACGAAAGAGTGACGATAAGTTCGCGTTCGTCCTTTTTAACGCCTTCCACAAATCCAAGCTGCTGGAGCTTCTTTGCAATCGCTTCGAGGTGCGCAGAATACGGAGCCTTCGCTTCCGTCTTTCCGATTGCTCCCGCATTCTTCAAGCGGATTATAAAATCACCGACACGATCGCTTACCATACAAAAATTACCAAGAGGCTTTCTTAACGCCCGGGATCTTTCCTTCGCGAGCGAGCTCGCGGAACTGGATACGAGAAAGTCCGAATGCGCGCAGGTACCCTCGTCCTCGGCCGGAGATGGAGCAGCGGTTCTTTATACGGACTGGAGAAGCATTGCGAGGAAGCTTCTGGAGGCCTTCATAGTCGCCAGCCGCCTTAAGCTCAGCACGCTTTACAGCATACTTAGCCACGAGTTTCTCTCGTTTGCGATTTCGGGCGAGTTGTGAGGTCTTAGCCATAATAAAAAAGCCGCTTTGGGCGTGAGGTCATAGTACCAGCACCTATATATGCCGTCAAATAGGGGCTCCCTCCCCTAAAAACCAACCGCCTCGCAGGGGGAAATGCCATCTCTGGCACCATCCCTGCAAGGCGGTTAAAGGCTTTAAAGTGTAGTTTACGCAACGGCCTGCGAGCGTAGAAACCTCCGCAGGATGAGGGCAATCGTGAATATCTGGAGACAAACGAACGTCACAGGCGTCACCGCCTCGGTTATCGTCCAAGCTCTGATAGCAAGGACGCCGAACGCACCTCCTCCCAAAGATAAGCACCAAGGAAGAAGCGGCTCGCGTCTGGGGTCTTTCCACATATTCATCCACATCGGGTAGCTCCCGACAGTGATCGCGATCAGATTGACGACAATGGCAACGTCGGGATTCCGAAGAAGAGCCCAAAGCGCAATCGCGACAACAACGCCAGAGAGACACACGGTATCGGTGCGTGTCCACCCGAGCGCACTGCCTTTTCGCCAAGACACGATAATCACAGCTGTAACACCTAGTACATACGCAATCATCTGGCCAGGAACCGCTCCGCTCGTCAACATCGCCAAAAGCAAGGCGATGTCTATCAAGAGGAATGAAATCCAAGCCGATAGAGTTGGTTGTGCTTTCCCTTGCAGGATCGCTCGTATGTATAAGACGTACACCGTGGCTGAAACTAAGAACGCTAGGATCGAGTAAATGGAGTGTGAGTCCATCTCCCCACCTTTCTCTTCAGCCAGAGGAACAACCCTCTGGCGCTACAGTACAGGTGGAATATTACGATTGTCAAAACGCGCCCTGAAGGCGCGTTTTGGTACGTACCCCTTAGAGAGGCTCTATTTCTTAAACGGAATGCCGAGGTGGCGGAAGAACGCGAGCGCTTCTGCCTTTGACTTAGCGGAAGTCACAATCGTGATCGCAAGCCCAAACACATCCTTCAAATCCTCGTCTGAGGTCTCTGGGAAGATGGTGTTCTCCTTGATGCCGATCGTGATGTTGCCCATCTCATCGACTCCGGTCTCGCTGATGCCGCGGAAGTCGCGAGTACGAGGAAGCGCGATATGGATGAGCTTGTCGAGGAAGTCGAACATGCGAGCACCGCGAAGCGTTACCTGGAATCCGACGATATCTCCTTCGCGCATCTTGAACTGTGCGATTGAGGTCTTGGATGGTCGTGGAGACGCCTTTTGTCCGGTGATGAGCGCGAGCTTCTCAGCGACGAGTTCGTTTCGCTTCTTGTCCTTTGCCTTTCCGGTTCCGGAAGAGATGACAATCTTCTCGATGCGCGGGGCGCGCATGCGGTTCTTGTATCCTTGGTCTGCCGAAAGGGCTTCGAAGGCGGTCTGCTGTTTTTGTTTTGAAAGCATCATAGGAAATTACTTGAGGGTCGACGTGCTCTTCTTCGTGACGCGAACGCGCTTGCCGTCCTTACCGACTGAGCGTCCGACGCGGGTCGGCTTCTTGCTCTCAGGATCGAGGAGCATGACGTTTGAAGCGTGGATGGATGCTGGGCGCTCGACGATGCGGCCTGACTGCCCGCGGCCGGTCTTGCGGACCGAGCGCTTGATCATGGCAACGCCGTCGATGACGACGCGGTTCTCACTCTTGATAACGCGGACGATCTCTCCCTGCTTGCCCTTGTCCTTGCCGCTCACGACAACAACGGTGTCGCCTTTCTTGATTTTCATCTTCGCAACCTTCTGGAGCGAGATGCGCTGCATGCGCTTCTTGCGGGAGGCGTATGACTTCTGCTTGGTGTCGGTGAATTTTTTCATATTAGACGATCTCAGGGGCTAGCGACGCAACGTTCTGCCAGCCGCGCTCCGTGAGCTCGCGAGCGACAGGACCGAAGACGCGGTTACCGCGAGGTCCCATCTCCTTACCCTGCTTCTCGATGATGACAACGGCGTTGTCGTCAAAGGAGATGTACGAGCCGTTAGCGCGTCGGAATGCTTTCTTGGTGCGCACAATGACTGCCTTCACCACATCCTTCTTCTTGGTTGCCTTGCGGGGTTCTGCCGTCTGGATTGAGATAACAACGACGTCTCCAAGGCCCGCGTAGCGTCGCTTTGAACCACCAAGCACCTTGAACACGCGTCCTATCTTGGCGCCTGAGTTATCTGCAACAGTGACGATTGAGCGGTCGTGAATCATAAATTATTTGGAGATCTTGAAGCGCTTCATCTTAGAGATGGGGCGGCAGCCGACGATCGTTACCTTGTCGCCAACCTGCACCGTGTTCCCTTCGTCATGGACGAGATACTTCTTGGTGCGTACCTGGTACTTCTTGTACTTGGCATGCTTCACGTAGCGGGAAACCGCGACGGTAGCCGTGTCCTTCATCGCCGTTTTAACGACGACGCCCTTGAATGTCTGTGGTGTAAGTTTTGGTTCCATATAAATGTTTTATGCGCGCGTGAGTGCGGAAAGTTGCGTCATGATGCGAGCGATATCCTTGCGGACCTTAGCTGGCGCATTGCTGTCCTTGGGACGAGAACCGGCAGCCTCAAAGCGAAGCTTACGGAGTTCCTCGCGCTTTTCGGAGAGAAGCTTTACGAGCTCTTCCTTGGACTTGTCGGTGAATGTTGTTTTCTTGGTAGCCATAGGATTATCGGGTGACGACGGTGGTCTTCACGGGAAGCTTGGCACCTGCGCGGCGCATAGCGTCGCGAGCGGCTGCGTCAGCAACGCCATCAAGCTCGAAGAGGACGCGTCCTGGGCGCACTTCAAAGACGAAGTGGTCAGGGTCTCCCTTTCCCTTACCCATCTTAAGACCAGCTGCCTTCTGGGTGATCGGTCGGTCAGGGAAGATGCGGATCCAGAGCTTGCCTCCTTTTCCGGTAACGCGCGTCAATACCTTTCGAGCTGCCTCGATCTGGTTTGAGGTCACGCGATGCGCGGTCGTTGCCTTCATGCCGTGTGAACCGAACGAAACGGTCGTGCCGCGAGTCTCAGGACGCGCGAGCTTCTCCGGGCTCTTTCGTCCGGTCTGCCACTTTCGGTGCTTTACTTTTTTAGGAAACAACATAATTAGGTGGTTTGACGTGCGGCAGGAGCGGCAGCGCGACCTGGAGACTGCTCGCCGAAGGTGTCGCCCAAGTAGATCCATACCTTGATGCCGATCTGGCCGTAGGGAAGGTGTGCCTCCTGGTGCGAGTAGTTGATGTTTGCGCGGAAGGTCTGAAGCGGAATGCGTCCCTTCTTGATCTGCTCGGTACGGCTCATGTCTGCCCCGCCAAGGCGTCCGGAGATGACGATGCGAACACCGATGACTTCGCGAACGGCCATGACCTTCTCGACGGTTCCCTTCAAGACGCGGCGGAATGGAAGGCGCTTCTCGAGTCCTTCTGAAACCATGAATGCAACGACAGCGGCGTTGGTTTCCGGCTGGCGGATCTCCATGATGTCGAGCTTCACCTGGCGGTTGTGGGTAGGCGCTACCCTGCGGATAACGTCAGTGAGTTCCTTGCGGAGCTTCGTTGCGTTTTCTCCTGAGCGGCCGATGACGAGTCCTGGGCGCGCGGTGTGGATGAGGACACGGACCTCGTTTGCCGAACGCTCGATCTCGATCTCAGCGACGTGCATGCTGCGGAGCTTCTTAGCAAGATAGGTGCGGACCGTCTGGTCCACGATGATGTTCTCGCGGTAGTCCTTCTTGGACGCAGCGAACCAGCGGCTCTTCCAATCACGGATGATACCAAGGCGGTGTGCGTAGGGATGTACGGTGTGAGTCATATGAAAATTATTTCTTCGGGGCTGCTACGGCCAGCTCGACTTTCACCTGGCTCTTGCGGTGGCGGATGGGTGCGGCACGTCCCATGGCGCGGGGCATGTACTTAACGAGCATTCCGGCGGTATCGACGGTGATGTTCTTAACGACGAGATCTTCTGGCTTTTCTCCCTTCTGCTTTGCGTTTGCAACGGCTGACTCGATGAGCTTCTTGATAGGAAGCGATGCGCGCTTTGGAAGAAAGGTAAGAGCTGCAAGGGCGTCCTGAACGCGCTTGCCTTTGACAAGGTTGGTGACGAGGCGCACTTTGCGCGGCGTCTGGTTATGGCTTGTAAGTTCAGCTTTCATATTTTATTTCTTGGCCTTTGGCGCTGCCGCAGGTTCCTTGGTGGCTTTTGCTGCCGCTATCTCAGACTCCTTCTTCTTCTGCTCAAGTTCCTTCTGCATCTTTCCTCCGTGACGGATGAATTTCTTCGTTGCAGAGAATTCGCCAAGGCGGTGCCCGACCATGTCCTCAGTAATGAGGACTTCGATGAAGGCTTTGCCGTTATGGACGCCGAACGTGAACCCGATGAACTCCGGAGGAATCTGGGAACGACGTGCCCACGTCTTAATAACCCCAGCAGAAGCTGGTTTCTTGTCTTTGACCTTCTTGAGGAGTTTGACGTCCACGTAAGGGCCTTTCTTGAGTGAGCGAGACATGACAATTAAAAGCCCGCGCTAGGCGCGAGATAGGTGAAATCTATAGTAAATAGGCCGGAGTGTCAAACGAAGAGCTTTTTCCCATAGCTTCACAGGAGTCTTAGGGTAAGGCGGGGTATCATAGGGCGTATGACTAAGAACCCCGCGAAGCTCCTTATCCCGCTTTTGATACTTATTCTTGCAGGCCTTGCCTTTTGGTTCGTGCTCTCTCGCCCTGCAGGAACGCCCACCATCTCCCCAGGAGAGGAGGTGCAGGCGACTGAGTTTGTAACCGAGTCGGGAACCTACTACGACATAGACGCGAAGTATCCAGGGAAGACGATCCTCCTTGGAAGCGCAAACGCAGCAGCGATCGGCATCATGCGCACGTTTATTGAAACCGAAATCATAAGCTTCAAAGAAAACAGCAGATTGAATTCTCTTACGCCAGAAGATATCGAGATGTGGGGACTTGGCGAGGAACGTAAGTTCGCGTACGCAAGCGAGTACCATGTGTACACCTCGCCCCGCACCGTTTCCTATGTCTTCGACGTGTTCGTCGATACCTTGGGCGCACATCCAAACGGCTACCATCGCTCGTTCACCTTTGATCGGGAAACTGGATTCGAACTTTCGATTGCTGACCTATTTGCCGACGACGCAGCGTACCTCGGCGCTCTCTCTGACATCGCTCGAAGGGACCTTCCAGGCATCATCGCCGCAAAGGGCGGCACGAGTGTCGAGGAGGCTGATACGGCCTATATAGAGACTGGTACGGAGCCTGCTGTCGAGAATTTCCAGACCTTTTACCTTGAAGGAAGTACGCTCGTAATTGTGTTCTCCCCGTACCAGGTGGGTCCGTGGGTCATCGGCACGCAAGAGCTTTCCATTCCTCGCACCGAGCTCTCGCACATCTTGAAAGCGGAGTATCGATAAAAAGATTCGCCCGCGTTTGACGGCGGGCGAAAGTTGCTACAGGCGGCGGCGAGTGAGCTACGCGGTCACGACTCGTGTCAGCACCAGTTCTTCTCCAGTTTTCTGATCCTCCACCCAGGCGATGAGCTTCTTCGCTCCCGCGTCGGTCATGTGGAAGTAGGATCCGAAAGGAAGGTGTCGGGCGAACGAGAACGTCTCGTTGCCCTTGTCTTCCTCGTAGAGGAGCTTCGTTGGTGCGCACTCGAAGATAAGTTCCCCGAGCACGAAGACGTCGATTCCGTTTTGCTTCTCGATCTTGACGGTTTGCATTGGATGTTACTCCCTCTTCCGTTGACCCTGTGAAAAGAGTATAGACAGAGAGCACGAATAAAAGCAAAACAGCGCCGTGGTGGCGCTGTTTTACAAAAGAGTTCTTTCTTACTTGCCCTTCTTTCCGACCTTGCGGCGAGACACGATGAATACGTTCGAGTATTTCTTCGGCGTGCGGGTCTTCTGTCCCTTGCCGGTTGGCTTGCCCCACATCGATTTTGCGCGTCGGAGACCGCGGCCCTGGCGTCCTTCTCCACCGCCGTGTGGGTGGTCGACTGGGTTCATGGCAGTACCACGAACGGTTGGGCGAATACCCATCCAGCGAGAGCGTCCTGCCTTACCGAACTTCACGAGGCGGCTGTTCTCGTTGCCCACAGCACCAACTGAAGCCCATGAGGTTGCAGGAACCTTTCGGATCTCGCTTGAAGGAAGCTTCAGCTGCGCGAATCCTGCGTCATGCGCGACGATCTCGACGTAGTTTCCAGCTGAGCGCGCGAGGCGGCTGCCGCCGTTAGGCTTTAGCTCGACGTTGTAGACGAAGGTGCCAGACGGAATCTTAGAGAGCGGGAGGCGGTTACCTACCTTGATTGGCGCGTCTTCTGAGACGATGAACGAATCGCCGACCTTGAGGTCCTTAGGAGCAAGGACATAGCGGCGCTCGCCGTCTGCGTAGAGTGCAAGCGCGATAAAGCCTGTTCGGTACGGATCGTATTCGATGGTCTCGACTTTAGCCGGGATGTTCTTCTTGTCGTAGGTGAAGTCGACGTTGCGAAGGCGCTTCTTATGACCTCCTCCCTGGTGGCGGGTGGTGATGCGTCCGAACGCGTTGCGTCCTGACTGGCTCTTCTTGAACTTCAAGAGCTGCTTATGGGGCTTATCGCCCGAGAGAAGCTCCCGGTACGGAAGCGTGCTCATGTTGCGACGACTCTTGGTTGTTGGTTTGTAGGTTTTCATACGGTTTATGCAAACTGGATGGTGTCACCCTTCTTGAGGTGCACGTACGCCTTATGGCGAGCAGCTCGGCGTCCGAATCCGCGCTTGGAGCGCATCGGCTTTCGCTTGCCTGGGAGGTTCACGACTGAGATCTTCTTTGGGGTCACCTTGTAGATCTTCTCGACTGCCTGCGCGATGTCCTTCTTGGTAGCCTCAGGCGGGACCGCAAAGACATAGATGCCTTTCTCAGTTCCGATAAGGGCCTTCTCAGAAAGCCACGGAGCTTTCAACACGTTCTCGAGGCGGCCGCTTACGTCGCGGATCTCTTTGGACGCCTTTGCAGGAGCCTTCGCCTTCGCGCTCTTGGTTGTCTTCTTTGTTGTTTTGAAAAGTGCCATACGTTATTTGGTGAGGCGTGCTGCGAGTGTCTTGAAGGCAGCTGCAGGTTCCGTGATCACAAGGTACTTCTTCGAAACCAGGTCTACTGAGTTCAAGTTTCGTACTTCCTGCGTCTCGATGTTGCCCATGTTGCGAAGGGACTTCTCAGCAATCGTATCCTTGGTAGCGAATGCGATGATCGCTGCGTTGGTGCGCTTGGTCATAAGCGTGTCTGCGCCTGCTCCCTTAGCGATTGCAACGAGCGCTGCCCGTGCGTCCTTGGTCTTTGGAGAGCCGAATGAAAGCTTGTCGACGAAAATGACCTCACCGTCGCGGTACTTGCGAGAAAGAAGCGACATGAACGCAGCTGCGCGCATCTTGCGGTTGATCTTCACCGAGTAATCGCGCTCCGCGCGAGGTCCGTGGGTCGTTCCGCCGCCTACCCAGATCGGTGAGCGGTTAGATCCGTGACGGGCGCGTCCCGTTCCCTTTTGCTTCCATGGCTTCTTACCTCCTCCGGAGACTTCGCCGCGGAACTTGGTGTTAGCGACC
>CAZQGQ010000001.1:33703-118618 GCA_964593365.1 uncultured Candidatus Saccharibacteria bacterium | reverse complement strand
GGCGCGCGTTTGCCTGCATGCCGATAACGACCTGGTGCACAAGGTCTGCGTTCCACTTTGCGCCAAAGAGTTCTGCTGGGAGCACGATCGTTCCTGCAGCAGCTCCCTGCGCGTTGTACATGACTGCCTCGCCCTTGCCTGCCTCGATGACAGGATCTACCTTAGCGGCGCGCGACACGCGCGGAGTTACGACTCGCTTCTTAGGAGCGGCCTTCTTCTTTGCTGGAGCTTTTTTGGTAGTTGCCATACGAAAATTATACGGAGGTTATTTCGACCAAGGATCCCTTGGCTCCGGGAATTGCTCCCGAGATGATCATCTCGCCGCTCTTTGGGTTTATGTGAAGAACCTTGAGGTTCTCGACCGTGACGCGATCACCGCCCATGCGTCCTGCCATGCGCATACCCTTGGCAACGCGACCTCCGGCGCGACCTCCGCCGCCGATCGATCCCGCCTCGCGCTCTGAGTGCTTCTGACCGTGCGAGCGGCGTCCTCCATGGAAGCCGTGGCGCTTCACCACACCCTGGAAGCCCTTACCCTTTGAGGTTCCCGCAACGCGAACAGCGTCGCCTGGAGCAAATGCCTCGAGCGTAATCTCAGTTCCAACGGTGAACTCTCCTGGGTTCTCTACTTCAAATTCCTTGAGTACTTTAAATGCTTTCCCGTGCTGCGGCTTTGCGAGGCGCTTCAGGGTCTGTGTATCAAATCCAACCTGAACGGCTGCATAGCCATCCTTGGTGTCCTTGCTCTTGACCTGCGTGACGGTGATCGGACCTGCCTTGAGGACAGTTCCGGCATGCACAACACCCTGATCGTCGAAGATCTGGGTCATGCGGTCTTTGCGGGCCAGGATGAATTTCATGTAAAAATAAATCGCGCCTAATAGCGCGTTCTTCCCCGAAGGGCTTCCCGGCCATTGGTCCGGGTTTCCCCGTACGTAGCGACTTAGGGAGAATACAGGAGGGTGCCTTTTTATGCAAGAAATAGCAAAACCGCCCCTTTCGAGGCGGTTATTGCTTTGGCTTTCTGTCTTACACCATCTTCACGTCGATCGTCACTCCCGAGGGAAGGTTGAGGTTCGTGAGAGCCTCGATGACCTTCGGATTCGGAGAGAGGATGTCGATCACACGCTTGTGGATGCGCATCTCAAACTGCTCTCGTGCGTCCTTGTGGACGAAGGTCGAGCGGTTGACGGTCCAGCGCTTCATTTCAGTTGGAAGCGGAACCGGACCCACGATCTTCGCTTCGAAGCGATTCGCCGTGTCCATGATCTGCTTCACTGAAAGGTCGAGAATCTTGTGCTCGTACGCTTTCACCTTGATGCGAAGCTTCGCGTCAGCTGCAGGAGCTGCGGCTTTCTTAGCCTTGGGTGTTTTTGCCGCAGTTGCCATATGCTTACGCGCTTATCTTCGTTACAACGCCTGCTCCCACTGTCTTGCCTCCTTCGCGAACTGCGAAGCGGGTCTGATCCTCAAGCGCGATAGGCGCTGTGAGCTTGACCTTGAAGGTGACGGTGTCGCCTGGCATAACCATTTCCTTTCCGTCTGGAAGGGTCACTTCACCGGTCACGTCCGTTGTGCGGACGTAGAACTGCGGCTTGTAGCCCGAGAAGAACGGAGTGTGGCGTCCGCCTTCGTCCTTTGAAAGGACGTAGACTTCTGCTTCAAAGTCAGTGTGCGGCGTAACGGTTCCGCTCTTGGCAAGAACCTGTCCGCGGTGCACATCTTCCTTCTTCGTTCCGCGAAGAAGGATACCAGCGTTGTCGCCAGCCTGACCTTCGGAGAGCTGCTTGTTGAACATCTCGATACCGGTGATGGTCGTCTTGGTCGTTGGCTGCATGCCGACGATCTCAACTTCCTCGCCGACTTTGACGATACCGCGCTCGATGCGTCCGGTAACGACAGTTCCGCGTCCTTCAATCGAGAAGATGTCCTCGATAGGCATAAGGAACGGCTTGTCGACTTCGCGGTTAGGCTGTGGGAAATAGGAATCCATCGTGTCGACGAGTTCCTTAACCTTCAGCGCCCACTCATCGTTTGCATCCGTTGCCTCAAGCGCCTTCAAGCCTGATCCCTTGATAACTGGGGTATCAGCACCAAAGCCCTGCTTCACAAGGAGTTCCTTGATCTCCTCTTCGACGAGATCAACCATGTCCTTGTCATCAACCATGTCCACCTTGTTTAGGAAGACGATAAGTCGGGGAACACCAACCTGCTTGGCAAGAAGAATGTGCTCGCGGGTCTGCGGCATTGCGCCGTCGGTTGCGGCAACCACGAGGACTGCGCCGTCCATCTGGGCGGCTCCCGTGATCATGTTCTTGATGTAGTCAGCGTGGCCAGGAGCGTCGATGTGGGCGTAGTGCCTGTTCGGGCTCTCGTACTCTGAGTGGTGAAGAGCAATCGTGATTCCACGAGCCTTCTCTTCAGGAGCGTTGTCGATGTTCTCGACTTTCTCGGCGCGGGCCTTGTAGCCTGCTCCTGCGTTCAAGTTAAGAACGTTCAATATTGCTGCAGTGAGGGTGGTCTTACCATGGTCAACGTGACCGATGGTTCCCACGTTCATGTGCGGCTTGCTGCGATCGAATGAATCTGCCATACGTTTTTAAATTACTGGTAGCTAAGTTGTTAACTTCGCCGCCGCGCCTGCCTGCTTCGCACAAGCGAAAGGCAGGCGACCAAGGCGTGAGACGGACTGACCCGCGCAACGCCTTTCACCTGTTTCCGTATGGGAACATTGAAAAGAGCGCCGTACTCGCGTTACTAGCTAAAGTAGCGCGCGCTTGAGCAAAGGTCAACCCTGGGGCTCTTGTGGAGCGTTCTTGGAGAGCCGTTCCCGGACCAGGTCTGCGGCAAGCTGCTCCTCGATGGTCTTCCGGATGCCGGCAAGGGCCTCAAGCGCTTTTATGGATTCGCTCTTAAATTCGGTTTCCGCATCAATCCCATCGGCATGACTTCGGAGCGCTTCTTCAAAAAAGAAGAGCCCTATCTCACCTTTGACCTCTTCTGGGAACTCGTTTACATGAGCGACAAGAAAGGCACGAAGCTCTTGTTCATCTCCTTTTTCATAGAGATCGAGAAGCGACGTGTAGAGCGCGGTGGTGTTCATAGGCTAGGTGAGTTTCTTGGTATCAAGTTTCGATCCGATGCCAACGCCAGGAGCGGCAAACAAAAGAGATGAGACGAAGCCGAAAATAGGAAGGTCGTTTGCTGATTGTCGTTTATATTCGTGAGCAAGACGTTCTTTCTCTTCTGATTTGAATCTGTTTTTCAGCTTCTCGCGCGGCGTCTCGTCTTCTGCAAGGCGGGCCTGGCCCACGAAAGTATCAAAACGCGTATTCCATTCCGGGTCAGAAGGGATGTGATTCTCAAATGCGCGATAGAACTCACGGCGCTCACGCGGCGTTAGTTCAACATGATGCTCTTTTTCCGTCTGGCCAAGGTGGAGCTTCTGTACTACTTCTCGAATAGCAGGAGTGCCGTCCATAACCAACTGAAGCGTCGTGCCGACCTGCTCCATCTGGTCATCAAGCCTGCCTTTTGCTTCTCTTGCTTCTTCAATACGCTCTTTGAGTTCTTCTGCCTTACTTCGGGACGAACGCTCCTCAGACGCTTCGGCAGCCTCTTCGAATTTGGCGAGCATATCTCTGGCTTCCGTAAGGTACCCATCAAGATCGGTGAGCCTTTCTTCCAATATCGACTGACGGGCTTCGGCAACGGCCAGATGTCGGTGTGCATCATGCTCGGGATCTGCCGCATACGCGCTCGCTTCTCGCTGAAGCGCTGGAAGATCGCGGAGAATATCGTCAAGATCCCGCTGTGCGCGATCTTGTGCACGTTCAGTTTGGCTAATGTAATCTTCTGCCTTCTCCACTTTTTTCTCGTTTTTCTTATGCTGCCAGTCGTGATAGAGCTGGATAAAGCCGAAGATCCCTTTTGAGGTGCGCACTTGTTTCTGGAGTAGTTCTAGCTCCTCGTCAGACGGAGCGCTATCAATCGCTTCAACTAGCTCGTGGTAACGCTTGTCGGATATTTTATATGTCTTAAATGTCTCATTTGCGTGCTCTTCGTCTCCTCGGAATTGCTTGGTTTCCTTGTAGAGAGCCGCTTTTTCAAGGTCGTTTGAAAACGACTCGAAGCGAGTCGGGTTTGAGACGGCCATCTCGATCATCTGGTCTTTAACTACCTTTGCCAACGTCTCGGGGTTCATTGTGTCAACCAGGTTCTTGAAATTGAAACTGTTTTTGTTAATCCCAGCAGTGATGACCTTCTGTATGACTTCGACAGAGATAAGGCCTTTGATGTATTCGGCGTGATGCACCGCTTCGAGAAACTCGACGCGCGCGCCTGCGATCATTCCGAGTTCTCGTTCCTTGATTTCCTCATCAATCTCCACCCCATGCTTTTCTTTCAAAAACTTTTTGAAAAGGGCGCCGTGTTCTCCTTTTATGATGTCCTGCACGTCGGGCTCTCCTGGGCGCCGTGCCATGACTTCAAAGCGACGATAGTTCCTTCCCGCTGCGCGTATAGCTTCAGGGGTTTCTGCTGCAGGCGTTTCAGCTTCAAGACGGGCCTTTTTCTCCGCAATCTTTGCGCTCGATTCAAAAATACCCCCGAGAGTAGCTCTAGCCATAGTGGTAATGTGGATTATCACACATACTATGCCTATTTGGCAAGGGGGTCCGTAGCCTGGGAGGTGGGTATAACTGGACCCCATTCATCATTCGCTTCTTTCTCGTAGGGTATAGTAAAAAATGGAAGCACAACCTCGCTTCTGCAGAAGAAGGACCTTGGTCATGGACCAGGTGATCCAAACGATCGGACCATTCATCGGTACCGCTTTCATGTTCCTCGTCTTTGGTGCTATGGCGTTTTTACCGCTGTTCATCAAGGACTACGACGTGAGAGCCGCCCATGGGTGACTCCGAACTAAGCTGCTCTGCAAATGCGAAAACACCCCGAACGGAAAGGACGGGGTGTTTTCAATTTCAACCTTCTTTCTTATTTTCGCGCTGCGATGATTTCCTGCGCAACGTTGGTTGGAACCACTTCATAGTGGTCGAATTCCATGGTCATGCTTCCGCGTCCTTCAGTCATAGAGCGAAGGGTTGTGGTAAACCCGAACATTTCTGAGAGCGGCACCTTGGCGTGAATAGCCTTGTTCATGCCGCGATCCTCCATACCTTCGATCGCTCCGCGCTTTGCGGAGAGAGAGCCTGTGATGTCACCCATGAACTGCTCAGGAACGACTACTTCGACGCTCATGATCGGCTCAAGGATAACCGGCTTTGCCTTCAGAGCTGCTTCCTGGAAGGCCATGGACGCTGCGATCTTGAAGGCGATTTCTGAGGAGTCCACATCGTGGAAGGAACCGTCATAGAGGTCAACGGAGACATCCACCATCGGATAGCCGGCGAGCGTGCCGCGGGTCATTGCCTCGCGAATACCCTTCTCGATCGGGTTGATGAATTCTCCCGGAATCGCGCCTCCTTTGATGTTGTTGATGAACTCGAAATGGTCCTCACGCGTGACGTTCTTTGGGATCTTCGCCTCAGGATCAAGCGGCTCAAGGTGCTTCATCTTGATCTTCACGTGGCCGTACTGACCCTTACCTCCCGTCTGCTTGATGTACTTTCCTTCAGCGTCAGCAGAACCCATGATCGTCTCGCGGTAGGCCACCTGGGGGCGTCCGACGTTAGCAGTGACGCTAAACTCGCGCTTCATGCGGTCAACGAGAATCTCGAGGTGAAGCTCGCCCATGCCTGAGATGATGGTCTCGGCAGTCTCCTCGTCAGAAGAGATCTTGAAGGTTGGATCTTCGTCAGACAATTTCTTAAGCGCGATACCCATCTTCTCCTGGTCGGCCTTCGTTGCAGGCTCGATGCGAAGCGACACCACTGGCTCTGGGAATTTGATCTGCTCGAGGATGATCGGATTGTTCTCATCGCAGAGCGTGTGAGACGTCTTCGTATCCTTAAGACCTACAAACGATGCGATTTCTCCGGTAAACACCTGCTGCACTTCTTCGCGCTTATCAGCCTGCAATCGCACGATGCGACCAACACGCTCCTTAGTTCCCGTGTTTGCGTTATAGATATAGGAACCAGCGGACACGGTTCCCGCGTACACGCGGAAGAAGGTAAGGGCTCCCACGAATGGGTCGGTCTGGAGCTTGAAGGCAAGCGCGGTAAACGGCTCAGAGTCGTCTGCCTTTCGAGTAATCTCCTCGCCTGTCTTTGGGTTGATACCTTTTACATCTGCCAAATCAACTGGAGATGGGAGGTAATCGACGACAGCGTCGAGAACGAGCTGCACGCCCTTATTCTTAAGAGCTGAACCCGTGTAGACCGGGAAGATCTCGTTATTGATGACGGCCTTGCGGAGCGTCTTCTTGAGTTCCTCGACTGATGGCTCATTGCCCTCGAAGAAAGCTGCCATCTGTGCTTCATCATGCTCGACGATGCGCTCGATCAATTCTGCGCGGAACTTTTTAGCTTCTTCAAGAAGTTCTGCAGGAATTTCTCCTTCGGTTACGATCTCTCCCATGCTGCCGCTGAAGCTAAATGCCTTCATGGTGAGGAGGTCGACGACGCCTTCGAAGTTTCCTTCAGCACCAATCGGGATCTGCATGCGGACCGCCTTCTTTGAGAGTCGGTCGAGGATCGAAGCATATGAGTCTTCGAACGATGCGCCGGTGCGATCGAGCTTGTTGATGAAGCAGACGCGCGGAACCTTCGCTTCGTCAGCGTAACGCCAGTTGGTTTCTGACTGAGGCTCAACGCCGGCAACGCCGTCAAAGACGACGATGGCGCCGTCCAAGACACGCATAGAGCGCTTCACTTCTGCAGTGAAGTCGATGTGGCCCGGGGTGTCGATAACGTTGAAGCGGTACTTCTTAGCGGTGTCCTTTTTATCCGGCTCATTCGTTCGCGTCCAGAAGCAGGTAATAGCGGCTGCGGTAATCGTGATGCCGCGCTCGCGCTCCTGTTCCATCCAGTCGGTCGTAGTCTCGCCTTCGTGCACTTCTCCGATCTTGTGCTGTGAGCCCGTGTAGAAAAGCACGCGTTCAGACGTGGTGGTCTTCCCAGCGTCAACGTGGGCGACGATACCGAAGTTGCGGACTTTCTCGAGTGGATAATCGCGATTCATAGAGTAGATGTGTAAATAAAAAGGCGCCGAGGCGTTAACTACAAGATACTGATTCGGGAGCTAAAAAGCAACTTCAGGAGCGGTTGTGCTACCCTGAAGCGACTATGGGAGAAGGCATACCAAAGGCGTCCGAGATTCTTCAGGGTCTATCATTTAAACGGGTCCGGGACGGATCGGAATCGAAAGGCATACCGCTGACCTTCGATATATTTACCGGCATTGATTCCGCGTCTACCCTTGCGTGGGACGAAAACGGCACGGAATGGGAGGCTGAGGGAGACCTCGAGCCGATCCTTACCCAAAAAGGCTTCTCGCTCGCTCCTCCTCTTATTAGTGACGAGGATCCGAACGAAGCAGCGAATGACAACTAAAAACCGCCCGAAGGCGGTTTTTGTTTTACCAGGCGAAGTGGGCGAACGCCTTGTTGGCTTCTGCCATGCGGTGCATGTCGTCTTTCTTCTTGATTGCTTCTCCTTCGTTCTTAGCAGCCATCAAAATCTCAGCGGCAAGCTTCTCGTGCATCGGCTTTCCTTTCTTTGCGCGTGCTGCGTTGATGAGCCAGCGGTACGCAAGCGATACGCGGCGCTGCTGGGGCACTTCGCGAGGAACCTGGTAGTTTGCGCCTCCGACACGTCGTGAGCGGACTTCCATGAGCGGAGACACGTTGCGGATTGCAGTCTCAAAGGTCTCAAGCGGATCAACGCCATCTGCTTTTATCTTGTTGAGCGCAGCGTAGACGACACGGCGAGCCGTATCCTTCTTGCCCGAGAGCATGACGGTATTAATAAAGCGCGTGATCGCTTCTGATTTGTATTCAGCGTCTGGAACGCGAGGATGCTTGTTCTTGATGGGGCGTCGCATGGTCTATGAAAATTATGCCTTTGGCTTCTTAGCTCCGTAACGGGATCGTCCGCGGCGGCGCTTCTCGATGCCGGCGGTATCAAGGCGTCCACGAACGATGGTGTACTGGACACCGATGTCCTTCACACGGCCACCGCGAAGCATGACCACGGAGTGCTCCTGGAGGTTGTGCCCTTCTCCTGGGATGTAGGCTGTCACTTCCATGCCGTTAGTAAGGCGTACGCGAGCGATCTTACGGATAGCAGAGTTCGGCTTGCGAGGGGTCTTCGTGGTCACTTTTGTGCAGACACCGCGCTTGAACGGAGCTGGATAGAACGTAGGGCGGTTTTCAAGATGGTTGAACCCACGACCAAGTGCCACGACCTTTGATTTTCGTGGTTTGTCCTTGCGGCGCTTCTTTGCAAGCTGGTTGATGGTTGCCATTTGTAGATAAAATCCCGCCCTAGCGGGATTGAAGACACTATATAGGAGGCCCTTTCGGAATGCAAACAGAGCCAACCTACAGCGCTTCCTTCACTTTCTCGAACCAGAGCTTGTACCCTTCGGAGGAAGGATGGAGCCCGTCTTCAGAGAGGTAGTAGCCGGGATTTTTAAGAAACGGGTCGGTTTCGGGAGATTCGTACAGGTTTACATAGGTTACGCCCCAAGCGTGAGCGACGCGCTCGAATTCCTTGTGATAGCGCTTGTTGACCCAGGTATGGAAGGGGCGCACGGGCGGCGGGAAGATGGTCGCGCCTCCTGCATTTCCCGCAGACATAAGGATTCTCTTGTCGGCTTTCGGAAGGTCGGCAAGTACGTCTCCGAGCACGCGCCCGGCCCAACGCACATCATCGAAGGCGAGTATGTTATTGCCGCCTGCCTGTATAAGGATGGTGTCGTAGCGTGCGAGTTTCGCTTGTGCGATTTGTTTCGGAAGATCTTCAACGCCCGCACCGGTCACCGAAAGGTTCTCGACATGCGTTGCGCCAAGGTAGTGGGCAAGCAATGCGGGAACCGTGTCTTCTGGCTTATCTGCTCCGACTCCGACTCCCGTTGAATCCCCGATGACAAGCAAGGTCGCTCGATGATCCTCTGTTTCGTTCTTAAACGGAACCGTGTCTTCCATGATTGCCTTTGACGCCCGGGCTTTCATAAAGGTATTGGCTGACCAATACGTCACGACGCCCAAAAGCGCTACTACGATGACGATCTCGGCGAGCTGAAGTAAGGAGAGACCCATTCCCCTAATTATAGCTGAAGTCGCTTGATTTGAGACAATAACGAAAACACTGGCAGTTACTTACTCTGGTACATACTGTGCAAACTCACCTTTATATAAGGTCCTTACTTCCATAGATGACTCTGCTAGGTTGTTGCCGTCCACATCAAAAGACACCAAGCCGTTTGCACCTTTATATCCTTCCGTCGCAGCAAGAGTCTCATTTACACACGACTGGTCGTTGATGCCACATGTATCTAATGCTCCGACAAGAAGTGTCAGGGCATCGTATCCAGCTCCGATATACATGGGCAAGAATAAGGAAGCGTCTTTATCTTCCAATCTAAACTTTTCAGCAAACGCAACTACGGAATCTAGATTGGAAACTGAGGGATATGAATAGAAGACTTTTTCTTCTGTCTGTTGACTAGCTATTGCCGCTTCAGGTACTTGGATACTGGATACAGCAAAGATAGGTTTGTTGAGGTCAAGTTCGCTCGCCTGCTTTAGGAACACTGCGTATTCGGGACCAAAAGCAGCAGCAACAACAGCCTGGCTTTCATCGTTCTTGAACTTGAGTATCTGCGTACGTAAGTCAACGCTACCTCGAGCGTGCTTCTCTACGGAGATAAGTTTAAGGTTGTGCTGCTCAGCATACTGTTTTATCGCCAAGTCATTTTCTTTACCGTACTCGTCATCCGAATACAAAACAGATAAGACTGTATAGCCTTCCGCTGCAGCAAATTCGACAATTTTTTGTGCAACAGACCACGCAGAAGGGAGAACATTGAATGTGTGTGCACTTGTTTTTGGCGCAGTATCCAGTGCCAACCCGGTCGTAATGAGAACGGTCTCCTCCCTTTCAGCAACTTCAAGCACTGGTACTCGGGCTGCGCCACAAAGGGGGCCAATAAAATAAACAATGTTCTGTGTGCGTAGCTTGTTATAGGCATCGACACTAGATTTGCCGTTACACTTATCGTCTTCAATCACTAGTTCTACTCTCTTTCCGTTTATGCCTCCTTTAGCATTAATCTCCTCTTGTGCGAACGTGACGCCGTCAATCATCCATTCCCCAAGGCTTGCTCCAGGCCCGGTAAGAGGTGCAATGACGCCAATTTGAATAATTCCCTTTTCTTGGGATTGTGGTGCGAGCACAAGGATGAGAAGCGCTGCAAAAGCGATCAGCCCGGCCCCCGCTATGGCTTTGTGGTTCATAGGTCATCATTCTTAAGAAAAAATCATCAAGTGTCTATAGGTTCTATTGACAGCTTGACAGTTCAGTGAAAAAGTAAGCAATAAGGCCCTATAAACCATCTCTCATGATTGACACCTTGATTCAGCTTGGGCTTTCCCCTATCGAAGCGGAGGTATATGAAACGATAACTGAGGTTGGGCCCTGTTTTGTGGCTCCTATCGTCCACAAAACAAAAAAGCACCGGCAAGTTATCTACAACGCTCTTGAGAGCCTCGAGAGCAAGAAACTTATCGTTGTACTGAAACGAAATGGGAAAAACCTCTACAGCATTTCAGATCCGCAACGTTTTTTGAGCGATTTAAAACAAAAAGAGGTTCTGGCAATTGAATTGGTTGAACAAATTCAACGTCGAGAACAAGACGACAAGGAACGAGTTGAACTCTTCAGTGGCAATGAAAGTTACATGCAAGGTATTGCTGACTTTAGACTTCGCGCTATCGAAGCGGGCGAGTATATTTCTATTCGCGGAGAATGTAAGGGATGGTTTGAGAGTATGAAAACAAACTTTGGAGCACACGTTGCTGAAGTGCGTAAACTCAAACGGATGGGGATTGATACGCAGATACTTTTTTTTGAAAACGAACGTGATAAAGCAATAGAATTCATTGGCCCCTATTTAAAAAATCCGTATTCATGCAAAGTTGCTGATGACGCGTACAAGCTTCCGCATACCGCGTGGCTTGCAGGAGACCATGTGTACATCGTTACGCCGGCCGTGGATCCATTGGTTGTTCACATAAAGAGCAAGACTCTTGCGGAACAGTACCGCGAATACTTTTGGAACGTGTGGGGGAAAGCTGAATTTCTGAAACTGAGCTAAGCCTATTCACCAGGGCACGGCGCAAACTCGCAGTTAGGACCGACACGCCCTACCCCGGTTCCGTCCGGGCAGATCTTTGCATCCATGGTGCAAAAGACGGGTTCAGGTTTAACGGCGCCAGGATTTCTTGGCACAACAGGAGTCACGGGTGTTTCTTCCTCTGGTGTAGTTTCTTCTACATCTTGCACGAAGTGTTTTCCGTCGGGCGTGTTGCACTGCTCGGGATAGCTTTCCATTATTGGATATCCTGCTGCTTTGCATTCTTCAAAGGAAGAAATGTACGTAGGCTCTCCTTTCTCAATACCATTGCCAAAGCCAAAGAAGTAGCCAATCGCGACGCCCAGGATGAGTGTCGTAACAAATAGAAGTAGTACGTTTCGTAGCATAGTTAGAATTCTTTAGTTGCCCCGGCTGGCATATCAATAAAAGAGATTCCGGCTGATTCAAGGCTTCCTCCGATGACTCGGGGAACGAGTCCGCCTCGGAATTCCTCGATGTACATGGCGTCATGTATCGGGAACACGACCCTTGGCTTCAGAGATTTCGCGTAATCGATCGCGTCTGAGAAGCGCATCCACGGACCTCCGCACGGAAGCGCGAGGATCTCTATCTGTCCCGGAGGAACGTCATGCAGCGCATCTCCCGGCGCAAACAATTTTCCCGCGATCAGATACCCGGTGTTCTGGCACGGGGACGCGTCTCCGTAAATGATGGCGTGATCGGTCCCGCAGCTCTCCACTGACACTCCCTGCACGTCGATTGTTTCGCCGGCTTTGATTTCCGTGTAGGCGATTCCAGCTTCTTCTAGTTTCGATCCGAGGCCTTTATGCGTAATGACTTGCGCCTCTGGGTTTCGCCCAAGGATTGCTTTGACTTGTTCCACATCGCTATGGTCTGGATGTTCGTGCGTGATGAGCACCGCGCTCACCCCGGTAGCGTCAGGAGTAGTATTCCAGATCCCTGGGTCCGTGATGATCCGTACCCCATTCTCTTCGATCAGGAGGCAGGAGTGGCCGTACTTGGTTATTTTCATAGTTATAACTATACCAAGTTATACTAGGTCGCATGATGCCCGGGGAACGCCAACCTACACAAGACGCCCGTCAATCTAAAGCGGCAGAAGCATATGACGATACGCGCACACTTCATCAAGTGAGCATTGCCCTAGAAAAAGCTATCGCAACCGTAACGGGAGAAGAAGTGCCTGTAGGAAGATATGGACGAGGAAGGCTTGATGTAATTACTAAGAATCTGGAGCAAGAAGAGCCTTTCACGAGAACGAAGAAGTGGCTTGAGTGGCTCTACCCGCCAGAGAGCCAAAAGCGGATAGTAGAACGAGCCGTAAGGGAATGGTCGAACAACATACGAGGAAAAGGCCCACCGTATGCGCCGAAGGTTCAGCGCGAATGGATTGCAGAAGCACTCCGGCTTCTCGAGGAAACGCCAAAAGGTCCTCAACCACGAGGACCTTCTGGGAGTCTGGCGCGAGTAAGTCAGAAACGAATCGTGGATCCAACTCCTCCCCAAGAGGACTAGCTAGAACCAGCCGTACGCGGTTCCTGCCAAGTAAAGACCGGCGATGACGGCGATGCCTCCGTCGATCATGTACCACTTGCGTGCGTTCAATTTCTTGATCAGTCTTCCAAGCGTAGCTTCAGGAGCGAAGAGATAGAACAGTCCTTTTAGAAACGCGAGCCATCCAAAGAGCGAGACGAGTCCGGTAAAGAACGTGGACCAGTCGTTATGGATGTTAATAAGGAAGAGACCGAAGAGAAGCGAGACGATACCGGTGAGAAGCTGGGCGAAGCGCTCTTCAACCAAAGCCGCGACCGCGAGCATGATGTGCCTGCGGTTCATGATGATCGCGACACCGGTAATCAAGGCATAGAGGCCGAACACCTTAGCGAGCAAGAAAGTAAGTTCCATAGAAAGAGGTTAAGGGGTAACCCCTTAAGTGTACCAATATATAGAGCCCCCAAATGAGGCGTGTGGATTAGGCTCCGATCAGGAATCCGAACACCCACAGGACGAACTTGTAGAACGGTGTCGCAAGCACGTAGCTGAACACCAGGAGGAAGATGACGAGCGTGAAGATCCCCCCGCCCCACATGCGCTCTTCAAGGTGACGCATCGAGATCGCGTAACGATACGGGAGTATGCCGCGAAGCACCGTGAACCCATCAAGAGGCGGAAATGGAATCAGGTTGAAAAGACCGAGGAATAAGTTCACCAAGGACACCGTCGCAAGCACGCCGCCAAATGTTTCCTCCCCTGCTCCAAAGGCAAGACGTGCGAGAAAGGCGAAGACAACGGCGATGAGGATGTTTGTCGCAACGCCAGCGATACCGACGATCGCTTCTCCCCAACGCTTATTTCGCAGGTTATGCGGGTTATAGGGAACGGGCTTTGCCCATCCGAAGAGCATGCCGGCGTTAGTAAGGACCATGACGGCCGGGATGAGGATGGATCCGATCGGATCTATATGAGGAACGGGGTTCAAGGTGAGGCGACCCGCCAGTTTTGCGGTCGGATCTCCGAGAGCCTCAGCGGCATAGCCGTGAGCCACCTCGTGCACGATGATCGAGAGAATGAGGACTACTATCGTGAAAAGCATCGATTCCATATAGGTTTGCCTAAACGCTAGCCTCTATGCTAGCATGCGGGAACTATGGCACGCGAATGCGAGATCACTGGAAAAAGCACGCAGATTGGCGGTCGGTACTCTAACCGCACGCGCGCAACCCAGTTCAACCCAACAGGAAAGGTCCGCCGCAAGGCAAACCTCCAGAAGCGACGCGTCTTCGTCCCTGAACTCAATAAGATGGTTCTTGTGGACATTTCTATCGCAGGACTACGCCACATCAAGAAGAACGGCGCTTTCAAGACTCTCAAGAAGGCCGGAATACTCAAATAGAAAGCTTCCATAAAAACCGCCTCGTATCCACGGGGCGGTTTTTATTTTCTCCGTACGCTCTTCCCGTCACTCACGAAGGTCACCGTCCCTTCCCCAAGCGTTGCTTCCATAGACGCTCCCGATGCTTGGATGTTTTCGAGCACTTCTGCATGCGGATGCCCGTATGAGTTATCTTTGCCGGCAGATATGACGACCACTGACGGATCAACAGCAGAAAGCCACGCTTCGCTCGTCGAAGTTCGGGATCCATGGTGCCCCGCTTTTAGAATATTGCTCTTAAGTTCCTCTCCGTCGAGAAGCGTTAGCCAGTTCTCGATTGAAGAGGGCGCGTCTCCAGTAAGGAGGAACGACGTTTCGCCATACACCAGTCGAGCGATGACCGACCCGGTGTTGGTTTCAAGTCCGGATACATTCCGATCTGGAAACAACACATCCATATGAGCACCTCCGCCAAGGTTGATTCGCATACCGCGCCGCGCGAGCATTGTCGTTACGCCTTTTTCTTCTAAAACGGATGCAGCAAACGCTTTGGTTGGCGAGGTGTCGCTTGAAACGCCCGGCTCAAGAACGTAGCTCACCTGATAGCGGTCCAGCACGCTTGGCAGAGCGCCTATATGATCGGCGTCCGGATGCGTTGCAACGACAAGGTCGATTGTTCGATCGAACGGTCCGAGGCGCTTCGGGAGTTCTCGAACGACAGAACGGTCGCGCCCGCCATCGATCAAGACGTCAGTGCCTGTTGGGCTTTCGATTAAAATCGCGTCGCCTTGCCCCACATCAAGGAACGAAACAGTAAGTATGTGTGACGGACGCAAAAGCACGAGAGTGAAGATAAGGACATTGATCCCTACCAGGGCAAAGAGAAAACCATACTTGAGCTGTCGGCGATCTATGGCCACGTTTTCACCAGCATATCACCGAGGCCGAGGTATATACTTCACGTATATGACCTACACCGCCCAAACGTTCGCCCTTCCAGAACTCAAAGGACTCTCCCAAAAGCAGATCGACGTGCACCTCGGTCTCTACCAGGGCTACGTGAAGCACGTGAACCTCATAAGCGAGAAGATCAAAGCCCTCAAGGAACAAGGAGCTGAAGACAACGCATTCGTTATAAACGAGCTTCGCCGCCGCTATAACTTCGAGTTCGACGGCATGCGCATGCACGAGTACTACTTCGAGCAGCTTGAAGGAGGTCCTTCAGTTGCAAGCCCAGAGGGAAATCTCCGAAAGGTCGCAGCAGAAAAATACGGGAGCTTTGATGACTTTATCGCGCATATAAAGGAAGTAGCCGGAATGCGCGGCATTGGATGGGTAGTGGTGTACTGGGATCCTCGAGGAAGCGTGCTGCAGACGGTATTTGTTGCAGACCATGAGCTCGGGCAGCTATCGGGCCTCCCTGTCCTTATGGCAGTCGACCTTTGGGAGCACGCCTACATGGTTGACTACGTGCCTGCAGAAAAGAAAAACTACGTCGATGCTTTTCTCGATAACGTTAACTGGGCAGTGGTTGAGAAACGGTTCGCTGACGCGTCATAGGAGCGCCACACCAGGTATATAAGGCCTGCGTACGCGAGAATCGTAAAGATAAACGGGAAGGCAGGGATTGAGAGCGCAGCAAGCGGAAGAGCCGCGGAGATTTCAACGATGCTGATGATGTAGGAAAGGAGGAGATACGCAGGCAATCCTATAAGCGTTGCCAGCGCAGGCACAATAAAGCCGCCAAGCCCAGCAACCGCTGACGCGAGCATCGCGATTGGGACAATGGGAAGAACGATAAGATTTACGGGGAGCGCAACGAGCGAGAAGAGCCCGTTTTGATAGATAAGCAGCGGCAACACGCTTATCTGAGCAGCGATGGTTGCTGAAGCGATTTCCCGAAGGAAAGCACTTTTCACAAAATGGAGCCAGCGCTCCACGATCGGCGCACCGAAGATGAGGCCCAAGGTCGCTATAAACGAAAGTTGGAACCCAGGGTCATACGCAAGCGAATACGGGCTTGCGAGCACCATGACGACTCCCGCCAGGAGAAGCGCGCGAAACGCGTCATACGTTCTTCCCGTTGCGCGCCCAAAGACTGCAATGCCCGCCATAAGACCTGCGCGGACGGACGCCGCACCTGCTCCAGCTGCAAGAACGAACGCAGCGATAGTCGCGACGCCAAACCACGCAGCCGTTCGCTTCGGCAAAAATCCCAAGAGGCGGAGCACGAACTCCGCGACGATCATGACGTTGTATCCGGAGAGTACGACGATATGCACGAGCCCTGAGACGATAAAGCTGTCGAGAAGGTCTTCGCCCAATCCCTGCTTCCCGCCAAGAATAAGACCGGATGCTAAAGAGGCGTGCGGCTCGGGAAGAGCATGGCCCAGCATTTCAATGCCTATATTTTTAAAGTCAGCTAACGGACCGAAGACATGTGCTACGAACCCCTCGCGCGGCGCGATCACCTCAAGCGATGCATTTTGGAGAACCGCAAAGACGGAATCCTTAGCGAGGAATTTGTCGTAGGAGAATTGTCTTCCCATATCCGTTTCAAATGCTTCAGGCAAAGTAAACTCTCCGCGAGCTACTACTCGCTCGCCATAGCGAACCGATGGATACAATGGCGCTACGGCAAGTACGCGCGTTTGTACTCCATCCTTTTCTACTTCAACCGTTATCCGCTGGCTGGTCTCGCGAATGTCAGGATCTGCTACGACGACTCCCTCAATCTCTACTTCAGTCCCTACCAGCGGGACGAACTCATCTGGAAGCGCTTCTGCCACAAATTGCATTCGCATCGCTCCGATGGAAGCGGTAAGCAACAAAACACATACAAAAATAAGTACTGCCTGCTTTCGCAAACGCCAGAGACCGAAGAACACAACCGCAAGAAACGCAAAGAAAAATACGAGACTAACGCTGCCCAAGTACGAGGCCATAAGAACACCGAGCGCAAAGCCGATAACACCGACTAAGAGCAGTTTGTCCGTCATGGGTTATTTCTTGCGATCCATCGCGAGGTTCGCCAGCTCGTCTGCATCCGTATTCTTCTCTCGCGGCACATGCACGAACGATATCTGTGAGAAATTGCGCGCGATGAGGTTTTTCGCCTCGAAGTTTCGAGGTATCAGATTCGGATGCTTCACCTTATAGGCACCCTTCATCTGCTCGATAACGAGCTTGCTATCCATACGCACCTCAACGGAAGCACTCTTGAAATATCCTTCTGGGAAGGCCGCAAGCAACGCTTTGAGGCCGCGGATGATTGCTTCGTATTCGGCGACATTATTTGTCGTCTCGCCAAGATAGTCGGAGACTTCAGCTACCCGTTTTCCAATCGCATCAAATACGACGGCTCCAGCGCCTGAAGGTCCTGGGTTTCCTCTGGAACCGCCGTCCGCATAGAGCGTAAATTGCATTTATAGAATGTAGCACGGTCCTTCTAGCGGACAGCGACGAGCCGGAGGCGCACCGGGCGTCCTCGTGAGAACTGATCCCGCTCAAGACTTGCGAGTATGCTCACTTCTTTGCCTGGTGCGAGCTCGCTTGATCCTTTCCCGAGCTGGCGCTTTGCGTAGAACGAAATGGCTTCGACTGAACCTACGGTGAGCTTCAGGTGCTCTTCGGATTTCCCGAACCACGTGACTTTAGAAAGCGAGACACCCTGGAAGGCGAAGATCGGCTTTTGATTTCCCATGCCAAAGGGCGCGAGCTTCAAGAGCTTATCGAGAAGCTCTCCCGTTGCTTCCTGCATGGATAGCGACGCGTCCGCCATCGCAAGCACAGCAGCTTCTCCCGAACTTGGAAGCGCCGCATAGGATTTACATAGTCGCTCTTCGAGAAAGAAAACAGCGTCGTCTTTGACGGTGAAACCGCCGGCTGGCCCGTGCCCACCATGTCCTTCAAACACATCCTGCGTACCGGCCATAATCTCAACTACCGAAACACCAGGACGGCCTGCGCGGCACGATCCCTTCAACGTCTTCCCTCCTTCTCGTCCCCACAAGAAGACGGGGCGTCCGTATTCTTCAGAGATGGTGTTTGCTACAAGTCCCAACAGTCCTGGACGCCAGTCAGGATCCCCAAGCGCGATCACGTCTGGAATTTCTGTCGTCGTGAGTTTCCGTTCTGCCAAGCGCTCATGCACTGCACGCGTGATCGCTGCTGCCTGTGCTCGCCGCGCACGATTGGCTTTCTCTAGTTCTTTTGCAAGCGCGTCTGCCCGAGCTTCGTCTGTTGTCGTGAAAAGCTCAAATGCATCACGTGGATTCCCCATGCGGCTTGCAGCATTCACTCGCGGAGCGATCATGAAACCGACATCGTCTTCAGTAATAAAGCGCTGATTGACGCGCGCAGCTTTGCAAAGGGCTTGGAGTCCGAGTCGCGGAGATTTGCGCATGACGAGGAGCCCGTACTTTGCGATGACGCGGTTCTCTCCGACAAGCGGGACCATGTCGGCAATAGTCGCGAGCCCTGCCATATCCAAAAGCCACTTCTCCCAGCCGATCTGTATGTTTTCTCGTCCGACAAATCCGTGCGCGAGCACCCCGCACGCAAGCTTCCAGGCAAGTCCTGCTCCGCAGAAATCCCGAAACGGATACGTCTCACCCTCTTGCTTCGGGTCGATGACGGCGAATGCAGGCGGAAGCACTTCCGCAGGGAGGTGATGGTCGGTCAAGATGACGTCGATTCCTAACTCTTGCGCACGTTTGATGGGCTCGACGTCAGTAATCCCGCAATCAACCGTGATCATCAAGGTCGTTCCCTCTTTCGCGAGCTTCTCGACGCCAAGCGTGTTCACGCCGAACCCTTCCTCATGGCGATGCGGGATGTAGTTAGTGAAATTCGCTCCGGCTTTCTTCAGAAAGTCGTGGAGTATGGTTCCGCCCGGGATACCGTCGCAGTCATAATCGCTCCAGACGGTAATTCGCTCTCCCGTTTCTATCGCCTTTGCAATCCTTCCGGCTGCTTTTGGCATATTAAGTATCTGCAGCGGATCTCCTATGTGCTCGTCGTATGAAGGAAAGAGGAAAGCATCGGCATCTTCCTTAGTTTTGATTCCTCGGCGCGAAAGGAGCGCCGCGATAAGGTCATCGTGCTCGAGAAGCTCGTCGCGAATAGCAGCATCAATGGGGTCGTGGAGCGAGAACATGGCTCCTTATGCTGCTCCTCGAATCTTTTTCGCAATTTTCGCAAGCACCTCATCGTCTGCCCGCTCGAAGTCATGGGAAGATACGTATCCTTCGTAGGAGGTGAAATACTTCCCTACCGATGAGCGATGCTGTTTCCAGGTGTCGGAGGCGGTGCCATGGAGAGGAACGAGCTTCGCGTGCAAATGGTCAACGCCAAAGCCTTCGAAGATGAGCGCGGTGCGTCCGACTTCCGGGAATGCCGCATCTATCTTCTTTGCTACCTTGCGGGCGGCCTTGATGAGGTCGGACGTGACCCCTTCCTCCACTTCGGCGAAGTAGCTTCCCTGATGCTCTTTCGGAATAACCACTGAAAACCCTTCGGTGTTCGGAAATATGGATAGGAATGCCAGATGCTTGTCGTCTTCCCATATCGTGTGAGCAGGAGCGGTGCCTTGGACTATCTGGCAAAAGATACAATCACCTTTCATTCCTCTATTCTACCGAAGTGCTTGGAGTCCGGGAAGCGTCCCGTACGCAAGGTAATCAAGCATGGCGCCTCCTCCCGTTGAAATAAAGGAGAATTCAGCGCGAACACCGAGTTCTTCGATCGCTTCGACCGTATCTCCGCCACCAATGATTGAGTGTGTTTTAGACGCTGCGACCGCACGGATAAGGGTGCGGGTAGAGTCGACAAACCCGTGCTCGAAGAGACCAAGCGGGCCGTTCCAGAGCACCATCTTTGATTTGGTTACCAGTTGTACGAGTTCTTCGGCGGTCTGTGGGCCTGCATCAAGTACTGCTTCGTTCTCAGGAATATCAGAGACCGAGACAACATGTCCTTCCTTGCGGTCTGTATTAGGTGGAGCGACAATAACGTCCGAAGGAGTGACGAGTCGCTTGTTTTTCAGAAGCTCACGAATGCCGGTCTGTCCTTCGTCTGAGACCAGGGACGCTCCAACTGAAAAACCTTTTGCTTTTAGGAAGTCGTTTGCCAGCGCTCCGCCCACAAACACACGGTCATAGGTTTTAAGGAGCACTTTCAGAACGGGCTCTTTGGTAGAGAACTTCGCGCCTCCGATGATGGCAACCGCAGGATGTTTCGGCTTTAAGGCTTTTGATAGCTCATATACTTCAGCTTCAACCGTGAAGCCTGCATACGACGGCAGAAGTTCAGGAACTCCGACAATAGACGCGTGCTTTCGGTGGCAGGTATCGAAAGAATCTTGTACGAATACGTCCGCAAGCATTGAAAGTTCTTTCGCTAGTTCAGGATCATTCTTCTCTTCGCCTACATTGCGGCGGAGATTCTCGAGCATGAGCACGTGTCCTGGCATGAGGTCGCGCACTGCTTGGCGGGCCTGCGGACCTGTTGAAACCGGACAGAAAGAAAGGTTAGGCACCCACTCGCGCATCGCCTTATACATGGGCTCCAGAGTCTCTGTTCCCTTACCGGTTATATGGCTTATCAAGATGACGCGGGCGTGGCGCTCCTGAAGGTAGGCGATCGTTGGAAGCGCGGCCTTGAGGCGAAAGGTGTTTTCGACCTTTCCGTTCTCGACGGGCACATTCAAGGAAGTGCGGACAAGCACTGAAACATTTTCTAGAACCTTGATGTCTTGTATTGTCCTCACGTCAAAGTCTTCACGAACGCAGAGAACATCGCAGGATCTGCGCTTGCGTGTCCCACCAGAAATCCGTCGACACCGCTCCCGCCTGCAAGGCCTCGGATATTTTCCGGCTCAACGGATGCTCCGTACAAAATCTTTATGCCGGTCTTGCTAATACCAAGCTCGCTCAACACTTTGCGTATATAAAGAACCATCTCAGCAACGTCTGCTGAGTTAAGCGCGTCTGCTGCCGTCTTTCCGATAGCGAAGATGGGTTCGTACGCGATGATGATGCCAAGGCGTTCTTTGGGAGAGAGGCCAGAGAATACGGAAACGATCTGGTTTCGAAGGAATGCGAGATAGCGAGCGTCCGGATCACGCTCACGCTCTCCGATACAAAGGATAGGCGTTATGCCGTTAGCAAGAGCTCGACGGACTTTCTCGGTAATGAGCTCATCGCTCTCTCCTCGTCGTCGACGTTCTGAGTGGCCGATGATGACGTACTTAACGCCCATGCTCTTCAAAATAGGAGCTGTTACTTCCCCCGTGACTGTTGCTGCAGTTGCCTCTGATACGTCTTGAGCCGCAAACATGATCTTAGTGCGGTTGTTGAGCGCCAAGAGTCCTAGATACGGGGTGGGAGGAGCGAGCACGATCTTCACGCGCTTCACTGTTGAAAGGCGCTTAGCAGCGGCAAAGAGCTTTTTCGCCTTTTCCTTAGAGTCTACGTACGCTTTCCAGTTGGCGACAATTAACATCTGCCAATGATAGCACTTAGAGCGCAGCCCCGGTGAAGACCTTTTCGAGCGTACCTTTGGATACTAGTTCCTGCGGAGAGCCGTGAGCGACTACCTTCCCTTTATCGAGGATGTAGCCACGGGTGGCGATAGTAAGGAGAGATTTGATGTTGTGCTCGACGACCATGATCGAGGTTTTCCGCTTTTCGTTAATATCTTTCACGAACGCGAAGATCTCGGTAACGAACTTCGGAGAAAGACCGAGGGAAGGCTCATCGAGAAGAAGGACTTTAGGATCGGTCATAAGGCCGCGGGAGATAGCGAGCATCTGCTGCTGTCCTCCAGAAAGTGTTCCTGATTTCGCATGTCGCTTCTCCTTCAACACCGGGAAGAGTTCGTAAAGTTCTTGTATTCGTTCTTTGATTAAGCGAGCATTCCCTACTTTGAATCCGCCGATCTCGAGGTTCTCTTCGACGGTAAGATCGGCAAACACACGGCGTCCCTGAGGAACAAAAGCTATGCCGCGGTCTACTACTTCATGAGGAACAGGAGTGAATGCATGTCCTTCCCAAAGCACTGCCCCTGCTTTTATCGGAGCAAGACCGAAGAGCGCTTTAAGGATCGTTGATTTGCCTGCGCCATTTGGTCCCATGAGCGCGACAATCTCTCCTTCGTCCAAAGTGACTGACGCGCCATCAAGTGCCTTCACGCCTCCGTAGTGGACGTGAATATCGTTGAGTTTGAGTAGAGTTTCTTTAGACACAGAAATATTGTACCTCAAGGAAATAACCTTTTATGGTTTCTCGCTAGCCTCCCACATGAGCTTGAACCAGATACGAAACATCTCGGCAATGGGTTCATTGATAAGAACGGTTGAAGTGACGTTTTCTTGTATTTGCCCCACCTTGATAGCCGACTGCATAACAACTTGATTACCGAAGACCGTCACTGCTCCAGCTGAAGACAGTCCTTTCGGCAAAAAGCGGTGTGTGCTGTTGAGGAGCGAAAGAATCGGATGATTCTTTTCTTGAATCTCGGGATCATAGAGGACATGTATCTCTATACCCTGCTTCTTTGCCTCTTTAAGAAAGTCCTCTCGAAAGCCATCAAGTTTGGGATCAGCCCAAGCCCCTTTCCCTCCAATGATATATACATCCTCGTTAATCCGAAGAATATCGCGCATAAAATTCTTCCAACCCTCAATACCTTTGTATAAGTAAACATCTTCTTCGTGCGCAACACCATTGTAGAGCTTTTCTAAATTCGGCATGATCGACATGAGCGCCGATTCTTTTTCCTTGAGGAGGTCTAGAAGCTTGTGCGGACCCACAGCTTTATATTGATTCTCGTTCTTCTGGAATATTTCAAAGACGAGCCCTTTTTCTACAAGACGATTCATGGAGTCGTATACGTTTCTCCTGTTTATCTTCGATTTGGTAGCAATGAATCCTACCGATGACTCTCCTTCCTCAAGGAGAGTTTCATAAATCTTGGACTCATTCTTCGATAAGTCTAGTTTCGAGAGGATTTCACTATACATAGAGTTTATATGGTGTTTCTTATGTTGGTGGTGTGTGCCACCACGCGGTGATATTGGCCACTCGTAGTATACATCCTAACCTCTGCACGTTGTCAATAACTTGCAGAAACCATGAATAAGAGCCATCTGGTAGTCGGTGCGGTTGTGATTATCCTTGCCGCCGTGATCCTTGGTTTTCAGCTTTCCCAAGGGCCAAAGAAGGAAGGGCTGCGTGTTGGTGTTTTGATTCCCCTGTCAGGCAACTTTGCCGTGCTGGGAGAACGAGTACGCAATGGCTTTGAACTTGCAAAAGAAGACTTGGCTGCTCGGGGCTCTATAGTCGAGGTCATCTACGAAGATGCGTGCCAACCTAAAGATGCCCTTTCTGCAATTACGAAACTTATCGAAAGTGACCGCATCACTCTACTAGGCGGGTCATTTTGCGTAGCAGGCTTTGTACCAGTCATTGATCTCCTAGAAAAGCATCAGCTAATCGGTGTAAACCTGGCTCCCAATCCGGATTCAGTTCTTGGTCATACATACGTAGTCTCGACCAACACATCCATCAAACTCAAAGCAACTGAACTTGGAACGTTTGCTGCAAATACACTGCGCGCAAAGACAGCAGCAATCCTCTACTACAACACCCCGCTTGGCGAAGACTACCGCAAGCACTTCTCGACGGCATTCGAAGAGCGCGGCGGTGAAGTCCTGCTTGAACAAGTCACGCTCATAGACGCGTCAGACTTTCGGACTGAGCTTACAAAAATTAAGGAAAAGAACCCAGATGTCATATTCGTTGTGCAACTAGCGAAACCTCTGGGCAATCTTCTAAAACAAGCAGACGAGCTTGGAATAGAGGCTCGTATACTAGGGAACTCCCAGAACGAGGATCCTAGTGTCATTGAAATTGCAGGAGCTTCCGCAGAGGGGTTTTACATCTCTTCTGACGAACCGCTTCCTCCAAGTGAGGATGTGCTCGACTTTAATCGTCGCTACAAAGAACGATTTGGCCAAGAAGCCGACGTCTTTGCTCGAAACGCCTATGACGGACTCATGCTTGAGTCGGCTGCCTATGACCGCTGCGCAGATGAAACCGACTGCATGCTTGAATTCTTTCACTCAGTAAAAAACTATGATGGCGTCAGTGGCTCCATAAGTATCGAGACAGACGGAACAGCCTATAAACCAACCTCATTCAAGGTAATCCGAAACGGAGCCTTCGTATCTATCGACAGATAGCCTACACGCCCAAGTACGCCTCAATAACTGCCTTATTGGAAAGCGCTTCTTCTGCGGTTCCGTGCGCGAGAAGTTTTCCTGCATCCATGACGATAACGTAGTCGCAGAGTTCCCGAATAAGCGCCATGTCGTGTTCGATAAGCACGATGGTTTTCCCTTCGCTTCGGAGATCTCGCATGATGCTTGAGACAAGCTTCACCATCTCAGGGAACAGTCCTGCGTATGGTTCGTCAAAAAGAATAGTGTTTGTGCCAGTTGCAAGCGCGCGAGCAATCTCAAGAAGCTTTCTTTGTCCGTATGAAAGTTCTGAGGCGTTTGCCTCTCGCTTATCCCAGAGCCCTACACGCTCAAGTACTTCTTGTGCTTTCTTTGCGTGTTCTCCATTAGCGCGCTCAAACAAAGAGCCTAGGATGTTGCGACGCGTGAGTGCGATAAGCACGTTATCAAGCACGCTTACCTGCTCAAACACCCGTACGTTTTGGAAGGTGCGCGTGAGGCCAAGTGAAAACACCTCATGCGATTTTATCTTTGAGCGTTCCTTGCCTTCGATAACAACGACACCTCCATCTATAGGATAGATTCCTGTGAGAACGTTCGTAAGCGTCGTTTTACCTGATCCATTTGGACCAATGACACCCGTAATCTTTCCCTTTGGAATGGAGACAGAAAGACCGTTAACAGCTTTCACGCCGCCGAATACTTTTGCGAGGTCTTTGGTCTCGAGTGTGTTCACTCGAATAGTGTAGCGTATTTTAATTGAAAACCACCTCCGGTTTCCCATCTCGTATAACCTTAATAACAAAGCCTAAATCTGAGTTTCCTTGCTGATCAATAGAGAATGTCCCCATAAGTCCTTTGCGGTTCTGTACTTCACCCAGAAGCCAGTCGTGCACTTTTATGCTGTCATCTCCCACAGCCTTAAGGGCGTCAGCAACCATCATGACCGAGTCATATGTAGATGCTGAGTGAAAAGGAATAAAGGGTTGAGAACCATATGCTATTTCGTATCTCTCAAAGAACGCTTTTGTTTCTCCTGCGTCTGCTCCATACGCAGGGTCAGCAAAATAAATTCCCTCAAACGATCCAACTATTTCTTTGGCGCTCGTATTTGCTACAAAGTTAAAGTCTGAGAAGAGGGGTGCTTCTATACCCGCTTCTCGAGATTGTTTTACGAAGTTTGCCCCGCCCACTCCCGTTTGAGAGACGATAAGAATGGCTTCAGGGTTTTGCGTTTTCACTTTCGCAATAATAGTTCTGAAGTCGGTCGTCCCTGGCTGAAACTCCTCAGATGCAACAACTACTGCTCCTTGGTCTTTAATCGCTTCTTCGAAACTCTTCTTGATGTCGAGAGTGTATTCAGTAACTTCAGCTACAACTGCAACGTTCTTGTACCCGAGCTTCACTGCTGCTTCTGCAAGCTGCTTACCAGCAAGGAGGTCACCATTTGCAACGCGGAAGATATATTCGCCAGCAGAGTCCACATTTGCTCCGCCTGTAACGGGGGTCATATAAATAACCTTGTGCTCATTTGCCAATGGAGCTGCAGCAAGCGTACCGTTACTGGATGTACCGCCAATAATATATTTAACGCCGTCAACGTTAATAAGTTTTTGTGCTGCCGCAAGACCGGTCTTACTATCAAGGCCTGCATCCTGAACTACAAGCTCCAGTGGCCTTCCATTAATACCTCCTTTGACGTTAACTTCAGCAACAGCCAATTCTGCTGTTTTTACAATATTGTCCCCCAGTGCAGCGTAGTCTCCGCTCAGCATGGTTGAGATTCCAATTTTTATCGGTTCTCCGGAAGCAGGCTTAGGGCCTGAAATGCTAAAGATAGTAATGATCCCAAGGAGGACAGCTGCCGCTCCAATCCAGAATATGTTTTTCATTGCCCTTGACTTTATTCCAAATACGTCCTGATGTAAATGTGTCGTCGACAACTCGACAACTGAGGCATATAGTATCTACATGCTTAAACAGACATTTGAGGAACTAGGCCTTTCTGAGGCAAGTCATCAGGTGTTCGCCTCCCTACTGGAATATGGGCCTTCATCGGCCAAACAAATTGCGGAACGTTTAGAGATAAATAGACAATCCACCTACGACTATCTCAAGGCGTTAATAAACCGGGGACTGGTTGTCGAACGATTTGAAGGAACAAAGAACCTTTATCAGGTAGACGATCCTAAGCAACTCACCCGCCTTCTTAATGACAAGATTGAACACTTGGCAGAAGAGCGAGATCGGGTCGCGCTTGAAATCCCTGCCTTGATGCAGCAGTTCGAATCCGTTGATCCCAAATTCAAGTTCTATTCGGGAAAGGAAGGTGTAAAGCAAGCACTGAATCAGATTGTTTATTCCGGCGACACCGATAGTATCGCTATGTGGTCCATCGAAGACGTGGTTAATCTTCTTGGCGCAGAGAATATGGTCGACATCGTTGAGAAGCGAATAAAGAATAAAATATATGTACGGGGTATATGGTCGTACACTGACGATTTAGATAATTTAAACCGACAGTTCAATCCGAAAGTTGGTAATGAGTCGATGCGGGAAGTCCGTATGGCCCCCAAGAACATGAAGACGCTTAGTATGGGGTATTGGCTCTCTGGCCACACCGCAGCCTTTATTTCCTCCAAACGCGAAGCATACGGGTTCGTAGTTCGAAGTAAGGACTTTGCGGACTTTCTACGGTCCCAGTTTGAGTTAGTGTGGGATGTATCAACATTAATCGTGAAAGATTAATCTTTTAGTGGATCTTTTTAATTTCGTACCGTGCCTCAAGCAGGTCTCCGTCTTGATCGAATTCAATCATGGGGAACGCAACTCCTGCGTATGACGTTTCTTGAAGGGCATCTCGAATCCCTTCTCGATCCAGAGAGCCAGCGCGCTCAATTGCCTGAGCGATAACCATGACCGAGTCGTACCCCAGTGGCGCAGTCACTCGACTCCCGTCGCGCCCTACCTCTTTCGCTACACGCGCTTGGAAGTCTCCTGGGTTTGTGATGATCGCAGCTGAGAATAGAACGCCAGTTGCGCCAGGAGCCTCCTGAACTTCAGCACTTTCAAATACGTCTCCTCCGACAACGGGGATCTTGAACCCAAGCTCCTTCATCTGTCGAAGTGCGATAACCCCGTTTGGTGCGTAGAGCGGCGCAAAGAGAATGTCTGCGCCTGAATTCTGTATCAAGTTCAACTGAGTCTTAAGATCCCGAGTGTCTTCAAGCACCCCTTCCTCAAACACTACTTCGCCCCCAAGCTCTTTAAACCGTTCGACAAACACTTCGGTAATGCCCTGACCCCATACGTTTTTGACGTAGAGAACAGCTACTTTCCGTTCCTTTCGCTCGTTGAAGATGTAATCAGCGACAAACCTCCCCTGAAACGCATCTGAAGGATAGATACGGAAAATATACTCTCCTATCTTCGCAAGAGGAGGAGCGGATGCCCAACGAATGACAACCGGAGTTTGCTTTTCTTCTGCTATAGGAAGCGCCGCAGAGCCTGAGGCTCCACAATCAGGGCCGGAGATAGCGACTACTTTATCTACGTTAATAAGTTTACTAATCGCCGTTGCTCCGTCAGCAGAGCATTTGTCGTCTTCAACGATAAGCTCAACCTCTTTCCCAAGAAGACCTCCTTTATCATTTATCTCCTTTACGGCGAGCATGGCGCCCGCAAGACTTGATTCACCAATGCTCGCCATCGATCCGGTAAGTGGACCAATGAACCCAATCTTCACGGTATCACTAGAGCTTGAAGAGCCTTGGGAAAGCACATACGCACCACCAAGAACAACCAGAACTGCCGCAACCAGAGTTACTAACTGTCGTACGTTTTGCATATGTGTGCCGTTATTTGGTACGGCAGCACTCTACGATGTAGTTGACAAAAGTAAACAGTTAATCAACTATTATACTATTCTAAACGAAACGTTTACTCCCTATGATTCCTAACCCCTACGAACAAAAACCCTCCCCTGAAGGGATAGTGCTTGATATTTTGTCCCGTAAACCGGGCATAACAAGCAAGGAGGCTTTTGAGTTCTTTCTCAGCAAATACCCTTCTGGCATGACTCTTCAAGGGTTCTATAAGATCCTGCGCCAGCTTCTTGCAGACCGCGTGATAGTTAAAAACAACGGCACGCTTTCTCTTTACAGTGCCTGGGTACAGAACCTCATAAAATTCACGGATCGAGTAAAGCAAACGCATCTTTCAAACGAAATCACCAAGGCAACTATCATTCTTGAGGAGGGCGAAACCAAAGCCTATGTATTTGATCGTGTGACAGAGATGGATACGTTCTGGGACCACGCACTCCTGACAATCTCATACTATTATCGAGACAACGACCACAAGGACAAGAATGCATATAGCAAGAATTACTATTCTTGGATTCAAGTGCTTCGCTCTGACGGTTCAGTTGAGCTTGCGCATGGGTTTGAGCCCATGAATATCGACTGGTATATGGCGAGCGGCTCACACACCCTTCTCAATCGCCTGGTACCCCAGCTTCATAACGCCTCCAATTTTCACTTCAAACTCTACAGCAAGCTTTCAGGTTACGGCGCTCCGAGCGATAACTTCCACGTAACCGTTATTGGAGACTTTGTCTTCGAAACTAAAGTGCCTAACTTTATTTTCCAAGATATAAAGGCAATGTTCGAGGGGGTAAAGAACCTTACTGAGTTTAATGCCAGAGAAATGCAAAGCATTGTGAATCAAACAGGCAAAACAACACTTACGATAACTCGCAATGTTAAGCGCGCTGAGGCTATACGAAAAGAGATCAAAACACTAGTGACAAACTAAAGCTTGTACTTACCAACCAGTCCCTGCGGCCGATACAGCATAAGAAGGACGAGCATGAGGCCGTAGATCACTTGGCGCATCTGGGCTGCGATGTCTGGCGTAAAGCCAACGAAGCGAAGCGCTTCCGGAAGGAGGATGAGCACGAGAGCGCCAAGGATAGCTCCACGAAGCGTACCGAGTCCGCCAAGGATAATAAGGGAGAGCATGAAGATCGACTCAACGATCGTGAACGAGCTTGGATCAATGAACGTTATATAGGAAGCGAAGAGTCCGCCTGCAACTGACGCCATCGCGGCGCTCACGACAAAGATCGCAAGCTTGAACCATGAGGTGCGGTACCCGAATACTGAAAGCGCCTGTTCGTCCTCGCGTATCGCCTGGAGCGCGCGCCCGAAAGAAGACTCCGTTATGAATTTCCCGATCCCATAAATAATGAGGAGAAATACGAGAGCAAGAATAAGGAAGGCGATGTTCTCTGAAAAAACAAAACCAAAGAGCTGTGGCCGATCGATTCCCGGGATACCTAGCGGACCCCGTGTTACCTCCTGCCAGTTAAGGAATATCGAGAATACGATGACGTTGAAGCCTAGGGAGCCAAGCGCGTAGTAATCATCACGGAACTTCGAGAGCACCAGACCAATCAAGAAGGCCGCTGCCGCGCTTATGAGTATTCCCATGAGAAGCGCTGGGAAAAATCCAAACCCGGTATTGGAAAGAGTGAGCGCAACTACGTATGCCCCGATACCGTAGAAAGCGGCATGGGCAACGGAGAGAAGGCCGGTGTATCCGACAAGAAGCTGGAGAGATACAGCCAATATTGCGAAGATCGAGAACAGGATCGCCAGGTGAATAAGATATTCCATAAATTATGTTTTCTTCTTACCCAAGATTCCTTGCGGGCGTACAAGCAAGAAGATGATCAGAATCGCAAAAGCGATCGCGTCCTTCCACTCTCCGCTGATGTACCAAATACCGAAGTTCTCGGCAAAGCCAAGAAGGAAGGCTCCCAGGAATCCGCCATACACGCTTCCAATGCCGCCAACAATTGCAGCGATAACTCCCTTCAATAGAAGTACGAAGCCCATGCGAGGCTCGATGCCCGTATCCATGCCAGCGAATACGCCAGCAAGTCCTGCGATCGCAGATCCTACGATAAAAACGATGCCGATGATCTTGTTCGTATTAATTCCAACAATCTTTGCGACCTCTTCATCATCAGAGACGGCTCGTACCGCCTTTCCAAAGGAAGTACGCGTGAGCACGAGCCAGAGAAGAATTAGGATTGCTACGGCTGAAGCAAGGATGACTACCTGCACATACGTCATCACGCCTGTTCCAAGGTGGACGACGCCTGGCGTTCCGGTAAGCGAGGAAAGCGTTCGGAATTGGCTCGTGAAGAGAATGGCAATAATGGCCTCAACTGCGGTAAAGGCTCCTAAGGAAGCAACGAGGAGAACGAGGTTTGATGCCTTTCGTTTTCGAAGCGGGCGGAAGATAAAGAACTCGAATCCATATCCGATTGCCGCAGCAGCAATCACTGCCCCAGCTACCGCAACTGAAACCGGAGCTCCAAGCGTCGTTCCAAGGAAGAAGGCGGTATATCCGCCTACAGCGGCCAAGACGCCGTGCGAGAGATTGAAGAACTTGGTCGCGCCGAAGATGAGATTGAAGCTCATCGCGACAAGCGCGTAGAGAGAGCCTGCGATGAGGCTGTTGACGATAAGCTGCGGGACGATGTCCATGTTTTCCCTAGTATAAACGAAAACCGCCCGTATAGACGGGCGGTAAACGTTGGTAGCGACCTATTCAGAAACGGGGACAAATTGCCCATCTTTCCATTCCTGGATGAGCGTATCGAACCCGGCAATGCGATCCGTAAAACCCTGGAATCCTACGCCTGCATTCGCGGGGGACTGTTTCAACTTCTCTCGTACACAGGCTGTCTCTTTTTTACACTCGCTAAGAGCCTCGCCAAGTTGCGTGATATGAAGATACGCGAGAGCAGCCGCATTTTGGTCTACAAGCTTCTCATCGACCGCAACCGTATTCAGTCTTGCAAGTAGGTCAGGAGACACTGTCGGAAGCCCAAAGACTACAGCCCCCTCTAGCACGTCTTCGAACTCCTCAGCGACACCAGGAGTCATGGTCTCAGCAAGGCCGACGAACGGCTGCGACATCCCAAGCTCGCGCATATTTCGTAGCGATGCCAACGTCTCGGCCTGAAACGCAGCGTGGAAGATGACCTGGACTCCGGAGGCTTCAAGCTTTGCAAGAGGGGTCCGGAAGTCAACTATTCCAGTGTTGTAGTTTTCGACCACAACGTTATCGCCAAACACGTTTCGTATTCCTTTCAAGCACAGGTCTCCGTGTTCGAGGTTCATTTTCAGAACCCCAACTTTCGTGTGGCCACGACCTTGCAGGACGTTCGCCACTTGCTCGCAGCTTTCTTCGTAATCTAAGTACGTTTTGAAGAAGTTTTCGCTTAGAGCAAGTGGGGAAACCGGAGTCGCGTTGCAGATCTGGATAAGATCTTTATCTTGAAGGAACGAGCTTACTGCGATGACGGCCGGATTGAACTCGGTATACATGGCATCAATGCCATCTATATTCACGAGCTTCTGTGCACCGCTTAGGGCAAGCTTCGGATCAAGCTCCCCATCTTCAACAATCACCCGGACCGGAATCCCTTTCTCTTGGAGTTCCTGCTCTGCGAGCCTGATTCCAACGAGAGAAGATTCTCCCCAATAGGCAGCCCCTCCGGTGAGAGGAGTTACCACTCCAATCTTGATTTCTGACTCAGAATCAGCTTCCTTGTCTGACGTGCCGATAAGCAGGGCGACTGCCACAATCGCCAGCAAACCGAAAATAACCTTTGTTTTCATACGTTTTACTGGCAGGGGTTTAGTAACTGCCAATGCCGGGGAAGCGTAAGTTATTACTCATGAGTGGCATATATGGCCATATGGTGATAATCTACACCTCAATGTTTACTGACGTTCTCACCCAGCTCAACTTCTCCAAAAACGAGGCACGAATCTACGAATCCCTTCTCTCTGAAGGAGAGATGTCGGTAAGTAAGATTGCGGTCCATTCAGGGGTAAACCGCAGAAACGTTTATGACTCTCTGAATCGCCTTATAGAGAAGGGTGTGGTTTTTGAAATACTTCAGACGGGTGAGAACCGTTACCAGGCGGTTGATCCCAAGAAACTGATGGAGCTCATCAAAGAGAAGGAGACTGCTCTTGAGAAGATCATGCCTGACCTTGAGGCAAAGTACCGTGTGATAAACAAAACAGATGCGACATATGTGTATCGCGGACTTGAAGGTTGGAAGAATTACATGCGCGAGATTTTGCGCGCAGGTGAAGACGTCCACACCCTTGGAGCCAAGGGCGCATGGGGAGATAAACGAATTGCGTCCTTCTATGATCAATTTGTAAAAGAAGTTCGACGGAAGAACATAACTTTCTACGCCATCTTCGACCACGAGGCCAGAGCCGCAGTTCCCTCCGTACTCGATATGTCTGACAATAAGTTCTTCCCATCTTCTCGATCAACTAACTCTGCCGTTGAGATTCTCAAAGACCGCATTATTATCTTCTCCAATATCGAACCGGGCGTAATAGATGAATCTGCAACCTATACGGTCATTGTGAACCAAAACATCGCTGACAGTTTCCGAACATGGTTCAAGGTGATTTGGGAAACACTTCCTTCGGAAAAAAAGAGTGTCTCTAAATAAGAAAACCGCCCGCATATGCGGGCGGTTTCGGAATTCACTTTTACTCAACCTCCGTCGGTTTCCCGTTGCTAATTATCTTTACTGAAGGCTGTGAGATGAACTGTCCCTCTGGACTAACAGAAAGAGGACCAAATGCGCCTGAATATCCTTTTACTTTTCCAAGAGCAACAGCAATGTCAGTCCCGGTTGGGCGATTATCTTTACCTGCTTCCTCCGTAGCGAGCACTATTAGATTAAGCGCGTCATAGATGTTGGCAGCAGTAGGACCGACGGCGGCATTGTATTTTGCACGATACTTATCGCTGAATCCCCCAGTGACAACGGCGGAATCAATAAACCAGTGCCCTTCAAACACTTCTGGTGTTGCACTAAGTCCAAACGATTCAATTGAGGTTAGTGGTTTGGTTATGCCAAGCTCTTTCATTTGCTTTGCGAGGATTTCGACTTCAGGACTAAACGCTCCAAGAAGATAGACGTCTGGGTTGGTGCGCTGTGAGTTTACGATGACTGTTTTAAAGTCAGTCTCACCCGTGTTAAAGAGTTGATCGCTTACTATCGTAATTCCAGCTTTAGACGCCTTTGCCTTGAAGTCATCTGTTATCGCTTGAAAGCCTTGGTGATTGACACCCATAACTGCAACCTGGGTTAGACCACGCTCCTTAAGTTCAGTAAGCATGGTGTCTACTTCTTCTTGAGGTCGAGTCCAATGGATGAAGTTGTATTCCCCATCCGAAACAACAGGATCAGACGCAAGACCAATATGGGGGATTTTATTCTTCTCAACAATGGGGGCTACCACGTTGCCTGGGCCGGAACCAACACTGACAACCGCATCTACTCTATCAACACTGATTAGCTTATTGAGTGCACTTGCTGTTTTTCTTGCATCGAATGAGTCATCTTCGATTACAAGTTCATAGTTATAGCTGAATCCTGTGTTTGCATTGATTTCCTCAATAGCGAGAGAGGCAGCCCGTTGTCCCGCCTCTCCGAAGTGAGCAAGATCCCCGGTTAGAGGAAGAATAAGGCCGATTTTAACGGTTTCAGATTGTTCTGATCCATCCTTTTCGTTAAGAACGAACCAGCCGCCCACAACCACGACAATCAAGACCCCTATAACAAGCAGTGTGTTTGTTTTCATATACCGGACATTTACACATATGTGTCAAATGGTGTACGCGTTTGCTACCTTCAAATAACACAAATATGCTTAATGTAGGCTCTCTTTTAAGCTTGATATTAATTTTGTTCGTATGAAGTGACAAATAATGATACACTTCTCTAAACGTTATGGAACTTGCTAAACGGATTGTAGCCAACCTCCAGGAAACCGGGCTTTCACAGAAAGCGTCAATAATTTATTCCTACCTTCTAGAGATGGGAGGGGCATATCCCTCTGATATAGCTACTGAGACACGTGTTAATCGAAGTACGGTCTACAAGATCCTTACAGACCTAAGTGTAAAAGGGCTCGTAAACGAGATTGAACGCGGAAAGAAGATTTATTATCAGATTGATAACCCTAAAAAACTTCTCCGTCTTGCAGAGCGAAATGCGGCAAACGCAAATGATGCGGTGGAGCAAGTACAGAGTCTGTTACCTGAACTCCAAGGATACTTTGCCGACCACACTAATAAACCGCGGTTGCTATATTTTGAAGGAGCAGAGGGGGTACTATCGGTTTACGACGATTTAGTCGCAGGTGATAAGCCTTACGAATTACTTAGTATCGCTAACTCAGCAAACATTCTCGAATTTCTTGATGAGAAATACTATCGGAAATTTCGCAAACGTAAGGTTGAGATAGGAATAACGGTTCGTGGGATACTTCCCGCAACGGAAGAATCGCGGGTAGTTGTTGAAGATGTGCATTCGGATGTTCCTTCACGTTTTAAACCTAAAGTACGTTATCTCCCGCCAAAAGATTTTCCGCTTGAGGGAGAGATTATTATCTATGGCGACAGCAAGATGCTTATTACAAATCTTAATCCTCGCCACCCTTCGGGGTTTATCATCGAAGACAAGTCCTTGCATCGTATGATGCGAATCATCTTTGATCTTGCATGGAAGGGAGCCCAAGAACTTGGGACCGAAAACTACAAAGCAAAACCGGCCGCACAGTAGCGGCCGGTTTTGCTATTTCTCCTTTTATTTAACGATTTCGGATTCAGTCCCACGAACGATTTTCACATCGTATGCTGCTTCCCTAAGATCGCCATTAGCATCAAAGCTAATCATTGGAAATGAAATTCCTTCCGTGTAGCTGAGTGCTTTTAGGCCTGCAATTATGCTTTCTGGCTTTGTACTTCCGCGCTCGTCGATAACCTTCGCGAGTATTTTAAGCGCATCGTAACCAAGAGGGGTGACGATGTTTATAATCGCGTCGTCTCCTGATACCGCCTTAACCTTTGCCTGGAAGTCATCCGGGTTACCCACGGCGCCAGTGATATACATGACACCGTCAGCAAAACCCGAAGTCAAGAATTCTTCAGATTCAAAGGCATCACCACCGATCACAGGGGCGGTAATTTCAAGCTCTTTCATCTGCTTCATAGCGATCGTAGCAAGTGCAGGGAACGCAGGCATGTAGATCATGTCTGGATTGGCTGCTTTAACTTTCGCGAGAATAGACTTAACGTCCTTTGAACCTTGAGCTGCCCCTTCGATAAACACGATGGTGCCACCGAGTTCCTTGAAGCGCTTAGTGAAGACTTCCTGGATGCCCTTGCCCCAGTCGTTGTTTTCATACATGACAGCAACGTTTCTTTTCTCGAGAGTGTTGTATACGTACTCTGCAACGAACTGTCCCTGAAGAGCGTCTGACGCATATCCGCTGAAAACAGAGTCGTCCCCTCCAGCAAGACCCGGAGCCGAAGCGCCAATCATAATACTTGGAACCCCTGCCTCACGTGCGATAGGGTTAGCTGGTCCTGCAGCCGGAGAACACACTGGCCCAATAATGGCGACCACCTTGTCTACGTTGATAAGTTTCTGATATGCACTAACGCTCGCAGAACTACATTTATCGTCTTCAATAATTAGTTCAACGGAACGCCCATCAATACCGCCAGCATCATTTATTTCTTTTAAAGCCAACATCAGACCAGCACGTCCAGCCTCTCCATAACTCGCCGCTTCGCCCGTAAGCGGAACCGAAACACCAATCTTAATTGGGCCCGTTTCTGATGTGCCCTGGTTACCTTCTTTTAACAGAAGCCAACCGCCGATAATCACAACAACAAGTACAACTGCCGAGATCAGCCAATTTTTGTTCATATTATCCGACAAAATTATAAATGCGCACTTGGACGAAAGTATGTTCCCTACTTGTTCTTTGTCAAGCAGAAGGGTATTATTGTTGATAAATTCCGACAACAGTTATTATGACTCGAGAGAAAATTGATCAGACACTTGTTGAGACCCTGAAGGATAGCGGGCTTTCCGATACTGAGATTAAAGTTTTTGTGTTTCTTTTAAGACAAAGTTCCGGCCTCCGTGCAACCGACATCGCAAAACGTACTCACTTCAACCGCACAACGCTTTACGGAATCTTAAAGTCACTTATTGAGAAAGGTCTCGTGACTTCTTCCGAAGAACGCGGAGTGCTCCTTTTTCAATCTATACAACCACACCTTTTGGTTGACTATCTTGAACGTGCGCAAGAACGACTTCTCCGAAACATCAAGCGCGTCTCAGAAGTAGTACCTGAGATTGCTCGTCTCCGGAATACAGAAGAACGTTATCGACCTCACTTTGAATTCTTTGACGGTGCTGAGGGTATCAAACAAGCGTACGAAGATCTGGTACACGACAACAAAGAAAAAGTTGTTTATGGTTTCACTGGTATCCACGCAATCTACAACCTCATGGGGATGGACTGGATTGATTACATTTTAAAGAAACGCCCTGCCGCAGGGATAAAATGGCTCGCACTTGCAGTTGATAGTCCTAAGTCACGCGAGATGACTAAATTTGATGACCAGCAATTGCGTGTAACTAAATTCTTGCCAAAAGAATTCGATTTTGATATCGAGCTCGCAGCTTACGACGATAAAGCTCTTATTATTTCGTTCGCTGAAGACCATCCGTGGGCGATGATTGTAACTGACAAGAAAATCGCAGAGACAATTAAGGCTCTCTTCCGTTATATCGACAGTACACTTCCGGAAAACAAAGGAGAGGGAAAACTAACCTATCCATAGTGTTGTAAGATTGCGTATATGATATTGCTCGCCGTATCCATATTCCTAGGACTCTTAAGCGTAGTAAACAAGGTTCTCTTGTTCCTTGGGAAAAAATCTGGATGGGCATCTGGAATGGCAATTGGGTTGCTTAGTGGTTTTTACTTTTGGGCAATTGACCTGAAGATCTTGGCCATTGCTGAATTAGGCTTCTTCATCGTTATGCTCTATGGCTATGTTCGCCACGTGAATCCATCGAAAGAAAGAATGCTACATATCAATCTTGTAATGAGCGCACTCACAGTTTTGCTCTGCTACTTCTTCTTTACTGGATATCTCACGTTCATCGAAGCAATTTCGTCCCTTTCTTTTATTTGGGGTGGCTACTTGCTTAGCACAACGCACAAGACGTACGGTTGGCTACTATTTACCATTGCACACGTCGCAACCTCTTACGCTTCTTTCTTCCACGATCAATACATATTCGCAGGATTACAAATCCTCTCTGCGTTGGTTTGTGTATATGCAATCTTTGTTCTACCGACACAAAAAACGGCTGCTTCATAAAGTTGCTATTCCTCCTTCCAATCCACGAACTGGTAATCGGTTGAAACTACCGGCGTAAACGGCGGCGGATCACTTGCGATACGTCGGTCATAGGAATCGATGCGCGACTGATAGCCTGCATTTGAGGTACAGGTCGGGGAATTCAAGCACCACTTAGTTCCCGTGCGTCTGTTTGAAACGGTCGTCCCGAGGATCGTGAGCGTTCCTTTGGGCTCATACGTGCCTGGCATGCCGTAATAGTTTCTGCCAAACGCTCCGCCCTGCGCGATGAAGATGCCGTTCAACGTCATGTTGGTCGGGGAGTTAGGGACGATGAGGATGTTGTTTTCTGCGATGAGCGTGAAGCCGTCCGTACCATCGGTCGCCCCATAACGGATGTTGTTTGAAAGATAGGCGTTAGGCGCAATGTTTGCGTTCACGATGTTAGCCGCAACCAGAGTCACCTTCGAGGGAATCGTGCCCTCCACCCATACGTTGTCTTCGACGAAGATAAGGCCACAGGTCGCAGAAATAGTGCGTGTCTGGTACGAGTCATCGTCAGCGATGAGCGCCCAGTCGACAGTGCCAGACTGTGTATTAATGGGCGTTACCGTCTGGCTGGTCAGATCATCAACGCGATAAATAGTTACGGTCCCGTTTGCGTTAAACACGAGCCGATACCCGCGCCAGTACTGCTCGTTAGTGGTATTCGTTCCTGAACTGAAGCGCGGCAAATAGATTCCGCTTGCATTAGCGAGCGTCTTTAGCGTGCCAAAGTCAGCACTGATGCCGCCGAAGTTCACCTGCGGAACCGGATAGTCCCACAAATCTTGATTTGGCCCGTTCCCAACGACGCCGTGCGCATTCGCCTGAGTAGGAGAGCAGCCGTAATCGCTATTGCAGTTCCAAGAGGAAAGAGAACTTGTCACTGAAGAGTTTGCAGTGCCGTCCATGCGCACACCCCCGTTTGAGTGATACGGACCTAAGATCACGCGGTCAGCTCCAGCCCATACCGAGTCATTCAAGATGTAGGAGTATGTGCCAACTGATGGCCGAGCGTAGCGCGCGCGAAGCGTGCGTGTAACGCCTGGCGCGTCTGCCGGAGTCCCCGTCGACTGTATATCAACTGAAGTGAGCTGCCCGCAGGCAAGGTTGCCATTGATCGTGAGCGTCGCGGTCCCTGCGAGCCCTGCTTGCGGATCAGAGTACGAGACCACATACGGACCGGGCTGCCCTGTTCCGTTTCGCATGTCATTAGGGTAGTGAGACAAGAACCAGCGGTAGTACTCTAAGCCGGCTTCTGCGAGCGAGAACGCTTCGGTCGATTCCTCAGTCTGCGTCTGGAGCCTGTTCTCAGAGAGAACGAAGAGCGAGAGGCCGCCAAACACGGTCATGAACACTGCGCCAAACACGAGTGCCAGGATCATGAGGTAGCCGCGCGGTGGGAGACGTTTCATATTAGTTGTCGCGAAGGTTACGAAGCGTCGCGCTTCCGGTGAGCGTGAGGACGTTAGGCGCCCGGTTGGGGTTCAGGTCGATCATAAGCGTCGCTGTTACTGATGATACCTGAGAAATGTCAGGGGAAGTCGTCGCAAGCGCTACGCCCGATGAGTTGAAGTACCGGAACAAGGGAGTCGTGGTGCCGTTACGCACGTTAGCGACAATCGTAGTCGTCGCTCCTGCTTGCCCCGCGTAGGACGGAGGATTGCCGGCCGAGTTTGTCACCACGCGGTAGAGCACATTGTCCTGGATGAAGATGCGTACGCGCTCCATGCCGCCGTCTGAGTCAACGTCAGAATAGAACGTAACGGTCGAGGTTGCCGCTGCGGTAATCGGATACGCTCCGTCATCTGAATAGGACGCTTCCCGGAGGTTCTGGAGCGCTGTCGTGAGGCCGCGCCGAGCGCTATCGACAGAGACCGCTGACTCGAACACGTATGCGTTCCCGCGGTAAAAGACCTGGATCGCAGAGAGGAGCGCTCCGGTGACGAGCGCCGTCAGCGCTACCACGACCATGCTCTCGACTAAGGTGAAGCCCCTCATGGCGTAGTGAAGATAATGGATGCATCTACTTCAGAGGCTGGCAGGAGCTCATAAGGCGCTTCTGGAGTCGCCGTCTGTATCGTGCGGCCTGGCACGAGAAGCTGGTAGGAATCCCATTCAAGCGAGAGCTCACGTACTCCTGTCTCGTCGGTTGTGGTTGCGACCACTGTCTTATATATAGGAGCGCCCGTTCCCGTCGAGCCTATGGTCTTCCCTCCGGTAAGCGTGAATGAAACGTTCGGAAGTGGAGTAGGACCATAGGTGTAACCAAGACCCCAATCCAAAACCGCAGGGGTCGCAAGCGGGTTAGTGGTCGAAAGCGATGCCTGCAAGGAGAGTGCAGGATAGGTCGTTGTCGAAATTGCTGAAAGATTGATAACGCCAGTGAAACCCGTGCTATTGCCTGCGAGCACCGCATCCGGAAGGAGATTTCCGTTGCCATCTGCCACGTGGATCCTCGCCGTGGTGCCAGCTGGCGTCGAGCGTGTTGAGCTTGCATTCACCCAGGTCGCAAGATAAGCGGGAGCAGCCGTTGTTGAGAGCGCGCTTCCGTTAAGGGCGTACGCTGCCGGCTCGCCCGACTGCGTTAGCGCAAGCTGGCTTCCAGAAACCGTTACGCTTTGGAGCGAATCAATCTTTGTGGCATCTGCAAAGGAATCGGTGAATGCTCCCGGAACGATAGGAGCGAAGGTGCGCACAAGTAAGGTTGCGAGGCGATCAATGGCAAATGTTCCTGTCGTCGTCTGGGAGGCTGCGACAGTCAGATACCCTGGCGTCGGGTTCTGGTTTGTCGTATCTCTCAGATACGTCTGCGCGGAAGAATATCCGTCCTTCGAGACCAAGATGCGGTATTGGGTTGAGGTTGGCGCTCCGCCAAGCAAAACCGTGCCGTCGATATTGGAGAACGCCGAGAGATCGATCGCGGGCGTGGTCGACGAGTTTTGTATGCGAACGGTTGCGCCAGGGACCGCAACGCCAAGCGCATCGACCGTGCGGATCTGCAGGGTTCCTCCCCCGGTCGTCGTCTCGATGCCAGGAGGCGACGCGGTTGAAAGCAAAGTGACTTCTCGCGAGAATCCGTTTAGATAGTAGGAAACGTTTATTCTGACCGCCTTATAGTCGGTGGTGATGTGGTTCACGTCGGCTGCCCCGCTTCCATCTTTGGGGCTGTCGACATAGGAAACAAAGGTACGAAGTACGAAATCGGTTCCTGCCTGCTGGACGCTCGTCACCTGCGGGATGATGCCGGCCGGGATACCACCCACGGTCCCGACTGAAGCGTAGGAAAGGGATCGCACGTACTCAAGCTGCGAGCTTGCGATTGCGGTTGCTGCAGCTTTCGCGCGCACGAGTCCCGCGATCTCAAGAGACGCGCGCAATATACCAAAGAGACCGACGAAAATAATAAGGACGAGCGCCGAGCCAACGACAACATCGACTAGTGAGACTCCTCGCAAGGAACGCATGCAACCATTCTACCAGCCACGCACCTGCGTACCTGCTTAGATGTGGGAGGAGAGCGAGTAGATCGGAGAGATCATCGAAACAGCAAATACGCCTACGGCCCCACCGATAACGAGCATCAAAATAGGTTCGATGATGGTCGAGAGGTCTTTGGTTCCCTCTTCCACATCGTTTTCATAGTATTCGGCAACCTGCGAAAGCATCTCCGCGACGCGCCCGGTCTCTTCTCCAACGGCAATCATGTCGCCAACGAGAACCGGATACAGTTTTGTCTTTTCCATAAAGGGAGCAGAGAGCGGCTCTCCCTTCTTGACGCGCACGCCAGCTTCTCGAACCACCTTTCCAAAAGGATTGTCTCCAACCACTTCCTCGGCAATGGCAATCGCGGAGAGCATCTCAACGCCTGATGAGAGGAGCGAGGAAAGAGCACGAGCGACGCGCGCGCTCATGGTTTCTCGAACCAAGTTCCCGATAACGGGCATGCGAAGCGCCGCCATCAAGACAAGGTTTGCGCCAATTTTCGATCGAAGGAAAAAGAAGAGAACTGCGGTCACCGCAATCAAGATACCAAAGACGAATATCACGTTGTTTGCCATGAAGTCCGAGGTCCCAATAATCGCCCGAGTTGCGGCCGGGAGCTCAACGCCAAGCGCCTTGAAGGTCGCCGAGAGCGTCGGGACCACGTAGATCATCATGAGAATACCGATGATGACGATCGCGAACATGATGATCGACGGATAGATCATCGCGCTGCGTATCTTCTTGGAGAGCGTGTGTGCCCGCTCCATCTGCTTGGCGACCACTTTAAGCGAATCAGCGAGCGTGCCGGATTCTTCTCCGGACTTGGTCATCGCTATGAAAATATTCGAGAAGACGCCCCGGTGCCGTGCAAGCGCCTCATGGAACGCGGTTCCCTTGCGCACTTCGCTCTCAAGGTCGATGACGATCTTCTTGAGCCCCTTCTTGGAGGACTGCCGCTCGATGACGGAAAGCGCACGAGAAAGAGTGAGGCCTGCCGTAAGCATGGCTGCAAGGTTCTTAGTGAACGTGATCTTGTCCTCGGTCTTGATGCCACTTGTGATGTTCACTGAAAGAAAAGCGGGCATCGCAAGTCCCTTGCCTCCCTCCTCAAGAGCAAGCACTGTTGCTCCTTCCTTTTCCATATCGGCATAGACCGCAAAACGAGACGCCGCCTCAACGACGCGCTTCTCATCGCTGCCGTCTTCTTTCTTGAGTGTGACGCGGAATTTCACTAACAAAATCTTAGCATGCAAATAGCGAAGGCCTGCACGCTCCTCGACCGAAGTCGATTCGCGCACAGGCCCTGCCGACGATTATTCGCCGTCACTCGGCGCCGGGTTCACCTTGCATTCCATGCGTTGCTGTCCGCGCCAAGACGACATCGGTTCGAAGTGAAAGCCCGCCGGGCAGGTCGCGAAGAGAACACCGTTGTTCCACTTCACGACCGCCGGCGAAGTCTCTTCTTCGAACCGATACGTCCCAGCAACCAGCGGATCAGGCTCTTCAGCCTGACCTTGACCACATGCAGCAAGACTAATAGCGGCGAGAGTGACGAGAATCAATGAACGGAAAGCCATGACAGCCCCCTAAAACACCGCGTCGGTGCGGCGAATAAATAATAAGCTAAATCACAGAAAAGTCAATGCTACTCTGAAACGGCACGGAGCACTTCTTCAAGCGAGGTGACTCCCTTGGCGCTCTTATAGATTCCGTCCTCGAGCATGGTGAGCATGCCTTCCTTTCGTGCCTGCGCTTCGATAGCGTCTGCGGTTCCTCCCTTAATAATAGTTTCCTTGATCGCTGAGGAAACCGGGAGCACTTCATGGATGCCGATACGGCTCTTGTATCCGTCCTCATCCCCTTCCACTTTCGGATGATGGAACGGCACTGATTCGATCTTCCCGCCTGACTTAACGAGCTTCTCGTCGATAAGCGCTTTGAGCGCTGCATCAAAATGGTCTTCGCCTGCAATCTTTTCCTTGGCGGCCTTGGTGAGTGTGTACTCCTCTTTATTGTCTGAGAGACGTCGCACCAGGCGCTGTCCTACGATGACGCGAAGCGTGGAAACGAGAAGGAACGGCTCGACGCCCATGTCGATAAGGCGAGGAATGGCGCCTGAAGCTGAGTTGGTGTGAATGGTCGAGAGCACGAGGTGGCCAGTAAGCGCCGCGTTGATAGCAAGCGAGGCTGTTTCTCCGTCGCGAATCTCTCCCACCATGATGATGTCCGGGTCCTGGCGAACTAACGAGCGAAGGCCGTTTGCAAAAGTGAAGCCGATCACAGGATTCACCTGCGTTTGGTTGACGCGCTTCATCTGGTATTCGATCGGATCTTCGATCGTCGAGATGTTCACGTCAGGCGTATTCAAAATATCGAGAATCGTATAGAGGGTCGTCGTCTTTCCGGAACCCGTAGGGCCTGAGATGAGGATGATGCCTGTCGTTGCCTTCGTCGCCTTATGCAGATGTTCGAGCCCGTCGCCATGGAAGCCAAGTGCTTCGAGCGTGAAGCCTTCTCCTGTTTCTCGGAGCAAGCGCATGACGATCTTCTCGCCAAAGTAGGTTGGAAGAAGCGAAACGCGAAACGACACTTTGTCGGTTTCCGTTTCCATCTTGAAGCGGCCGTCCTGAGGAAGGCGCTTCTCATCAAGCTTCAGGTTCGCAAGCACCTTGATGCGAGCAGTAAGCCCAGGAGCCGCGAGCTTGGGAAGGGTCATCGCGTCGTGCAAGATGCCGTCGATGCGGTAGCGCACCAAGGTCTCATGCTCCATCGGCTCCACATGAATATCAGACGCGCCTTGGGTAATCGCGTGCTTCAAAAGAGTGTCGACGATGCGCACGATCGGCAGGTCCTCCGCCATCTTCTTAAGCTCGTCGTGCGAAGCGTCGTCTCCTGGCGCACCTTCTTTCACGAGACTAATCTTCCCCGCTTCCGTTGCGATTAAGTCGCCGAACTCTTCCTTGAGTGATTTTTGATATTGCAGGAGCGCGTTCTTGATCGAGTCTTCGTCTGTAAGGCGCGGCAGAATCTTGAGACGCGTTTTCTTCGCGACCGAGTCGATTGCAGGAAGGTCTTCCGTATCAAGCATCGCGACCTCGAGCGATCCCTCATCTTTGCGAAACGCGATGATGTTGTGCGTGCGCGCGATCGGCTCAGGAATCAGTACGAGCACATCAAGCGGCACCTTCTTGTCTTTGAGGTTCACGAACGGGATCCCGAGCACGTACGCCTTGATGCGGCGGAGTGCGTCGGAAGTGAGAGATCCGTTAGAAACCAAGATATCGCCCACCGATTGTTTGCGCTTCTCGCCCTCCTCCGTTGCGGCCTCGACATCCTTGCGGGAGACGAGCCCCGAGTCGAGGATAAATTCCTTCAATTCTTTCTCAGAGACCTGCATGCTCGCTAAAGTATAGCGTGCTCATGCATAAATAGTGCTCTATGCGTGGAAAAGAAAAGCGCCCCGGGTGTATCGCTACAGCCGGGGACACTTCGCTCTATTTTCAGTCACAGCTTCCTGACTTACAGGTCCGAATCGTGCCCGTATCGCGGCCCCTTTGGTTGGGCGTCGTCTTGGACTTGAGCCGGTTCAGGTGCTGCTTCCGCTTCTTGAGCTGGGCCACTGCAAGCGAGCAAGCTCGCGCACAGCAGCAGAGCAGTGAGGAGTCTATTCATGGTTGGCCCCCTCCAAGGCCGTTTCTTCATACAACACCGCCAGTACGAGATTCGCAAGCAGTGAGTCATTTGACATCGGCTACTTGTTGTCGCATGGTGCTGCATAAGGGACCTGAAAGGAGGCCCGAAACGATGGCTAACCCCATCCCTGTTCCGCGTATTTTCAAAGTATTTGGCTCCCTCGTCCTTGCAGGTGGCGCGGTGCTCCTGGTCGCACTTTTCGGCCAGTACCTCAACAACTCGCCTTTGGGTGAGTCGGGGTTCGAGTACCGCATCGCAGTTCTGCTCGGCGTCCTCGCCTTCGTCCTGGTGGCTGTCTTCACGATTATGAAATCGTGGGGCTGGGTCACCGCCATGGGCGTCGCGCTAATCGCCCTGGTTTGCATGGGCGGGGCCATCCTCACGGCGTAAGCCAAAGAAACGAAAAGAAATGGAACGGGTAGAGCGTGGCTTAGGCTGCGCTCTGCTTGTATCTAGGCCATCTTCATTGACACTTCGTCCTTATATAGTAAGCTTTCCCTACCCGAGATGTCCGCCCCCGCGGGCATTTCTTTTTAGCGAGACATACATATTCCATATGCTAGACCTTAAAACAATCCAATCAGTTCTCGGCGAGTTCGAAGAACGAGGCATTACCAAAGAGACCATGATCGACGCCATTGAGGCGGCGATGGCAACCGCGTACAAGAAAGAGTACGGCAAGCGCGGGCAGGTCGTTCGCGCCAAGCTTGATATGGGCACCGGCACCATTTCCTTCGAGCAGGTAAAGACCGTCGTCGACGAGACCATGGTGCGCTTTGTTGAGGACGAGGAAATTGAAGAGTCTGCTCACCCGCACCGCGAAGAGGAAACTCCTGAGGGAGAACTCCCCCGCTATGACGCTGAGAAGCACATCCTCCTTGAGGACGCGCGCCGCATCAAGCGAGACGCAGAGCTTGGAAGCGAACTCGTCTTCCCGCTTGAGCCGCAGGATGATTTCGGCCGCATTGCAGCACAGACCGCGAAGCAGGTCGTTATCCAGAAGATCCGCGAGGCGGAAAAGCTTTCTATTTTGGATGAATTCGGTACCAAGCGCGGAGAGATCGTCTCCGGTATCGTCCAGCGCGCAGAGCGAGGATCGCTCTACGTTGACCTTGGACGCGCAACAGGCGTGATTCCTTACGAGGAACAGATTCCTGGAGAGCGCTTCCGACCAGGAGAGCGCATCCGCGCATACCTAGGCGCAGTGGATGAAGGATTCCGTGGCGTCTATCTTCGCCTCTCACGCGCAAACCCGAAGTTCGTCGTGAAATTGTTTGAGATGGAAGCACCTGAACTTGCTTCAGGAGCGCTTGAAGTCAAGAACATCGCGCGAGAGCCTGGAAGCCGCACGAAGATCGCGATCGCTTCCCTTGAGCCGCATGTAGATCCAGTCGGTTCCCTTGTCGGCCAGCGCGGCGTACGCGTCTCGACCGTCATGAGCGAGATCGGCGGAGAGCGCATCGACATCATCGAGTGGTCTGAAGACCAGAGCGCCTTTGTTAAAGAATCCCTTTCGCCTGCAACGGTGATCGACGTCGTGCTTGATGAGGCAGAGCGCCGTGCAACGGTGACCGTCTCTGAAGATCAGCAGTCATTGGCGATTGGCCGCGGAGGACAGAACGTCCGCCTTGCCGCAAAGCTTACCGGCTGGAACATCGACATCATGTCCCTAGGAGGCGAGAAGACGGAAGCTGCCGCAACCGGAGCCCCAGACGAGACCGCAGGAGACAGCGCTGCCCCTGAGGCAGGAGTTGCTCCAACTGAGACTCCGTCTGAGATCGTGGAGGAGGTGAAAGAAGCACCGACGACTCTCTCTGCAGAAGAGGAGACGACGCGCACTGACGAGAACGAGCCAGTTGTTGATTCCAAAGAATCACGCGACGAGGCATAGTATCCTTACACCAGCATGAAACTCTACGACATTGCTCCCGGTACGCGCGATGAGATCAACGTCATCGTCGAAGTCCCGAAGGGCTCATCAAACAAGTACGAAATCGATAAGGAGACCGGATTGATCGCGCTTGATCGCGCCAACTACTCAGCTGCCGCATACCCATGCGAGTACGGCTTCGTGCCGCAGACCCATTGGGATGATGGAGACGCGATCGATGTCTTGGTGCTTGCGACCTTCCCTATCCTTCCCGGTATCCTCGTCAAAGTGCGTCCTGTCGCGCTCATGGAAATGATCGACACGGGAGAGAATGATTTCAAGATCATCGGTGTCCCGGTGAACGACAAGCGTTGGGATGATGTGCAGGATATTAGCGACATCAACAAGCACACCTTGAAAGAGATCCAGCATTTCTTCGAGACGTACAAGCACCTGAAAGGAAAAGGAAACGAAGTCGTGATCCAAGCATTCAAAGGAAAGAAGGAAGCACAGGAAGCATTCGATCGCGCACGAACGCTCTACGACGAGAAGCAGGCAGGCGCATAAGCGGCATGGATCGGATCAAGTACCAGGGAAAGATACTTGAGATTGTAGAGTTCGACGTCACTCAAGCTGGCAAGCAGATGGTATTTGAGTGCGCGCGCCGGAGCCCTGGCGTGCGTCTCATTATCCCGAAGGGAGACACTATTCTTCTTTCCAAAGAAGAGCGACACGAAGTAGGCGGCTATGACTACCGACTGCCCGGAGGCAAAGTCTTTGACACTCTGACTGAATACACCACTGCGCTTGCCGGAGGACTCGATGTACAAGCAGAAGCGAAAGAGGCTGGGAAACGAGAGGCGCGTGAAGAGATTGGCATCGATGCGAAAGAGCTTTCGTTCTTCCATAGGTCGGTCTGCGGCACCACCGTGGTCTGGGATTTGTTTTACTTTGTAGTAGACGCGTTTGAAGAGACCGCTCAAGAACTTGGGGAGGGGGAGGATATAAGTGTGGAAGCCTTTGACCGAGCGACGGTAGAGAAGATGTGTCTCGACGGCTCTATCCAGGAAGAACGCAGCGCGCTAGTACTCTTGAAGTACCTCGCTTCCACGGACAAGAGCTCATAGACGCTCATACGCCCTTCATCTAAGACGTGAAAGGATGCTCGGAGCGTGACAGACACGGCGCTTATCTAGTAATCTATAGGGATCATGGAACCAACCACACCGAGCGAAAGTCAGGCACCAGCACCTGCACCAAAAGCAAAGACATCGATGGGCGGCGTGCTTGGTATTTTGCTCATCCTCATCCTGATTGTCGTAGGAGCCTTCTACGTATGGGGGGAGCGCATTTCGCAAAACGGAGATCTCACTTCAGAAGAGCAAGAGATACTTGATACGCAAGAATAGCAGCGACAATACATAGATGAAACGCCCGCACACGTTGCGGGCGTTTTGCTTGACCCTTCGTGTCTTCTACCTTAGTCTCAACACGCCACAGGCAACCACAGGAGCCAAACACATGGCACGTTCAGGACAGATGGTCATTCTCGGCAAAGACGGAAAGGCCACCCGGGTCTCGTTTTACCCTGGGCACTCGAAGAAACGCCTCGCGGCGGAGCTTGCAGACGAGGAAATCGACTTCATCGATATCATCCCGGCCTCGAAACTTATCGAGACCATGGATGAAGATGAGATTGAATCGCTCATAAAGCTCATCGAGGCGCTCAACATAAACGGCGGCGACCATGGCATCGGCGAATTGGTTGAGGAGGCGCTCGCGTTCTTCTACAACCAGGGCCGGTCCGAGAAACGAGGACCTGACGAAGCCTAGACGGCGTGAGGCGGCGATGGACTTTCATGTCCTCGCCGCCTCGCTTCTTTTACTCCTCTCCCCTTTTTTGATACGATGACTAGACTATGGAAATGAAATACCCCCGTTCCTCGATGCTTATCCCGATGGTTATTGAGAAGTCGCAGTTTGGCGAGCGCGCATACGATATCTACTCCCGCCTCCTTCGCGAGCGCATCGTCTTCCTTGGCGGAGGAATTGATGACGATGTTGCTAACCTCATCATCGCGCAGCTTCTCTTCCTTGAAGCGGAAGATCCTAAGAAGGATATTTCTCTCTATGTGAACTCCCCGGGAGGATCAGTGACCGCAGGACTCGCGATTCTGGATGCGATGAACCACATCAAACCTGATGTCTCGACGGTGTGTGTCGGTATGGCAGCGTCAGCCGCAGCAGTCATCCTTGCTGCAGGAGAGAAAGGCAAGCGCTATGCGCTTCCTAACTCCGAAGTGATGATCCACCAGCCATGGGGCGGTGCTCAGGGCCAGGCAACTGATATCGAGATCACGGCAAAGCACATCATCGCTACCAGAGAGCGCCTCAATAAAATCCTCGCGAAATCAACCGGCCAGCCGCTTGCAAAGATCGAGAAGGATGTCGAGCGCGATTACTTCATGACCGCAGACGAAGCGAAGAAGTACGGAGTCATCGATACCGTTTACAAAGCAAAGTAAGAAAGCAGCCAAAGAAGCGACACGGACTCCTTGAGTGGAGTCCGTTTGCGTTACGCCGTGCCGGCAGGAAATACGAGACTACGAAGAGTAGAAAACGTCAATATGCTATACTCACGCAATCAGCACCGATTCTTGTCCTTACGGCTGCATTTCCGCTGATATTCAATAGATTTTCGTTAGTTTTAAAAACGTGCGCGTGTAAGTAGGGTATCCAGGTTATGTCTATAAAACTCGTATTGATACTGCTCGCGGTGTCCGGCCTTGCCGGCATCGCCCTTGGCTACGTACTTCGCTGGCTCATCTCCCTTTCCCAGCGGGGGTCTTTGGATTTGGAAGTGAAGCAGAAGTTGCTTGAGGCTCGTGAAAAGGCCGACATGATCGTGAAGGAGGCAGAGGCGCGCGCAGAAACGGTTGAAGAAGACCGCCTTGCCCCGCTTGGCGAGCGCGAAGAGCGCCTTGAGAAGACGGAAGACCGCCTTGCTAAACGCGAGGAGTTTCTTGATGACCGCGAACGAAACCTCGCAGAAGAAGGAGAGCGCGTGCGCACCCGGGAGAACGAAGCGCAGAATTTGAAAAAGGATGCTGAGAACGTTTTGAAAGAACGCCGTGCTGAACTTGCTCGCATCTCGCACCTTTCAGAGGACGAGGCCAAGAAGCGCCTGATGAAAGAAGTAGAGGAGGCGACCGAGGAAGCTATCCTTACGCGCCTTCAGAAACTTGAGGCACATGGCGAAGAACGCCTGCAGGAAAAAGCGCGCACAATGCTTACAACGGTGATTCATCGCCTTGGAAACGCTGTGAACGCGGAAGTGATGTCGCTTTCGATAAGCATTCCTTCGGAAGAGATCAAAGGTAAGGTGATCGGCAAGGAAGGCCGTAATATCAAGGCGTTTGAGCGCGCGACCGGGGTCGATGTCATCATCGATGACGCGCCTGAGAAGATCACGCTCTCTTCCTTTGATCCGCTTCGCCGCCACATCGCGAAGATCGCGCTTGAGCGATTGATCCAGGACGGAAGAATCCAGCCAGCAAAGATCGAAGAGGCAGTCGAGAAAGCGAAGAAGGAAGTAGACGAGACGGTGAAGAAGCGCGGAGAGCAGGCAGCCTATGAGATCGGGCTAGTGGGCCTTGATCCGCGCCTCATCTCCCTGCTTGGACGCCTCCACTTCCGCACAAGCTATGGCCAGAACGTGCTCCAGCATTCAATCGAGATGGCGCATCTTGCTGGCATGCTCGCAGACGAGCTTGGCGCAGACGCTGCCGTGGCTCGCGCAGGAGCGCTCTTGCATGACATCGGAAAAGCGATCGATCACGAGGTGCAGGGCACCCACGTCGAGATCGGCCGCCGCGTGCTGGAGAAGTTCGGCGTCGATAAGCGCATCATCCAGGCGATGCAGTCGCATCACGAGGAGCATCCGTATGAAACTCCTGAATCCGTCATCGTACAGGTGGCAGACGCAATTTCTGCAGGGCGCCCTGGAGCGCGTCGGGACACCGTCGAGCGTTACCTCGAGCGCCTTGGGGACCTTGAGCGCATTGCTAGCGGCTTCCCTGGCGTAGAGAAGGTATATGCCATCTCCGCAGGACGCGAGATCCGCATCTTCGTGAATCCGGGCAAGGTCTCAGACCTCGCAATGCACAAGATGGCGCGAGATATCGCAAAGCGCGTGCAGGAAGAGCTCAAATATCCGGGCGAGATCAAAGTGAACGTCATTCGGGAGAACCGCGTCGTTGAGTTTGCTCGCTAGAGCGTGGATTAGGAGATATACAGAGCAAAAGGCAACCCCTATTGCACAAAATGGCGCATTTCCTATACTTTTTAGGTATCCCCTGCCGTTCGTATCTTGGCCGAGGGATTATCAACTAACTACACACCATGAACAAAGCAGACATCGTATCCAAAGTTCAGGATGTTCTCGGCAGCACGAAGGCGGACGCAGAACGCGCTGTTGAGACCTTTATTGACTCGATCATCACCGGCTTGAAGTCAGGCGATGAGGTTTCAGTCGCAGGTCTTGGGATCTTCGTTGCAAAGGCTCGCCCAGCTCGAACTGGACGAAACCCTCGCACTGGAGAGACCATCCGCATTGCTGCAACTCGCACACCTAAGTTCCGCGCAGCAAAGGCACTCAAGGACGCAGTTAAGTAAAGAACGCTACGTTCAGGAAAAGCCGCCCTACGGGGCGGTTTTTTCTTTATGGGACCAGAGGCCAGAGGTTTCGGAAGACTTCGCGCTGGTCGTGCGCCAAAAGCTTTGAGTGTATCTCCACGAGATAAAACGGGCGTGTACGGGTATTGATCATCACCACGTAATCCCCGATAGCCCAGGTGGTTGAAAGAAAGTTCACTGCTTCCCCCCAGAATTTTATATGCCTGCGAGACGCGTACTTAGGACCAAACTTAACTTCGACAGGAGCCCGGTTGCTTAACAGCTTAAGGTCTATTCCTTCTTGCCACTTGTCCCAATACCAACTGATCCACTCCCCGTAGTGCTCCACAAAGGTGTGGTCTTGGAATCCCCACCACGTCGTTTCTTTGCTTTCGAGAATATTCTTGTCCCATACGAATGCCTGTTGGCGTAGGAAATCCATAATCTTTGTCTCCTCAATAAAACGGACCGTCGGTACCTCATACGAAGGACTCGCTGCGATCGTAGAAAGTTCCTTTGCAAGGCCCTTCAACAGCTCTTCGCGTTCCGCAACTCGTTTTTTGTCTGCGCGTGTAAGAGCAAGCACCTCCGCAGGGCTCGCTACGCTAAAGAGTCGGGGGCGCTTCGTTGCGTCCTCGCTTAGAAGCCCTTTTTCAACGAGCCCTCGCGCGAGACTGTAGGCCGTTGTTCGTTTGATACCTGCGCTTTTGCCAAACACAGGAGGCGTTGAAGGTCCTATTTTAATGATGCTGTTGTAGATCCGGATCTCGCTTGGAGAAAGACCCAGAGAGCTAAGCAAGGAATCTTTCATACGTATAAGTCTATATGTTGTCAACCTTTTGTCAACATATGTTCGACAAATATTGACCATAGGTAGGCACTACACAATAATTCCCCCCAGAGTCAAGTTATGACTTATAAGAATTATTTACCTAGCAACTATCCATGAACAAGAAATTTATCCTTGGTGCCATTGTTCTCCTGGTGCTCATCGTGCTTGTTGGAGTAGGAGTAACGAAAGGCAACACCTCTAATGAAGGCTCTATCCCCATTGGCGGCATCATGATCCTTTCAGGCGAAGGAGCCACCTGGGGCGAAGCGTCTCGAAACGGCATGGAGCTTGCCATTAAAGAAGTGAACGCGCGCGGAGGAGTTAACGGAAAGCAGCTCCGCGGCATCTATGAGGACGATGCGGGGGACTCTCAGAAGTCCATCAGTGCCTTCAAGAAGCTCACTACTGCTGACGGGGCCAAGTTCATCGTCGGCCTTAACTGGTCGAATACCGGCCTTGCTGTCGCTCCCGTTGCTGCGGCCGCTAAGGTGGTCGTGATCTCTCCTTCTCTTGGCGCTCCTGCGTTCAACGAAAGCAGCGAGTACCTCTTCAACACCTGGCAGCATGACGAGATCCTTTCTGCTGACCTCGCAGACATCGTGTATGAGCGAGGACATCGAAAGGTTGCGCTCTTTGGAGCAAATGACGTATGGGTGACGCTCCAGACAGCTGCGTTCAAGAAGCGCTTCGAACAGCTTGGAGGAACGGTCGCACATATCTACGAGCCAATTCTCGGAACCTCTGACGAACGTACAGAGATCCAGAAGGTGCTTATCGACAAGTCAGTCGACGCGGTTGTTATGACGACCGACGGGACTGGCCTTACGGTTGTGACTGCTCGCCAGCTTAAGGAGTTCGGATCAACGCTCCCACTCTTCAACATTACCGTCGACAAGGGCATCATTACGCAATGCGGTGACAGCTGTAACGGAATGATCTTCCCAACCTCTCTCACGCCCACGTCTGACTTTGAAGCAAAGTACCAAGCAGCGTACAACCGCGATGTTGAGATTGGTGCTGACTCAGCCTACGACGCAATCATGATGATCGCAGAAGCAATGGAAGAGACCGGTTCCGAAGATCCCGAAGTCGTTAAGGACTATCTTGCAAAGATAGAGGTCTATACCGGCGCTTCCGGCACACTCACCTCAGACGGCAAGCGGGCATTCACGAAGCCATACGTTCTGAAACAAGTGATCGACGGCCTTCCAATCACAATTAAAAACTAACTAGTGTGCTGTACGTGAAAGCCTCCCTTGTGGGAGGCTTTTACTTTATTTGAAATACTTCTTGTTCTTCAGCTTCTCGGGCATATAGCTCTCCGTGTCATAGCGCTTGTAGCCTTTGCCGTGCCCGAGCTCTTTCATGAGCTTGGTTGGAGCGTTACGGATGTTCATAGGAACCGGAAGATTCCCGAATTTCGCTATGTCTGCTTGCGCTTCGCGAAGCGCTTCGTACGCGCTCTTTTCTTTCTTGCAGTTAGCAAGGTAGGCAACTCCGTGCGCGAGGTTGATGGCGCACTCAGGGTAGCCGATCGTCTCGCAGGCGCGAAACACGGCATTAGCAACGACAAGCGCCGTCGGCTGAGCAAGACCAATGTCCTCTGAAGCGAAGATGACCATTCGTCGGGCGATGAAGAGAGGATCCTCTCCTGCCTCCACCATGCGCGCAAGATAATAGACGGCCGCATCAGGCTGCGAAGCCCGCATGCTCTTAATGAACGCGCTTATGGTGTCGTAGTGCTCGTCTCCCTTCTTGTCGTAGCGAAGATGCGGGGACTCAAGCGCGCTCGCTAAGGTGGCTGGCGTCACTTCCCCATACAAGGACTCTGCTCCTTCGAGCATAGTAAGCGCACGTCTAGCGTCTCCGTTTGCGTAGCCCAAGAGCCAATCGAACGCTTCTTTGCCTACCTTGAGCTTCGAGCGCTTCACGATCTTCTTCAAAGCCTCTTCAGACAAGGGCTCGAGCACGAACACGCGGCAACGAGAAAGGAGCGCGGGAATAACTTCGAAGGAAGGATTCTCGGTCGTCGCCCCGATCAAGGTCAGCTCTCCGCTTTCAACAAACGGAAGGAGGAAATCCTGTTGGCTTTTGTTGAAGCGGTGGATTTCATCAAGAAAGAGCACCTTCGGCTTCCCGAACGGAAGCTTTCCGGAAGAAGCGCCTCCGTCGACGATCCGGCGGATGTCGTCCTTGCCTGCAGACACCGCTGAAAGCTCATACAGCTCCGCGTCAAGGGCTTTGGCGTAGATGCGGGCGATCGTCGTCTTCCCGGTTCCCGGAGGGCCCCACAGAAGAAACGAGAAGCGGTGCTTCTTCTCGATAGCAACGCGAAGCGGCTTCCCTTCAGCGACCAGGTGTTCTTGCCCTACTACCTCTGCGATAGTCTTGGGGCGTAGGCGTGCTGCGAGCGGTTCCATCCCTCCATAGTACCTTTTGAGAAAGTTCTCTGCATGAAGAAAGCCGCCCCGTGAAGGGCGGCTTTCTTTGCACGTATGAGCGGTCTGCTTAGTCGACCAAGTTCATTGCCTCGTCGGCAAGGTCTTCAGCTTCCTCGGCTAGCTCAACTGCGTCATCATAGTTCTCGTCGTCGTAGGCATCTTCTGCCTCGGCGAGAACATCTTCTGCTTCCTCGAGAAGGTCCTCGGCTTCCTCGATGTCGTCGTTTGACGCATCAGAGTCGTCGACTGCTTCCCATGCATCATCGATGGCGTTCTCAGCATCGTCGAGAGCGTCTTCTGCGTCGCCCTCGTCGGCGTCATCGTTACTGCCACTTCCTCCTTCTGCAATATCCTGCGCTTCTTCTGCGAGCTCGAGAGCTTCGTCAGCGCGGTCCATTGCGGAATCGTACTTCTCGTCGTCAAACTCTTCCTGAGCGACGTCGAGCTTGTCTTCTGCTTCGTCAACAAGGTCCTGAGCTTCTTCCTTGGTGCCGATAGATTCATCTGAGTCGTCGATCGCCTGCTGCGCATCGTCAATAGCTTCGTCAGCATTGTCGATTGCATCCTGGGCGTCTTCCTCGTCAGAGCTGTCGTCATCATCGTCCTCGTTGCCGTTTGCAATGTCGCTTGCCTCTTCAGCAAGGTCCTGTGCTTCTTCGGCCTGCTCGATTGCCTCATCAAACTCTTCGTCATCAAGGGCTTCGTTAGCGTCATCAAGGGCTGCTTCCGCATCCTCGAGGAGCTCCTCAGCGTCACTGATGTCGCCGTTTGACTGGGTAGAGTCGTCGATGTCCTCCTGAGCGTCTTCGATGGCGTTCTCAGCGTCTTCGATGGCGTCTTCAGCATCCTGTTCATCGCCATTGTTGTCGTCATCATCGTTGTCGTCATCATCTGAGTTGTCAGTGATGTCCTTCGCGTCAGATTCAGCATCCTGTGCAAGGCTGATCGCTTCTGAGTAGTCGCGGTCAAGGAATGCTACGAATGCATCCAAGAGGGTGTCGCCGACATCCTCGCTTGCGTTGTCATCCTCATCAACTGCGTCCTGGTATGCAGACACCGCTTCAAGAAGAGCGATGCGTGCCCGGGTCTCATCTGTTGATGGAGTTGACGGAGGAGGCGTGGTTCCGCCAGAAGCAATCGACGCATACTTTGCGCGCGAGAGCATTCCGAAGTAGCCGCTTGCAGGCGTTACCTGGTTTGCAGACTGCCAACGCATGACTGCGTCTTTGGTAAGTCCTCCGAAGAGGGTCGTCTCCTGTCCTGGAGATCCTACTCCCGTGCTTGCGACCAAGAAACCAGTAGAGTTCAGATAGATCTGAAGGCACTTCACATCATCTCCTGAGGTTCCTACCTGCATGTCGCGAGTGAATCCGCAGTCAGCGGCGCGTGCCGGAAGTGCCGGCATCATCGCAAATACTGAGAGCGAAAGCGCGGCTGCCGTTACAAAGGCAGCTACGTTTCTGTATAAAGTGTTAGTACGCATAGTTCATATTTTGGGTTAGCTATTGAGACGGTCTTTCGCACAGTGCCTCTAACATAACCAAGAATATCATGCGGAATTGATGAAGACGGCACGAACGATCAATTATCCCCAGCAGATTCCCGCGCAAAGGTCCTAAGCATTACAATCAATTGCATGACTGAACAAAAACCCGCATCGCTTTGGTGGATCGCCTTCTTCGTATCCGTTTCAGTATCCATTCTAACGACCATCATAATCATCGCCCTGGTCTTTCTCGTGGGCATGGTGAGCCCTGACTTTTATATCGATCAATGGGCAATGACGACTACCGGCCTCATCGTTATGAACATCCTGACGTTCGTAGTGATGTGGATCAGCATCATGCATCAGGCCCGCTATGCGAGTAAGCGCTACCTCATCACCGACTATAGGAAGGCGGTTCTCTACACCACGATCGGGTTCGTCCTCCTTACGATTCTTGGCTTTGTCCTAGACTTCTGGCAGGGATACGAGCTGTTTTGGGAAGACTACGCTCTAGCGGTTCTAGGAATTGTTATTGCCTATATCGCAACCAGGCAGTATTTGCGCCCGTAGCGCTGGTTTCCTCGGTACAAAATAACCACCCTTTAGGTGGTTATTTTATTTACGCTCAAGTCTAAGCGGCTATACGCCCTGCCCGGTATTGGCACGCGCTCGGTTGATGAGCTCATCGCGAAGCACTTCTGCATCAGCTTTTGAAAGTCCCATCAATCGCCCTTCAGAGCCTACGCCCATTGCGCCATACCGGCCCATAGAAGCGCTTGCTCCTGCGGTCTGGATATGGAGGTCAGAGAGACCAAGAATGCGGGCGATGATGCCGCGGTAGATATCCACGTTCTGGATGCGCGTGTACGGGATAGTCACATATCGCTTCCAGATGACGCCTGACTCCTTACGGAACCCCGCGTCGGTAATCTCGTAGCGATAGAAGTGGTAAGTCAGCTTCGCCCATACAAAGGCGAGGACCGCGGCAACAATAAGAATTCCTACTACGTATAGACCAATGTTGCTGAGTGCTGCTGACCACGTGTTCTCATCCTCCGCGTTGAACATGAACCAGAAGAACGCGATTAGAATTATCGTGTACGCGAACTGGAAGAACGAACCAAGGAAAAAGAGCCAGACGGCTTTTGGATCAAGTTGTTTCATATACGAGCCATTCTAGCAGAAATGCTTGAGTGATATTAGCTTCTAGGGCTTCTTCTTTTCAGATCTCATACCTTCTCTGCACTCAGTGGCCCATGCTCGGCCCGCGTCCCCACCCCACAGCTGCCAGGCGATATACCCGTTTGAGGGCCTGGAAGGATCAAAGAAGTATTTTCCCTTCTTATCAACCTCATGTCGTGCGAAGTACGAATACATGCGCAGGATGAGCGACGCCGGAACCGGCTCTCGGCGTACAAGGAATGCGGCCACTGATTGGCCCACCACCGTTCCGCCCCGTCGCCACTTTCTACGTAATTGCAGCCCTTCTGCAGCTGCCTGCGCGACCTCCTGAGGCGGTATGAGATTCATGGCTACGAGTATACCGAAGGTTACTCCTGCTATAGTCGATTCATGGAACCGCCGGCATTCCCTATGCGTATTAATAAGTATCTTGCCCAGAAAGGTCTTGCGACCCGCCGTGGCGCAGACACTCTTATACAGGAAGGCAAAATAACTATTAACGGACGCAAAGCGCTCCTTGGCGACAAAGTAGAGGAGCGTGACCTGGTCGAAGTCCGAGCCTCACACAAGCAGAAAGCGTACTCCTACTATGCGTACCACAAGCCCCGGGGGATCATGACGCACTCAGCCCAAGACGGAGAAGACGATATCAACGGCATCACGATAGAGGTTCCTGAACTACGCGGGACCTTCCCTATCGGGAGACTAGATAAAGACTCAAGCGGGCTCATGCTCCTTACCAATGACGGCCGCGTCACTGACCGCATGCTCAATCCTGTTCACGAGCACGAGAAGGAGTACGTAGTGCGTACCAAGCAGCCACTTCGCAGCAGTTTCAAGGAATACATGGAGGCAGGCGTTGATATCGAAGGCTACCGCACCAAGCCATGTACCGTAAAAATCCTTGGAGGCAAGACGTTTCGTATTACGCTCACCGAAGGTAAGAAGCATCAGATCCGCCGCATGGTGTCTGCCATGCATAACGAGGTGGACACGCTTGAACGTGTGCGTGTTTTGAATATCGCCCTTGATTCCCTTTCTTCAGGTGCGTTCCGAAAGATCGAAGGAGCGGAACTGAAGACATTTCTCAAAACTATTGGTCTGTAGCAGCCGGATATAAGCTATATACTTAGCTCATGAAATCCTTGCTCAAAGATCCAGTAGCCGTTATAGGAACCATTTTGGCAGTAGTAGTGCTACTAGGCGCTTTCTACGTCTCGTATGTAAGCGGGACTAGAACAGAGACTCACATCGATGATCAGGCGCTGGAGCAAGAACTAGCCATTTCAACAGATACCTGGAGAGCCAGGATGGAACGGGGCTGGCCCGCAGATGACGGATGTGACATTCGTACGGCTTCCGTAGAGTTGGCACCTTTTTCTCCATACGCTCAAACAATTACATTTGAGTATACGCACTGCGATTCGTATGCGTTGAGTTTCCGAAACACCGGTTCGCAAATTGTCCCGATTACTGGAGGAGAGTACGCATTGGATGACGTGAGCGGTAACGATATAGAGGGAAGACCTATTGTGGATTACTGGATCTTAGAGGAAGGACAAGACACCAAAAAGTTTATTGCTTCTTTGGTGAGCGCGCTTCCTCATCCCCTAGCAAGAGCTAACTGCAAAGTAAAAGACTATATTGCGGAAGATGGTGGTGTAGTAGGAATTCAGATTCCTGGTGAAACATTATTTGCCGTTTATCCTACTGAAGCATTTTATGAGCAAGATCCAGAAGCTGCGTATCAGCTTTGTAGTCCGCTTCGAAATATGCATGCCATTCAATTTTTCAAAAGGGTAGAGAATGTGCTTCTGTTGGTACATGTAGGTCACGATACTCCTCAATTCAATCCTACGAGTTTCGAAGTTCATTAGTGTGCCCCACCTCAGTCTCGAACTAGGTAGAGCGAGGCACATGAAGGATACTTTGTCGGTCTAGCTATTTAATTCCGTAGAAGTCGTAGAAATCCTGTATGATGCCGTGAGCAGTACGTGGCGGCATGGAAGTTGCATCAACAAGCTTATCTAACGGAACTTGTTTCGCTTTTTCTAAGAAGTCATCCGCAAGTTCTTGTTTAAACCCGTATTCACCTGGAGCTTTGTCATGCCCGCCAAGAAATTGACCCCATACGTCTGTTTGGCCTTTCCATAACTCAGGATTGTAATCGATGTTCCCTACTTCATACGTAGGTGGGTAGAGGCGTCGATACGCTTCCAGATTATAGAGATTGGATCTACCGCTCACGTATTTGGCATCTGGATATTTAGCCTTAATGTCACGGAACATGTCTGTAAGTTCTGCCTTGCGACGATCGAGTCTCTCCTTGCTCAAGGGTCCTTTTGATACATCCTTACCATCTTCGAACTCTTCTTCAGCTTCAGCATTAAAGAAGTGCAGTGCGATGGTTTTTGTCGCATCGTCGTAGCGATAGTAAGAACAACCGAAACGAGCTTCTTTCTCGTCATGATACTTAAGACCCTTCTTGTCGTAGCTTTCGCGGCGCTTCAATACTTCTGCATATCCTACCTCAGTAAGATTCTCATCTGTAAGACCAGGTATAAGTGTGTTGTCTTCCCCTTCCGTGTGAATCGCTTTATTAAGCAGAGGAGCGTATGTCTCCACAGCTTCAATAACAGAAACGCCTTCGCGTTCTGCCATGATTTTTGCAAACCTGAACTGCGTATCGAAAAGTCCTTTAGGATATACAAACTGGTGATTCTCCTTCCAATAGTCCGGAGTTTTTACGCCTTCAGAAGGGCTCCCCAGCGGAGTCTGTGGAAAGGGTTCGATCATGAAGCAAGTATAGCTTCGTTCATAAACTCAGAGAAGCCGGTTACTTACAAAGCACCTCAGTCTCTTGAACTAGCACTAGTGGGTGCGGGATAGGAGAATCGAACTCCTGCTCTCAGTTTGGAAAACTGATGTTCTACCATTAAACTAATCCCGCAATAGGGCGAGAATACCATACCACTGTATTTTTGCCTGCTTTGGCGTAGCATACCAATAATGCTCCAGCACATCGTCTCAATCGTAGCCGCGGGCGCCCTTACCTTCTGGGCGACCGTGGTTACCCAGTACCACCAGTTCTCAGGACCTCCTCCTGAGATCGAGATTCCGCCGGTAGAAGTGGCGGAAGTGGTTCCAGCGATAGACCCAGGACCCTCCCCGTTTGAAATACTGATCGATGAGCTTGCCGAAGCTGCAAGCTCAACTGCAACGGTCACTCCCGCAGTTCCCCAAACACCTAAGCCGGTTCCAACGACAACCCCGACGGTTCCCTTCACCCCGCTCCCGGTTCCTACTCCCCCGCAAATAGTCGCGCCGGTAACGCCAACAGCGCCCGTAGCGCCGGTTGTCCCCAACGTTGATGTAAAGCTCACGACTGAAGCTCTTCTTAAGGGTGCGGTCGTAAATATCATCTGCGTCCAAGGAGGAGGCCTTCGCGGAAGCTCGGGCTCTGGAGTGGTGGTGGACTCAAAAGGAATCATCATGACCGTCGCACACGTCGCGCAAGGCTTCCTTCTGACCGACTACCCGCAAGAGAATGCCGGCCACTGCTATATCCGGACCGGAAGCCCAGCCAAAAATGCCTACACTGCCGAACTTATCTACATCTCCTCTGACTGGATAAAGGACAACCCCGGTACTTTCCTTTCGACTCGTCCCACCGGCACCGGCCAGGATGACTTTGCTTTCGTGGCGGTCACCGGAAGCCTGACAGGGTCTTCTGTTCCCTCTTCTTTCATCCATATCCCGCTTGCCTCCTCGGCGACAGATATAGAGATAGGAGACCAGGTAGGCATTGGCTCCTATGCCGCTGAGTTCCTGACGAGCTCCCAGGTACGCTCATCCCTCTATCCGACAATAAGCTTCGCCCCCGTAAACGACGTATATACCTTCGGCGGGAACCGCACCGATATCTTCTCGGTCAAGGCGGGCCCTGCAGCCCAGGAAGGATCCTCCGGAGGCGCTGTCATAAACGAGAACCGACGCCTTATCGGACTTATCTCGACCCGAAGCGTGAAACCGGATCTTTCCCTTCGCGAACTGCAGGCACTCACCATGGATCATGTGCGCCGCAGCTTCCGCGCTGACATGAACAGCGACCTTGATGCCTATCTCAAGGGAAACACACCAACACTCGTCGCGAACTTCCGCGGCCGCGCATCAGATCTTCTCGATATCCTCGAAGAAGCGATTGCAGAGGCGGAATAAAGCGAAAGTTTGTGCTAGGATGCCCTGAAGCGGGCCGTAGTATACCGGTAGTACATCTGCTTTGGGAGCAGAGAGACCGAGTTCGATTCTCGGCGGCCCGACCAATTGAGAGTGTCTTTTCGTGAAAAACAAATGAGTGCTCCGACCTTGAAGAGTACGGCCTGTTATATGGGTATTTCTCGGACTAACGGAAATTGACCGAGAGTGACTTTTGTCTTTTATCCCCACTGCCAACACCTTTATACACAGGTCCTAATGAACGGAAAAACGGCCCTTATGGGGCCGCTTTCCTGACTGGTGCGGATAGGGAGAATCGAACTCCCGACTGGTCCTTGGCAAGGACCCGTTTTACCACTAAACCATATCCGCGCGAACTCTATGGTCGCACACTCTTTTCGTTTCTTCAATTCGCTTGTGCTCCCGCCAGGACTCGAACCTGGAACGACTGTTCCGAAGACAGTAATGATATCCGTTTCACCACAGGAGCGTACTGAAATACTACGCGAACCCTAGGAGATTGGCTACCTGCATACTAGTATTTTACCTATGAGCTTTTCCGTTCCCCAAGAAGTGACCGTAGTTGCAGCGAGTCTTCGAAGCGAAGGGTTCGAGGCATATCTTGTCGGCGGATGCGTTCGAGATATCCTCCTTGGCAGGAAACCAAAGGACTGGGACGTCACGACTAACGCAAAACCAGCTGATATCCAGCGCGTATTCCCTGACTCTTTTTATGAAAATGACTTCGGCACTGTCGGGGTAAAGACTGGGTCAGAGGACCCAACCGTCGCGATCGTTGAGGTAACTCCCTATCGAACTGAGACCGGGTATTCCGACAAGCGTCGTCCTGACGCCGTTTCCTTTGGAGAGAGTTTGGAAGAAGATCTGGCACGCCGTGACTTTACGATTAACGCAATCGCCCTTGATGATTCTAAAGGACAACTCGTAGATCCTTATAAAGGACAAAAGGACATTGAGCTTCGGGTGCTTCGAACCGTCGGTGTCCCTGAGGAGAGGTTCGAGGAAGATGCTCTTCGCCTCATGCGGGCTGTCCGCTTGGTCGCAGAGCTCAATTTTGCCCTAGATACGGATACAGCGGCTGCAATACAGCAAAAAGGCCATAATTTGACCCACGTTTCACGTGAAAGAATCCGGGATGAGTTCTCCAGGATCCTCCAGTCTGAACAGCCGATGATGGCCCTTACCCTTTCCCAGCAACTAGGCATCCTTGAGTACATCGCCCCTGACCTTACGCGAGGCATCGGGATAGATCAGAACCAGGCACATAGCTATGACGTATTCGGACATCTTATGCGTTCCATGCAGCACGCAGCCGATAAGGAATGGGATTTTGATATACGCCTCGCTGCCCTGTTCCACGACGTCTCTAAACCTGAAACCAGACGCTGGTCTGAAGAGAAGAAGGACTGGACGTTCCATGGCCATGAGGTCGTCGGAGCCCGTGTAGCCGAAAAAGCCCTTAAAGACCTGAGGTTTTCACGTGAAACGATAGATAAGGTAGTAAAGCTTGTCCGCTGGCATATGTTCTTCTCTGACCCGGATCAGATAACTTTGTCTGCTGTTCGAAGGATCATACGAAACGTAGGAGAAGAGAATATATGGGATCTATTGAACCTCCGCATTTGCGACCGTATAGGGACGGGGCGTCCTAAAGAGCAGCCTTTCCGTTTCCGCAAGTACAAGGCAATGGTTGAGGAAGCGCTTAGGGACCCGATATCAGTCAGCATGCTTAAGACTGACGGCACCAGGCTTATGGAGGTCTTTCACGTGAAACCAGGTCCAAGCATAGGCTTCGTACTAAACGCCCTCCTTGAAGAGGTCCTTGAAGACCCGAAGAAGAATACCGAGAAATACCTAGACGAAAGAACTCAGGCACTGCTTACCCTTCCGGAAGGAGAACTTAAGACTCTAGGGGAGTCAGGCAAGAAGAAGCGAGAAGACGCAGAGGAGGCAGAATTACAGAAGATTCTTGAAAAGCACCACGTTTGCTAGGGGGTTTCGTGTGAAACGTCCATTTATACGTTGTATAATATAGGTTTTTCGTCTATTTCAGGTATAAAAAAGCCGCCTTGCTTAGTTGGAAACCAAATAGTGAGCGGGCAAATGATTGGGTAGTTTCCAGGAGTGGGCAGCTTGGCGGCTTTTATTGTTTTCTGCGCCGTCTCGCATGCAATTTCCGCTTCCAGAATATTTCAGGGGATACGCCCCGGTTACGTTGAAGGGAAAAGCTTAGCGTTAGACGCGATGATGAAAGAGCTCTCAAAGAACTGTGCCGTAACCACGGACAGCTCCTAAGAGTTCTGCCGCCGCGGGTCTAGGATCTATCATACGTTATAAAGGACAAACAACCTACGCTGTCTGTGGATAATGTCCTATATGTCCTTTATAAGGTTATGGAGACAGGGCAGTGGTCAGAGCCGAATATGTCTGGATGTATCTCAGCTTTCTTAACCTTTGATGCTAGTTTTTCGGATACGAAAATGTAATCAATACGCCAGCCAACGTTTCGTTCTCGCGCCTGTGCAAAATGACTCCACCAACTATAGTGGCCGTTACCTTGAGTAAAGATGCGGAAGGTATCAACAAATCCAGCCTCTATCATGCCCTGTATTCCTTCCCGCTCTTCGTTAGTAAAGCCTTTAACTCCCACGTTTTGCTTGGGGCGGGCAAGGTCATCTGGGGTATGGGCGACGTTCAAATCCCCGCAGAAGATAACCGGTTTTTCTTCCTCGAGGCGTTTCATGTACTCAAGAAAAGCAGGGTCCCATTGCTTGTGCCGAAGGGGAAGACGAGAGAGATCGTCCTTAGCGTTAGGGGTATAGACGGAGACTACGTAGAACTGTTCAAGGTCAGCAGCGATGACCCGGCCCTCCTTATTAGGGTCTCCGTACCCGTCCCTCGAGAGCCCGTATTTATCGGCTATGTCCGTAGGAAGGCCAAAAATAACGTTATTTGGGACGGTCTTGGTGAAAATGGCCGTTCCGCTATATCCCTTCTTATCTGCCGAGCACCAGTATTCCTCGTAGCCTGGGAGGTCGATTTCAGACTGATGCTGCTGAGCCTTGGTTTCCTGGAGGCAGAGAACATCAGGCTTCACCTGTTTCATAAAGGGCAAGAACAGCTCCTTTCGGTGCACTGCCCGGATGCCGTTTACGTTCCACGAAACTATCTTCATGCGAAATGTACCTTCATTGTGAGCATTCTATCAGTGTGCAACATGAGTATTGCCTGAAGACGAAGAATGTGTCCTTCTATTGACATACCTCCTGGTAGGGATAGAGTACTCATAAGCTCGTACCTTGTGCGGAAGAGAGAACGATCTCCGACCATAGGTTCCTAAGCCTTCGTCGGGGCACCTCCTTTTTTCTCCATAAGCTCTACGCGCGGGCAAAATGCGGCGTGGAAGTCTCTTTAATAAAATGTGCACAAAGCAGCGCGTAACAGCACTGCGGTAATTCCTCTTAAACATGAATATTATTTCTTTCTGGTCACGCGCTACAGCAAGGCGCAGTGTTGCTCTATTACTTGCGATTTCGCTCGTAGGAGGATACTTCACCAACGTGACCCCAGTGCAGGCCCAAGAAGCGCCTGAGCAGTGCGTCATCGTAAGTGACGACACAACACTAGAGGACGGCCAGCCAGCTGACGAACTCACCTTCGTCCATCCGAACTGGAACCATGATCTTGAGCCAGCTGCTGCTTGGATCTGGGGCGACAACCCGGTCGTCGATTCGTCAGTCGATGAAACGCAAGTTTTCACAAAAACGTTCTCTCTTCAAGAATTGCCCGCATCTGCAACACTCACGCTCGCATCTGATAACGGATACTTGGTTAAGGTAAACACCGTTCAGCAGGGAACTAACGAACTTGCTAACCCAGGGAATACCTTCAACCCAACCACCACCATCCCGGTTACTGGTCTTATTGCAGGAACCAACACGCTTGAGATTACCGTCTTCAACAAAGGAGGAGACGCCAACCCGCAAAACAACCCAGCAGGCCTTATTTTCCGCCTCACGGTAGACGGTAGCAACTGCGGCGAGCCGCCAGTGGTAGACACTGACCCCGTAAACACCTGTATCGTTCCAGAGGCATCTGACGAAACAGTTGTTATCGGCGTAACTCCAGAAGCAGAAGAGACGCTTCAGGAACTCCTTGATGGTGAGTACGGAGCTAACGCTCCTGATGCAGCGACCGAACAGGAAAACTTCCAGTCATGGAGCGGCACGGGAAACTCTGTCGACTTCACTGTCGAAAACCTCAGCCAGGATTCCAACTCCGCACATACTCACGTGTTTGGTTACTACCTTAACGGTGGAAGCTTCACGCCGGTCTTCCGCGAAGGAACCGTCGGAGCTCCGTATGCCGCTGTTCCCGAACTTTCAGTTGGAAACTCAGCATCGTTCTCAACAGCAGTGGTTAACGACATCGTCTTCGCTATCGCTGACTGGGACGGATCGGTATACACCTACTTCGCAACGGACGACTCGATGAACTTCGGTGGGGAAGCGCATGCGCTCTCATACAACATCGCCGACAACGAGTACGCCATCGCATTCGAAGACCTCGTATTTGCCGCAGGAGACGAAGACTACAACGACGTTGTGGTCTCGCTCCATGTCGACAGCTGTGAAGGAACTGCCGTTTGCGAAACCGGCGAAGAACTCCTTGCTAACGGCGACTTCGAAAACGTAGACGTCACCGCAGGCGCACAGTGGGACATCTTCCAGTCCGGCACCATCGATTGGATTGCGCAGTGGCTTGGCGTACCGGCTCTCGGACGTCCTGACGTTGCGAATCTTGAAGTGCAGGAGTCTGGCCTAAACGGCTGGACCGCTTCAACGCTTAACGGAGCAACCGGAGACCAGTGGACCGAACTTGATACTGACTGGGGCGGACCTACGAGTGGACAATCTGGTGAAGCAAGCCAGATCGCTATCTCACAGACCGTTCCAACCGTTCCTGGCGAGTCATACACGCTCACCTTCGACTTCTCACCACGCCCAGGAACAGCAGCGGGGGAGAACAAGGTAGAGGTGCTCGCAAACGATGACGTCATTGGCACGGTAGGCCCCTTGGCTGCTACCGGCGCACAGACCGAGTGGACTGCGCACACCTACAGCTTTATTGCAGACTCCTACGCAACGGAAATCACCTTCCGCGATGCAGGATCAACGAATGACTCCTTTGGAACCTTCGTCGACAACGCAAGCTTGTCATGCGAAGCGCCTCCAGAAACCGCAACGCTTGTTGCAACGAAGATCGTCTGCCCCACAGAAGAAATGCTTCCAAACTGGGGAGCAGGAGGCGTCGTATCTGAAATCACCGCCGACACCGCAGCTGACTTCCTCGAGGAAAACGAGAGCTGCTACCTTGCACCTAACTGGGATTTCCAGTGGGCAACAGACGCAACAGGGGATCCAGAGGATAACGGTTCCACGCCGCTTGAAGCTCCGTGGGCAACCTTCACCACTGATGAAACAGGAACGGTTTCTACCGAAGTTCCCGTAGACGCAAACATCCGCGTCCGCGAAGTATTGAAGGAAGGCTACATCCCGTTCACGGGACAGGTTACCGATCAGCCAGTATCTGCTGAGTTCTACTGCTCGACTGACGTCCTTCATTACGACAACTGGGTATGGATTGATGGAACAGAAGACGAGACCTACTACTGTGTGGCATTTAACGCACCGATTGATGAGGGTGGTGCCTGCGACGTCAGCGCATCGAACATTCTTCTCTCAAGCGACAGCGAAGAGGGAGAACTCCTCACTGAAGATGAGGACGGTCCTGCTTCAATCGTCGGAGAATTCCTCCACACTTCTTGGGTAGACGCAGTAGATGCGCTCTGGATCTGGAAGGATGCAGGAACCTCAAACGAGGACGCTGCAGACGGAACGACCGAAACCTTCACCCGCACCTTCGAGATCATCGGCACGCCGCTTGATTCAACGCTCGAGCTCGCCGCTGACAACAGCTACGTCGTCAAAGTGAACAACCAGACGGTCTGTGACGACGATGGGGAATTCAACTACGGAGACACCACCGACTGTGCTGTTCCGGCTTCCGTCCTTATAAACGGAACCAACACGATTACCTTCGAGGTGACGAACATGGACCATGAAACGGAGAACACGCCGGAAACCAACCCAGCGGGTCTTCTCTACAAGCTCACGGTCAATGAAAACGAGTGCGTCATGCCGCCGGCACAATTCTCAACAGTCACCATGTGTAAGGTGAACGAGAACGAGGAGCCACTCTCAGGCTGGACGCTCACGCTTGCAGGCACTCACATCGAGGACCTTGTGGTTCCTTCGACTAACGTCGCTGGAATAGACACCGTCAACTCGCTTGAAGGAGGGATGTCCTACATCGCTTCAGCGCTTGGCACCTGGACCAACCAGTGGGGAGCAAACATCGTAGACGCCGAGTACTCGACGACCGACGGATGGACGACCTGGATGGACGGTTACACGACCTACCAGACCGATATCCTCGAACTGCAGATCAACGAGGCGTTCGATCCTAATAGTGATTGGAGCCCGTACTCACCAGCTCATGCGTACGCCCAGTCATTCACGCAAGCAGCGGATGGCACGGCTAACTTCCGCGTCTTCGACGGATCGGGAACGACCGCAAACGAAAGCTGGTATGCAGACAACAGTGGAACACTTGCCGTAAGCCTCTCTGAAGGATACGCAGGTGTCACAGGCCAAAACGGCTGCGTCACGTTCACCGACGTACCGTACGGCGCGTACACCGCAGGCGAGCTCGCGCAGTCAGGCTGGAACTACGTCTCAACGAGCGACGGAGACAACGAGCTTGAAGGCGAGACCGTGAACGTCAACAGCGCAAGCGAGACCTTCACCATCATGAACAATGATGTGGAAGGAAACGATGACGTTGGAACGCTCATCATAGAGAAGACCATCATGAACGAGGATGACGGGGTATTCACCTTCGACATCTTCGGCACCAATGCGTCTCAGGACGTGCAGATCGCAACCGAAGAAGGTAACGGAAGCTCTACGATCAGCCTCCCGGTTGGAACCTACGCTGTCACTGAGGATGCCCAGGACGGATGGGTCATGACCAACGTCTCGTGCGAACAGCAGGACAACGAAGAAGATGTCCCGATGCCAAACAATGCAGTGGTCATTGAGGACGGAGAAACAGTCATCTGTACCTTCACGAACGTGATGACGGACGAAGAAGAGATCCCAGTTACGGTGACCCCGTCAAACATGCAGGGCTGGTACTTCTTCCCTGAAGGAACATTCGGCGGACAGACCGGCCAGATGGTAACGGGTCCTGGATCCGCACCTATCGGAGACGGAAGCGCAGAACTCGCAGTGACGACAAACACGGAAGGAGAAGTGCTCGGCATGTTTGACCTTGCTGGCACACGCTTCGACGACATCGTCTCGCTTGGCTACAGCACGTATCGAGCAACTGCAGGTGTCGCGCTTCCAGCGCTTCAGTTTGAGTTTGATCCGAACCTGACCGACGCTGTCACGACTTACTCAGGACGCTTGGTCTACGAACCATATCTCTCACAAGTCGTTTCAAGCGGCGTATGGCAGACGTGGAACCCGATGAACAACAACCCGGCCGGCAACTGGTGGTTTAGCGACACAACAGTCGCTACAGCTTCTGGCTGCACAATGGCACTGCCATGTACCTGGGCAGAAGTGCAGAGCATCTATCCTGATGGAGGAATCCGCGATGCAGGAATCTTCACTGGCGCAACGCTCTTCAAGGTTGGAAGCGGAGGCGGCGTGTATACAGGAAATGTTGATAAGTTTGTCATCGGCATCCAGAACGGATACACGACCACAACGACTACCTACGACTTCGAACCCAATGAAACAACTCCTCCTGGTGATGGAGAAGACGGCGACGGAGAGGGAGATGGGGAAGGAGATGGCGACGGTAACGGTGGAGGTGGCGGAGGCCCAAACGCAAACATGGTCAACAATCCTTCAGATGATGAAGGAGATGGGGACGGCATGGGCGGAGGAGACGGAGAACTGCCAGCTGACGACGAAGATGGCGTAGGAGGCGGAGCTGCCTTTGGAGCCTTTGCTGCCGGAGGCGGAGCAGGAGGTGATGGAGGAGGCATTGGAGAAGGAGATGGGGGTGCCGGAGAGGAAGACGGCGGCACCGCCATCGAGGACGAGGAGCTTGATTCGCTTCTAGCGAGCGCCTTCGCAGCCTTCGGAGACGGCCCAATGGCCTGGTACATGCTCCTCCTGCTCCTCCTTCTCATGGGAGTGAGCTACGGAGTATGGTTCGCCTTCAAGAAGAAAAAGGGAGAAGCATAGAGGACCCATCGCGTGCTACGATGCGCGCATGATTGATATGAAGAAAGCTGATGCGAGCGCCTTTACGGCGCTCGTTTCAGAACTAGCCGAGAAGAATTACGCGGAAGTAGAATTCTCCGTTACGCGCGCAGATCTCGTTGAGGGGGCAGAGAAGTTCTTCGAGTACCTAAGCGCAACGCCTCTGGAAGAGCGTCTTGCCTTTCACTTGAATGACCGACCAGGAGGCCGGCAAGGAGTCGGGTACATGCGCAAAGTGGGCGCAGAGGATGAAGTCGGGCGTACGGATCTCAAGGAGTACTTCCACTATCATCCGAAACTTCTCACTATCTTCGCCGGTAACCCCGTGCTCGAGCGAGCTGAAACGAAAGCATTCCTTTCCGTTGCTGACCGCATCTACCAGGAAGCCTTGCTTCGAAGTAAAGAGTTGTATCGGGTGATGTCAGTTGAGTTTCCCGATCTCTATTCGCAGTTCATCAAAGAAGGGGAGGAGCACATTGAGTATTCCGCGCTTCGCTTCCTGAAATACGAGGCGGCAGGCAAAGGGAAATTCCTCGCTCGCGCCCACTATGACCGCGGGGCAACAACGCTCGCGATCGCAGAGAGCGCGCCCGGGCTTCGGATCGGAAAGAACAACGAGACCTTGAAGGAAGTAGTGCATAAAGATAACGTCGCTCTCTTCATGCCAGCGTTCCAGCTGCCAGCCATCACTGATATGCGCTTCCGTCCGGCTTGGCATGACGTTGTGCAGTCCTCAGAGGACGTCTACCGAGACAATGCGGCCCGATGGGCCATCGTGTTCTTTGCAGATACCGCAGACGTACCGGTGCCAACGAAAGAGGAGAGCCATACGCCGTTAGTGTAATAGAATATATATATGAAAATTGCGATCCTTAACGACTCATTCTTTAACGAAACTCATTTAAAGGAACTCCGCGAGCTTGGAGAGGTCGCGGTATTTGATGGTACATCTAATACGAAAGAGGCGATCGAGAGAACTGGTGATGCGGACATCGTACTAGGCGATGGTTTTATTGCAGATTTTAATAAAGAGTATTTTGATTCCGTACCGAATTTAAAACTCCTTGCTCTGAATACCACCGCATTCGCAATGGTGGATTTCGAAGCCGCACGTAACCGAGGAATAAAAGTTGCAAACTGTCCCGGCTTCTCAAAACGTTCTGTGGCCGAAATGGCTATTGCACTCATCTTTGCCACCGTACGGCGTATTCCTTATGGAGATAAGAAATATAGAAGTGGTTCTATGGACCAAGACCCCAGCACCCCTGAAGGACGGGAATTAATTGGCTACGATCTGTATGGGAAAACGCTTGGAATTATCGGGGTTGGACGAATAGGATCCGAAATCGCGCGCATAGGAAAGGGAATAGGTATGAATGTTATTGGGTGGAATAGAAGTGGGCGGGACGATATCAACCTTGTTGAACTCGATGAACTGGTTTCAACTGCGGACGTAATCGCTGTCTCGCTTTTGTATTCTGAAGAGACGAAAGGAATTCTCTCAAAAGAGTTGTTGTTGAAACTGAAACCGAACGCAGTACTTGTAAACATTGCAAAGCGGGACTGCATAGATATGGATACTTTGTATGAACTGTTATCAGAAAGGAAGATAAAAGGCGCTGGATTTGATTGGGCCCAATGTAGCGAAAATGATCCTCTACTTTTGCTTGATAACGTAGTCTTTACTCCTCACGTGGCTTCTTATACTGCCGAGTCTTTCTTTGAGAACCTTCCTAATATGATTGTAGAAAACGTTCGATCGTTTATCGCTAAGAACCCTCAAAATATTGTTAATCCTTAGCGGCTCTTGCCGTGAAACTTCTTGTGTATCTCTCGTAGGTGCGCATCCGTGACGTGCGTATAGATCTGCGTCGTATTGATTGATGCGTGTCCAAGCAAGGCCTGTACGCTTCGGATATCTGCACCGTTACTTAGAAGGTCGGTAGCAAACGAGTGACGAAGCACGTGCGGGGTCACCTTCTTCGTGATGCCGGCCTTCACTGCGTATTTCTTTATGATGTTTTGCACCGAGCGAGGCGTGAGTCGCTTAGCAGCAGACTTTGCCTGCTTATCGTCTGCAACGATGTTCACGAAGAGCGCCTCTTCCATATCTTTACGCGCTTTGAGATAGGAAACTATCGCGGCTTTTGCAGAAGGGGAGAGGAACACGACACGCACCTTGTCTCCTTTACCGCGCACGGAGAGCTCATCTCTCGAAAGGTCGATATCAGAATTCAATGAACATAGTTCTGAAACGCGAAGACCGGTAGAAAAGAGAAGCTCGAGTATCGCCTTGTCGCGAGAAGAACGTTGGCTCGTTCCTTCGCTTGCGCCAATCAAGCGATTCAATTCAGCGGACGTGATGAGATCCAAGGAGCGCTCAGGAAGCTTTGCGAGCTCAATGCGCTCCGGAGAGACGCAGGGGACGTCGCGCTTTCGGAGGAACTTCAAGTACGCACGGATGGCGATGAGGTAGTAGTTCTGGGTCCTGCGCTTCATCGCGCCTGAAGTGCCCGGCTGGCGGTTCAGCCAAAGCCTGAACTCGCGAATCTTCTCCTCGGTGATGTCGCTCACATCCTTCACCTTGGCCCAGTCAAAGAAGCGGGTGAGATAGTGGTCATAATTCTCGATCGTTTTGACCGCCCGGCCGCGTTCAATCTCGATATATTCAAGAAACTGGCGCTTCATTGAGATTGCATCCATTGCTCTCCAGTATACCGCGAGGACTTCGCACAATATTCGTGCAATCAGAGGATGACGTATACTGAGTAGGCTGAATCGGTACCTAGAAGAGGAGCTAACCGCTATGACTGCGCCCGTTCTCAGCCCTTGTCCTTTTAAAGCTCCGCCTGGAAGGTTCTCTGTCTTCCGATCGCACGATGACGGAAGATGGTGCCAGGGGTATGGGTGGACCTACGACCTTCTACCCGAAGCCCATGCCGCTGCAGAACTTCTGAATCGAACAGTCCCCGCCAAGTCCCGTTACTACGTCTTCAACGACGCGGGGGAACTCCTGATCGATACGGAAGAAGCTGTGTAGGCACCCTAACCGCTCCAGAGCACGATGCCGAAAGCCCGTCCCGAACTTTACCTGGGGCGGGTTTCTTTACGAACCACACAATACTTGCGCTTTTTATCAAGGTGTGGTACAGTCCTCCAATCATGCTAACAAAGCGCGTAAAGACGGCCGTTGTCAAAGACGTAGCCCGACACGACACTGACACCGGTTCTCCGGACGTCCAGGTCGCTATTTTGTCCCGTCAGATCGACGAACTCACCAAGCATCTCAAGAAGAACGTGAAGGACTTCCACTCACGCCGAGGCCTGCTTCAGATGGTCGCTGATCGACGCTCACACCTTCGCTATCTTGAACGAAACGACAAGCGCCGCTACAACGCGGTCATCAAGAAGCTCGGGCTTAAGAAATAGGCACAATCCGGGGACAGCCCGGATTTGTCTTTACGTAAGGTGGTAGCATGAATTGTGGGCGATTTGCTCGCTTTTAATAAGTTTAGACCTTCATTTATATGCCAGTCATTAAGCACAAAGCCCAGCGTGTGGGTGTTTTCATAGACACGCAGAACCTTTATCACAGCGCGAAGCACCTCTACAAAGCAAGGGTGAACTTCGCAAACGTCCTTGCGGAAGCCGTTGGCGACCGCATCCTCGTGCGAGCCATCGCCTACGTCATCAAGACGGAGAGCGGGGACGAGACCGGATTCTTCGATGCCCTCACCAAGATCGGGATCGAGACCAAGGTCAAAGACCTCCAGATCTTCGCAGACGGGGCCAAGAAGGCCGACTGGGACGTCGGGCTCGCTATTGATGCTGTGAAGCTTGCTCCTAAGCTCGACACCATCATCATCGCCTCAGGCGACGGCGACTTCGTTCCCTTGATCGAATACCTAGACATGAACGAAGGCTGCCAGGTTGAAGTCATCTCGTTCGGGAAGTCATCGTCTGCAAAACTCAAAGAAGCGGCGCACGCCTTCACCGACATGTGCGACGACCCGAAGCGCTTCCTCATCGGATCGCGCGGATAAGAGGCAGGGTGTTGGTATAATCGGTTGTAGTGGCCGACGAACCTCAATCATCAAACGATCAGGCAACTCCTGACGTTCCCGTTTCAACTATTCGCACGTACGCACAGGACGTCGCGGGACTAACTGGCAAACCGCTTGCGCCAAACACCCAGAACACTCCCGCTCCTGCGCCTCCGTCTCGCACCTTCCCGCAAAAGCCGGTCCGGACCGCGCCGCCCATAGCCGTTACCCCGAACGCTCCAACTACAAACGAGTCGAGAGACGCAGTGCTTGCGCGCCTCAAAGCAAAGGCTTTAGCGTCCTCTGTTTCCGTGATGCCTACTCCGCCCTCAGAAGAGAGGAACGAAGCGCGTGATGCGCTTCTTGCAAAGCTCAAGAGCAAAGTCACCGTACCTCCTCCAGCCCCTCTTCCGCCCGCTCCAATACCTGGCATTCCCGCCGTTTCCAAAACCTCTCCCATACATACGTATAAGAGCGACTTCGCAGACCGAACCCGAAGCGAGAAAGCGACGCCGCTTTCGGTTCTTGCAGCAGAGCAAGACGCGCTTGGCATGCGCACGCCGCAGGCATTTGCTCCGCGCAAAAAGAACTGGCTCGCCTACTTTGGCGGAGCGCTTCTCATCCTTGCAGGATTGGGAAGTGTTTTATTTGCATATCATTTCATCATGAACCGTCCTGCGGTTCCCGCAGACCTCTTTGTCCCATCCCTCGTCTTTGCCGACGAGCGCGTACGCCTTGAAGGAGAAGGGGCTGACTTGCAGCGGGCCGTTGCAAACCTCAATCAAATCGAGCTTCGCGAAGGCGGAGTCGTCATTGCATACCTTACGTACGCGACGACCACGCCCGAAGGAGAAGTGACTGAAGAAATCTCAAGCGGCGGAGCACTAGTAACAGCGCTCGGACTTCCAGCGCCTGATATTCTTCTTCGAAACACCGGAGAGCAGAGCACCGTGGGCGTCGTGAAAGCAAACAATGAGGCATCTCCGTTCCTCATTCTTCGGGTTGCCTCGTTCGAACGGACCTTTGCCGGGATGCTCGTCTGGGAGAAGGACATGCAGCAGGACCTTTCGATCTTCTACCCTCCGTACCCTGTGACCGCAGTTCCTGCCGCAACGACGACAGCAACCACAAGCGCTACAACCACAGCCACCACGACGGCTACGACGACCCCGGTAATGACAACCGCGCCTGCAGAGCCCTATTTCATAGACGACACGCTCCTCAACCACGATGTGCGCGTCCTCAAGGACATCGAAGGACGCACTGTCTTGCTCTATGGTTACCGCGATAAGGAAACCTTGGTCATCGTCCGCAACGAAGCTGCCTTCGAAGAGATCCTGCAGCGCCTGTCTGCGACCCGTGCGCAATAGGCGCCCTAATGCTAAAGTTGCGTACATGAAAAACACCGACGCATATAAGGCGACACTTGAAGAAGAGAAGGCTAATCTCGAAACGCAGCTGCAGTCAGTCGGGCGCAAAAACCCGTCTAACCCAGCTGACTGGGAAGCGGTCCCAGCTGCAACCGGCCAGGAACCTGATCCTAATGACGCTGCTGATCTTATCGAGGGATTTGAATCAAATACCGCGATCCTAAAAGAGCTCGAGGCCCGTTATAACGACGTGCTCGGAGCGCTTACCCGCATCGAAGCAGGAACGTATGGCGTCTGCGAAGTCTCGGGCGAAGAGATCGAGGCAGAGCGCCTTGCTGCAGACCCTGCAGCTCGCACCTGCAAGGCTCACTTAAACGGCTAATTACTTTCTATGGCAACAACTCCATTTACTATTTCCGAGTGCCTCGCATTCGGATGGCGCACCTTTAAGTCCCGCCCTTGGTTCTTCGCCGGAACGATCGTCGTCTACGCCATCGCGCAGATCATCATCGCCGGCATCCAGGAGTCGCTTGGATTCCCTGGATTCCTGCTCTCAATCATCATCTCGACCTTGTTCTACATCGGCTTTGTGACCCTCTACCTCAAAGCGCATGACGCACCAGCAACCGTTAACTTGAACAGCCTTTGGAACCCAAAGCCGTTCTGGAATTATCTTGGCGTTTCGATTCTCGTAGGCCTCATCGTGATCGTCGGTCTCATCCTCCTGATCGTCCCAGGGATTATCCTCGGCATCATGTTCTCGCTTGCAGGCTACCTCACGATTGAAAAGGGATTGAATCCGATCGCTGCGATGAAAGAGAGCGCACGGCTTACTCGCGGACATCGCGTGAAGCTCTTCTTGCTCGGCCTTTCGATCGTCGGTCTCACGATCCTCGCCATGATTCCGCTCTTCCTCGGACTCTTCATCATGGCGCCAATTGCGATGCTCGCCGGCATACACGCCTACCGAGCGCTCCTAAACGCACCAACAGTTTCTCCTGCAGCGTCTTAGTAAATCTACGACCTAAATTAGAGATGGCCGCGACTTCTTTACGGAGTCGCGGCCATCTTGCTGACATAGGGCTTACCCAAAAAGCCCGTACTTGCTTCCGATCATCAGCATTAGGCCAATGGTGATGACAAGTGCACTTTTCAGTCCGTGCCTACCGGGGACTACCAAGTTGGAAAGGGCAGCACCCCCAATCAAGGCGGCTCCTAAAAACGTCAGGTCCATAATCGTTCTCCTAGAAAGTGGACAGCTAGGTTGTAGCACAGGGAATTGCCGTTTTTTAATTTCTAGCGTTTTTTTCTGCTTTAGTAAAAAAGCTTTTTCCTAGCTTGGCTCGTATCTCATGAGCTTTTCGCGAGTTTCTGGAAATCCGAAGTCGGCTACGGCTTCGGACAGAAAGTAGTCTATGAAGTTCGGCCATTGTCTCGGGGCTGATTTTTGTAGTAGAGGAATAAATCTCTTCAACCTTTTTTGCAACTGACTCGTCTAAAAACACCTCTGTTACGTAATCACCAATAACTACCACGTAGTATGTATTTTGCTTAAAAAGGGGACGTATATGGTATTGCAGCATTTCGCTGCGAAATTCTTTGCGCGTCTCTTGATCAAGCCAAGTATTTCCTCCCACAGTGATAAGAAACTGCCGCCCGGTTTCCGTGATTTGCTTCAGAAGCTTTAGCTCTGTTTCCTTACGCGCAATGTAAAACCAGTAATGCGGATCGTATGCGTATACGGCATGAGAGGTTGGCAGATTCCGTATTAGTGTATTTTGTAAATTGCCCCAGAAAATATCCAGGTGTCGGGTGTTCTGAAAGGAGTACGAAACGCTTTCACGGTCACCGAGAGAAAGCACGTCGACCGCATCGCCATATTCTCGACTGATTCCAGCAAACATATTTTGCATGTCCCACACCCAGCTTGTATTGAGCGCTACGGTTTTTTTATAAACCACCACTGTTTCTTCCTTCTTGAGCTTCCGAAGAGCTGCGTAGAAGCCTTGCTTTGTGATATTTCCTTTCCGGTTACGAATCTCTGCAATAAGTTCTTCAGTCGACTTTTGGCCTGCCTGAAGATAAAAGATGATCCATTCTTCAATAGTCTGGGGCGCAAGAAGGCTCATAAAATGGGTTTGTTGTCTCAAAAGTAAAATAACATTTTACCAAAACTATGTAAATACAACTTAATTTTCACATGTCAACTAATTAAAGTATGGTCTTGCTATGCAAAAGCTGGTTATTGTTTCCGGAGCAACTGGCACCTTTGGCCGGGCATATCTTGAGTATTTCAAAGGCCAACCCAATACAAGATGCGTAAGCATCACACGGACGCTTTTTGGTGAGCATGGCATCCAAAACATTCTGACGGACTTGCTTGATGCAGAGTCAGTCGCTGATCATATTTCTAACCTTAGTCTCGCTGACATATCTGAGGTTGTGCTTGTGCATCCGGTGGGGAAGTTTAAGTTTGAAAAGGATGGGCTGCCTGACGGCGATTGTGACGGTGATGGAATTGACGACGAGGTATATAACTCAAATGTTTTAACGTTTCAAAATATTGCGACTCCTCTTCTGAAGAGAATCGAAGCTGAAGGTCGACCGGTACCTGTGCTTTTTTGTGCTTTTGGTTCCATAAGTGACAAATACAAAATAAAGTTCTGGAACTCTTATACCGAATCAAAGAATATTCTACGTAAATGGCTTGGTGAACTGGTATGTAACAACCCAGGTAAGGTGCGGGGTCTTTTTATTAACGTAAGCACAACAAACACAACCAACGAAAACATTCTGCGACCATTTGCCGACAAAGAGAAGTGGCTTTCACCTGAAGAAGTCGTCGAGCGTTCAGTACCGTTTATTGAAAGCGCACACGAGTGGAAGGAAGTTGAGGTCTATAAACCAGCGTCTGGATTTGGACCGGAATACTATCTCGATACTAAGCGAGTACTAGAAAAGTGGAATACGGAAATGGGTAGGAAACTGCGCTGAAGACTCTAGCGAGCGAGAGGGTTTGCGGCACCGCGAACTTCAAAGTGGAGATGGTATCCGGTGGAGCGTCCGGTGTTTCCGATACCGCCGATATGCTCGCCCTTACCAACTGCCGCACCGACCGACGTAGTGACTGAGGAGAGGTGGGCGTAGAGCGTCTGCACGTTGTTCTTGTGCGCGACAATGACACAGACTCCGTATCCGCTGCCGCATGAACCGTTACCTGCAGCGATTACCTTTCCTTCAGAGGCTGCGTACACTGGCGTACCTTCCTTCACGCCAGCGAGGTCGATACCGTTGTGTCCGTGCAAACCTTGAGAAACCTGGGCTCCTGGCACTGGGTTAGCCCAATCGCCGAGGGAAGCGGAAGACGCCGGCTTCTTTGTCGCAACTGCGCTTGAAGAGCCAGAAGACTTTGCTGGAGCTTTTTCTTTCTCTGGTGCGAAGTCGACACCGGGCACGATAACTTCTGTTCCTGCAGCAAGTACTTCGCCGGGACCAAAACCGTTAAAGCGGGCAACTTCCTCGACGTCGACGTCGTAGAGCTTGGCAACGTCTTCGAGGGTTCCGCTGTTCTTAATGGTGTAGCGAACTCCAGAAACTGGGAGAATAAGGAGCTCGTCTCCTGAGTGAATATCCTGGGCGCTCTTCAATCCGTTCACCGCAAGGATGGTGTTGGTGGAGACGCCGAACATATCTGCGATATCTGAAAGAGCGTCTCCTTCTCGAACGACGTATATGGAAATGGCCCCGCTTGATTTGGCGCTCTCCTTATATACGACTGCGGTGCCCTCGGGTCCTCCGTTAGAGACCAGGGCTGATCCTTCAGAGAGGGCGAGTTCGCCTCCTCCCTTGCTTGGGTTAGGGTCTGAGTTCACTGCCGCCTGGAGAAGGGGGAGGGAGGTGTCATGCAAAGCGAGCGGTTCAGCCGCTTTAGCACCAGTAAAGAAGTTCCAAAAAGCCGCCGCAGATAGCGGAAAGGCGCTCATTAAAAAGGTGGCTCCTCCTACCGCAAGGGTGGTCGCAGCGAAGGCCCAGTATGCATTCCGAGTTCGCACTTGTGGACGGGAATCGGAAGGATTATGTGAGGACAATATAAGGCGAGAGAGGGATGTTTCAGGCGTGCTTCCGAATACAAAAAGGGCCTATATAGGCCATTTCTTGAGTGGTTCCGTATCTACCGACCTTCGGATTATACCCGGGTGAGCTGGGGGGTCAATGAGTCTAATATGAAGACGGGGATAGCGTATATTCATGTGATTTTAACTAGATTTTAGGCCGTTTTGAGCCTCTCGCGGTATAGTGCAAAAGTGAATTACCTCGATGGACTAAACGACAGGCAAAAGGAGGCGGTACTGCTGACCGAGGGGCCGGTATCGGTGCTCGCAGGGGCGGGTTCCGGGAAAACTCGGGTGCTCACCACTCGGATCTACCACCTCATCCGGCAGGGGATCGCGCCCCAGAATATCCTGGCTGTTACCTTCACCAACAAGGCAGCGAGGGAGATGCGGGAGCGGCTTTCAGTGCGCCTTGGCGAGACGGTAGCCGTCTGGAAGAAGGGCTCCACTCCGTTTGTCGCCACCTTCCACGGACTTGGCAGGGAACTATTAGAGGAGTACGGATCTGCGCTTGGCATCCCGCGGCACTTCGTCATCTTCGACCGCGACGACTCGGAACGCACCGTAAAGCAGGCCTTGAAAGAGATGAGCGTCGACCCGAAGGAGGTTCCGCCACGTTCGATCCTTGCGCACATCAGCCGAGCAAAGAGTGAAGGACACACAGCGCAGTCCTTTAAAGAAAAGAACGGGCGCGAAAGTTTTCGCATGCGCCTTGCAGGAGATGTCTGGCTTCGCTATGACGAGGCACTCAAGAAGGAGCATGCGCTTGATTTTGATGACCTCATCTCGCTTCCCGTAAAGCTCTTGTCTGAGCATGAGGACGTGCGCAAGCTCGTGCAGGAGCGATTCCGCTACGTGCACATCGATGAGTACCAAGACACGAACGAACTCCAAGGAACGCTCGCTAGGCTTCTTGCAGGAGACGCGCGAAATTTGTTTGTGGTCGGTGATATTGATCAAACCATTTACACGTGGCGCGGAGCAACCATCGAGAATCTTCTTTCGTTCGAAGAGACTTACAAAGACGCAAAGACGATAGTGCTCGAGCACAACTACCGCTCGACAAGCACCATCGTCGAGGCTGCCAATCAGATCATCGAGAAGAACCAGAATCGAAAAGAGAAACGCTCGGTTACCGATAACGCGGCTGGCAAAGCAATTCAGGTGCACGCAGCGCACACGGCAGAAAGCGAAGCGCGCTTCATTGCGCTTGAAGCGAAGCGCCTGCTTCGAGAAGGCATCCCGCTCAAAGAGATGGCAGTGTTGTATCGCACGAACTTCCAGTCACGCGGACTCGAGGAAGCGTTTCTTCGCGAAGCAGTTCCGTACCGGCTTATCGGCACGCAGTACCTTGACCGAAAAGAAGTGAAGGATGTTTTGTCGTGGGTGCGCCTTGCGCTTGATCCTTCCAGAGAAGCGGATCGCATGCGCGCAGTGCAGGCTCCCTCTCGCGGCATCGGAAAAGTAACGCTTGGGAAACTTGTAGCAGGGCAGCGAGACGCATTGAAGCCTGGCGAGCGAAGCAAGGTCGAAGCGTTCGAGCGCGTGCTTGCTGACCTGCATGAGGCAGGGAAGACCCTTCCTCCGTCAGCGTTCGTCCGCCTCGTCATCGAATCAAGCGGTATGGCAGAAGCGCTTTCTAAAGGTGCAGATGATGACCTTGAGCGGCTTGAAAACGCACGCGAGCTTGCAACGCTTGCGAGCCGTCATGATGAGACGCCGGGATTCGAAGGTATCTCAGCGTTCCTTGCAGACGCAGCGCTTGCAGGAGATCAGGACGAATTGGATCGCCCGTCAGCTAAGCGCGGCAAGAACGAGGAGGGTGTTTCGCTTATGACCGTGCATGCGGCAAAAGGGCTTGAGTTTGATGTTGTCTTTGTCACCGGGCTTGAAGAAGGCCTCTTCCCGCATGAGGGAATGAACGAGGAAGAACGAGACGAGGAAGAGGAACGGCGCCTGTTCTACGTTGCAATGACGCGCGCCAGGAGCAGGCTCTATCTCACCCTTGCGCGCGTCCGAAGAATCTACGGTACCGATTATCTGCAGGAGCCTTCATCCTTCTTGCACGATATAGATGCCTCTCTTGTTGAGTATGTGGAGTCTGCCGAATTTGAAGAGGACATCATAGAGGCATGAGTAAGGTAGGCTAGATACATGCTTGCGGCATTCTTTCGTTCACGATTTGGGCTTACGTTTTTTACGATCATTCTTGCGGTCTGTGGTTCGCTCCCGCTTGTCTTCGGGCTTCCACGCGAGTCTATAGCCGCAACAGCAGCGCTTGCTGGTACCGCTGTTCTTTTGTTTGCCGCCTTGCCCCTTACGATCATCAAGTACGTCTACAAGGAAGAAGCGTCTGCATACGGTTGGCGCCTGCCAGAAAACAACAAGAAGGCGCTTCTAGCAACGCTTCTTGTTCTTCTGCCGCACCTGCTGCTTGCGTTCTATCTTTCACACAACACTTCCTTCCAAGAGTTCTACGACGGGAAGAACACAACGGTTTTGTATTTCCTTATCATTGCTGTAGTGCTGCCTGCGTTTTATTTTGTTGCGGAAGAGTTTTTGTTCCGTGGGTTTCTCTTGTTCACGCTCTGGAACAAATATCGCTACGCGGGAGTAGCGCTCAACATTGCATTGTTTGCACTGCTCCACATTTCAAAGCCGCCTCTTGAGATCGGGTTTGCAGTTGTGAGCGGCGCACTTCTTTGCTGGCTTGCGCTCACTACCAAATCATTCGTGCCCGCTGCAGTCGTACACTTTGCGACAGCGCTCATGCTAAACGCGCTTATCGCCTTTGCCTGATATGGAACCGGAACAACATCGTCCTAAGAAATCGCTCGGGCAAAACTTCCTGATGCACCAAGCAACGGCAGATCGCATTGCTGACGTTGGCGTGCATGCGCCAACAGATGTCGTGCTTGAGATCGGGCCGGGAACGGGAATGCTCACGCGTGCGCTTCTTCAGCGCGCAAGCAAAGTCTATGCCGTTGAAGCAGACTCAACGCTTGTCGGGAAACTGACGGAGACGTTCGCTGCAGAAATCGAAGAGGGGAGACTGGTGCTCACTTCGGGAGACGTGCGCACCTTTGATGCTTCCTCTATTACAGGAGCGTATCGCTTGGTGGCAAACATCCCGTACTACATAACCGGCGAGATCATCCGGCAATTCCTTACCGAAGATCATAAGCCTTCCTCCATGACCCTCCTTGTCCAGAAAGAGGTCGCGGTACGCATCGCGCGAGCCAAGAAAGAAAGCATTCTTTCTCTTTCCGTGAAGGCGTACGGCACTCCTTCCTATGCGTTCACCGTTCCTAAGGGCGCTTTTTGGCCTGCCCCTTCGGTAGATTCGGCCGTTCTCTCCATTACAGAGATAAGTAAGGCTTCGTTTCAGTCAGATACGCACGAAAAGCGCTTTTTTGAAGTAGTGCGGGCCGGATTTGCGCATAAGCGTAAGCTTCTGGCGCGGAACCTGGAGGCGGTCGCCTCTCCAAAAAGCATCCATGGGGTGTTTGAGTCGTTGAATCTCTCTCTCAAAGCGCGAGCGGAAGACCTCTCGCTTGCTAATTGGCTTTCACTTGGAAAAGAGCTGAAAACGTAGTGCACATATAAGGTATTGGCTCTGGACTCCGTGGTAGTATATGTTCTGAATGCTATGAATGCTTCAAACCGGGTATTCTTCATCGTCGCTTCAGTCCTCCTTTCTCTAGGCTTTGTTGGAGCGGCATACTTTTTGTCAGGCAATGGGCTCGCGCGAGTGAACGCCGAGTCAACTGAGGAGCTTCTCCGCGAATACGCAGCAAAAGATAGCGACTCGGACGGCCTTCCTGACTGGCAAGAAACCCTCTACGGCTCAGATCCTGAAAACGCACACTCCATCGATCCGAACCTGACTGACCGCCAAGCGGTTGATCAGGGACTCGTCGAGCCGAAGTTCCGATCCGAAGAACTCGCCGTTGAAGATATTCCTGATATTGCAGGAGCTACAAGCGTTGCTCCAGACACACTTACCGACCGATTCGCTCGAAGTTTCTTCGAAGACTACATGCTCGGACTCCACGGCTCTTCCCCAACGGCCGAGGCAGTTAGCGCTTTTGCAGAGAAGACCGTTGCAGAGTTAAGCTCCGAAGCAGCCTCAGTAACGGCATTCTCGATACGTGACGTAAATATCGGGACCCAGGGAGGACCTGACGCGCTTCGCGCGTATGCAACTGCAGCTGAGACCGCTATTCTTTCTAATAGCTCACGAGCTGCAAAGGACGAGATTTCCTACTTCCAAGACGTCGTCACAAAAAATGACACGAGTGCAGCGAAACGACTCGAGACAATCGCCGGAGCGTATGAGCGGACCGTTGCAGCGCTTATGCGCATCTCCGTCCCGCCAGAAGTAGCAGCTTCGCACGTGAGGATGGTAAATGTCGTCAAACGCATCGGTATCGCGGTTTCCGACATGGCAGCATTCCAAAAGGATCCTCTTCGCACGATGGTGGGGCTCGGAAGTTACAACCAGGCAACAAACGACTTCACAGTCGCACTTACTGAGACAGGAAAAGTGTTTGATCGAGCAGGGGCGGTGATTCAGAAAGGTGAGCCCGGCTTTTACTTTTATGCAACGCTCATTCTTGGAACGGCTGAAGCGAACCGCCTCAACTCACTATGAACAACAAACCTAAGCGCTTTGTTGCCGGCCTTCTCATACTGCTGATGCTCGTGCCTGTCTCAGTCACGGCGTTCCCGCGTCCGGCGCACGCGGTTCTTGGTTTCGCAGACTTCGTGCTCGACATCCCCAATACTTTCCAGAACATTATTCAGAATATCTCCAGCGCGGCATCAGCTGCATCAAACTCGATAACTGCGGGAGCAACCCTCGAGTCTGCTTTTGCAGACGGATCCATAGTCGCCAAAGAGTATGGACTCGACATGGTGGTCAACATTGTCATTGACGCGGCGATCGACTCCATCATGCAGAGCATCATCAACTGGGCCAACAACGGGTTTGAAGGCTCTCCTGCCTTCGTAACCAACTTCCGCGAACACATGCGGAACCTCGGTGACGTTGTTGCAAACAATTTCGTAAATGAGCTTCTTGCGGGCAACATCGTTGAGTTTGAGTCACCATTTCTAGACAGCATCGCAGGCAGCATTGAGGAAAACTATCTCCGCCTCACTGAGTTTGGCGCCTACGTCACGAACAACCCATACACCCTGAACCGCTACAGCGCTAACGACCGCGCATTCTCGCAAGGCGACTTCTCGCAAGGAGGATTCCAGGCATGGACAGCCGCTTGGTCTAACTGCAACAACAACGTTTTCTGTGCATACAGCGCAGCGAGAAACGAGCTTTCGATTCGAATTGGACGCGCCGAAACAAATCGCGTGAACGAGCTTGGGTGGGGAGACGGCTTCCGCTCGAAT
>CAZQGQ010000001.1:0-33693 GCA_964593365.1 uncultured Candidatus Saccharibacteria bacterium | reverse complement strand
CCCGCCGAGACGACTACAACGACCACAACGTCGAGCACAACTGCGACAACGACAGAAGGAGGCGGGGAAACATCGCTCCAGACAACAAACGCAGAACAGGGGCCTGACTGCCGAACGCAGACGCCTAACTCTCTTTCAAACGACATCACCAAGCGCGTCATGTCCCTTGGTCTTGACCGCTATGTCCAAGCTGACGAATTGAACGAGGTGGTGAGTGCAGTTATCGGAGGTCTTGTAAACCGAGTATTGACCGAAGGGTTCAGCAACGTTGGCTCCGCCGAAAGCAGGGCCCGGGCCACAGGAAGCGCGGGTAGCGGAGGAGGCGCGGCGAATGTTATTCCGACACTTCTCAAGAACCTGCAAGACATGAGGGAGAAAGTTGTGGGATACCAGGAAGATTGGGAGAAGATCCAAAGCGTCGCGGAACCCGCTCTTGCCCGTTGCTCGACAAGCCCGGTTGTTATGAATGCTGCCGAAGACGCAGAGGAGGCGCTTGAGAAAGCAGAGACGAGCCTCGAGAAAATAGACGAGCTCATCGCGAAGTTCGAGACCGCAAGTGCTTCCACATCGATTACAGGCGCAGAGCTCTCGGCGCTCTCCGACGAATACAATGCCCTGTCGATACTGCTTCCGTCAGGGGCAGAAATCGCACGGGCGGAGCGTGACAGCACCGAAAGCGCAAGCGACGCAGATGCAATCAGGGAAGGCATCCCGGTCTCTCTCTACAGTCAACTAAAGAATGTCTCGCAAGGAGGCGCCTGCCCAGTAGCTGGCAGCTAACATCGCCATGCTAAATCTCCGCACCATCCCCGGCGAGTTGGCGAAGCTGGTTCGCCGCCCTTCGCCTCTTTTTCTGCGGAGCGCATTCGTTTTTGTGCTCGTCTTTGTAGGCACCCTGGTTTTACACTCGAGCGCACAGGCTGCTGTTTGTTGGGATGATCCGGGAGCCTGTCTTGCAAGCGGCACAGGGAAGGTCATAGCAAGCATATTACTTTTCTGCCTTAGCATCCTCGCGTGGCTCCTCGGTATCGTGGGTCAACTCTTTAACTGGGCGATGCTCGTAACCGTATTCCAATTCGCTTACTACTTCGGAAACTCAAGCGGATTGTTGCTCGCATGGGGCATACTTCGCGATTTTGCAAACATCGCGCTTCTCTTTGGATTCATCTTCATGGGCATCGCCGTCATACTCGACCTGCATAGCTATCCGTGGAAGAAGACGCTGCCGACCCTGATCATCTACGCTGTGCTGTTGAACTTCAGCCTCTTTGCAGCAGAAGCGATTATCGATACCTCAAACGCCGTCAGCTCAGTGTTCTACCAGCAGGCAACCGGCGAAAACTGTCGATCAATTGAGGACCCAGACGCGTGCGCAAGCGTCGGCCTTGCCGGCAAAGGCATGGAAATAACAGGTGTTGCTTCTATTTTGAGTGGCGATATCACGCAGGAAGCCCTCTGGGATAATCCTGATGGCGTGAAGGCGGCGACGGTAATGGTCGGATTGTTCTTCTTTGTTCTTATAACCCTGTTCGTCTTCTTGGTGGGTTCAATCATGCTCATCTCTCGAGCAGTCACCTTGATGCTCCTCATGGTTACTTCGCCGATTGGGTTTGCAGGACTTGCGATTCCTCCGCTGCAAAAGTTTGCAAACGATTGGTGGGATAAACTTATACAGAACGTCTTGTTTGCTCCAGTGTTTGTGCTCCTCATGCTAATCGGTTTCAAGATTCTTGAAGGATTGCGGGGGAGCTTCGTAGCCGAAGGGACAGGGCTTGTCGAAGTATTGCTTGAAAGCGATCTCAACACCGGAGGTGTGTTCGTATTGTTCGCACTTGCAATTGGATTTATGTACGCAGCTCTTACAGCAGCAAAAAACTTCAGTATCGCAGGGGCAAATACGATCGTTGGGTCAGCAGAGAAGGCAATCAACGGAACAGTTGGGTTCATGGGCGGCATGGCAGGAGGAGCCACGTTTGGTGTAGCAGCTGGACTTGGCCGCTTTGCCATTGGCCGCCCCGCACACGCTCTTTCCCAAACTGTTCGCAGGAATTTGCCTGGTCCTATTGGAAACATTATTGCTATGCCGCTTGATAAAGCTGCTTCCTCGAGCTGGGACGGCCGAGGTACGGGCTTTACTGGCAAGGCACTCGGCGAGCCGACCAAGGCACAGAGAGGTGGTGCTCGGGGTGTTGTTAAGGAACGCGAGAAACGAAAGAAAGAGTTTGATCACTCTATTGAAGAGCGTGAGCCTACTGCTGCGCAAAACAAACAGATTGACGAGATCTATGAGCGCATTACTAACGCAAAAGAACGCCTTGTGGCAGCTGAAAAGGCTGGAGACCACGCCGGAGCTGATGCCGCAAGGAAAGAACTTGATGCAACGAAGAAAGAGGATGGAGCTTCAGGCCTTCTCGAGGAGCTCAAGGAGGTTAAGGATGCTATCCATGAGCAGACCGAGCTGGATCGCTACCGCAATGCTCGCAACCTCATGAAGACCGCAGAGATTCCAATATTCTCTCTGTTCATAGACAAGACCGCCTTCCGAAACGCAGCACGTTCGATACGAAAGGACATCGTCAAATCTCCTCGTCAGAAGTTTATGGAGCATATGGAGAAGATCGCAAACAAGGATGATGATGACGATCATGGACATAAGCCTGCTGCAGCACCACATGCGCCACCGCCACCGCCACCTTCTGGTAGTGGAGCAGGTTCGCCACCTCCACCGCCGGCAGGAACCCACTAACCTATGAACGACACAGAAATCCAAAAAGCATTAAGTGACGCATACGACGTGGCAACGCCACAAGTTCAAGAGTATGTACGCTCGAAGAAGCTCCAGGGAGTCGTGGGAAAGCTCCAGTTGAAATTGAAGCTGGACGACTCCGTCACTGACCAAGTGGGCTACGAGTTGCTGATGATGCTCCTTGGCATGTCTGAGCCGGAAGAGCTGATAACCAACCTTGGGGCTATAGATGGACTGAATGAACCGGCGATAACTGAAATTGCCTCAGCCGTCACAACGGAAATCTTCCCTCAGTTCCCAAGCCCTGCACCAGAACCGGAAGAAGCGAAGGCTGTGGTGCCGATAAAAAAGGTAACTCCTCCTGCAGGAGCAGTTGTGAAAAAGCCGACATTGCGACCGTCAATGCTCCCATCAGTAAAAGAAGGGGCTTTGACGCGTATCCTTCCAGCTCTTCCTCCTACGCCAACAGTACGAACCATGCGAAGCGATGTTGAATCAGCAAAAATAACGAAGCCGGTCCCGCCGCCTCAGGCAAAGCCCGTACTCCCAACGATCACTAAACCTCCCGTCCCAGCAGTTTTGACTTTTACTCCCGCTAAACCAGCTGCTCCTGTCGTTCCAAGTATTACTACTGCTCCGAAGCCCACTGTTCCTGTGCAGCCGACTACCCCTAAGCCCGCAGCCTCTGCTTCTGAGAGCCAGAAGCTTGATGACTCACTGAAACAATACGGAGTTGATCCATATCGCGAGGTACCTGAATAAAAGTTGAGAACGGCGCCTTGTTTGGGCGCCGTTCTTCTCTTAAAGAGCTTGCTCGATTTCTCTCATAAGAAGGTACTGGTAGGTAACCCCTGTATACCTTCTCGACTGCTCTTCTTCTGTCCTTCTCACCCAAACAATCTGCCATCCCTCAGCGCCTAAGACATTTAGGTCTTGAAGTAAGTCTTTTGAGAATTTAGGGTCAGGGATCGAACCGCTTTTCGCGAAGTCCCGATATTCGAACTTCCTCATCTCGTTCCTCCTCGGTTGGATAGAGACGTAACCCTTATACAGCGAGAAGTTGTCTGAGTCAAAACACATAAGCCACATATTGGAACTGGTATACTAGTGAGTAATGGATTACCAGGTTCCCCAGTTCATTGAGGTTGAAGATAAGATTTTCGGGCCACTGACCCTAAAACAGTTCGTATATGTCGCGGGAGGAATCGGTCTCTGCGCCATTCTCATCTTCACGCTTCCTCTTATGGTGGGGATTATCCTTTCGATCCCTGTCGTAGCCTTTGCCGGAGCCCTCGCGTTCTACAAGATGAACGGGAAGCCCTTCATCGAGATCCTTGAAGCAGGCTTTAATTACTATCTTGGCCGTCGCCTTTATCTTTGGAAGAAGGACCAGGAAGCCGAAGTGCAGGAGATGGCCGCGATAGCGGCCGCCCCTGCGCCCCCTGTTATTCTTCCTCAAGAAGGGCTTACGCGCCGAAAGCTTGAAGACCTTGCTCTCTCGCTTGATATCAAGCGTGTTCCTGACGAAACCATCTAGTTATGCCAGAAAGCAAACCAACACAGATGTTTGTCCCGGTGAAAGAAGTCCGGGATGGAGTTATTGTCTTAAAGCAGGGAGGGTATCGCGGTGTCCTCATGTGCTCTTCGATCAACTTCGCATTGAAGTCAGAAGACGAGCAGCGGGCGGTCATCGGCGGCTTCCAAACGTTTTTGAATACGCTCGATTTCTCCGTCGAGATCGTCGTGCACTCTCGCAAAATGGACATTCGTCCGTACCTGAATCTTCTTGAAGAGCGCATGCCCCTTCAAGCGACCGAGCTCATGCGCATCCAGCTTCGCGAGTACATCCAGTTCATCAAGAACTTCATCGAGGGAAGCGAGATCATGACGAAGCTCTTCTACATCGTGGTTCCGTATGAGCCCGCAGCAGTAGGACGAGCAACAAGCTCAATTCCATTTCTTGGAGGAAAGAAACAGGCGGCAGGAGCAGCTCCAGCTGATTTCGATGCTGACCGCGCGCAGCTAAGTCAGCGCATGGCACTTGTGACGGGCAGTCTGACGGGCAGCGGTCTTCGAGTCGTCCCGCTTGGCACTGAAGAAATCATTGAGCTTCTCTACCGATCCTTTAACCTAGGCGAACTTGAGACGCCTATTCGCCTCAAAAATTAATATGGCACTTCTCGACTTTCTAAACCGCAAGCATAAGAAGGAGGACGCTCCGATGCCAACGTTGCCGGCAAACCTCTATAACCAAAGCACCTTGAGCTTTGCTGACACGATCGCACCCGCTGCGCTCAAGGTGTCTCCTCGGGATATCCAGATAGGGGAGAAACTAGCCCGTACTTTCTACACTATTTCGTACCCTCGCTTCCTCTCTGAAAGCTGGTTTGCGCCGGTCGTTAACATGGCCCGCGTCTTTGACGTCGGTATTTTCATCCATCCGATTGAGACGGGAGCCGCCCTCAAGAACTTCCAGCGCAAGGTCGCCGAAGTGCAAAGCCAGATCTCAGAGCGCGCTGACAAGGGACTCGTGCGCGATCCGATGCTCGACATTGCGTACCAGGACCTTGAGAAGCTTCGTGACGAACTTCAGCAAGCGTCTGAGCGTTTGTTTGACCTTGGCGTCTACCTCACCGTCTATGGAGACTCAAAAGAAGAGCTCGACAAAATCGAAGGCGACATTCGAGGCATCCTCGACTCCCGCCTGATCTACACGAAGCCGGCACTCTTCCAGCAGGAGCAAGGCTTCCGCTCCACCTTGCCGCTCGCACTCGATGAGCTTGGCGTCACCTCGAAGATGAACTCATCTCCGCTCTCATCAATCTTCCCGTTCGTTTCGTTCGATCTCACGAGCGACCGCGGCATCCTCTACGGCATCAACCGCCACAATGCATCATTGATTCTCTTTGACCGCTTCTCGCTCGAAAACTACAACTCCGTCGTCTTTGCCAAGTCAGGTTCTGGTAAATCCTATGCGGTGAAGCTTGAAGTGCTGCGCTCTCTCATGTGGGGAACCGATGTTCTCATCATCGACCCAGAGCGAGAATACGAATACCTTGCAGAAGCAACTGGGGGACGCATGTTCAACATCTCGCTTTCAAGCGAGCACCATATCAATCCGTTTGATCTCCCTGCTGTTAAAGAGGACGAGAGCCCGTCTGACGTGCTTCGCTCAAACATCATTAACCTCGTGGGTCTCTTTCGCATTATGCTCGGGGGACTCACTCCTGAGGAGGACGCCATTGTCGACCGAGCAATCACCGAGACCTACGCCCTGAAAGACATTAGCGGGGAAGCAGACTTCACGGGCGTCGAGCCACCGCTTCTCTCTGACTTTGAAAACGTTCTTTCGGGCATGGAGGGCTCCACCTCTCTTGTGCAGCGACTTTCCAAGTACACCAAAGGAACTTGGTCTGGATTTATTAACCAGCCGACGAACGTCGACATCACCAAACAGCTAGTGGTGTTCTCCGTGCGCGACATGGAAGACGAGCTGAAGCCAGTCGCCATGTACATCGTGACGCACTTCATTTGGAACGCCGTTCGCCGCGAGCTTAAGAAACGAATCCTCGTTATCGACGAGGCCTGGTGGATGATGAAATCCGAAGACACGGCTTCCTTTTTGTACTCGCTCGCCAAACGAGGGCGTAAATACTACCTCGGAGTCTCGACCATCACCCAGGACGTCGAGGACTTCCTCCGCTCTCCGTACGGAAAGCCGATTCTCACCAACTCTTCCATACAGCTTCTCCTGAAGCAGTCACCGACTACCATCGACATGCTGAAAGACGTCTTCAACCTGACAGACGAAGAGAAGTACCTTCTCCTCGAGTCTGGAGTGGGGGAGGGCCTCTTCTTTGCGGGCCTCAAGCACGTGGCGATCAAGATCGTCGCTTCCTACACCGAAGACCAGATCATTACCTCGGACCCGTCGCAGCTTCTTTCTATAAAGCGCGAGAAGCAGCGCCTTGAGATGGAGAAAGAATCCTAATCTATGCCAACTCCCGCGGCTCTCCTTGGCACCTTGACCCGCTCGCAGGGAGCAGGAGCCCAAGTGCGGATCAGCAACACGCATGCATCGGCCCTCATAGGAGTAGCTCTTTTTTTCGATGCGGTTCAATTCATGGCCGTTCCAATGTTTGTGCTCCCGGGGATTGGAGGTGGCCTTGCTATCATCATCCCGTTTATCATTACGTGCTCTGCCTTCATAGTCCTTGGCTTTTGGTTTGCGCTCAAGAGAGTGAACTTCCTTACCGGTGAGCAAAAGTACCTCAAGCTCATCGCTGCGTTCGGTTCACTGGTGATCGATATCATGCCAATCATAAGCGCCTTGCCGGCGATAACCATGGGGACCGTCGTTGTAATTATCGGGACGCGGATAGAAGACACGGTCGGAAAGAAAAAGGAACTCGATCAGATGATCAGGCAACGAAGCAGGAATGAGGCACGGGTAGGCAGAATACAGAACCCGGCCGTCCAACAACAGGCACAGCAGCGCTTGGCTGCGCGCCAGCGGGCAGACAGCAACAGAATGGCCGCGCAGTTTACCCAAGGAAAGAGAAACGTCGGTGATCGGGTTTCCGAAAGAAGCATCCCTGACTTGCAGACCGGTCTTGGGGTTGAGGTCGACTCAGCCCTCGCAAGAGACCGGAGCGGGCCGCGAGGACGGCTGCCAACCTATAACTCGTGGAGTGAGGACCAGAAGCGCCGGTATCGGATCGCCATGCAGCGCAAACAAACGCGCGCACGCTTCGCACGAGAGGCCCAAGAAGAGTTTGAGGCTCAGGAGGGCTAGAAGATACCCAGGTACCAAGAGCATTTTTGCGTAAGAAGACGCTATACTATACGCATGCGTTTGTTCGCTCTTTTGCTTATTACAGCGCTCGCTATCCCGTTTGGGACGGGAGCGCAAAGCATTATGCCGGGGGCAGGAGGTGAAGACCTCACTATTACGTTAAGCCCTATGTATCCGCGTCCCTACGACACGGTTACCATCAGTGTTTCGAGTAACTTAGTGAATCTTGCGGCAAGCGATTTGGATATTGCAGTCAACGGCACCGTAATAAATGAGGGGAATCGGTCAGTCACCGCGCGTATGGGAAGGCCAGGCACCAGGACCACCATCCGTGCAACCGCTGTCTCAGGAACAACAACCTATCAACGACAAATCACCGTTATCCCGGCGGATGTCGCACTCATTCTCGAGCCTGTCTCGACAAGCCATCCGTTTTACCAAGGAGCGAGCCTCGTCTCCTCTGAAGGACGCGTTCGCATCATTGCCCTTCCTGACCTGCGGACATCGGCAGGAACACGGATCGCAGCGAGTGAGCTTTCCTATACCTGGCGCATCGGCGAGCAGATTCTTGCCGCACAGTCTGGGATCGGAAAAAGCGTGTTTGTCGCAACAGCCCCTGTCCGTTATCGAGACGCTAATGTCTCGGTCACGGTGACAACGAGAGACCAATCACTCACGGCCCGAGCATCAATTGCCGTATCTCCGGTTGACCCAATCGTACGTATCTACCGTACTGACCCTTTGTCAGGCCCCATCTTCACGAAGGCGCTCACGGGTACCTATGCACTCTCTCAGGCAGAAGAAACGCTTCGCGCGGTAGCGTATTATTTCAAGGCGCCGCCTGCTCTTGCGTGGTCGCTTAACGGCAACTTGAGTGGCGGGGAAGATCGCCTGACGGTCCGCTCAAGCGGCGGGAGCGGAACCGGAGTCGTCTCGCTCACCGCAACGGATGAGAAGGCACAGGCCCGCACTAACATCACGCTGCAGTTCCAAGCTCCAGAGCGTAACGGCATTTTCGGACTATGAAAACACTTCTCTCACTTACGCTTCTCGGTTTTATCCTGATAGCGTTGCCATCTTTTGTTGCGGCGCAGTCTTCCACGACCACGGCAACAACAACCTCGACAAGTACGGCAACGACCACTCCTCAACCAAGCGGAGCAAGTCAGGGTGGCGAAGACATCGGCTTTATCCCGCTCACCAGCATCCCTGGGTTTGCGGACGTGACTGGCGCAAACGGTATCTCAGGATTTTTGAATAGTCTTTATCGCATCTGCATCGGAGCTGCTGCTGCGCTTGCGGTCATCCAGATTACGCGTGCTGGCATCTTGTTCATGACAAACACGGGAAGTTACTCTAGCAACGAAAAGGCGAAGAACCTGATCCGCTACTCACTACTAGGCCTTCTCCTCGTGCTCTCTCCGACGATCGTGTTCGGGCTTATCGACCCGAGAATTCTTGATCTTGACCTTGATACCTCCCGCCTTGAAACGGGCAGCCTTGGACCTACCGATCCGATTGGTAACGGGTCACAGCAAACGGTCTCTTGCGATATGGATTTTGCCTGGGTTGGCGGCGGCACGAACCAATATGCCGCCTTTGACGAGTTGGCCGTAAGCGGGGAGGTGGCGGACGGAAGAGTATGCTGCACACAGTACGGCGGAACGTCTGCCACCATCGAGACCGGTGCCACGGCAGAATCTCAAGAGGTGTGCAATCTTGCTAATCTTATAAACCAAGACCGCTGGGTAATAAACGTGCAGGCCAAGGCAACGTTGTTCGTTGAAAACAACAACGGAATTACTACCGAAGACGACGACCGCTCCATACAGATCTATAGCGTTGGCGCTAACCCGAGAAACTTCGGGATCATCAACCGAGACGACGTCGCCGCACACGGGTTCCCTACAAACAGCTGCGGTAATGTGGCATCAAGTCCAGCAACGCTATTCAGCCACATACAAGCCAATCCAAACGTCGGTCAAATAGAGCTGCAGACGATCGGCGGAGCAAACGACCTGGTCGCATCGGAAGTCAAAAGCATCGAACAGATCACTGATATAAACTGCACCAAGGTAAACTACAGACAAGACTAACGCATGAAACGAAACCTCATCATCGCTGGTGTTGCTCTCGGAGTTCTTATCCTGGGCGTCCTTATCTACTTTCTGTTTTTTGCCGGCAAAGACTCTGGCATTGTCGTTGGAGACCCGGCTGATTTTGGCACTGCAGGGCAGTATCCCGGAGGGGAAGTGCCTGACGTAGGAGTTACGTTAAATAATGTTGGAAATGAGATTGCTCCTCGACTCGTGAAGGTAACCGACGGCCCGGTCGCGTTTGGTTCAGTCGCACGTTTTATCCAAGAAACCACTCCCGGTACTGCAGAGGTTGCCACAACAACACGCACCGATACTGAACTGCGCTACATAGAGCGCCCAAGCGGCAACGCATACGCCTACCGTGCTGATGCCCGCACTCTCACCCGCCTTACCAACCGAACGCTTCCAGGAGTAGAGGAAGCTATCTGGACCCCAAGCGGGGAACAGGTGTACGTGCGTTTTCTCGTTCGTGAGGAGGGAAGTACCGAGTCCATTGAAACCTATGCCCTCCCGACAGGAAACGAAGTTGGGTACTTTCTTGAGGCAGGCCTCTCTTCTGTTGTCACCAATGGACAGAACGTTCTGACGTTAAAGCCAAGTGCGAATGGGTCTGTAGGAACTCTTGCAAGTGCTGACGGCTCGAATCCTCGCACTCTTTTCTCTTCGGTTCTCTCCGCGCTTCGCATTTACCCAGCAGGAACTCTATACGCCGCACATACAAAAGCTTCAGCACTCCTTGATGGTTATGGGTTTTTGATCGGCGGCACGTCCGGCTCATTCGAGCGCATCCTCGGCCCGTCTCGAGGCCTCACGCTTCTTCCAAGTCCTTCAGGAGCAAAGGTGCTTTATGGTTCGGTTTCCGGCTCACGACTTGAAACGTCGCTGCTTGATGTTGCAACCCGCGACGTCATCGCGCTTCCAGTTGGTGCGCTTCCCGAAAAGTGCGTATGGACTGCTGACGAAACGGCAGTGTACTGCGCCGTGCCGCGCTCACTTTCCGGAATTATTCCTGATGACTGGTATCAGGGGGCTGTTTCATTCTCTGATCGTCTATGGCGTATCAACCTCAACGACCGTTTGGCGACCTTGGTATTTGATCCGGCGCTTATGGCAAATGTTGAGATCGACGGAGTGAGCCTTACAATCGATCCTCGATCCGATTTCCTCTTTTTCACCAACCGCAAAGACGGCTCGCTCTGGGCGTACGATCTCTAAGCTAGTTTCGAAGGAACGGGAAGAGCATCACTTACGTGAGGAGGTGGGATGCTGGGCATTGTTTTTCGGACCAAGAACTCCTGAGCAAGCATGAAGAGGTTGCTGGCTGCAAAGTAGAGCGCGAGAGCGCCTGAGGCATAGGCAAAGAGCGCGATCAGGAGAGGGAACACGTAGCGTGCCTGAAGCGCCATGGCGCGGCCAAACTCCTGCTGCATTGAAGGGTTTGGTTCAGTGCTCTTAGGAGGCACAGGGATTGCGTACCAGGCCTGGGCAAGCTGAGTAAGCCCGGCAACGACCGCAAGCACGATGCTTGAGCCTGCCACCGAGAAAATACCAAGGAAGAGAGGTGAGACGTGGTCAGGGGAAGGAACGAAAGAATAGAGGAGCGCCGGATCGATGCCCTTGGCGACAGCCATACACACGAAATAGAGCCCGAGCACGATCGGAATCTGGACAAAGAGCATGAGGATGCTCGAGAACGGCTTCACCTTGTGCTTTTTATAGAGCGCGAACATTTCTTTCGCCTGTGCTTCGCGATCGTCTTTCAATCGTTCGCGAAGATCCTTGAGTTCAGGTTCGAGGAGGCGCATGGCGCGCTGCGTCTGTATCGCGGAAATAGAAACGGGTACCAAAATAAGCTTCACGATAACGGTTGCGATGATTACCGCGATACCAAGATCGCCTCCGGGAATCACGTCCGCGACAAATACGAGGAGGTTATAGATCGGAACGTAGATAATGTTGTGAAAGAGATCAGTCATAGCGTCTTATGCTACCGGCATTGCGCGCGAAAGCAAGCTTGCGAGTTCCTCTTTGAGCGCCTTGAAGGGAAGGGAGGGCGCTCCTTGCCGTGCGTATACGATGAGCGAACGCTCATGCGAGCACCAGGGACGCATGACCGCAAGCATTCGGCGCCTTAAGACATGGCGGTCAACTGAGCGGCGGGCGGTTTTCTTGGACACAACAACAGCACATCCTCCTGGGCGAGAGGAGAATGTGACAGAAAAGTGCTCACTTATGAGGCGGTGCCCAGTGACCCCTGAAAACGCGGCACGAGAGAGGCGGTGCCGGCGGGGCAACATGTCCTAGACGGAAACGGTAAGCTTTGCGCGTCCTTTACGGCGGCGGCGGGCGACAACCTTCTTTCCGGAGGCGCTTTTGGTGCGAGAGAGGAACCCGTGGGTCTTCGCGCGCTTACGTTTCTTGGGCTGGTAGGTTCGTTTCGGCATAGAAAAGTGGCAATTGCGTTATGCACACAATGTTAACAGGTTCTCCACTTAGGGGCAAGAAAAGCGCCGGCTTCCCGAGAAGGGGAACCCGCGTATAATACGCCAACGATGAATCGCTCAGATCCGCATGAACTTTGGGAATACATCCTGAGCCAAGTGGAACTTTCGATATCTCCCGCAAACTTTAATACCTGGTTCCGCGAAAGCTTCATTGTGAAGGTGGAGGACGGCATTGTGTACGTAGGCGTACCAAGTCAATTCTTCCGTGACTGGTATTTGAAGAAATTCAACGCGCTTTTGCTTAAGATTCTCCGTTCCGTATCCTACGAATACCGGAATATCGAGTACTTGATCGTCAAAGATGCCCGTAAGATCAAGGAACCAAAGCGCGAACGGCAAAATCCCGAGCTTCCGCTCGATGAGTTCTACATCAACAAGAGCGACAACCTTAATCCTCGCTATACGTTCGACACCTTCGTGATCGGATCCTTCAACGAGCTCGCGTATACCGCGGCCCAGGCAGCCATTCAGCGCCCCGGCATCACCTACAACCCCCTCTTTATCTACGGAGACACGGGGAGAGGGAAGACGCACTTGATCCAGGCCATTGGGAACCAGTTCAAGAAGCTCTACCCGAACCGAAAAGTCTATTACCTAACCTCCGAGAAGTTCGCGGTCGAGTACACCGACTCAATCCAGCAGGGAAACGGCAATCGCTTCAAGGAAAAGTACCGCCAGTACGACCTCATCATCATGGATGACGTCCAATTTCTTGCTAAAAAGGAGAAAACTCAAGAAGAGCTCTTCCATTTGTTCAATGCGCTCCACGATAACAACAAGCAGATCATCTTCTCCTCAGATAGGGCACCCCATTCCATCCCTGATATCGCTGACCGGGTACGCGGACGCCTCTCAAGCGGCATGACTATCGACATCGGAGAGCCTGATCCTGAGTCCCGGATGGCCATCGTACGCAAGAAGGCAGCCCTCCATGGAGTGACGCTCTCTGACGAGGTGGTCGAGTACGTCGCAATGTCGGTCCCAGGCTCAATCAGGGAGCTTGAGGGGGTGATTAACAGCCTTGTCTGCCACGCGCAGGTAAAAGGCGTTGCCCCTGATATTGCAGAGGTACGCCAGTCGCTCCGCTCGTTCTCGCGTCCAACCAAAACCGTGTCGGTAAAGCACGTGGTTTCAAAGGTTGCTGAGTTTTACGGCATTGATGAGGAGAGCATCTACGAGAAGACACGCAGAAGGGAGGTGGTGCGCCCGCGCCAGGTCATCATGTACATCCTTCGCGAAGACTTCAGCGTTTCGTATCCGACCATTGGATCGAAGCTTGGAGGACGCGATCACACGACCGTTATTCACTCGTGTGAAAAAGTGAAGCGAGAGATTATTGACGACGCTGAGCTTGCAAAAGAGATCCAAGATATTCGAGGCCTGTTGGTATAGTAGTGGAAAAGCTATGGAAAACTATCTCAAAACATCTGGTACAGCGCGGGGAGAAGTGGGAAGTTACCAACAGCAAAATTCGTCGCTTTCGCTTTTTGGTTTTGTTGTAAGAACTTTTCAACAGCTTCTTAAAACCGTAGGTACTGTTTCGCCCTTTAGCTACGCACTACAAAGCACTTGTCCCCGTATCCACAGGAGTAATAATAATCTTATATGAATATAACAATAGAGAAGAAGGTGTTCATAGACGCAGTCTCGTTGGTCGCACGATTCGCGGAGCGTCGTACGGCAACACTTCCAGTTCTTGCAGGAGTCGCACTTGTCGCAGGTGATGACGGAATTCGATTCCGTGCGACCAACCTCGAAACTGGTATCGACTTGAAGGTCGACGGCAGCGTTAATTCTCCTGGGGTTATGGCGCTCCCTGCGAACATTCTTCGTGATGTCGCTTCTTCGCTTTCAGGGACTGGCAGCCTGACGATCGAACACGCAGGCGACACAGCGGTCATCACTGCAGGAAAGGCGAAGAGCACGGTGAAGACGCTTGCGTATGATGATTTTCCTTCGCTCCCGCTTCCGGAGGACAAGAAAACCGAGTTCACGCTTCCTGGAGCAACGCTTAAAAGCCTTGTTAACTTCGTTGCGGCCTGCGCGTCTCCTTCGACTGTTCGTCCTGAGCTTGCCAGCGTTTTGATTTCAGCTGAGGGCGGCGTGGTGAAAGCTGTCGCGACTGATTCGTTTCGTCTTGCTGAAAAGAAAGAATCAGTTTCAGGAACGTTGAAACCGTTTACGATTTTGATACCGGCGAAAAACGCAATCGACATCATGCAGACGGTTCCAGACCAAGAGATTACCGTTCGTGCAGACGAGCACCAATGTGCCTTTATTTGGGCCTCAGGCACCGCTGTGACGCGTTTGGTCGCGATGGCCTACCCAGACTATGCGCAGATCATCCCGAAGGCGTTTTCAGCCGAAGCAACGCTTCTTCGAAAGGACTTTGAGGGAGGGCTGAAGCGCGTCTCGGTGTTCTCTGATGCGTTCCAGAAGGTGCGCCTCGGCTTTGATCCTAAAGGCAAAAGCATAACTCTCTCGTCTAAGAATGCGGACGTCGGAGACTCAAACGAGGGCCTACCTTCAGCGGTTTCTGGCGAAGCGGTTGAGCTTTCGTTCAACCACCGCTACCTTGGCACCCCGCTTCCGCTCATAACCGCAGAAAGTATCACTCTTTCGGCAAGCGGAATCGGACGACCGCTCATCATCAAGGGGGCGGGTGATACGTCGTTTCTCTACCTCGTGATGCCGATGAACCAGTAGGAATTCGATTTTCATTAACGTAACGCCGCAAAACCTGTATGGATATTAAAAATAAAGTTGTAGTGATAACGGGCTCATCGAGTGGCATTGGGAAAGCCACCGCCCTCCGCTTTGCACAGGAGGGGGCTAAAGTTGTTGTTAACTATCATGTGAACAAAGAAGGCGGAGAAGAAACCGTTAAAGAAATAAAAGATGCAGGACACGAAGCTTTGCTAGTAAAAGCAGACGTTTCAAATCCTCAAGAAGTAGAACAGTTGTTCAAAACAGCGGTAGATACGTTTGGAACAGTAGATATTTTAATTAACAACACCGGCATCTCCGAAGAGAAACCTTTCCTTGAAATGACGTTTGAAGACATAAGCAAAACAATCAACACAGACTTAGTAAGCGCGATGCTCTGTTCGCAGGCCGCCCTAAAAATAATGCAAGAAAGAGGAGCGGGTAAGATCTTGAGCACGAGTTCAATCCGTGGCGCAGAACACGGAGGGAGGGCTGTTATTTATGCTGCTGCCAAGGCAGGGATAAATAGCTTTACTAAGACGCTCGCTAAACAAGTAGCGCCGAACATCCAAGTAAATGCAGTCGGTCCAGGGTTCGTAAAAACAAGGGGCTACGACAAGCGTTCGGCTGAGCAGATCAAAGAGTTTCTTGACGGAACACTTCTCAAGCGCTGGGTAACTCTGGATGAGATTGCTGACACGTTCATATTTCTTGCCAAAAACGACGCAATGACCGGACAAGTAATCTATGTAGACGCCGGCTTCTTGTTGAAGTAATAAACGAGGGGATACCCGATACCAACCCAATCACTTTCATGAAAAAACGCTCACCGATCGCAACACTAAGTTACTTTGCAAAAAACCTGGCTACGGTACTAGCTCTCGTTCTTGTCTGGAGAGGTGTGTGGTACGTACTCGACGAGATCGATTTGTTTGTTTTTAGCGGTTCGCACATGTGGACGGCAATAGGCGGTATTGCGGTCGGACTCGTTCTTTTGTACTTGCCTGACAACGATCTGAAAGAAATTGGGAAGCTGTAGAAAGTGCACGAGGCGTCGCGACAGACAAACTAGTTCTCCTCCTCTTCTTCGTTATTTTCTTCTTCCTCTTGCTCCTCAGAGTCTTCAGATTCTGTGTCTTGAGCGGTAAGGGAGTATTCCCAATACGGGTACTGCTGATCGCCGCGAGAGGAACCTCCGCCTAGCGGATTGTCCTTATCTACCCAATGGAGAAGTTCATGCATGCCGCTAATAGAGCCCTGGAGAACTGCAGGGGCGTTTTCCGGAACAGGGCGACGCTCGCCAAAGAACTCTTGGGGGAACTCCTGGAGTGCGACCTCCATAAACTGGTGCCACATAGGAGCGACGATGTAGCCGGCGATCTCTTTGACCATGGGGCTGTTGTCGTTGTTTCCGGCCCATACGCCAACGGCAAGTGAGGGAGTGTATCCAATCGTCCACGCATCGCGATAGTCGTTTGTGGTACCGGTCTTTGCGGCAACGTCGTATCCCTCGAAGTGGAATGGGTTATTAGGAGGATATTCAGGGAAGCGCGCCTCGTTACTTGAGAGCATGTAAGAAATATCGTTTGCTACCCCCGGATCAAGAACCTGCTCAGGATGCGCTTCAAACTCCTCAAGCACCTTCCCATCGTGATCGGTCACTTTAAGGATACCTACCGGGGCGTTTCGCACGCCGCCGTTAGCAAAGACGCTGTAGGCGCTCGTAAGCTCAAGAAGGCGTATTTCGCCGGCACCAAGCGCAAGGGAGAGTCCGTACTGCTTGGCTTCACCCAGTGTCGTAATGCCCATCTTGGTTGCAAGATCGATGACGTTATCGATCCCGGCAAGGTACATCACTTTGACGGCGGGGATGTTGATCGACTGGGCGATGGCGGTCGTGAAGTTCATCGGTCCGCGGAACTTATCGTCGTAGTTGGAAGGCGCGTAGCACGGGTACGTACTATTAAAGACATCAGAAGGGGCGCAGGCGGTCGAGAACTGCGTTGGCACGTCAAAGATAACCGTCTGTGGCGTATAGCCCTTGGCAAGCGCTGCCGCGTACGTGAAGGGCTTGAAAGAGGAGCCTGGCTGACGGAAGGCGATGGTTGCGTTATAGCTTCCGTCGATCGACTCGTCGAAGTAGTCGCGCGAACCGACCATGGTAAGGATCTGCCCGGTCTTCGGATCGATCGCAATCAACGCAGCGTTCGAGGCGTTGAAGCGCGTTTGGTTTTCAAGCGCGTACGGCTCTACCACTGCTTCAGCTGAGCGCTGCAGATCAACATCAAGCGTGGTCACCACATCAAGTCCCTGAGTGACAACTGTAGGACCGTACTTTTCCTCAAGATACTGTTCGATAAAGAAGACGAAGTGCGGAGCGATGATCGAGTTGTTTTTCTGCGGGCTAAACACGATCTCTTCACCAACTGCCGCGTCATGCTCCTCTTGAGTTATGTAGTTCAATTTCAGCATGCGCTCGAGCACGAAATTCTTACGGTTCTCAAGCGCTTCCCGATTGTTTCCGTATGGAGAGAAATAAGTTGGCGCCTGAGGGAGAGCAGCAAGATACACCGCCTCTCCGAGCGAAACCTCCTTTGCCGACTTTCCGAAGAAAGCACGTGTTGCAGCCTCGATTCCATAGAGCGTTCCGCCGTACGGGGTGTTATTGAAATAGAGAGTAAGAATCTCGTCCTTGGTGTAGCGCTGCTCGAGCTTCAACGCCAAGACCCATTCGTGCATCTTTCGGATGATGCTTTTCTCGGTCGTGAGCAAGGTGTTCTTGACGACCTGTTGGGTGATGGTCGAGCCGCCCTGTGCATACGAAGCCGACATCACGTTTACATACACGGAGCGGAGAATGGCCGGGATGCTGATGCCGTTATGCGAATAGAAGCCCGAGTCCTCAATAGCAAGTGTCGCCTTCTGGATGTTAGGTGAAATGTCTTCAAGCGGAACGATGTTTCGCGTTACATCGGGATTCAGGTCATGGAGCACCGTGTCTCCGGTTCGGTCCAGGATGCGCGTCGATTCGCTGATCTTTCTCGTTGAAAGGGTATCGAGATCAGGAACGGGCGAGAGCGCGACAACAATAAGACCGATTGCGAGCACAACAAGAACCCCACCCGCAAGAATGGAGAGCGTCCTCACGAGCGGGGAGGGGTTGTGAAGGAGCTTGTAGATGAAACTTTTCTTCCGAGGCATTTCAAAAATCGTATCACAGATAACGAAAAACGGCCCCCGAAGGGGCCGCTTATCGTGATGATTACATCATGTCCTTTTCTTCACCGGTTTCTTCAACGTCAACAGTGTCGTCTTCGACCGGCATGCCGTCGTCAACAAGTCCACCATCGTCATTCATCGGCTCATCAATCATGAAGATGCGAGTTAGTTTTTTCATGCTCCCGTTAGTTTCGGAAGACCACCATATATGTACCAGACCAGGCCTCCTTTGCAAGGAGCCCAACCTACGCTTGTGGATACCGGCTTGAAAGGGCGGCAATCCCAACCGCAATGGCGTCCAATTCGTCATCCAGCCGCTTCTTGGGAGGGAGCTCTATAAGTCGGGGGATCATGGACGCGACAGCACGCTTATCCGCCCGCCCGTCTCCCGTGACTGCGAGCTTTATGGTTCCTGGAGAGAATTCGCGGATCGGAAGACCTTCATCTCCTGCGGCTGAAAGAGCAGCGCCTCTCGCTTCGGCGACTCCAAGCGCTGTTGTCTTGTTAGCGCCAAAGAACAAAGTTTCAAGCGCGAACTGATCCGGCTCGTATTTTTCAATTGCATCCACGATTGCTTTTCGAACATGCGACAGGCGCATCTCCTTAGATCCTTTTGGGGGAGTGATCGTATCGCTCCACACGTGCGTTGGCTTGCTTGGGTCTCCCTCAATGACGGCGATGCCAAGCCGGTCGTAGCCCGGATCAATCGCCAGTATTCTCATAACCTTCGGCGTTAGTGAATATTTCCTGCACGTCTTCCTGCTCATCAAGAATAGTAAGCAGCTCATTGAGCTTCTCTTCGTCCTCGCCCCCTATTGGCATCTTCGGATCGTTCGCTCCGTATCGGCCATCGGGTGTTTTGGTGAATGCCCAAGCTGCACTCCCCGGCACGCCAAGCTCGTACCCGTTCTTTGAAAGGAGATGCTTCATCTCTTGCGTCGTGCGATTGCGGCTATCGGTGACGGCTACAGCGATGACTGCGACGCCTGCCGGCCCATAAAACTCATACGCTACCTGATCAAGCTCACCCGAGTCTTTTGAAGCGCCTTTGGCAACTGCGCGCTCGATATTATCTTTGGGCATGTTTGCTGCCTTAGCGCGGCCAATAACAGCAACAAGGCCCGGCGAGCTGAGGTTCCCGCCCGCCCGCTTTGACTCAAGAGCGATTTCTCGCGCAAAGCGTGAGAACACGCGGGAGCGAGCGGCATCGGTGACCGCTTTCGCTCGCTTAATCTGCGCCCATTTAGAATGACCTGCCATGTAGGCTAACTATAACAAAAAACAATCGTGAGGCTTCCATTAGTTTGCAATGTCTGATACTGAGTCCCACATGACATCAAACATTTGCTGAAGAACCTGGAGTGTCACTTTGTTTTCAATGACGATGCCAACGATTGGATCGTCGAAGTTGTGTATCAATACACTTTTCGGAGTAATGGTCATATTCCCGAAGAACTTTGTTTCTTTGGGTAACATACGAACTCGAATTTTATGCTCCTGTTCTAGTTTCTTGTGTTCGAGTGCCCACGGATTGTCTGCGTAAAGCACCCGTACGTCAGGGCGCTCCTTAGCACGCATTTGTATAAACTTAAAAAACCAGTCCTTGCCAAGAACATCAAACACCGCTGGACCTTCTGAAAGCACAGCATAGTTGTCATGTGGCCGCAGATTACTGAGCAAATCCATATATACATTCCTTATTGCCTCTTTTCCTTCGTAGTAGCCAATTACGCCACCGGTTTCTTTTTGGTTGTAGAGCGACAGAAGGTCCGGCAGGTTCTTTTCAAATTGTCGCTTCCGCAACTCGATAACGTTTTCGAGTTTTTCAGGACTTTCAGCACGGAAGAGTTGTTTGAATCCACGTAACTCAACAGCGACAAGCCCCTTCTCTTTAAGCGACTCAATTACAGAGTAGACGGTCGTTCGTTTTACAGCCGAAGCCTTAGCTAAGGCCGAGACAGGGGAGGATCCAAGTGCAATTGCAGCCAAGTAGACCTTAGCCTCGTTTGAGGATAGACCTATTTCCTTTAGATTTTCCTCCACAAGTTCTTTTCTCATATTTTTGTCTAGTATTTCGACAACAAATATATCTTATATAATCTATGTATTTTTGCAAAAACGAGTAAGCCTGTCGACATATTTGACTGTATAAGTATAACTATGTCAACATTCTCACCATGAAAAACAAACCATGGGTACTCACGGCTGTGTCAGTGGTTATTCTTATTACTGTTGGGGTCTGGTTTAAGACGAGCCAGTTAGAGAACAGCGTCAAGATAGGTGGGGCCTATAACCTCACGGGAGTGACAGCAGTTATGGGCGAATTACAGCGAAACGGGTCGGCGCTTGCTATCGAAGAAATAAATAGAAACGGGGGGATTAATGGAAAAAGAATTGAGTTAATTACTGAAGATACTGCGAGTAGCGCGACACAAGCACTAAGTGCCTACCAAGCCCTTAAGTTTCAAGATGTAAAATATGTTGTTGCCGAAACCAGTGCGGTGGTCGGATCTATTCGCCAAGCGGTGGTGGATGATCACAATCTAATTATTACTCCAGGCTCCGTTACTCCATCGTATTTTGATAACAACGAACTTTCTTGCCGGTTGGCACTGACGGCCCGAAGTTTCGGGATTGGATTTACTGAGCTCTTGAACGACCTTGGATACAAGCGGGCGATCACCCTTTTGCCGGATAACGAGTATGGAAGAGGTGTGGCTGAAGAATTTAAAAAAGCATACGAAGAAGCAGGTGGCCGTATTGTTTTTTCCGAGTTTTATCCGGCGACTGCTGATGCTGGAGATTACCGGACCAATCTCGCGAAGATAAGATCGCAACAAGCAGATGCAGATGTAATTGTGTATGTTCAAACAACAAATCCAGTACAGGTAATGCTAAGACAGTTTAAAGAGGTGGGAGTTACAACCCCTGTCGTTAGCGATATCTATACTATTAATAATCCTGGTCTTCAGGATCGTAGTCTCGCAGACGGAATTCGTTATGTTGACTACGAGTACATTGCGACACCTTCTGAGGATGATACTGCGGCAACAAAGAACTTTAAAAGCAGATACAAAGCCCGATATGGCACCGACCCTGTCTATCTAGCGGCGGCCCATTACGATGCCATCAAGATATTGGCTGAGGCGATAGCTAAAGTAGGAGATGACCCTCAGCTGGTTGCTAACTACATCAGCAGTTTACAAAACTACGATGCTGTAACCGGCACGCTGAACTTCGACGCAGACTGCGAAGTAGACCGCTCTATGGTGTTCCGGGAAGTTGTAGACGGGGGTATAAAAGATTTGATGAAATAAATTCGATAATCAATAGAACGTCTTAGTATTTTTCAGAGTTCTTCCAAAGAAGTTCAAAAGAATCCAAATAAGCCTGAGCAACGGTTTGGTTCTTTATTTGGATGATGGTGAGATGTGGCGTGTAGAGCTCAATAGACACCATGTCTTTGGTTATACGCGTATAGGTAGGGGAGGACAGTCCCTTCGAAAGAGTACGAAGCTCAGTATTCTTTTCCGAAGCAAACTTCTTTTTAAACTCAGACGAGTAGGAAGCGGGTGCCAGGAGTCTTTTCTTCACATGCTTCTTCTCGAGAAGCGCTATATAGGAGGAATACCACCCGTCCGTTGCGTCATAGAAGTCGGTGTCTTTCGCGCCTCCTATAATGCATATTTCCTTATTTTTCTGCTTAGAGGCGGACTCGATCAAGGTCTCAAGATTTATACGAAACCCGTCGTTGCCGACAAGAGTACGAACGCTTATGGCTTCAGGGGCATTCTTCTGGAGCGTCCGAAGTTGCGGGACGATTGTTTCTGCAAGTTCCTGCAATTTCTTCGTCTGTTCAATAAGTACGGCAGGGCTTTCCGCGTGAAAGATGCGTACTCGGTTTTGATGAGTAACCGTAATGAGGCCTCGCTTCAACAAATCGTCGAGTGCGTTATAGACGAGCATTCTGTGAAGACCGGTCGCTTTTATGAGCGGCTGTGCCTTTGCCGAGCCGCTTTTCAGAAGGGCAAGGTACACCAGGGCGCTGTTTTTTTGCAGGCCGAGCTTTATGAGATAGTCCTCGATTTTCATAAGAGATGTTTCAAGTCTACCGCGTGTCTTGACAGTGACTTGTGGCCATTATACATTAGGGTCCAATAGTCATCAAGTATTGATGACTAATAACCCAAGACCCCATGAGCAAGATAAACGTTGCTGTCATAGGTGTAGGAAGCTTTACCAAGGCCCTCGTAGAGGGGGTCTCGTTCTATACCAAAAACCCTCAAGAAGAGGTGGGTTTACTCCATGCGACGATTGGTCCCTACAAGGTTGGTGATATCAACTTCGTGTGCGCCTTTGATGTTGATGAGAGGAAAGTAGGACAGAAACTCCACGAAGCCATAGCTATGGGGGCAAATATCTCCAAGGAGATCACAATCCCTATCGAATACGATGCTCTCGTATATCGCGGCCCAACTCTCGACGGGCTTATTGATGAGGTAAAAGAAGATCTTGTGCACGAAAGCTCAACGGAGCCAGTGGATGTCGCCAAGATTCTTAAAGAGACCAAAACTGACATTGTTCTTAATCTCGTTCCGTCTGGTAGCGACGAAGCCACATACTTTTATGCAGAAGAGGCACTCAAGGCAGGCTGCAGCTTTATAAATTGCATCCCGACTCCGCTTGCAACAAAGAAGGAATGGCGGGAGAAATTCGAATCGAAAGGGTTGGTGGTTCTTGGTGATGACACCAAAAGCCAGCTGGGAGCAACAATGCTCAACAGATTCCTTTTGCAGCTTCTCCAGATGCGGGGAATTAAAGTTACGAAAACACACCAGGAGAATCGGGGAGGAAATGCCGATCACTTCAATCTCAAATATCGCTTTGAACATAAAGAGAAGTCGAAAAGCTCGGCACTGGCGCAATTCCTTAACAAAGACGATGCTCAGCCTACCGTCAGCTTCATCTACACCGGCGAACCTTCAGGCCACAAGCTCGTTAACCTCACGATAGAAGGGGAGATCTTCGGTCGTACGCCAATCTTCATTACTTCAGTGATTGAAGACGAGATCAGCATTAACGGTGCAGGCACGGTGGTAGACGCCATTCGAGTTGCGCAGTTTCTCGTTGATACCGGAAGACAAAGTAAAGCCCAGCAGGTGTGTCCTTTCCTTATGAAAACCCCGCCTGAATTTATGACCGACGAAGAAGCACGGCAAGCCTTCGATAACGTGCTTGTACAATAAAGCTATGACGTTTCGATATAACCCGCTCCAGCGAGAATTAAAGAGACTCTACAGAATCATTTCACCGGTGCCGCGATCTCCGTGGACCGCAGGTCACGTAGACAATATCTGTGCCGTGAATCTCGTCCCTCCCGAGAAGCTCATCTCCTTTTTTACCGAATGCGTCCGGAAGCTAAAAGAGTTAAAAGGTGAGGATATAGGCGATTATTTGGAGTTCGGGATATTCAACGGCAACTCGATTGGAAGTATGTATCTTGCTCTTCAAGCAACAGAATCCAAACAAGTGCGTCTATTTGGATTTGATTCCTTTGAGGGTTTACCGGCTGGAGCTGAAAACGAAGACGACGGTGTTTGGAAGAAGGGATTCTACTCCTGCTCGTTTGACCAAATGAAAGAATGTCTACGACAGCGAGAAGTAAATCCAGATCAAATTACCTGGGTGAATGGTTGGTATGAAAAGACGCTAACCCCCGCAGCGGCAGAGAAGTATGGAATCAAAAAGCTCGGGATTGTCTTTATAGATTGCGACACGTATAGCTCGTCGAAAACAGTACTCCAATTCATTGAGCCGCTTATCACTGAGCCGGTTATCTTGTGCTTTGACGACTGGAAACTAAACGACCTAGATATAAAAGGCATGGGCGAGTACCAATCATTCAACGAGTTCCTTGAAAACAACCCCCGTCTAAAGGCAACTCCTCTTGAGTCGTATAACAGGAAGTCGAGAACGTTCCTTGTAGAGCCAAAGTAACCAGAGACGTTGCTATACTGGTTGCATTATCAGAGTCACGTTGTAATACATGGAAAAGAAAGGCGCTACCGTTGACGCATACATCAAAGGTTTTCCAGCGAAGGTTTCTACGAGACTTAAGGCGATCCGGAAAGTAATCCGTACGGCTGCCCCTAAAGCAGAGGAAAAAATCAGCTACAACATTCCGGCATACAAGCTGAACGGCGTCCTCATATACTTCGCGGCGTTCCCGCGCCACATCGGAATCTACCCGTTCCCCTCAACGGTAAAGGCGTTTCAGAAAGCTGCAGCCGGATATAAGACAGGGAAGGGGTCAATTCAGTTCCCGTTAGACAAGCCGCTCCCGCTTCCTTTAATACGAAAGATCGTGGCGCATGCGGTCAAAGAAAACCGCAAGAAGAAAGCAAAATCAAAGGCCAAAACGTACTAGGCCTGTTCGCTACGAGCTAAATGCGCTAGGGTAGTGTAAATGGCCAAAGCGTCCAAGCAAAAACCAGAGTCGACGGGACCGCGAGAAGCGGTCCTGCGCTTTGAAGAAGTATCCTTTAGTTACGGGCATAATCACCCGATTCTTGATGCTGTGGACTTCTCCTTGAAGCGCGGAATGAAGGTGACGGTGATGGGCCAGAACGGGGCAGGCAAGTCGACCATCTTTAAGATCATTGCGGGGACCCTTACCCCCGACGATGGAAAAATCCTTAAGTCACAGAATCTCACTGTTGCTATGGCTCACCAGGCGATCACTGTCGCCGAGCGTGAGCTAACGATACGCGCCTTCTTCGAGGGCTGCTTTACCCAAAAGGTGTACGACATCGATCCGAAGATCGACGCAGCACTTGAGATCGTGAACCTGCACGCTCCTAAAGACCGCCTCATCAAGTCTTTTTCTGGCGGGCAGCAGGCGCGTCTGTTGCTAGCGTCCGCGCTCATACAAGACCCCGACCTTCTCTTGCTTGACGAGCCGACCAACAATCTCGATACCGCAGGCATTGAGCACCTTACTGACTTTTTGAAAAACTACGAGAAGACCTGTCTCGTCATTTCTCACGATGCCGATTTCTTGAACTCGTTTTCAGACGGGGTGCTTTATCTTGATGTGCATTCGCGCAAGGTAGAGCAGTACGCTGGCAACTATTACGATCTCCTAAAAGAGATCTCTGCTCGTATCGAACGAGAGAACCGCAAGAACGCGCAGCTCGCAAAGAAGATCCAGGAAAACAAGGACAAGGCAAACTTCTTCGCGCAAAAGGGAGGCAAGATGCGCTTGGTCGCAAAGAAAATGCGTGAAGAGATCGAAGAGATGGAAGAGGAGAAGGTGGATGTGCGCAAGGAAGATAAGACGATCCGACCGTTCACCATTCCCGTGCAGGAGGATGCTACAGGTGTCATCCTCGCCATCACCTCGCTTACGACGATGAACCCAAAGACGCATGCTCCTAGAAAGAAGACGGCAGACATCTCGCTTCGCAAGGGGCACCATCTTCTCTTGAAGGGTCCAAACGGCATCGGCAAATCCACATTGCTTGAATCGATCGCACACAAGACAGCTGAGGGGGCGAAGTTCGGGGACGATATTCGGGTCGGCTACTACCGTCAGGATTTCTCGACATTGAACTTTGATGACACGGTGTACAAATCGCTCATGAACGTGATGGAAAAGAACGATGAGGAACGAATGCGCGCAACGGCCGCAGGATTCTTGCTCTCAGCAGAGACAATGCAAAAGAAGATTGGCGTTCTATCTGAAGGGCAGAAGGGACTAGTAGCGTTCGCGCGCCTGGTACTTGAGCGTCCAGGACTCCTTATTCTTGATGAGCCGACCAACCACATCAACTTCAGGCACTTGCCGGTTATCGCAAAAGCGCTCGATAGCTATGAAGGCGCGATGGTCTTGGTCTCGCACGTTCCAGAGTTTGTCGCCCAGATACGCATCGATGAGGTCCTGGACCTTGAGAAATAGCCGCTATGGAAAAGATCACCGAATCCTATGACGTTGTAGTAGTTGGAGGAGGAGCCGCCGGCATGATGGCAGCAGGACGCGCAGCAGAGCAAGGGAAGCGCGTTCTCCTGCTTGAGAAGAATAAGCGCCTTGGCGAGAAGCTTCGTATCTCAGGCGGAGGACGCTGCAACGTAACGAATGCAGAACTAGACGAAAAGGTCCTACTCAAGCACTTTGGCGATGCGGAGCAGTTTCTCTATTCTGCCTTCTCGCAGTTCGGAGTGAAAGACACGTTCGCGTTTTTCGAGAGTCGAGGGCTTCCGCTAAAAGTTGAAGCGAGAAACCGCGCGTTTCCGGAAACCGAAGACGCGGAAGACGTATGCAAAGTACTGAAGGAGTACCTGACCCGTAAGAAGGTGCAGGTGCGAACGGGCGTACGCGTCACGGAAATCCAAGAGAAGCGCGGCCGCATCCAGACGATCGTCGCAGGTGGCGCCCGCTATCACACGAGCGCCTGCATCCTTGCGACGGGCGGCCTCTCGCATCCAGAAACCGGGTCGACCGGAGATGGTTTCTCATTTCTTGAGAAGCTGGGTCACACGGTCGTCGCGCCAACGCCAACCATTGTTCCGATTAAAACAAAGGAAGCATGGGCGCGCTCGCTATCGGGCACAACGCTGAAAGACATGAAGATCACCTTTTTTGTAGACGGTACACGGAAGTTTTCTTTGAAAGGAGAAGTGTTGTTCACGCATTTTGGAATCTCAGGACCGTTGATACTAAACGCTGCAGGGAAAGTTGCAGACTTGCTATACGAGGGAGAGGTAACGGCGCGCATCGATGCACGTCCGGACAGGGACCTCGGCATCTTGGACCGCGACATCATGGCTGTGTTTGATGCAAACAAGAACAAGCTTCTGAAAAACGTATGGAAAGAGATTGCTCCTGCAGGAATGGCAGACGCACTCAAAGATCTGTTAACTGATGTAGATTTCGAAACGAAAGTGCACAGCGTCTCTAAAGCCGATCGACGAAAGATGGCGGAGCTTTTGAAAGCGCTTCCGCTCACGGTATCGGGGCTCATGGGAATGGAGCGAGCAGTGGTTGCAGACGGCGGCGTGCCGCTGACTGAAATCAACATGCGCACCATGCAATCAAGGCGCTTCAAGAACCTGTTTGTGACAGGCGACCTGCTCCACATCACGCGCCCGTCAGGCGGATACTCCCTACAGCTCTGTTGGACGACCGGCTTTGTCGCAGGCTCAAACGCTGCCCAAGACTAGCCTTCCAAGTACGCCTTTCCTTTCTGGGTGAGCATACGTCCGCGAGGCGATCGCTCGATAAACCCAAGCCGAAGCAGGTACGGTTCGTACACGTTCTCGACGGTATCCGGATCCTCATGGAGCGCAGAGGCAAGCGCGCGGATACCCGCAGGGCCACCCTTGAAGCTGTTATCCAAGGTCTCAAGGTAGCGGCGGTCGTCCTTGGTAAGCCCTAAGGGATCAATGCCAAAGAGTTGGCAGGCAAGATCGCATACCTCAGGCGTAATATCCTTTTCGTGCACTTCTGAGTAGTCCCGGATGCGCTTCAGAAGCGCGTTTGCAACGCGCGGGGTTGCGCGGCTTCGCCCGGCGATCATCTCAACGACTGAAGAGGGCACAGAAAGATTCAGAACCGTTGCAGATCGAGCGATGATCGAGCGCATGTCTTCGTTTTCATAGAAATCGAGCTGGTAGGTTCCGCCGCCAAAGCGCGAACGAAGCGGACTTGAGATTTGTGCGACTCTCGTTGTCGCTCCGACAAGCGTGAATGGAGGAAGCGCGAGCTCAACGGTTCGTGCGGATGGTCCTTTGCCAAGCACGATGTCGAGAGATCCAGATTCAAGAGCAGGGTAGAGAAGTTCTTCGATCTTTGTGCCAAGCCGATGGATTTCGTCGATGAATAAAACGGTCCCTGGCTCAAGATTGGTAAGAATGGCTGCAAGATCAGCGGCGCGCTCGATAGCAACGCCTGACGTCGACTTCATCGGAGCACCAAGTGTCTTTGCAACCAGGTGGGCGAGTGTCGTTTTTCCAACTCCCGGCGGGCCATAAAAGAGAATGTGCTCGGGCATGCCGCCGCGTTTGCGTGCTGCATCAAGCGCAACGCGTATGTTCGCTTTGACGTGACCTTGTCCAACGTATTCGTCCCATACACCCGGTCGCAAAGCGCTATCGAGCGTCTGTTCGCGCGTCAGATCCTTTATCTTGGCTTCATCGGGGGTACTTGACATACAAATTGTCTATGCTAGCATTCTATCACACGAGCGCTGCCGCTCGTTTTCTTTTACAAAAACATCCTGCATAGAACCCTCTAGGCAAGGCTTGACGGCTCAGGGCGACTCCCCAAGGATCTTCTGGTGCCGCGCTTCGGCGCGGAGTGCTGGTGGACTCCTCAGGCGTTTCGTTCAGCCTGGAGGGTTGTGTGCGGGATGTTTTCTTTTCTCAGGTTCCAAGAACCTACATGCGTGGAAGCTCGACAACGCGCTGCAATTCTTCAAAAGTCGTGACGCCTGCAAGCACCTTAAGGATGCCGTCTTGGGTCATAGTCAAAAATCCTTGTCGAAGGACGTTATGCGCGATATCTGATTCGCTTGGATTGTCTCGCAAGAAAATACCCAGCTCCTCGTCCATGAAGATAGCCTCATAGACGCCCGTACGCCCTTTATATCCAGTGTTTCCTTGATCATCTCCTACTGCGTCGTACACGGTGTCGAGTGAGGCCGGGAGGAGTGACTTGTCGGTCACCGTCGAGAGTATCTGCTCCATCATCTTCTTTTCCGCGTCTGTCGAAGGACGCGCTTTTCTCGTTTCTGGGTTCAAGGTTCGAAGCAGGCGCTGCGCCATAGCAACCGTGATTGCCGAAGCGAATACTTTCGGGTCTACGCCAAGGTCAACAAGGCGAGGGAACGTACCTGCAGCGTTGTTGGTGTGGAGCGTCGAGAACACGAAGTGTCCGGTCAAGGCTGCCTGCATCGCAGTCTCTGCAACTTCTGCATCGCGGATTTCTCCCACAAGAATAACGTCGGGGTCTTGGCGCAAAATAGAACGAAGACCAGACGCGAACGTGTAGTCCTTGCCTTCCGTTTGCGTCTGCACGATTCCGGGAAGGTGGTACTCGATCGGATCTTCGATGGTCACGATCTTAATGTCTGGCGTATGGATTTCTCGCAAGAAGGTATACAGAGTCGTCGTCTTACCCGATCCTGTTGGTCCCGTGGTGAGAAGCATTCCGTTTGGTCGGCGCATCTCGGTCTGGAGCCGCGCAAGGAGTTTCGAATGAATACCCATGCCAGAAGAGGTGCGATTCAATGCGTTCGGGTCAAGAATACGAAGTACGATCGACTCTCCATAACCTCCTGGGATGATCGAAGTACGAACTTCGACTTCTGTTCCGCTTACCGCGATCGTGAAGCGCCCGTCCTGCGCTCGGTTCTCGACGTTCAGCTTCAACCCCGAGAGAAGCTTCACTCTCGAGTTAATGAGCCGATACGTTTTGTGATCGAACGTGAATGCATCCGTCAAAATGCCATCGAGACGAAGACGCAGGCGAACATCATTCTCTTCAGGCTCCATGTGGATGTCGGAAGCTTTCATGGAAAGCGCCGCCATCACAACCTCTTCGAAGATGCGCGAGGTCTTCGCCCCTTTTTTCTGGGCAAGCGTTTCCGTTAAGTGCGTAGCAAGTCCTGCAACTGACGTGAGTTTTGCTGAAAGGTCGAGAAACTCAGGACTTGAAACATCGAACACGCCCGCAGTCGAGACGCTCGCGTAGGAAAGGTCGGCGTAGCGCCCGAGAGCCCGATCAAGGCCTTGCTTCGAGACGAGAAACTTCTCGATCGTAAAGCCACGGCTCTCAAGCTCGGCAATAACCCCTTGAAGCGCGACGTTATCAGGGTGATGGACTGCAAGTGAGAGGCGCTTGGAGACGCGGGCGAAAGCGACTGCTTCTGCTTCGCGGGCCTTAATCTCAGGGATAAGGCGAAGAGCGTCGGCGTTCACGGGAACGACGGAGAAATCGGTATATTGGAGGCCGTGCTTTCCCGCGAGAATCTTTGCAAGGTCTTCCTGTTCCTTGTCTCGGATTACGTTCAGTTTTGCGTCCTCGGCTTCAGTATCAAAGTGCGGGTGGTCCGCCATAGGTGTCATCATAACCTACTTGGTAGAATAGAAATATGGAGCACCGGGTAGAAAACCTCGAAGACCTTCAAGCGCAAGCAGCAGCGCTTGTCGCACGCCTTACGCCGAAGACAAACGGCGCGACCCTGGTCGTACTTTCAGGAGATCTTGGGGCAGGGAAGACGACGTTCGTGCAGGCGGTGGCGCGCGCGCTTGGGGTTACTGAAGACGTCACCAGCCCAACCTTCGTACTGCAGAAAATCTACCCGCTTACCGGGTCTCCCTTCAAGCGCCTCATTCATATGGATGCATACCGTCTTGAGGAAAGCGGAGCACTTATTCCCCTTGGCTTTGACGAGACTCTCGAAGACCCGCACACTCTCATAATGCTTGAGTGGCCAGAAAACGTAGCAGACGCACTTCCTGCTCCTGATGTGAGTATTGCTCTTGAAGCGCTTCCAGACGGAACGCGCGCACTTACCTATGCCTAAGAGTGCTCGCCCCAAGCGTTTAGTTTTACTCGATTCGCACGCGATCATTCACCGCGCGTATCACGCGCTCCCGGACTTCACATCCCCGAAAGGGGAGCCGACTGGCGCGCTCTACGGACTTTCCTCGATGCTCTTGCGGATTGTGAATGATCTTGAGCCTGACTACATCGCTGCTTGCTACGATCTCCCAAAGCCAACGGTCCGTCACGAAGCGTACGCAGAATATAAGGCAACGAGACAGAAGACAGACGACGCGCTTATTTCGCAGATCATCCGTTCGCGCGACGTGTTCAAAGCATTTTGTATTCCTATCTATGAGCGTGAAGGGTTTGAGGCGGACGATATTCTCGGCACGCTTGCAAAAGTATTAGAGAAAGATAAGGACGTCGAAGTCATCATCGCCTCAGGTGATATGGATACGCTGCAGCTTGTCGACGGCGAGCGGGTAAAGGTATACACCTTAAAGCGCGGACTGAACGAAACCATTCTCTACGACCAGAAAGCGGTCGAAGAGCGCTTCGGATTTGCTCCGAACCTCATACCCGATTGGAAAGGGCTTCGCGGTGATCCGTCAGACAACATCAAGGGTGTCCCGGGAATCGGCGAGAAGACCGCAACCGACTTGGTCGTGAATTTTGGCACTCTTGAAAACTTATTTGCGACCCTTAAGAAAGACGAAGGGAAGCTGCTTGCTGCGGGGATCAAGCAGCGCATGATCGATCTGCTTAAGAAACACGAAGAAGACGCGATCTTCTCGAAGATGCTGGCGACCATACGCACCGATGCGAAGGTTGCATTCCGACTTTCTGACACGCAGACCGCAAACGACGATCGGCTTCCTAAGATCTTGGCCATCTTTGATGAGCTTGGATTCCGATCACTACGACCAAGGGCGCAGGCTGTTCTGGGCGGAGGGGGAGAGGAAGTCTCAGAAGAGGACACCTCTGCAGAAGAAGAGGAAGTGGTTCCTGATCGGGAGTTTCGAGAAGCGCAGGTAATGCTCTGGCTGCTGCACTCTGAATTCACGAACTCCTCGCTCGATGACATTCTCGCGTACACCGAGACAAGAAGCTTCGCAGACGCGTACGCGTCTCTTGAAAAGAGTATTGCAGCGGCGGGGCGCCCGGCAGAGGTATACGAGCAAATCGAAAAGCCCTTAGTGCCGGTCATCCAGAAGATGGAGGAGCACGGTGTCTTGATCGACAAAGAAAAGCTAGGAGAGCTTGCTGCGCGCTATCGCACCGAGCTTGAGGCAATCGAGAAGCGCATCTACGAGGCAGCCGGACATGAGTTTAATGTGGGTTCTCCCCAGCAGCTTGGCGTCGTGCTCTTTGATGAGCTCGGGTTGCAGGTCAAAGGGCAGAAGAAGACCGCGGGCGGCCAGCGCTCCACCAGAGAATCAGAGCTTGAGAAGATAAAAGACCTCCACCCGGTAGTTGAGGACATTTTGGAATACCGTGAAGTGCAAAAGCTTCTCTCAACGTATGTGGAAAGCATCCCTCCGCTTCTTGATGCTGAAGGTCGCCTGCATGCTTCGTTTGTACAGACCGGGACGACGACCGGACGCATGGCGTCTCAGAATCCTAACTTGCAAAACATCCCCATTCGCACTGAGCGCGGGAAGGTAATTCGAAACGCGTTTATCGCTCCGAAAGGATTTGTTATCGCAGCGCTCGACTACTCGCAGATCGAGCTTCGGCTCGCCGCAATCCTCTCAGGAGACGAGAAGCTCTGTGAGATTTTCCGCAACGGGCGCGACGTGCACCGCGAAGTTGCGGCGCAGGTGTTTGGCGTTTCAGGAGACAAGGTAGATGCGGAGATGCGCCGAAAAGCCAAAGCAATCAATTTCGGCATTCTCTACGGCATGGGCGTGAACTCGCTTCGCTCCCAGCTCAAAACGACAACAGCAGAAGCGCACCAGTTCTATGACGATTATTTCAGTACGTTTAAGACGCTCGCGGAGTATCTTGAGAAGACGAAAGGGTTTGCGAGAAAGCACGGGTACACCGAAACGATGTTCGGGCGACGCCGACAGTTTCCTGAGATGAAATCCCCGCTTCCGTATGTACGTGCACAGGCTGAACGGATGGCGATCAACGCACCGATCCAAGGAACGCAGTCTGACGTCATCAAGCGGGCGATGGTTGAGATTGATGCCATGCTCGAGAAAGAAGGAAGCGAAGACGCGCACCTTCTTCTCCAGGTGCACGACGAACTCGTGTTTGAAATAAGAGAGACACGAGCGAACGAACTGATCGGCAAGATCAAAACCATCATGGAGTCCGTTATTCCCCCGAAGGAAGCGCACAATGTTCCCGTGACTGCAGAGGCTCGAACGGGGCCAAGCTGGGGCGAGATGCAGGCTTTTTAGGTACAATACGGAGGTGATATATCTCTTCCACGGATCAGATAGCAATAAGGCTCGAGCGAAAGCCTTTCAGTGGGTAGCCGCTGCTCGCGCAAAGCGGCCGGACGCTCCGTATCTCCGGCTTACGGTAGACGCGGTTACTGATGAATCACTTGCGGAAGCTGTTAGTACGCAAGGACTCTTTTTTGCAAAAACGCTGGTCCTTCTTGATGATCCGTTTTCAACCGCAGACTCCTCTGAGATTGTCTTGAAAAACCTTGAACATCTCGCAGAGTCCCAGAACCCGATTGCCATACTTGCTCCGAAGCTCCTTGCTTCGCGCGTAAAGAAGATAGAAGCGCTTGCCGATAAAACCTTTTCATTTGAAGCGCGCGCGGCTGCTTCCCGCGGCTTTAACGGGGCACTTATCGGTGCCCTTGGCGCAAGAGAATCTGCGGCGCTCTGGAAAGAGATCGTTAAGGCGCTCCGCGAGGGAGACGCACCTGAAGCGGTGCATGGTCTCCTACATTGGAAGGCCCGCGACATGATGCAGAAAGGGAATCCCAAGTGGGGCAAAGACGGCGCACGCAAACTTTCGCGAGAGCTGATAGAGCTTCTTTCGGATTCGAGAAGCGGGGATCTGCCGCTCGCTCAAGCGCTTGAGCGATTCGCTCTGTCTATTCGTTAGTCCGC